>NZ_NRRV01000067.1 GCF_016583825.1 Thiohalocapsa halophila | reverse complement strand
ACCCCCAACCGCCACCAGGAGACGCACGCGATGACCGAACAAGCACAGCCGGACGGCGCCGCCGCCGCCGGGACCGCCGCGGCCGACGCCGCCGGCGCTGAGCCGCAGGCGCCCGAGGCACGGCACGCCGCCGCGGAGCATCTGGTCCAGCAATACACCCTTGGCGCCATGGCCGTCGCCTTGGTGCCGGTGCCGCTGCTGGACCTCGCGGCGCTGGTGGCGGTACAGCTCAAGATGCTGCACGGCCTGGCCGGGGTCTACGACATCGAGTTCAAGGCGGACCTGGGTCGCTCCGCCGTCGCCAGCCTCGTCGGCAGCGTGCTGCCCACCTCCGCGGCGCCGACCCTGGCCGCGAGCCTCGGCAAGCTGATTCCCATCTCGGGTCAAATACTCGGCGGCGGCACACTGGTGATCCTCAACGGCGCGGCAACCTTCGCCCTCGGCAAGGTGTTCATTCAGCATTTCGCCGCCGGCGGCACCTTCCTGACCTTCGACCCGGAGGTGGTGCGCGACTACTTCGAGCAGCAATTCGAGGCCGGCAAGGGGGTGGCCGCGGAGCTCAGACCCAAGGCCCGGCGCCATGCCGGCAAGGCCCGCGGCGGCGACACGGCATCCACAGAGGCAGCGACGGGCGCACCGGCCGATGGCGCCTCAGGTACTTCCGCAGCAGGAAGCCCGGCGAGCGAATGACGGCGCCTCTGCTGCGTCGCGCGGCTGGCTCGGCGCGCCCCGCGCGCCTCGCCCCCGGGGGCCTGCTGCGGCGCTGTCCACAACCGCGCCCCGGGGTTTGAGCCATGGCGTTGGTTCAGGTGGGGCTGGCGCTCGGCACCTATGCCGGCCAGCGCGTCGCCGAGCGCAGCCAGCGCCCGCGCCGGCTGCGGCGGCTGCTGCGCGGGCGGGGCTGGGACCGGTCCGGGCGGCAGCCCGACGCGGAGGCCGACGCGCAGGCGCTGACGCGGCGCCGTGCCGACCTGCACGTCGGCAACTGGGCACTGGCGCTCTGTGTCGGCAGCTATGCCCTGCCGGTCCTGACGCCGGCGGCCGTGGCGGTCACCATCTACAGTATGCTGCCGCTGTTGCGGGCAGGCGAGCGCAGCCTGGTGCGCGAGGGCCGGGTGGGCGACGACGCGGTCAATGTCGTGGTCTGCGTCGGCGCGCTGGGGCTCGGTCAGCCCTTGGCCGCCGCGGTGCAGTGCTGGATCTACCACGCAGCCGACGTCGCAGTGCTGGGCAGCCGCGAGCGGGCGCGCCGCCTGCTCGATGCCGGGCTGCCGGCACCGACACGGGTGCGCGTGCTGCACGGCGACACCGAGGTGCCCACGGCCGTGGATGGGCTGCGCCCCGGCGACCTCGTGGCGCTGGCCACCGGCGAGCCGGTGCCGGTGGACGGACGCATCGAATGCGGCAGCATCAGCGTCGATCAGCAGCGGCTCACCGGGGAGTCCGTGCCGCGACCGCTGGGGCCGGGAGATCCGGTGTATGCGGGCACCCTGGTCCTGCACGGCGAGGCGCGGGTGCGGGTGGCGGTCGCCGGCCGCGACACCCGGCTGGCGCGGGTGCAGCGCATCCTGCGCGAGGGGGCCGGCCATCATACGCGGCTGCAATTGCAGGCGGAGGCCATCGCCGATGCCACCGCGCTGCCGCTGCTGGGTGCGAGCGCCCTGGTCTGGCCCGTCATCGGCCCGTCGGCGGCGCTGGCGATACTGTTCAGCGCGCCCATCAATGCAGTGCGGGCCGCCGGCGCGCTGGCCGTCTCCAACCAGCAGAGCGCGCTGCTGCGCGAGGGTGTGCTGGTGAAGGACGGCCGGGCCCTGGAGGCCTTGGCGCAGGTGGATACGGTGCTGTTCGACAAGACCGGCACCCTCACCGCCGACGCGCTCCAGGTCTCCGAGGTCATCGCCACCGGCGACTGGGTGCCGGCCCGCGTCCTGGCGGCGGCGGCGGCTGCCGAGGCCAGGCTCACGCATCCTCTGGCGCAGGCCCTGGTGGCGGCGGCCGCGCAGCGTGCGGACTGCCCGCCGGTGCAGGCCACGGCGACGGACTTCCGCGTCGGCTTCGGTGTCAGCGCCGTCATCGACGGCGAGCGGGTGCTGGTGGGCGGTCGCCGTCACCTGCATGCTGCCGGCATCCCCATCGATCAGCGCGCCCAGCGCGCGCTCGCCGCCGCCGAGGTGCAGGGGGAGACGGCTTTGCTGGTGGCGGATGCGGCGGCGGTGCAGGGCGTCATCAGTCTGCGTGCCTGCGAGCGCCCCGAGTCAGTAGGTATCCTGCACTTCCTTCAGGACCAGGGCGTCGCGCAGCTGGCGCTGGTCTCCGGCGATGCCGAGCAGCCCACCCGCGTCCAGGCCCAGGCGCTCGGCCTGACGGAGGCGTACAGCAATGTCCTGCCCGAGGGGAAGGCCGACCTGGTGCGCCGGCTGCAAGCGGCGGGCCGCCGCGTCTGCTTCATCGGCGACGGCGTCAATGATGCCCTGGCCATGCGCCAGGCCGACTGCGCCATCTCCCTGCACGGCGCCGCCGACCTGGCCACGGACACCGCCGGCATCCTGCTGCTCGACGGCGGCCTGCGTCGGCTGCCCCGGGTGGTTGTCACCGCCCGCGCGCAGCAGGCGCAGCTGCGGCGGGTGCTGACCTACTGGGGCGGTTATGCCGTGGTGAACACTGCGCTGAATCTCGGCTTGCGCTTGGGTGTGCTGCCCTCGTCGCTGTTGTTCGGGGCCGTGTTCGGCGTCGGACTGCTGGCGACGCGGGCGCCCCGGCTGGGATCGGCCCACCAGAGCCGCGACGGCGCACATCACGGCGGGTGAGCCCGGAGCAGGCGCCGAGGGTTGTGACCGTGCGCCTGCGCGGTGCCCTAGTCACCGCCCTGGTCACCCCGCACGCCGGCCGCGCCGTCGCCGCGCTGGTGCTGCCAGAGCCGCCGGCGACGGAACCGCATCAGATCCGCATCGGCGTCCACGGCGGCCTTGCAGGCCAAGCAGTAGTGTGTCACCAGTGATCGCAGCTGCGCCTCAAGCGCAGGCCATGCCTCGAGCTCGCCGTCGACGAGCCAGGCCAGGTCGATCTCGAAGTCCGTGCAGAAGCCGGCCACCTGCTCGGTGAGGGCCTCGCGACCCACGGCGTCCAGGTCTTCGATCCAGGCCCGCAGACCGCCGTCAGGGAGCTGCCCGTCGGCCAGTGCCCAGGCGCTGAAGCGCTCGGCGAGGGCGCGCCTGTCGGCACCACTGAGGCGGCGCGCCCCGTCACGCATCCAGCCGCCGAGGTCCGCGGCGAAGTCCTGCATCTCAGTGGCCATGTCCGCCAGGCGGGACCGCGGTATCGCTCGCATGGTTGCCGGTTACTCCAGTTCGGTTGCACGGCAGTCGATGCCGCTTCCAGCACCCCAGATTAGGCGACCTGGTCCCACATCGCCAGTCTGACCGGGCGGCGTTCGCTGCCGAGGCTTGGCGAGCACAACGGAAGCTTTGGCGTCGGCAAGGTCTTGGCGCCGCCCGTGCCGCATGGGGCGCGCGCGCAGCAGTGCATTGCGGCGCAGCGAGCAACTCCCGCCGACATTTATCTCGCCGTAGAAAGTCTCGGACCACGGTAGCGACGGCAGGGCGCAACGGCGTACAACGTTTTTTGCGCCCTTTGCCCATGCAGCAAACCTAGGCGGTGCCGTTGAGCGCGACATCACGGCTGCGCAAGGCACGCAGCTCGCTGTTGCGCAACCTGGTTTGGACCGCGACAAGCAAGAGCGTGTGGTCGCGCCGACCGATCCACGTCGAGCGGTCCGGTGCAGCCAGGAGCCCGGCGGTTTGCTGTTCGTTGAAAAGGGTAACCGAACGCTTGGGATATCGCTTGGTTGGGATGACCAGGACTTGCTGGCATAGCAGAGGGCGCTGTGGCGCCTCATAGCAGGCGAAGCGAAAGAACGCATGCCGGGCAGCCAGCCGGTTGTTCCCGGTTTTCACGCAGTTGCCGCATTGGTGTTCCAGATGAATGAGGAAGGCACTCAGGAGCGGCGCATGCAGATCCTTAAGTCGCAAACGGTAACGGTTGCTCGGACATGTCGTCTCTCCGCTGATCTGGCGTTGTTGCCAGACTGGTCGGCAAACCCTTCGAGCGCCCTGCGGCGCCTATCTCTCGTTGGCACGCGGCATAAGCAAGGACGCGGCATAACGCTGGCGAGGGGCGGTGGCGAAGTACGGCAACCGGATTCCGCCGTTTCGGGAGACCCGGGCCTACGTGCGGCGAGTGCTGGAGTATCTCGGCGCGGCTTGAAAGGTCGGTACCGCTGGCCTGCAGCGGCAGGCGGTCATCCCTGGCGGATCACGCCGGCGACGATGCCGAGGATCTGCAGCTCCTCGTGACGCAGATAGATCGGGTCCATGTCCGGATTCGCCGGCTGCAGCCGGATGCCCTCCCGCTCGACGAAGAAGCGCTTCAGGGTCACGCGCTCGCCGTTGATCATGGCGACCACGGATTCACCGTTCTCGGCGGTCTCGCGGCGCTCGACGATGATGATGTCGCCGTCCTGGATCTGATCATCGATCATCGAGTGTCCGCGCACCCGAAGCGCATAGCTGTTCTTGACGACCCGCCGGTGCAGCAGGTGGCTGGGCACGCGCACGGCCTCGCGATCCGCCGGCGTCTCGATGGGCTGGCCGGCGGTAACATAGCCGAGCAGCGGCAGCTCAACGCCGGTATCGAGCTCCAGATCCAGCGGTTTCAGCGCCGGGTCCCAGGTGGGATGGCTGCGTTTCGGGCAGAGGTAGGTGACGGTCTGCATGACGAGTACCCCGACGCGTGCGCGTGGTTGGACCGAACGGTTCTCTATTTGTTCTCCACTAGCGTAGCATAGACGGGGAGAACCAACAGGAAACAGTTCGATGGCCCTGACGCGACGACAACAGGAGATCCTCGATCGGCTGCGCCGGCGCGAGGACGCGGGCGCGCCGGCGCCGACGCTGGATGAGCTCTGCGGGCTGCTGGGGCTCCGCTCGCGGGGCTCGCTGCACAAGCACATCCAGGCCCTGGTCGCAGCCGGTCTCGTGGAACCGCTGCACGGCCAGCATCGCGGCGTGCGATTGGTGGCGCAGCCCGCGCGCGAGCCGGCACCAGAGCCGGCGCATGAGGATCTCCTGCCGCTGCTGGGCACCATCGCCGCCGGCCGGCCCATCGAGGCCATCGCCGAGCCCGAGCAGATCGCGGTGCCGTCGCACCTGCGCAGCGACCGGCCGTGCTATGTCCTGCAGATCGCGGGGGATTCGCTGTGCGAGGCCGGCATCCTCGACGGCGACTATGTCGTTATCGAGCAGCGCGATCATGCCCGCAACGGCGAGATCGTCGTCGCGCTGATTCGGGGCGAGGACGTGACCCTCAAACGCATCCTGCAGGAGTCGGGCCGCGTGCTGCTCTATCCCGAGAACAGCGCGATGCAGGCCATGGAATATCACCCGGACGAGGTGCTGATCCAGGGTGTCTTGGTCGGACAGATGCGGCGGTATCGATAAGCCGCGGCCGGGAGTCCTGCGAAGACCCCAAGCTGACATGTCTGTCGGAGTCCGCCGCAGTCAGATCGCGAGCTCCGCCCAGAGCGGATCGTGATCCGAGTCAACCGCATAGAGGTACGCGCGGAGATCCTTCTCGCCTGCCACATACAGCTTCGACAGTTCGCCGGCCTTAGAGCGAGCCTGCGCTAACGTCAGACCAACGGTGCCGTTCTCATCGTAATGTCCAAGCGGCAGCGCGTAGCGAGAGCCGTCGGGCTGCGTGTACCGAAAGTACGCGCGGATGACTCCCCCGGTGCGACGGAACATCAGGGTACCGGCTCCGCGAGCGCCGCCGCCAGACAGCCACACCCCAGGGGCGAGCACCCGCAAAGCCCTTACGGTAACCATGGTCGCTCCTCTTGCATAACAGGCTCGTAGCCGTTTGGTAGCCGTTTGACGCTGGCTGCCACAGGGCATCATGACTCGCCAATGGACTGGGAGCAACCATATCCATCTGTTTTGGCTTGATTATTCTTTACATGTTGGACGTGTGGGGATGTTGAAGGACTCTCGATGCGAAGTAAAAAACTGACTTTTAATCAGGTGGTCGATGGCTCGAGTCCATCAGGGCGCACCATCACATCGAAGGGACAGGCGAAGGCCTGTCCCTTTTTTGTTTCCTACGCGTCAGGCCTGCTCAGAGGCCGTGAAGCCACGCCTTTGCCGTGAGTCGGAGCTCGGTGCTGAGGTCCATGAGCCCGGCGGGATCCCAGAGCCCCCAGCTGCCGACGGCTGCGAGCCCAACGCCGAGTGTCGCGCCCAAGGCCGCGAAGGCATAACCGGGCAAGGCCAGGAGGACGCGCAAGCCTTCGTGCGAGCCGTCACTGGCCTGCTGCACCAAAGCGGCAGCGGAGGTGAAGAACAGCGCCACGCCGCCGGCGATCAGCCAGGCGCCCGGCTGCATCACGAACGCCTTGAGCGCTGCTTGCTGCCCGAGCGTGATGCCGACGCCGCCGGCTGTCAGGGCCAAGCCTGTCAGTACCAGGAGGATGCCCCACAACACCGCCGCTGCGCCCGTGTAGCGGTGGGTCATGAACCTCGCCTCACCGTGGAGGAAGATCAGGCGCCGGCGGCGGATGGCGTTGGCGCCGCCCCAGACAACGCCGGCGCCGATGACGATGACACCGAGACCCAGCAGTAGCGGCGAGTCATATTGCTTGCCCGCACCGGCGATGATCGCGCCGGCGAGCAGGATGAGCACCTCTGCGATGGTTTTCTTCGTGAAGCTGATGGACATGGCGAGCGCGGGGGCGGCGGGGCTCCGTCAGGCGGTGGCGGCGATGCTCGGGCTGCTGGGCGGCCGCAGGACCCTGGCAGCGGTGTGCCCGGTCGCGGTGCGATGGATCAAGAACAGGGGAGGGGACGGTGGCCTCGTGCGCTGATGGAGAGACTTGGATACCGTTGCGGCTCGTTGGGGTCATCGAACCTTAGTCACGGCGGTGATGACGGTTACGACAAGGAACGGTGGTGGGGGAATCGGCAGCGCCGCGCCAGGGGAGCGCCGATTCGCTCGGGTTTCCCGTGCGGGGCAGCATGTCCTGCCATATTCAGCGACCTAAGTCGCTGGAAATGCAGGAACCCGGAAACCGCCCCGTTCGGAATCAGCCGGGTTCCGTCCGATTATTGGCTAGGATGGCCAATAAATCGGCGTCTCCCCAGGCCGTTGAACTACCGTTTCGGAAGCGGCTGCGGAGCTGGCTCCCCCTTTCCCCGGAAGACGGCCTTAATCACAACTCCGACCACCGACGGCTCTAGCTCCGACGCGCCCGCTCCGGAGATTGGGCAAGTATTCGCCGCCGGCCGGGCTGAGGCAGAGGCCCGACGCCCCGCTTGTCGTCACCGCCTGATTGTCGGGCCTCCTTGCGTCGGCCCGACCTACGCCAAGGCGCGTGCGGGCTCGGCGCCTCTGCGCCGCTCGCGTGTCAATCGTCCCAATCATCATCGCGGTCGCGCCGGTAGCGGCGCTCGCGATCTTTGTAACGGTACTTGCGGTCACGGTAATACCGGCGGTCTTCGTATCCGTCCGTGGCCACCGCGGAGCCGAGCGCAGCGCCGAGTCCGCTGCCGAGAATGGCGCCTGAGCGGCCCCCCAGCTCTGAGCCGAGGTAGCCGCCCACAGCCCCTGCCAAACCGCCGCCGACCGCGGCGCGGATGCTTTGATCGTCGGCCAATGCCGAGGTGGCAGGTAGAGCGACGAGCAGGACCAGCGCCTGGAAAGCTTCTTTCATTCGATCTGCTCCGGTTGAAGCCGCCTGCGGTTGGGCGGGGCGATTGTCGATACGAGCCGAGCCCCGCCTTGTGGAAGTCGAGATTAGGGCTTTCCCGTACAACGGTCAAGACGACCCGAGGCGCCGGCCGGCGACAGGGCCGCTCCGCTCCGCCGCAAGTCGTTGATCGAAAAGCTTGCGCCCATCAATGCCCAATGCTGGCGCGGCCTCGATGAGCCAGGTTGCCGTCACGGCTCCGCCGGGGGTGGTCAGCCCGGCGGCGGGCCCGGTCTCGCGTCGGGCGCCGAGCCAGTGGGCGGGGTGCGGGGCCTCAACCCTGCACCGCCGAGTCGCCCGCCTGCGTGGGTCGGAACTGACGCGGGTCGATGCCGTGCTTGCGCAGCTTCTGATGCACCGCCCGCGGGCTGATGCCGATGTGTCGGGCGACGGCGGTGACGTTGCCGTGCATGCGCGTGAGCGCCGCGCGAATGAGCTCTTTCTCGGTGTCCAGGGCGGCTTGTTTGGTGAGGGTCCGCAGGCTGCTGTGTTGTCCGGCGGATTCGGGCGCCGGCGCGGTGAGGGCCTGCGGCGACGCGTCCGGGAGCTTGTCCGTCAGCAGGGGCAGGGTTTCGATGACCGGGCCGCGGGCGAACAGGAAGGCGCGCTCCAGCACGTTCTCCAGCTCGCGGATGTTGCCGGGCCAGTGATAGCGGCTAACCTGCTGCCAGGCGCGCTCGCCCAGCACCTTGCGACTCTGGCCGTGCTGTTCGGCGATCCGCCGCAGCAGATGGTGCACCAGGGCATTCAAGTCGTCGCGGCGCTCCCGCAGGGGCGGGATGCAGATGGGCACCACACAGGACGCTCTCCACCAGATTCTCGGCGATGGCGCCGGCATTGACGGCCACGAGGTTGCGCGCACTGCGCGGACTGAGCGCGTGCACGGCATGGGCGACGATCTCCTTGCCGACGCCGGTCTCGCCGGTGATGAGCACCGTGGCGGTGGTCCGGGCGACGATCTCCACCGCCTCCAGGGCCTGACGCATGGCCGCGCTTTCAGCGATGATCTTCGGGCCGCCCTTGTCCTGGGCGTCGGTGCCATGGGCGCTCATGCACCAGACATGGTGGATCTTCTCTTCCACCCGATCCCGCAGCTGTGTGGCGGCGGCCTGGCTGACGACGCGCCCGTTGTCGTTGTGGTACTCGTCTCCGGGCTGGCCGCGGGCGCTGTCGCGATCCGTATAGATGCAGACCTCGCAGCCGTCGTCGCCGGTGGCGATGCGCCGGCGCAGCTCCACCTTGGCATAGCCGAAGTTGCGCGCCGCGATGCCGCCGAAGACGCTCGCGGTCATGCGGCAGAGCTCCGGTGCCTGCTTGACCATGTCGCCGAAAGGGCAACGGCTGTTGACCACCCGCACCGCGCCCGGGTCACTGGAGGCGCGGGAGAAGTTGCCGCCGATCTGGTTCTTGATGCTCAGGATGAGGTCGGCGTACTGGTCCAGATCGATGGGCCCGTCCAGGCCCTGTTGCCGGCGGCAGGCCTCTTCGAAGCAGGCGCCGGCGGTGAGGCCGATGTGCTCGACATGGTCCAGCCCGTCCTCGCACTGGGCGCAGCCGAGCCGTTTGGCCGCCCGCAGGCTTTGTACTGCGAAGGTCTGCAGGAAGGCGATGGGGGTCAGCTGCGGCGCGGATGGTTGGTGCATGGGCAGTCACCCCTGACGCGTCGGGCGTCGGTGGGCGGGGCGACTGCATGAGGCCGGTGCCTCCATTTTTCGGGTCGGACCGGGCCGGCCCGAACCCCGCGGGTTGAAGAAAAGGCCGCGGGCACGGCGGTCCGGGGCCTGACGGAGCGTCAGCCGGGCCGCCATGACCGCAGCAGCAAGAACTATCACCTAGCGGGAGCCTCGGCAATAGCGGTGCCGCAGGGCGCACCGCCGCAGACGCGGCAGACCTTACAGAGATAGCCGTTACGCAGATGGGCGGTGATCAGCAGGGCGCCGCCGAGCAGTGTCAGGGCCTTTTCCGCGCCCTCGCCGAGGGTCCCCGGCGGCAACACCACGCCCGCGGACAAGAGTCCGAAGCCCAGCAAGGCCAGCAGCACCACCGGCCATCGACGATGCCGCCGATAGCCGGGGATGAAGGCCAGGAGGCCGATGCACAGGATGGCGACGGCGAATGCCGTATGGGCGGGGCGCTCGAGCAGTTCCGCGGCGGGCAGCGCCACGGCCATGACGGGCGTTGCGACGCAGTGCAGGATGCAGAGCAGCGAGGCGCCGACACCGGCGAGGTCCCAGCGCGCCAGTGCCGGGCGTGCCCCGGATGGCGGATCGATGGTCAGCGTATTCATGGTCTTGTCTCCTCAGCGTGACGCCCCGTCTGCGCTCGGCGGTGAATCGAGGGAAACGCCGATGCAGCGTCGTCTCCCGAGCAGGCAGTGGGCGGTTCGTGTCGATCAAGGACAGCAGCGACAGCCCTTGCCGCATTCCGGCAGCGATCGGGCGGCGGCGTCCCGGCCGCGGGCGGCGAAGCCGTGCATGGCCGGGGCCTGCAGCAGCATCCGACGCAGCCCGCCGCCGCAGTGGTCGCAGGCGGGCGGCGTCGCACCGATGGCATGGCGGGCCTCCAGCCGGGAGCCGCAGCGGGTGCATTGATAGTCATAGGTGGGCATGGTGGCTCGCTCCGGCGTGCTGAATGAGCGTGCGTCCGCCGGCTGCCGGGCAGCCGGCGAGCGCGCGGCGCTCGCGGGTTGCGAGCTAGCTCCAGCGCGGCGGCTGTGGCCCCTGCACGCCCATGGTGGCGGTGGAGTACTGGGTGCGGGCGCGGGCGTCTGCGTCCGTGGTGGGCGCCCGCAGCCGGCGGAGCTCGGTCTCCCAGATCCAGCCGCTGATGGTGATGTCGTCCGGAATGAGCGGGTGATTGCGCAGATAGTCGACGCACTTGAGGCAGGTCTCGTCGACGTCGTCCATCATGCCGATCCACTTGCCGAAGGCCCCGGGCTGCAGGCTCAGCTCCGGCAGGGAGGGGTCCACCGGCACGGCGTCCGTGTCCACGCCCTTGGCCTGCAGTGCCGCCACCAGGTCGTTGCCGTTCGCGGAGAGCATGCCGCAGCCGGTGTGCTGCAGGACGATGATCTCCTTGGTGCCGAAGAAGTTGATGGTGAGCATCGCCGAGCGGATGGCGTCGTCGGTGACGATGCCGCCGGCGTTGCGGAACAGATGCGCATCGCCGCCGCCCACGGGCGAGTCGGCGCGGATGCCGAGCGCCTCGTCCACCGGCAGGCGCTCGTCCATGCAGGTCAGTACCCAGAGTCGGCGCATATTCGGCCCGTCGGCCCCGAACTGGCGGCGTATCGCCCAGCGGTCGTATTCGGCGACGCGCGTCTCGAGCTCGTCTTTCAGTGTGGCCATGGAGTCACTCCTCGTTTCGCTTCGCTTGGTGGTGTCACCGCCGGCTGGCGGCGCAGGGGCTGAAGCAGCCCCCATGCCACTTAAGAGAAGGTATAAGAATCAGCGACTTACGAGGGTTTTCCGGCGCAGCAGGGGATGCCGTGCTTCGCACCACTGGGGCCTAATTCCGAGAAAAGCGATCAGGAACAGGCCTGTGGGGCGCAGAACCTTGGCTTCACACTGCGAAGCACTGCTTCTCGGTTCGCCCGTGGGGCCGTGGCGACGGGGGTTGTCGCGAAGCTGTGGATTTGGCGAGCGTTCGCGCTGGGGCCGCCCGGGAGCAGCCGCCGCAGATCGGGCCGCCGCAGGTGGCCGGACGCTCAGGCTGAGCGCACGGCTAGCCGCGCGGACCGCTGCTCAGCCGAAATGGGTGCGGTAGAGCTCGGTGCCGAGCTGGGCGTAGCTGCCGGTGAGGACGAAGGCCGGCTCGGTGCCGGTGTGCTCCAGGCGGGTGCCGTCGGCGCCGTCGCTGACGCGCTGCCAGTGCGCGGCGTCGGCGCCGGCGGCGATCTGGCCGTTACAGACGCTGATGGGCAGGCTCGGGGTCTTGATGCGCACCAGCGGCGGCAGCGGCAGGAAGGGCGCGTCTTCGCCCGCGATGTCCGCAGCGATGGCCTCGGCCTGGCGGCGGATGGGCTCGATGTAGCTGAAGCAGCGGCCTTCCACTTCGGCGCAGTCGCCGAGGGCGTAGACATCGGGCAGCGACGTGCGCAGCCGGCGGTCGGCGACGATGCCGCGCTGCACGGCGATGCCGGCGCGGGCGGCGGGCTCCGTGATGGGCAGGAGACCGGCGGCGGAGAGCACCAGGTCCGTGGCGATGGTGGTGCCGTCGGCGAGGGTGGCGCGTAGCGCGCCGTCGGCGTGGTCCACCCGAGCCAGCGTTTGGCCGAGCCGCCAGTCGACGCCCTTGGTGTCGAAGCGCTCGCGCAGGCGCTCGGCGACGTCCGCCGGCAGCAGCGCCGCCAGGGGGCGCTGGCCGGGGTCGACGATGCTCACGCGATGCCCGGCTGCCGTCAGGTCGTCGGCCAGCTCGCAGCCGATGAGGCCGGCGCCAAGCAGGGTGATGTGCCGGTGGCCGCCGTCCAGGCGCTGGCGCAGGTCGCGGTAGCTGCGCAGATCATTGACGCGCAGCACCGCGTCGGCGGCATCGCCGTCGATGTCCAGGCGACGCTGGCGCGCACCCAATGCGAGCACGAGCCGGCCGTAGGCGATGCCGCCGCGGGCGGTGATGAGCCGGCGCTTGGCGGGGTCGAGCTTGAGCACCCGGGTGCGGGTCAGCACCTCGATGCCGAGCTCGGCGGCGCGCTCCTCGGCGCTGGCGTCTACCAGTTCAGCCGGCGCCCGGCCGTGGGCGAGGGCCGTGGACAGCGACGGCTTGGCGTAGACGGCGCCCTCGCAGGCGGTCACCAGCAGGATGGGCAGCGACGGGTCCCGGCGCCGGGCGGCCTCGGCCACGGACCAGCCGGCGACGCCGGCGCCGACGATGATCAGGTGCTCGGCGCTGCGGAAGCGCCGGCTGCGGTGCTTGCCGCTCCCCGCGCTCTCCGCCGGGCCGGGGAGGTCCGAGACCGCGGCGGGGGCGTCGGGCAGGGGCCGCAGGTCCGCCTTGCGCAGCCCGCACAGGGGGCATTGCCAGTCGTCCGGCATGTCTTCGTAGCGGGTGCCCGGCGGCAGCCCGCCGTCGGGGTCCCCCTTGGCCTCGTCATAGATATAACCGCAGGCATCGCAAACCCACTTGCGGTAGGGGGCGTCGGTCATGGGTACGGCTCCGGGCAGGGCTGGACTGGGGCTGGACTGGGGGGCTGGGAGTGGCGGCGCGCCGGCTCAGGCCCGCGGCACCTGGGCGAGGATCTGCTCGAACAGCGCGTCGAGCTCCGCACCGATGGCGTCGAGCGCCGGGCTCTCGAAGGCGGCGAAGACGGTGCTGGGCATGCGGCAGGCGACCTTGGTGGCGCCCCCGTCCTCGTAGACATGGATACGCAGCGGGATGTCGTGACCGGCGGGCTTGCAGGCGTCCCAGACGCGGATGGCGAAGTCCGGCCGGAAGATCTCCAGGATCTGGTCCGCCGGGACCTCCTTGCCGATGAGCTTGGCGTTGGCCTGGCCGTTGATGTGGGCCACTACGCGCAGGCCTGTGACCTCGACGCCGGTCTTGAGCTTGTCGACGGCTTCGTCGGCGGAAAGCGGGGTTTGGAAGGTGTTCATGGAGGAATCCTGACTAACTCGGATACGTTGTCGAGTTTCGAGTTTCGAGTTTCGAGTTTCGAGTTTCTGAGGTGCGAGGCGCCGCTAAGGCTGCCGGGTCGAGCCGGGCGCGCCTTTCACACTTCACCCTTCAAGCTTCCTCCGCCTCTATCCTTGCCAGCTCCTTGCGCAGGTGCTTGGTCGCCGGCGTGACGATGGCCACGAAGTAGGACTCGCGCAGCTTGCGCTGGGCCGGGGCGCTGCTCAGATAGCCCTTGGCGCCGGTATGCAGCATGGCGGACTGGGAGGCGCGCAGTGCCAGCTCGCCGGCGGCGAGGCGCAGCTGCAGGATTTCGCGGAAGAAGTCCTCGGAGGTCTCATACGGCGTCTCGGCCAGGGTCAGCACCGCCTCGACGATGTCGTCCAGCTCCTCCTGGAGCTCGTCTGGGCGGTCGTCCAGGAACTGGTTCACGTGCCCGAGCAGGGTCTCCGCGCCGCGGCAGACATCGATGCAGCCCTGGATGTTGCCGGCGCCCATGCCGAACTGCAGCAGCACCAGGCCGGCCCGTGCGCGGCGCAGGAAGCCGGCGCCGTCGTGGTCAATGACATGGGCATCCGGAATGAAGACGTTGTCGAACAGGCAGGCGAAGGTGCGCGTGCCCTCCAGCGCCACGAAGTGCGCGGACTGGCGCAGCGTGAAGCCCGGCGAGCTGCAGTCCACCAGGGCCATGACGGTGCGGTTGGTGTCGCCGCTCAGCGTGAACAGCGAGCCGAAGACGTGGTCGACGCCCAGGTTCGAGACCCAGGGCAGACTGCCGTTGACGATGTAGCCGCCGTCCACCCGCTCGCCGGTGAGGCGCAGGTCCTCGATACCGGAGAAGGCCTTCATGGTGTTGGACATGCCGGTGCCGCCGAGGACACGGCCGGAGGCGAGCTGCTCCAGCCAGAGGTCGCGGGCCTCGGCCTCGCCCATTTGCAGGTACCAGGCGCAGGTGTCCTGGCACCAGGTCGCAAAGCCGGTGGACAGGCACTCGTGGGAGACGGCGGCCATGGCGCGGATCGCGGCGCCGAAGTCGTGGCGGCCGTCGGGGCGTGCGTCCGGCAGGTGCGGGCGGAACGCGCCGGCGGCGCCGAGGCTGTGCATGACGGTCTTGGGATAGAGGCCTTCGGTGTCGATGCGCGCCGTCAGCGGGGCGAGCTCGTGCTCGACCACGGCCCGGGTGGCCGCGACCAGCTCATCGGCCGTTTGCACGGCGGGAGGGATGCGGCCGGCGGCCGTGGGCTCGGGGATCTGGATCGCGGCGCTCATGGCATACGGCTCCTGAAGCGGGTGTCGGGGCAGGCAAGGGGCGCGGCCAGCAGCCGCGCAGTGGTCTCTTTGGCCGGGCGCACCGGCGGCGGGCGGTGCGCCCGGCTGCGGGTGCGTAGGGCCGAGGCCGGCGGCCTCGGACGCGTAGTGGGCCGATCAGGCGGGGTCGACGCTGACGTTCACCGGGCGGCGCATGGTGTTGGCGACCGGCGACCAGGTGTTGGAGTGGGCGATGATCTCGTCGATCACCTCTTTCGACGCGTCGCCGTCGGCGTCGATGGTTACGCGGATGTCGGTGAAGCCCAGCGGCTTGGCCGGATTCAGGTCGCCGGTGCCCCAAACGGCGGTGACGTTGATATCGCCTTCCAGGTGCAGCTCTAGCTTGGTCAGGCGCACGCCGCGGGCTGTGGCGTTGGCGTGCACGCCGACGGCGAGGCAGGCGCCCAGGGAGGCCAGCGCCGCCTCGGAGGGGTTCGGGGCGTTGTCCTCGCCGAGCAGGTGCGGCGGCTCGTCGATGAGCATGGGCGCCAGGTCGCGCACATAGGTCATGTTGCGGAACTGGCCCTCGCAGACGGTCTTGGTCTTCAGCGTGACGACATTGGTGGGGTTGGCCTTGCCCTTCTCGCCGAGCTTGGCGAGGCCCTCGGCGTTGATGGGGCGCAGGAAGTCGATGGTGGTGGCAACGGTCTCGGCGGTGGCGCTCATGGGGCTGACTCCGTCTGTTGTGGGTGGTCGCAGTGGACCGGGCTGAAACTCCCACAGTAGTCAGCAAGCGCCATGCCTATCATGTAAAGACAATATAAACAGAGACTTGCCGATTTTCGCACCCGCGGGGTCGACAATTGGGCTCGCCGTTGGATCGCTTTGTCGACAATGTCGACATGGCCGGTCCGGGGCAGGCCGGGCCGGACTGGGCCGGCGCGGCGGTCAATCCGTCGTGATGCCGAGCTTGACGATGCGATAGCGCAGCTGCCGAGGTGTCAGCCCCAGGCTCAACGCCGCCCGGGTCTTGTTGCCGTGGTGGCGCTGCAGGGCCTGCTCGATGTGTGCGCGCTCGTCGTGGCGCACCCGTGCATAGGGCCGCAGCCCCGGCTCGCTGCTGTCGAAGGGGTTGCCCGACACGCCGCCGGCGGCGGCCAATCCCATGGCCGTGGCCTGCGCTGGCGCCGGTGCGAGCGCGCTCGGCCCGGCGGGCGGAGCTGCTTCGCCGCCCGCTGCGGCGATTGGCAGTCCGCCCGGCTCGGTGCCGGCGGCGACGCCAGGCTGGCAAATGCCTTCTTCCTCGGCGAGGATCTCCTGGATCAGCTCCCGGCGGATGACGGACTCCGTGCTCATGAGCACGGCGCGCTTTACCAGGTTCTCCAGCTGGCGGATGTTGCCGGGCCAGCCGAAGCGCTCCAGCAGCTCCAGCGCGCCGGTGCCGAACACCTGGTTGCGGCCGTATTCCTGGTTGGCGGCATGCAGGAAGTGTCGGGCCAGGATGGGCACGTCGCCGGTGCGTGCGCGCAGTGGCGGCAGGCGGATGGGAAAGACGTTGAGGCGGTAGAAGAGGTCCAGGCGAAAGCGCCCGTCGTTCACGGCCTCCTGTAGGTTCTGGTGGGTCGCGGCGACGATGCGCACGTCCACCGGAATGTCGCGGGTGCCGCCCACCCGCTGCACCACCTTGTACTCCAGCACCCGCAGCAGCTTGGCTTGGAGCTCCAGGTCCAGATCGCCGATCTCGTCCAGGAACAGGGTGCCGCCGTCGGCGAGCTCCATGCGGCCCTTCTTGACGCCCTGGGCGCCGGTGAAGGCACCCTTCTCGTGGCCGAACAGCTCGGACTCCAGCAGATTGGCCGGGATGGCAGCGCAGTTGACGCTGACGAAGGGCCCGTCGGCGCGCTTGCTCGCCACGTGCTGCATGCGCGCGAAGCGCTCCTTGCCGGTGCCGGACTCCCCGAGCAGCAACACCGTGGTCTTGGTGGCCGCCACTTGCAGGGTCTGGTTGATGGCCTGATGCAGCGCCGGACTCTGGCCGATGATGCCGTAGGAGGCACCGCGGCTCTCCATGCGGTTCTTGAGCAGCCGGTTTTCCGACAGCAATTGCGCGGTGCGCTCGGCCACCAGGTCGTTCACGCGCAGAACCTGGGCGATCAGGGTCGCGATGACCTGTAACAGTGCAACGTCGCGCTGGAAGGGGCGCTCGCGCTGGCGCAGCCGGTGCACCGCCAGCACGCCGATGCTCTGCTCGTGCTGCTGGATAGGCAGGGCGATGAAGGCCACCGGCTCCTGGGGCAGCACGCCGCGGGACACCGCCCGGGTCAGGTAATCGGGCTCGCTGTCGATGTCCTGCACCAGCTCCACCTGGCCCGTCTGGAAGACGCGCCCGGTGATGCCCTCGCCGACGGCATAGCGCCCGCGGGCGCGCTCGTCGGCCGTCAGGCCGTAGGCATAACGGATGCCGAGCGCGCCGGTGCGTGGGTCCACCAGCAGCACGCGGCCGCGGTTCAGGCCCAAGAGCTGGGACAACAGCCGCAGGATGCCCTGGATAGCGCCCTCCGGGTCGTCGCTGCGGCTGATGATGCGGGCGGCCTGCTGGACCACCAGCAGCTCGGATTCCAGGGAGATGGCGGTGTCGGAGACGGACATGGCTGCTCGGGATTGACGACAAAGTGGCCAAACCCGTTAGCAAGCCTCGCGCCAAAAGTCCGAGCAATCGCCTTGGGCATAAAACGGCAGGTCAGATCCGCCAACGCTCGACTAATGGGGACAGTATACAGAACCGTATGAACCGGCAGGATGGATTGGATACACCGTCACCATAATTGATTACAGTGACGGTCTATCCGATTCAATACTAGGGGACGGTATATAGAACTTCGTCAACCCGTTCTAACAAGTTAGATATACTGTCACTTTAATGTGGAAGGACAGTGTTATCGACTGTCGCCATGATTTGGCGGGCGGCTGCCCGCCGTCTGGAGCGGGCTGTGATTTGGGGCAGGCGCGGTCGGGCGGGGCGCTGTACCATCCGCGCTGCTTTCGGTCGCCACTGCCGCTGTTGACAGGACATCCACCATGAACGAGCGCCCCGTTGATGACGTCGCCGACGAGGTCGAAGAGGCCGCGCCCCGACGCGGCCTGATCGCCGCCCTCGAAGTCATCGCCGAGGAGGCACCCGCCGACGGCATGACGCTCTTGGAATTCACTCATGCCCTGGGCGAGCGTGCTTTCGGCCTGATGCTGTTCGCGCTGGCCGTGCCGGTTTGCATCCCACTGCTCTACGGCATTCCGCAGATCGTCTCCCTGCCCATGATCGCCATCGCTGTGCAGATGGCCATGGGCCGCCCGGAGCCCTGGATGCCGCGGCGTTTCGGGGAGCGGCGTCTCAGCCGGTCGGGGCTGATCCAGATGGCCAACGGCGCCCGCAAGTGGTTCGGCTGGATCGAGGCCGTGGCCCGGCCGCGGCTGCTGCTGCTGTCCGGTCCCACCGCGGAGCGGGTGGTGGGTGCGGTCTTCGTCGTCTTTATCGCGAGCATCCTGATCCCCTTCCCGGCCACCAATACATTGCCGGGCATCGGCATCGCCATGGCCTCCATCGGCCTCATCACCCGCGACGGGCTGCTGGTCCTCGCCGGGCTCGCCATCGGCCTGGTCTGGATTACGCTGCTGGTGGTGGGCATCGCCGTGTTCGGCCCCGCCTTCATCGACCTCTTCAAGGACGCCCTCAAGTCCCTGCTCGGTCTCGGCTGACGCGTCAGACGCGCAGGGGCCCACCGGACCATAGCGGGGGTAGCCCTTTGCAGGCATGTGGGAGCGGCATCCTTGCCGCGACGCCTCCGGGCGCAAGATCAGCGCCCATCCCGGCGAGGACGCCGCTCCCACAATCAAATTGCGGGGACGGTATATATAACTTGCCGAAGGGCCTGCGAGCGGTCTCTGCCCCGAGTCCCGCGCCATCAGTGCCGGCAGCGCCACCGGTCGGCGTGCGCTTGCCTGTGATCAACCTTGGGTGGCGGTGGAAGGGTCTACAGTGAAGGTAACAGTGGTTGCATGCGGCACCCGCCGGTGTGACCCCAGACCATTTCCACAGGAGGTAATGTTCATGACCATCTGGGCTATCGTCGCCGACGCCGCACGCGCACGCCTGTTCGCGCTCGAAGGTCGTGGGGCGCCGCTCAAAGAGCTGGAAGACCTGATCCGCGCCGAAGGCGCGCTCAAGGGCGGCGAAATCGAGGCGGACCGACCCGGGCGCACCTTCGACTCGGCCGGGTCGGGCCGGCATGCCATGGAGCCGTCGCTGGACCCGCGCAAGGAGGAGGCCCAGCGCTTCGCCCGCGAGATCGCCAACCAGCTGGACACCAGCTACAAGAACCACGATTTCGAGCGCCTTTGCCTCATCGCGCCGCCGGAGTTCCTCGGCATGCTGCGCGAAGAGATGGACAGCGCCCTGGCCGACGCCGTGGCCGGCGAGCTGAACAAGGATCTGACCCATGCCGACACCGACCGCGTCGCCACCGAGATCTGGGCCCTGCTGTAGGCGCGGCGGAATGCCGCCAGGCCGGCAGCACCGGCCGGCGGTGCCGCCCGCTCAATCCGCCTGCCGCCAGGAAAAGCGCTTGATCAGGCTGACGCAGAGGCCATCCAGCAGGAAGCCGATGATGCCGATGACCACGACGATGGCCGCCAGGGTGTCGTACTCCAGGGTGTCGCGGGCGTCGTTGATGGCATAGCCCAGTCCGCTGGTGACGCCCAGGTACTCCGCCGGCACCAGCACGATCCAAGCCACCCCCACCGCGAGCCTTAAGCCCGCGAAGATGTCCTGGCCGATGGCCGGCATGATCACCCGCCGCAGCATCTGCCAGCCGTCGGCGCCCAGATTGCGCGCCACCTTGAACCACAGGGGGTCGATGCGGCGCACGCCCTGGGCGGTGGAGAACAGCACCGGCCAGACCGCGGCGACCGTGATCAGGAACACAATGGCCCCGTCCCAGGTGGCGAAGGCCAGCACCGCAATGGGCATCCAGGCCAACGGGCTGATCATGCGCAGGAACTGAAAGGGCACATGCGTGACCTCCCGCAGCGCCGACGACAGCCCGATGGCCACGCCCACGGGCACGCCGATGACGAAGGCCCAGAGCAGGCCCATGCCGATGCGGTAGAGGCTCGGGTAAATGGTGCCCCAAACGTCCCCGGAGGCTACCAGCTCGCCGAGCGCCGCGAAGGCCGGTGCCGGCGCGAAGCCGGCGAAGGTCGCGACGTCGTCGTTGTTGGCGATGGCCCAGCCGCCGAGCCACCACAGCGCCAACAACACCGCGATGCCGACGGCGGGGTAGGCCACCGTGGACAGCAGGAAGGCCCGCACCGCAGGCCAGCGGAAGGTGCGGGTGTGCCAGCTGCCGGCGCTGCGCGCCACCACCGCGGCCCCTGCCGGCGGCGTGGCCGACACCGGCTGTGCCCCGGCCTGCGCCGCGGCGGGCTGAGCCGGCGCCCGGCGGGTGCGCGCCGGCGCCTCGGCCCGGCGGTGCTCCGGCGCCAGCGGTAGAGTGCCTTCGGCGACCGTCACAACACCACCACCTCTTTGCGGGTGTAGGGATCATTTGGGTCGATGCCCGGCACCTGGGACCAGTCCATGAACTGTTCCATGGCCACCTTGACGTGGTCGTAGTTCACCAGGTCTTGGGTGACGAAGTCGGGATCGAGCTCCTTCAGGAAGGTGGTGTCGCCGCCCACCAGGGTCTTGTTCATCTCCTCGACGATGAGCTTGGTGGCGCTCGGGTAGGGATAGGGCTGGAAGTCGATGCGCCCGTTTTGCCACTCCTCGACGTGGCGGTTGGCGTTCGGGTCCGTGTAGTCGTCGGGGCCGTAGAAGGTCATGGCCCGCTCCACCACCTTGGCGGGCATGGGTAGATACTTCTTGCCGTCCTTCGAGAGCATGTGCGCCACCTCGCCCTTGTTCTGCTGGGCGTAGATCTGCGCCTTGACCACGGCGTTCATGACCTTCTGGGTCCACTCCGGCTTGGCGGCGACGGTCTGCTCGTTCATGCAGACCACGCAGCAAGGGTGGTTCTTCCAGATGTCGCCGGTGAAGCGCAGCATGTTGCCGCCCGCCAGCATCTCGCCGGCGGCGTTGAAGGGCTCGGCGACGATGAAGGCGTCGATCTTCTTGGAGGCCAGCGCCGGCGGCATGTCCGGCGGCGGCATGATCATCAGATTGACTTCGTCCGGTGCGAGCTCCGCGGTCTGCTCCTTGATCACCGGCTTCAGGCCGGCGTTGCGCAGCGCCATCTGCAGCACGATGTTGTGCATGCTGTACCAGTAGGGCACCGCCACCTGCTTGCCGGCCAGGTCGGCGAAGTCTTTGGCATCCACGTGCCTGCCCGTGACCACGGCGGAGCCGTTCAGGTGCGCCCAGGACATGATCTTGACCGGGAAGTCGTTGTTGTAGCGCATCCACACGGGGATGGGCTTCAGCAGGTGCACCAGGTTGAACTTACCGGCCGCGAAGCCCTCCACCAGCGGCGACCAGCCGCGGATCAGGGTCGGCTTCTCGACCTTGAGGCCCTCTTCTTCGAAATACCCGTTGGCGTGGGCCACCAGCAGGGCCGTGGCGTCGGTGATGGGGATGTAGCCGATGCGCACCACCTCGTCTTCGGGCGGCTCGGCGGCGTTCAGCAGGCCCGGCAGGCTCGCCATGGTGGCGGCGAGGCCGCCCTTGGCGAGGAGGTCGAGCATGAAATCGCGGCGCGACATCTCGTGCTCGAAGAGATAATTCAGATCGTCGTCGTGCTGGCTCATCGAAGGTGCCTCTTTAGGGTTGCGATGGTCGGCTGTGGAGAGGGAATCCGGTTGCCAGCCTCAGTGGTGGCGCCGGCCGCTCTGGAGGCGGCTCGGCGGGAAGGTTTTGGGGTTGGCGCTGCGGCTTCGGTCGGCTCGCTCGCCGGGGGACGTCCCCTAGGCCGCTTCGCGCTGTGCTTCCTCGGTGGCGACCGCCGGCTGCGGCGCCGTGCTGCGGCCGTCGCCGACGAGCCCGTCGAAGGTGGTCATCAGCTGCTCGCGGGCGCGGCTGTACTCGGCGCTGGCGCGCTCGCGCGGCGCCGGCAGCTCGACGGCCATCTCGCCGGCGATGCGCCCGGGGTTCGCCGCCATGATCAGTACCCGGTCCGCCATGGCGACGGCTTCGTCGATGTCGTGGGTGACGATGACCAGGGTCAGACCCGCTTGCCGGGCGATGCGCGAGACCTCGTCCTGGAGGGCGGCGCGGGTGAAGGCGTCCAGCGCGGAGAAGGGCTCGTCGAGCAGCAGCAGCTCCGGCGAGGTCGCCAGCGAGCGCGCCAGGGCGACGCGCTGCTGCTGCCCGCCGGAGAGGCTCTGGACGTTGGCCTCCGCCTTATCGGCGAGGCCAACCAGCTCCAGCAGCGAGTCGATACGCGCCGGGTCGCGGTGCCCGGCGAAGAGCAGGCCCAACTCCGCGTTGCGCCGTACCGTCATCCACGGATACAGGCTCGGCTTCTGGAACATCATGTTCCACTTGGCACTGGGCCGCGTGACCATGTGCCCGCGGATATGCACGCAGCCCTCGCTCGGCATCAGCAGGCCCGCCAGCATGTGCAGCAGGGTGGACTTGCCGCAGCCGCTGCGGCCGATCAGTGCCACCTGCTCGCCCGGGTGGATGGTCAGTGCGATGTCCTTCAGCGTCGGCGCCGGCTGGCCCTTGAAGGTGTGGGTGATGTAGTCGACGGAGACGTTGGCGCTCATGCAGCGCTCCCGGCAATGGACGATGCCGTGGCTTCTGCAGGGAGCGTGCCATGGTGTGGATCAGGCGCCGCTGCCCAGCAACGGCGCATGCGCGCGCACCAGATGCACCGCTTTGGCGACATTCGCCGGCCCCGGACTCGGCTGCGAGTGTCGACAATGCCCGACAATCCCGGTCGGCAATGCCGAGCCTGCGGCAATTGTCCGCTGCGGCGCTACCCCGCGAGAGATCCGACAAAGCGAGCGCCGTAGGTCGGGCTGAGGCACGAAGCCCGACACCGCGAGTGCCGTCACCGCCTGATTGTCGGGCCTCCTGGCGTCGGCCCGACCTACGCCGGGGTACGCCAGGGCCCTGTGGGACGGCTGCTCGTCATACCTGCCCGGGCTCCCAAGCCGTAGGTCGGGCTGAGGGACGAAGCCCGACGCCGCGATTGCTGTAACCGCCGGATTGCTCTGTCCTTCTCGCGCGACCCCGACCGATGTCGAGGGCCTCGCGGAGCAGGCACCACTGCCATTGGCGCCGCACGCACTGCGGGGGCACGGGGCATGCTTGCCGATCCCGTGTCGGCGGACTCTGCCGCGCCAGCGGTTCGTCGCCGCCCCACCACCCGGCCATCCGCGCCGAGCCTCCACCGGCCCCAAGACATCGCTCGGAGGCATGGCCTTCGCGCTGCCGTCGCCGGGGCCGATGCTTACCGCCCGAGCGGTTGATCCCGCCGCGGGCGCGCAGCAGGCCGCAGCACCTTGGCACCGGACTTGCTCTCTACGTAACGGTTGACCCCAACCGATTCACTCAGCCGCAACGACGAGGTGCCGACGTATGACCAAAACCGACATGAGGACCGCCATCCTGGAGGCGAAGAAGGCCAAGGGCATGACCTGGGAGGCGCTCGCCGGCGCCGTCGGCATCTCGCCGGAGTTTCTCTGCTCCGCCTGCCTCGGCATGAACAGCCTGAGCGCGGCCAACGCGGAGAGCTGCGCCGAGGCCCTGGGGCTGGGCCCGGACGTCGCCTCGGCCCTGACCGAGTTCCCGAAGAAGACCTGGGACCAGACCATCCCGACGGACCCGCTGATCTACCGCTTCTACGAGATCGTGGGCGTCTACGGCGAGACCCTGAAAGAGGTCATCCACGAGCAGTTCGGCGACGGCATCATGAGCGCCATCGACTTCTCCATGGACGTCTCCAAGCAGGAAGATCCCAAGGGCGACCGCGTCGTCGTCACCCTCAACGGCAAGTTCCTGCCCTACAAATCCTGGTAACGGCGGCTTCGCTGCGCGGGCCATGCCCGCGCGCCACTGGGACCGCCGGCATCCTGCCGGCTCGACGGGCGGTGCACGGTAGGCGCAGTCAGTGCGTAGGTCCGGCCGACACCAGCAGGCCCGACGAAGAGGAAGCTACAGCCAGCACGGCATCGCGCGCTGCTCCTGCCGGATCGAGGGAACAGGCCTGCTCGCGCTCACCCTTCGTGATGGCACGACCCCGCACATCACCGCCGCAGCCACACCACCGCCAGCCCCGCCAGCACGATACAGCCGCCGCCGGCCAGCTCCGTGACACTCAGGGCTTCGCCGGCGATCAGTGCCGCCGACACGGCACCGACGATCAGCTCGAACAACAGCAGCACCGACGAGCGCTGCAGCGGCATCCGCGTCACCCCGTACTGGGTCGCCGAGATCATGCTGCTCATCCAGAGCACGCCCACCACCAGCGCCGCCAGCAGCGCCCAGGGCAGGGCGCTGAAGTCGCTGCCCACCCCCGCAGCCGCAACCGCCGCCAGCGGCGGCACCAGGGCCACCGCCGCCAGATTCTTCAGCGCCGACGGCAGCCCCCGCGCCCCGCGCAGCTGCACATTGGTGAGCGCAAACGCAAAGCCCGCCACCAGCCCCAGCAGGTCCGCCGCACTGAAGGCCCGCAGCAGCCCTTGACCGAGCCCGCGGGTGTCCGACAACAGCATCAGCCCCGCCCCGAACAGCGCCAGCACCAGCGCCGGCACCGTCACCGCAAGCAGCCGCTCCCCCAGCAGCATCCGCCCCAGCAGCACCGCCCACACCGGCGATAGGTAGAACAGGATCAGCACCCGCGCCACCTCACCCTCGATCATGCCCAGACCGAATGCGATCCCCGACACCGCCGCCGACGACCCGATGCCGAGCAGCCGCCAGCGCGCGGCCGCCACCGCCGGCCAATGCCGGCGCGCCACCAGCCCCAGCGTCACGGTAGCGCCGATGTAGATAAAGGTCAGCGCCCACAGCCCGCCGAGCCCCGCCTGTTCCAGCCACCGCAGCGGCAGCCAATACAGGCCCCAGAGCGTGGAGCCCGCCAGCATCACCGGAATGACGATGGCTTGGTTGGCGGTGTCGGCCGTGCCGACAGTGCTTGGTCCCGTGGGGCTATTGGTCGTGGGAGGTGCTGGTTTGATGTTGATCATGTCTTGCTGTCGATGAGCGTCAATGCCTGCCGCGGCCCGAGCACCGGCATCGCATCCGTCTTCGGAAGCGGCGCAGGTGCCTCATGAGCAACCGGCAGTGAGCGGCCGGAGCGATGCCGTGCAAAGCCGTGGGGTCGGGATCTGGAAAGTCCGCCGGATCGGCATCGGCCATCCCTTGGACTAAAAGGCAGTGGCCGACTGCGTAGTCAGGCTGGCGCGGCCAGACAGCCTGAGGGCTGGAAACCCTGCCTATGCAGGGCTCGCGAGCGCACGCACGGGCAGGCAGTCCGGAGCCGAGGGCATTGGCGTCAATCGCCAGCCTTATGCCGCCGCTCCTGTCGCGCCTCGCGAATGACGGCGGCGATGTCCTCTTCGCTTAGGCCGTCAGCCCCAGTGTCGGCAGCAGTGCGCCGAACGGCGTCCAGCGCCCGGCCGAAGCGGGCGGCACGCAGGGCTGGCAAGTGCTGCTCCAAGTCCATCGGGCCGGACCGGTTGAGGATGCCGAAGGGTTTGTCGTTGCGGGTCAACATCAGCTCGCCGTCTTCTCCGAAACGCTGCTATACCACGCCGGGCCGACAACGCAGCTCGCGGACATCGATAAAGTCTATAGGGCCGGCCTTGTAGGACATTCGAGTGATGCAGCCAAGGATATCGAGGGGATGCAACGATATAAGGCGATGCCGAGAATCGCCTGCTGCTGCCACACCTAAGCCACCTTATGCTCGATTTGAGTGAGCGCGGTGTCAATGGCTCGCGACACCGCTCCGGAGGCAGGGCAAGCATTCGCCGTAGGTCGGCCTGAGGCAGGAAGCTCGACGCCGAGCTTGCTGTAACAGACGGATTTTCGAGCCTGTTTGCGTTGGCCCGACCGACGCCGAGGCAGGTGCGGGCCGGCAGCAGGTAATCCTTGTCCCATTTCAAAGGCGGCGTCGCGCATCGCCGGGCGCTCTGCGCCCGGTTGCGGCCAAGTCCGAGCGGACGCTTGCCGGGATGCCGCAGCATGCCCCTATCCACCCGCGGCGGTCCAGAGCGCCGGACGACTACTGGCATCGCAGAGCGGTCGCACCAGCGGAAGGCCCGGCATCCGCTTGGGCTCACCCGTCGCTCGGCCAGCCGTATTGCCCGAGAGCGACTTCCGCATCGGCAGGCTCACTCTCTGAGCCACCGGGGGAGGTACCATACTTCGGCAACACCAGGTATGCGAGCGCCTCGATGTATACACGGCACTATCTGCGGTACTGGGGCAAGGCTGGGGCGGCTGGTGAGTTCCACCTGTTGGCCTATCACGCGCTGGATGTCGCCGCCTGCGGCAAGACGTTGCTTGAGCGCCACTCGCCCCTGCGCGATCTGCTCCGCGCACGGCTCGGCCTGCCGGAGGCCATGCTGTGCGCCTGGCTGACCTTCATGCTGGTATTACACGATACGGGGAAATTCAGCTATCGGTTCCAGCGGCTGCGCCAGGATTTCCCGGGCCTTGAGCCGAATCCGTCGCTGGAAACGCAGTACCACCCCCCGAACCCACAAAAAGCACAAAAAGGGGTCAGAGCCGAATGGCACTAACTTAAGCGGCGTCTTCATAAAAACAGTCACTTAGCGAAGCGCTTGGCCTGCAACCCGAACAGCTCCAGGCCGTCCGACATGCGAAGACCGCCCGCTTGTGCCGCAGGAGAGCTTGGATCGTCGTATCGTAGTCAACGTAAGTGTCTGATTCATGTCGCGGACTGGCTTAAGTTAGCGCCATTTGGGTCAGAGCCCTTTTTCAACGTAGAGCGTCCATGTGCGCGGTGCGCTGGTGGGCTCAGACACGGATCGTCTGGCGCTCGACATAGGGCCGGAGCCCGGGCCTTAGGGCCTTTTCCGTGACCAGATCGACCGGGCGGCCAAGTAGGTCCTGCAGGTAGAACTGAACGCCGAAGTAACGCTTGGAGGTGGCGGGTCCGTAGAAGCCAAACAGGGCGAGCGCGGTGACGCCGTAGCGTCGCGCAAGCCGGGGCTTGTGGTGCCTAAGCAGGTCCAGGGTCTGCATCCGGTTCATATTCCGTGCGCCTTGGCTCGCGAGTGCTCGGGTGTCGAGCGGACTCCTTGTGACCGCTCCAGGTTGCAGATTGTGCTGAGAATCGTGATACGCATCAGCACACCAGCATACCCGCGTCGCAGACGGGCAGGCCCGAGCGCTTGCCGCGCTCACGGGGATGCGCCTACGTCGTTGCGCACCGGGTCGGTCCCTCGACGTTTAGACCTACTGGGACACTCACCTCATCCGTGAAGCCGACAGGCGGGCCGGCTGTGTTGGGACTGGGCGCGGGAGCTTGCGCCACGGAGGTGCGCCTTCGGTTGGCGGCGTCGAGCCAGGCATCGGCGCCCAGTCGGCGGGGTCGGTCATGGAGTGAGCTGGGCTATGACGCAGTCGATGGCGGGTTGGTTGTTGCCGGTGGGGTAGAAGCCGTTGATGGCTTCGCGGTAGGCCGCGGGGTCGATCTCGCCGGCGCCGAGCTTGGCGATCTCGTCGAGGAAGGTGACGTCGTCGGTGCTCACGTCCAGCAGGTAGCTGATGGGCTGGGTGCCGATGGTGAGATTGCCGCAGGTGGTCTCCACCTTGTTGAGAAAGGCATTGCTGGCCGGGCCCTCGGGGGCGATGAGGTCGCCGCCGCAGCCGGCGAGGGCGGTGAGCAACGGCAGGGTCAGCAGGGCTTGGCGGGCAGGCGACATGGCTTGAGGGCTCCGTTGGATACATGGATGGGCGCAGGTGCGCCGGGCGCGGACCTGTGGGGTGCGAGCTGTGGCGCCAGCATAGCCCAGCGTGTGCGCTCGCGCCCGTGCCGTTGCCGAGGCTCGGCGTTGTCGTCGCCGGGCGAAGAATCGGCGACAATCGCGGGATGACGCACGACAACAGCGACTCCATCCAAGACGTTTTGCCCGCGGACGAGCCGGCCGGCGACGAGCCGAGCAAGAGCGCGCGCAAGCGCGAGCGCCTGGCGCTGCAGGACTTGGCGGAGGAGATGCTCGGGCTGCCGCGGGCGGAGCTGGAAGGGCTGGGGCTCGGGCCGGACACCTGGGCGGCCATCGACGAGACCGCCCGCATCAAAGACCGCAGGGCCATGCGCCGGCACGTGAAGCGGGTGGCGAATTGTCTGGCGCGGGAAGAGAGCACCGCGCCGCTGCAAGCGCTGCTGGACGCCCGTGCCGAGCAGGCCCGCCAGGCGACGGCGCGGCATCACCGGGTGGAGCGTTGGCGCGCTCGGCTCATCGACGAGGGCGACGCGGCGCTCACGGAGCTGTTGGATGCGTATCCGCAGGCGGACCGTCAACGGCTGCGGGCCGCAGTGCGCGCGGCGCAGCGGGACGCCGAGCGCGGCCGCCCCGAGGCGCCGCGGAAGCTGTTTCGTTTGCTGCGGGAGCTGGTGGACGCGGCCGACGATTGATCGGGCCTGCGCGGCTTGGCCTTCGCTGCCGGATGTCGGGCCTCCTTCGTCGGCGCCGACCTACCAGCGGCTGGATCTGCTGGATGCGGCCGACGATTGGCCGGGCCTACGCGGCTTGGCCTTCGCTGCGGGATGTCGGGCCTCCTTCGTCGGCGCCGACCTACCGGCGGCGAGAGCTGTTGGACGCGGCCGACGATTGGCCGGGCCTGCGCGGCTTGGCCTTCGCTGCCGGATGTCGGGCC
>NZ_NRRV01000066.1 GCF_016583825.1 Thiohalocapsa halophila | reverse complement strand
GTGCTGGGTGCTGAGTGCTGGGTGCTGGGTGCTGGGTGCTGGGTGCTGGGTGCTGGGTGCTGGTAGCGCGGTTCAGGCGATTTTGCACTCGGTCTCGGGATCAGGATCGGGATCGAACATCCGAGCGCGCCCACGCTCCCCAAAAGGGCCGGAGACTTCGACCTGATTCCTCTGCTCCGCCCTGCCGAGCCGGGATGCTGCAACCTTGGCTGAAATCGAGTGCTCGGTGCGGGCCCGCAGTTGCGTGCTGCTCGGCGGCCTTCTCCCCTCGGCCGCCTTGATCTCCCAGGCTTCTTTGTAAAGCATAGACGGCGCATTGTTGGCCGCGATGATCTTTCTCAGTGTATTGGTATATTCCGGACTGCTGATTGATTAGCGCCCGCGAAGCTGTCAGTGGTCCGGCGGCCTGCCGCTCGCCTTGGCGGCTCGCCACCGCGTGCCGAGTGTGGCAGGATCGAAGACCCTGCGAAACCTGTGGAGAAGCCTGCGTATGCGACTCGGCATCGACCGCCTCCTCATCGAGCCCGAGCTGCGCAGGCCGCTGGCCGGCCGGCGCGTCGCCCTGCTCGGCCATCCCGCCTCCGTGAACCATGTAGGCCGGCACAGCCTGGATGCGCTGATGGGGCTGGTCGGCGATCAGCACGGCACCGCGGGCGGCCTGCATATCACCGCCGCCTTCGGCCCCCAGCACGGTATGCGCGGCGACAAGCAGGACAACATGGTCGAGTCCGAGGACTACGTGGACCCGATTCACGGCATCCCGGTGTTCAGCCTCTATGGCGACGTCCGCTATCCCACCGACGCCATGCTGGACACCTTCGATGTCCTGCTGGTGGACCTGCAGGACATCGGCACCCGTATCTATACCTATGTAACGACGCTTGCCTATGTACTGGACGCCTGCGCTGCCAAGGGCAAGGCGGTCTGGGTGCTGGACCGCCCGAACCCCGCCGGGCGGCCCATCGAGGGCAGCATCCTGGAGCCCGGCTGGGAGAGCTTCGTCGGCGCCGCGCCCTTGATGATGCGCCACGGGCTCACCTTCGGCGAGCTGGCGAAGTGGCTCGTCGCGACCAAGGGGCTGGACCTGGAATGCGAGGTCATCGCCATGCAGGGCTACGACCCGGCCAAGGCGCCGGGTTATGGCTGGCCGCGGGACGAGCTGGCCTGGGTCAACCCGAGCCCCAACGCCTCCAGCCTCAACATGGCGCGCTGCTTTCCGGGCACCGTGCTGCTGGAAGGCACCACCCTCTCGGAGGGCCGTGGCACCACTGTGCCTTTGGAGATCCTGGGCGCGCCGAGCCTCGACATCTGCCGACTCTTAAAGCGCATGGAGAGCCTTCAGGCAGACTGGATGCAGGGCTGCCAGCTGCGCTGCTGCGGCTTCGAGCCTACCTTCCACAAGCATCAAGGCCAGCTCTGCCACGGCTTTCAGATCCACACCGACAGCGTCCACTACCGGCACGACGCCTTCCGCCCCTACCGGCTGACGGCGCTGTTCCTGAAAGCGCTGCGGTTGGAGTATCCGGACTACGACATCTGGCGGGACTTCCCCTACGAGTACGAGACGGAGCGCCTGGCCATCGATCTGCTGTCCGGCGGCACCGATTTGCGGGAATGGGTCGACGACGCCACCGCCGAGCCCGGCGACTTGGATGCGCGCCTGGTGACGGACGAGGCGCGCTGGGCCGAGGTGCGGGCGCCCTTCCTGCGCTACTGACCCGTCGGACGTCTGGTGACGGCGCTCGGCGGGGCTCGGCACGGAACCAAGGGGCGGCGCCTTTTCGCGAGCCCTTTGCCCGTCGTATCCGGCGTGAGAATCCGACCGCGAGCCGGATACCTCCCAAGCCTGCGAAAATGCGCGCCCTTCCGGTAGCATGGGCAGCCTCATGCGAGCCCTATCGGTCGGCTCGGTCTTGTGATGGGTTTCGAGGCGACGAAGTTGGCGTCCGAAACTCCGTAAGCCTTTGGAGGAGTCCGGTTTGTTCCGCCCATCGCTCCCGCTCCTGCTCCTGACCCTCCTCGTCGGCGCCGACGCCATGGCCCGCGAGCGCGTGCTCATTGTCGGCTCCTCAACGGTCTTTCCGTTCGCCACCGCGGTGGCGGAGCAGTTCGGCAAGACCACGACCTTTCCGACGCCGCAGATCGAGGCTACCGGCTCCGGCGGCGGCATCAAGCTGTTCTGTCGCGGCGTCGGCGTCGGCGATCCGGACATCGCTACGGCCTCGCGCCGCATGACCCCCGGCGAGATTGCGCGCTGCGAGGCCAACGGCGTGCGCAAGATCGCCGAGGTGCGGATCGGCTATGACGGCATCGTCATCGCCAACGCCAAAGACGCCGAGCAGCTCCAGCTCAGTCCGGCTGATATCTGGCTCGCCCTCGCGCGGAACGTGCCGGCTGCCGACGGTGACGAGACACTCATATCCAATCCCCACGCGACCTGGCAGGACGTCAACCCGGAGCTGCCCGACTTACCCATCGAGGTGCTCGGGCCGCCGCCGACCTCGGGCACCCGCGACGTCTTCGTCGAGACGGCCATGGAAGCCGGCTGCCGCAGCGTCGATTGGATCGCGGCATTGCAGCGCACGGACCCCGATGAGTACCGGGCCGTGTGTCATGCCATGCGCGAGGATGGCGCCTACATCAGTACGGGCGAGAACGACAATTTGATCGTGCAGAAGCTCCAGGCCAACCCCGACGCCGTCGGCATCTTCGGCTTCAGCTTTCTCGATCAGAACCGCGACAAGCTCCAGGGGGCAGCCATCAAGGGCGTCGAGCCCACCTTCGAGCACATCGACAACGGCACCTATCCCTTGTCCCGCCCGCTCTATTGCTATGTCAAGGGCGAGCACGTCGGCATGATTCCGGGCATCGCAGAGTATCTGGATGCGCTGACCCGCGAGTCCGCCTGGGGCGACACCGGCTACTTGGCGGACAAAGGGCTGATCCCCCTATCGGCACAGGCGCGCCGGCAATGGCAGAACGGGACGCCCGCCTGCGGCGAAGGCCGCGAGCCCTGCACCATCGCGGATCGGCCCGCCTGCTGCGTGATCACTCCAACGTCGGGGCAGCCATAGCGGGCGTCCCTGCGCTGGCCCGGCCGAGCGCGGAGGACAGTGCATGATGCACAAGCCGCATGGCGCCTTAGCGTAGATCGGGCCGACGCCAGGAGGCCCGACAATCAGCCGGTGACAGCCGCCTCCAACGCCGCCAGATCCTGATCCCGCATCCCGAGGAGGTAGAGGATGCCGTCCAGCCCCACGGCCCCGATGGCGTGGCGGGCGCGCTCCTTCACCACCGGCTTGGCGCGGAAGGCGATGCCGAGGCCGGCGATGGAGAGCATGGGCAGGTCGTTGGCGCCGTCGCCGACGGCGATGACCTGCTCCAGGCGGATACCCTCGTGGGCGGCGAGCTCGCGCAGCAGCTCCGCCTTGCGGGCGCCGTCCACGATGGGGCCCGACACCTTGCCGGTGAGCTGGCCGCCGGCGAATTCCAGCTGGTTGGCGTGGACGTCGTCCACGCCCAGCCGCCGCGCGAGGTGCTCGGCGAAATAGGTGAAGCCGCCGGACAGAATAGCCACGCGAAACCCGAGCGCCTTCAGGGTGCGGATCAGCCGCTCGGCTCCGTCGGTGATGGGCAGCCGCTCGGCGATCCCGGCCAGCACCGACTCGGGCATGCCCTCCAACAGCGCCATGCGCCGGCGGAAGGCCTCGCTGAAGTCCAGCTCCCCGCGCATGGCGGCCTCGGTGATGGCCGCCACCTGCGCGCGCACGCCGGCGGCCTCGGCCAGCTCGTCGATGACCTCGGTCTGGATCAGCGTCGAGTCCATATCGAAGCACACCAGCCGGCGGTTGCGGCGGAAGACGTCGTCCTCCTGGATGGCGATGTCCAGGTCCATGTCCGCGCCAAGGCCGAGGAACTCCCCGTGCAGCGCGCCCACGTCCGGCACCGGCCCCTTGAGCCAGAGCTGGATGCTGGCATGCCCTGTACTGGCCGCCTCCGGGCGGCGGGAGATGCGCCCGGACAGCCGCGTGATCTGTTCGATGTTGAGGTCGTTGCGGGTGACCACCGCGGAGACGCGGGCGATGTGCTCGGCGCTGATGGCGCGCCCGAGCAACGTGACGATATGCCGCGGCTGGCCCTGCTCGCCCACCCAGTGCTCGTAGTCGGCGGCGGCCACCGGCGTGAAGCGCAGGCTGAGGCCCAGCTCGTGGGCCTTGAACAACAGCTCCCGGAACACCGGGCAGCCGCCGGCGTCGTCCGGCAGCTCCACCAGCAGCCCCAACGCCAGGGTGTCGTGGATCACGGACTGGCCGATGTCCAGCACCGCCACGTCGTACTGCGCCAACACCTCGGTCAGCGCCATGGTGATGCCGGGACGGTCGGGGCCGGCGATGTCGATTTGCAGGATCTCGGGCATGGCGGGAGCGGGCGTCGGTGCGCGTGGGCGGCTGTTGGCATTGGCGCACAGTTTACCGGGCCGGCAGTGCGGGAGTGCGGGAGTGCGAAGTGCGGGGATGGAGTGCGCGGTGCGCTGTGGGAGCGGCATCCTTGCCGCGATAGAAGTGCTGAGTGCTGAGTGCTGAGTGCTGAGTGCTGAGTGCTGAGTGCTGAGTGCTGAGTGCTGAGTGCGCCGTGGGAGCGGCATCCTTGCCGCGACGCGGGTCCGGCGGCGCAAGCGTTAGCCGCGGCGCCTTGCGAGCTGCGGGCGCTTGGCTACACTGCGCGCCTCTGTAGCACCGCTCCCTGGCAGCGCACCGGCCCAGGGTGCGGATCTGCCGCTGGCAACGGCCCGATCTGGAGCTGACATGGGACATTTCTGCCGACTTTGCGGGCGTATCCGGGCCAACGAGCGGTTCTCCGGTCAGGGGCGGCGTACCCACGTCTGTCGCGAGTGCGAGCGCATGCCGAAGGACGAGCGCGAGCGCATCGAGCACGAAGAGGAGATATACGGTTACTTGCACCAATCCCATATCTCCGACAAGAACCTGCGCCGGCTGCGGACCTTGGTGGAGACGGGCCAGCCGCACATCCGCGAGCTGGCGAGCATCGTGCTCGAGGTCGCCGCCGTCAAACCGTACAAGAAGCGCCGCCTCAAGGTCCTGGCTCAGCAGCGCCCGGATCTGCTCGAAGCCCTCGACCGCACCGGGCTTATCATGGCGCACCACTGGGGCTAGTATCCGATTTCGGGCAATTTTGCAGGCTCCCGGCTCGGCAGGGGCGAAGCAGAGGAATCAGGTCGAAGCCTCTGGTCCTTGCGGGGAGCGTGATCGTCTTCGGATGTTCGATCTCGCAGCCGGCTTCGCGTGCCGTGGGCTCGAAGGCGCCTGGGCGCCCGCCTCGCGCGCAGGACCTGTTGAGCCGGCGTCAGCGCTTGGCGGGCTGGCTCTGCGCCGGCGGTAGCGCGTGGTCGCCGTCCTGCGGGTCGATGAGTCCCACCGGGCGGCCGGCGAGGCCGCAGTAGCCCCAATCGTCGCTCGGGTCCTCCGGCGGCTGGCCGTCGCGGCGGGGCGTGGCCCAGCGCCAGGCCATGCAATGGGAGGCCTTGCAGCCGATGTTGATGGAGTGGCTGCCGAGCAGCGGGCAGGCCACCATCTTCGCGGTCTTCTCTTTGATGAGCATCGTGTACGTCCGGCCCGTCGCGGGCGTCGTGTTCGATCCGCAGGCTCTCGCCGACGCCCACAAGTGTGGTCCTGCGTGGTGCCCTCCGCACGACGGGCGTTGCGAAATGCGACCTGGTTCTCGGCGCTGGATCAGCACACGCAGCGCGGGAATCGCCGAGCACTCATCGCCGAGCTCCGTGCTCCGCACTCCCTCGCTCCGCACAACGCACCCCGCACTCCTGCATCCCTTACCTTCGCGCGCGTGTCGCGGCAAGGATGCCGCTCCCACGGCGCACCCCGCACTCCGCACTCCGCACTCCGCACTCCGCACTCCGCACTTCGCATCTAGCCCCCAGCCCCTTTCCCCCGAAACCGCCGCTCGAACTCGGCGTCGTAGAGCTTCGACGTCGCCCCTGGCGGGCGCTGCCGCGCACCCAGCGCCGGGCTCACCAGGATCATGGCCTGGCGCACGATGCCCGCCTGCCGGCAGCGCTCGGCAATGTCGCTGAGGGTGCCGCGCAGCACCTGCTCCTCGCCGGGCCAGGTGGCCTTGTGCACCACCACCGCCGGGGCGTCCGCTGCCCAGCCGGCGCCGGTGAGGGCCTCGGCGACGGCGCCGATGCGCTCGATGGAGAGAAAAATGCAGAGCGTGCAGCCGTGCTTGGCCAGCGCCGCGAAGGACTCACCCGGCGCCATGGGCGTGCGCCCGGCGAAGCGCGTGAAGATGACGGTCTGTGTGACCTCCGGCAGGGTCAGAACCTCGCCGGCGGCGGCCGCGGCGGCCATGGCAGAGGAGACGCCGGGCACGATGCCGACCTCGACCCCCGCCGCATCCAGGGGCTGGGCCAGCTCGGCGAGCACGCCGTAGAGGGTCGGGTCGCCGGTCTGAAGCCGCACGACGCTTGCGTGCCGCTCGGCGCGGGTCAGCAGCCAGTCCGTCACCTGCGCCAGGTCCATGGACTTGGAGTCCGCGATCTCGCAGCCTGCGGGCGCCCATTGCAGCGCCGTCTCCGCCACCAGCGAGCCGGTGTAGAGGATGGCGTCGGCCCGTGCCAGCACTTGGCTGCCGCGCACCGTGATCAGGTCCGGCGCCCCGGGGCCGGCGCCGACGAACCAGACCTTACCCATGGCGGCGTCCCCGTCGGGCTGGACAGCGGTCGGCAGGAAGGAAGAACGTCTGTTGCAAAGGGCTCACCTGTTGTCGGTCATTGCCGCGCCGGGGGCCGTGGCGGACACTGACGCATCACGCCCGGCGCCTGCGGCCACCAAGGCCCCGCGGCGAAGCGCCGGATTCTGTTGGCCCCTCCCATCGCTGTCAAACCGCCGCCCGATCTTGCCAGCCTCAGCCCGGACCCCGGACGTGCTCGTCGTCGGCGGTGGCGCCGCCGCGCTCGCCGCCGCCATCGACGCCGCGGCCGCCGGCGCCGCCGTGCGGCTGCTGGATGCCGCGCCGCCGGCGCTGCTCGGCGGCAACACCCGCCACTCGCGCAATTTCCGTTACACGCACGACGCGCCCACCCGCTGGACGCCGGACGCCTACACGGCCGAGGAGCTCCGGGCCGACCTGCTGCGGGCCAGCGGCGGCGCCGCGGCCCCGGCGCTGCTGAGCGCCCTGGCGCAGCGCAGCGGCGAGCTGCCCGGCTGGCTCGGGGCGCAAGGGGTGGCGCTGCAACGACCGGCCCAGGGGCCGCTGCCCTATTCGCGCAAGACCGCCTTCTTCCTCGGCGGCGGCACGGCGGCGGTGCGCGCGCTGGCGGACCGGGCGCTGGCGCTCGGCGTGGAGGTGACGCCGAGCTGCGGCGCGCACGCCCTGGTGCGGGACGGCCGGCGGGTGACGGCGGCGGTCACCGCGCTCGGCACCCTGTCCGCCGGCGCCTTTGTGCTCGCCTGCGGCGGGGCCCATGCGGACCCGGTCTGGCTCGCCCGGCATTGGGGCCAGGCCGCCGCCGGCTTCGTCAACCGCGGCACGCCCCATGTCCGCGGCGAGCTGCTGCACTGGCTGCTGGCGGCGGGGGCGGCGAGCGCCGGCGACCCGGCCGGGCTCTATCTCGTGGCCGTGGATGGTCGCTCGCCGGCGGCGGACGGCGGCATCGTCACCCGCATCCGCGGCATGCCGCTGGGTCTCGTCGTGGACCGCGACGGCCGCCGCCGGCACGACGAGGGCGCCGACACCGCCTCCACCCGCTACTCCCGCTGGGGGCAGCGGCTGGCGGCCTATCCGGCGCAGACCGCCTGGCTGGTGCTGGACGCCGCCGGGCTGCGGGCGGCGCCGGCGGCGCTGTATCCGCCCATCCAGGCCGCGAGCATCGACGCCCTGGCGGCGGCGGCCGGCATCGACGCCGCCGGCCTTGCCGCCACGCTGCCCGGCTACAACGCGAGCGCCCGGCCCGGGACGGACCCGGACGCCGCCGCCGGCTGGCACACCGCCGGACTCGACCCGCCCAAGTCCGCCCACGCCAGGCCCCTGGTCGAGCCGCCCTTCGCCGCTTACCCCATGCGTCCCGGGGTCACCTTTGCCCACCACGGCATCGCCGTGGACGCCCGCACGCGGGTAGCATGGGCCGATGGTGGACATCTGGACAACACCTTCGCGGCGGGCATGATCATGGCCGCAAACCTGATCCCGCGGGGCTATGTGTCCGGCCTCGCCGTGAGCATCTCGCTGGTGTTCGGGCGCATCGCCGGCAAGGAAGCCGTGCAGGCCGCAGGCCGCATCGGAGCCGACCATGGCTCCCACTGATGCCCCGTGGGAGCGGCATCCCTGCCGCGACGCGTCCACTGGAGCCGACCATGGGTAGTGTTGACCCCGACAAGCCGGGTGTGGCCGCCGAGACCCGCCGCCAGCTCGCCATCTGCAACATCTGCAACTACTGCAACGGGCTCTGCGCGGTGTTCGGCGCCGCCGAGCGCCGCCACCGGCTCACCGACAGCGACCTGGACCAGCTCGCCAACCTGTGTCATCACTGCCGCAGCTGCCTCTACGACTGCCAGTACGCCCCGGCGCACGCCTTCGCGGTGAACCTGCCGCGGGCGCTGGCCCGCCAACGCTGGCAGAGCTATGCCCGCTACGCCTGGCCGCGGGCCCTGGTCGGCGCGCTCGACGGCAGCGGGCTCGGGCCGGGGCTGCTCGCGGCGGCCGTGGTGCTCGCCTTCACGCTGGCCGTGGTGCTGGCGGTGCCGGCGGCGACCCTGTTCGGCGTCCACACCGGTCCGGGTGCCTTCTATCGGGTGGTGCCCTTCGGCGTGATGAGCGCCGGTGCCATGCTGAGCCTCGGCTTTGCGCTGCTCGCCATCGGCATCGGCGTGCGGCGGTTCTGGCAGGCGACGGCGCCGGCGCAGCGGGCGGTAGGGCAGGGCGGCAGGGGCACCGCGGCTGCCGTCGGCCGGGCGGTGCTGGACCTGCTGACGCTGAAGAACCAGTCCGGCGGCGGACCCGGCTGCGCGGACCGCGACCATCGCCCGTCCCGGCTGCGCCGGCGCTTCCACCATGCGCTCTTCTACGGCTTTCTGCTCTGCCTCGCCGCGACCACCGTTGCCGCCGGCCGGCATCACTTGCTCGGCCAGCCGGCGCCCTATCCGCTGCTGAGCGCGCCGGTGCTGCTCGGCACCGCCGGCGGCATCGGCATGGTGATTGGGTGCCTCGGGCTCCTGTGGCTGCGCCGGCGGGAGGACCCCGCGCCCACGGACCCGGCCAGCCGCGGCGCCGATGTTGCGCTCACCTGGCTGCTGCTCGCGGTTGCCGCCACCGGCCTGGCGCTGCTGGCACTGCGCGGGACGGCGGCCATGGGACTGCTGCTCGCTGTGCACCTGGGCACGGTGCTGGCCCTGTTCGTGCTGCTGCCCTATACCAAGATGGTCCATGGCGCCTATCGCGCCGCGGCGCTGCTGCGGGATGCGCTGCAATGATCCGTCATCGAGCGAGGCCAGTATGCGTCGAGCCTCTCCAGCCACTATCCTGATCCTCGGCGGCACCAGCGAGGGCTATGCCCTGGCCGAGGCGCTGGCGCCGCAGCCGAGCCTGCGCGTGGTGACCTCGCTGGCCGGGCGGACACCCCAGCCGCGCCGGCCCGTCGGCGAGCTGCGCTCCGGCGGCTTCGGCGGCGCCGACGGGCTCGCGGCCTATCTCGCCGGCGAGCGCGTCGCCGCCGTCATCGATGCGACACACCCCTTCGCCGCCACCATGGGCGCTCACGCCGCCCAGGCCTGCGCGCAGCTCGGAGTGCCGCTGTTGCGCCTGGAGCGCCCGGCCTGGACGCCCGAGCCGGGCGACCGCTGGGAGCAGGTGAGCGACTGGTACGGCGCCGTCTTCGCGCTGCGGATGCTGGGCGTCCGCCGCGTCCTGCTGGCGCTCGGCCGCCGGGAGCTCTCCCCCTTCGCGATGCTCGACGATGTCTGGTTTCTGGTGCGCTGCGTGAGCCGGCCGGACCCGCTGCCGGCCTTCGCCCACGCGGAGCTGCTGCTGGACCGCGGCCCCTTCGAGCTGGACGGCGAGCGCGCTCTGCTGGCGCGCCACGGCATCGACTGCATCGTCTGCAAGAACAGCGGCGGTGCCGCCAGCGCCGCCAAGCTCCAGGCCGCCCGCGAGCGCGGCATCCCGGTGGTCATGCGCGAGCGCCCGCCGCGGCCGGCGCTGCCGACGGCGCCGGACGTGGCGGCGGCCGTGCAGTGGCTGCGGGAGGCGCTTGGCGCCGGGGCCGGCTCGGGAAACGCCGATTGACTGGCGTTTCCCGTGCGGAGCAGGATGCCCCGCCAGTTTCAGCGGCCTAAGCCGCTCTCGCGGCCGGAGGCCGCTCGCGCGGTGGCCGTCACGGCGCCGCCGCAAGGCTGTCGTCGTCCGGCCTGTCCGGGCGCGCGTCGCCGGCTGTGCCTGCCTGCCCCGCGGCGCCCCAATCCGCTTCGCCGTAGATGGCGGTGAGCACCTTTGGGCTTAGGCCGCCCGGTCGCCGCCGACAGTCGAGCCCGCTAAGCTGGCGCCGCCATGAGCACACCGAGCCCCCTCCCCCAGCCAGTCGCGCCCCCGGCGCCGGCGCGCCGTGCCCCCGACGAGCTGCGCGGGCTGGCGCGGGCGGCGGCGCAGCGGGAGACGGACGACGACCGCCGGCTGCAGCTCGCCCGCGGCTGCACGGCGGCGGTGCTCCGGGCCTACTGGCGCGCGGTGCAGCCGGGCCCCCTCGCCGAGTCGCCGATGACGGTCGACCCGGCGGCGCTCCCGCCGGCCATGAGCGCGCTGGTGCCCGAGCTCAGTGCGGCGCTGGCCCGCGTCGGTCCAGACCGCGCCTTCTACGAGCTGGGACGGCTCTACACCGCGCTGCTGCCGGCGAGCTACCGCGCGCGCTACGGCGTTTATTACACACCGCCCGAGCTCGCCGAGCGTCTGCTGGATCAGGCGACTGCCGCAGGGCTCGACTGGGCCACCTGCCGGGTGCTGGACCCGGCCTGCGGCGGCGGTGCCTTCCTGGCGCCGGTGGCGCGTCGCATGCTCAATGCCGTGCGCCGGCAGCAGCCCGGCGTGTCGCCGGCGGCGGCGCGCCAGGCGGTCTGCGGGCGCCTGCACGGCTACGAGATCGACCCCTTCGCCGCATGGATCTCCCGGGTCGCGGTGGACGCGGTGCTCTGGGTGCCGGACGCGCTGGCCGCCTCGACCGGCTTCGAGACACGGGTCGGCGACGCGACGGCAACAGCGGACCCGCCGCCGGATGTGGCCTTCGATCTCGTGGTGGGCAATCCGCCCTATGGGCGCGTCGGCCTGCCGCCGGTGCTGCGCGCGCGCTACCGCCGCAGCCTCTACGGTCACGCTAATCTCTACGGCGTGTTCACGGACCTGGCGCTGCGCCATGCAAGGCCGGGCGGTATCGTCGCCTATGTCACGCCGACCTCTTTCCTGGCCGGCAGCTACTACCAGAACCTGCGCCGGCTGCTGGCGAGCGAGGCGCCGCCGGTGAGCCTGGACTTCGTGGAGGCCCGCAGGGGCGTCTTCGACGACGTGCTCCAGGAGACGCTGCTCGCGGTATACCGCAAGGACACGACGCCGCGTCAGGTGCCGACCGCGACCCTCGTCGGCACCGGCGACGGCCGCTTGCGGGCGCACGCCGCCGGCGGCTTCGAGCTACCGGCGGCGCCGGACGAGCCATGGCTCGCACCGCGCACCCCGGCGCAGGCCGAGCTGCTGGCCGCCGCCCGCCGCCAGCCGGCCCGGCTCCCGGACTGGGGCTACCGCGTCAGCACTGGGCCGCTGGTGTGGAATCGTCACAAGCCGCAGCTCACGGCGACGCAGGCCGCCGACTGCCTGCCGCTCGTGTGGGCGGAGTCCGTGAGTGCGGACGGCCGTTTCCGCTTCCGCGCGGAGAAGAAGAACCACCTGCCCTACTGCCGCATCCGCGACCGGCGCGACCATTGGCTCGTCGTCCGTGCGCCCTGTGTCCTGGTGCAGCGCACCACCGCAAAAGAGCAGGCCAGGCGGCTCATCGCTGCGGAGCTGCCGGCGGCGTTTCTCGCTGCTCACGGCGGCGCCGTGGTGGAGAACCACCTGAACATGATCCGGCCGCTGGACGCATGCCCGTGCGTCCCCGCCGCCGTGCTTGCGGCGCTGCTGAACGCTCGCGTGGTCGATGAGCTCTTCCGCTGCATCAGCGGCAGCGTCGCTGTCTCCGCCTACGAGCTGTCGGCGCTGCCACTGCCGGCGCCGGATCGGCTCGATGAGCTGACGGCGCTGGTGGCCGCCGGCGCCGGGCGGGCAGAGCTGGATGCAGCTTGCGAGCGGCTCTACGACTGTACGTCATGACTGAAGCGGGTCTGCCACCGTTGCTGGGCGTTGCCGAGGTTCAACGACGCCTTCTGATCATCTTTCCCGACGGCAGCCCGAACCGTGGGTACTGCACTCGTGAGATGGCTGCGCGCACGGTCTTCGTTGCGCTCTATGTTGGAGCGCTCGAGGGTAAGGGTGCCTGGCTTGCGCCAAAGCACGTCTACCGGATGACTGAGGAGCAGGCGGCGGCCACCTCTCCCGAGGACCGTTTAGCGTACGCCAACGCGGCGATGCGGCCCGGCTACGACCCGCCGGGCACGCGCTGGTACGCGGACAACACACGCGAGCCGATCCGCGATGAGACCTTGCGCGAGGGGCTGGTTGCGGTCGGAGCCGCCACAACGCGAACGGATCTCGCAACAACATCAAGCAAGCCGCGCTATGCGCTGACGGCCGACTTCGCCGCGCTGTTTCGGCCGGATTTGTGCGGCGATGAGCTGACCGATGCGATTGCGTCGTGGCAGCGCGCCACGCTCAGTAAGGGAGCGCTGACGCGTCTCAAGCTGCGTCGGCGAAGCGGTTCGGGCACCGACAGTGTGCTTGTAGCCTTCCCTAACGGAGAGACCCGCCGGCTCGCGTCCGGCCCAAGCTCGGAAATCGCACGCGCGGTGATTGAGTCATTTGCGCCTGCGTTTCTGCGCGAGCCGTTCGTGCTCTGGCTAAGCGAGAGTGGCAACAAGGTGGTTGCGCGCGACGATGCCGTGGCCGCGGAAATCGGCTTGACCATTCAGGCGGACCGGGATCTTCCCGACCTGATTTTGGTTGATTTGGGCCCGACCGAGCCGCTGCTGATCTTTGTGGAGGTGGTCGCCACCGATGGTCCGGTGAGCGAGCGGCGACGACGAAGCCTCCTCGACATCGCCGAAGCAGACGGCTTTGACCCGAGGCGGGTGGCCTTTCTAACTGCCTTCGCAGATCGCGATGCGCCCGGGTATCAAAAGACTTACCGTAACCTGGCTTGGGGTAGCTTCGCGTGGTTTGCCTCCGAGCCCGATAAGCTGATGGTGCTGCACGACGGCGACGTGGAGCTGGTGCGGCTGCTGTGCGCCGGCGAAGGCTGAAGCCCACCGCGAAGAGAGCTTGATGCTCACCCTGAGCGGCTTGCCCAACGACGTAACGTGCGTAACGTTGCGTTGGTTGTGCGGACGCCGCCGCTGAACGCTTCAAACTTCAAACTTCACACCTCCCCATGCACATCCCCATCACCCTCCTCACCGGCTTCCTCGGCAGCGGCAAGACCACGGTGCTGAACCACCTAGTGCGCCAGCCGGAGCTGGCCCGCACACTGGTGATCGTCAACGAGTTCGGCGAGGTGGGGCTGGATCACCTGCTGATGAGCCGAGTGCCGGACGATGCCGTGGTGGAGATGTCGAGCGGCTGTCTGTGCTGCACGGTGCGCGGCGACCTGGTGAGCACGCTCAAGAACGCCCATTGGCGCTATGCGCGGGCGGGCGAGCGGCAGTTCGACCGCGTGGTGATCGAGACCACCGGGCTCGCGGACCCGGCACCCATCCTCCAGACCCTGATGACCGTGGGCGTCATCACCCGCCGCTATCGGCTCGACGGCGTGGTGACCGTGGTCGACCTCGCCAACGCCGCCGCCACGCTGGATGCCCACCCGGAGGCGGTGAAGCAGGCGGCCGTCGCCGACCGGCTGCTGCTCACCAAGGGCGATCTGGCGGACAGCGAGGCGCGGTTGGGGCTGGCGCGGCGCCTCGTGGCCATCAACCCGGGGGCGGCGCAGGTGCCGGCGGACCACGGCGCCGTCGACCCGGCCGCCGTGCTCGGGCTCGGCCCCTTCCAGCCGGAGGCCAAGTCCGCAGATGTGGCGCATTGGCTGAGTGCGGAAGCCTATGGTGCGGGCGGCCGGGCCGGCGGTGCGGCAGCTGCCCAGGACCGCGAGCACCAGGATGACGAGGCACCAGACCATGCACACGTCGATGATGCGCACGACGGGCACACGCACCACGACCATGCGCCGGGCCACGACCACGACCCGAATCGCCACGACGACCGCATCCGCGCCTTCTGTATCCTGCGCGATGCGCCGCTGGCGGCGGACGCGCCGGAGCGGCTGATGCAGGCCCTCGGCGAGCTGGCGGGGCCGGACCTGCTGCGGGTCAAGGGCATGCTGAGCGTGCAGGGCCGCGCGGGACCGGTGGTGATCCACGGCGTGCAGCACAGCCTGTCCAAACCGGTGGAGCTTGCGGCCTGGCCCGGGCCGGACCGGCGCTCGCGGCTGGTGTTCATCACCCGCGACATCCCCCAGTCCGCCATCGCGGCACGCCTGGGCACATTGGAGGCTTGATCCTGGCTCCGGTATTTGAGCCACGAAGAGCACGAAGCACACGAAGGAGCTCAGCAGGATACGCAAGTTTCCGCCTTCACCCATCGGGTGAGCGCGACCCCGGCGAAGCTAACCTTCTTCCTGTCCTTTTTCGTGCTCTTCTGCGTGGTGACTTGCTCTTTCTAGGAGCCTGCCCTGATCCCCGAGCTCGCCCGCCCGCTATCGGTCCCGCCACCTTCCCACTTCCAACTTCCCACTTCTCACTTCCAACTTCCAACTTCCTCATGCCCTCCCTCAATCCCCGCCAAGCCGAGGCCGTGGAGCACACCGGCGGCCCGCTGCTGGTGATCGCCGGCGCCGGCTCCGGCAAGACGCGGGTCATCACCCGCAAGATCGCGCACCTGATCCGCGCGCACGGGGTGCCGGCGCATGCCATCGTCGCCCTGACCTTCACCAACAAGGCCGCGCGGGAGATGAAGGCTCGTGTCGGCACCTTGCTCAAGGGCGGCAGCGGGCGGGGGCTCAAGGTGTCCACCTTCCACACCTTCGGGCTGAACCTGCTGCGGCGCGAGGTGGAGGGCGCCGGCCTGCGCCTTGGCTTCTCGCTGTTCGACGCGGAGGACGCGGCCACCGTCCTGAAGGAGCACCTGCGCGAGCACGCACTGGCCGATGCCGTGACGCCGGCGGCGGCGCTTGCGCGCATCTCCCGCTGGAAGAACGACCTCATGGAGCCTGCCCGCGCCGCGAGCACCGCCGACGACGACTTCGAGGCCATGCTGGCGGACCTCTACGGCCGCTACCAGCAGAGCCTCACGGCCTACAACGCCTGCGACTTCGACGACCTCATCGCCCGACCGGTGCGCCTGCTGCGGGACGACCGCGACGCCCGCGAGCGCTGGCAGAACCGCATCCGCCACCTGCTGGTGGACGAGTACCAGGACACCAACGGCGCCCAGTACGAGCTGGTGCGGCTGCTGGTGGGGCCGCGCGGGGCCTTCACCGTAGTGGGCGACGACGACCAGTCCATCTACGCCTGGCGCGGCGCCCGCCCGGACAACCTCGCGCGGCTGCGCGACCACTATCCGACGCTGCGGGTGGTGATGCTGGAGCAGAACTACCGCTCCAGCGCCCGCATTCTGAAGCTCGCCAACGGCCTCATCGGCCACAACCCCCACCTGTTCGACAAGCGCCTGTGGTGCGACCTAGGCCCCGGCGAGCCCGCGCGGGTGCTGGTGTGCCGCGACGAGGCCCACGAGGCCGAGCGCGTCGCCGCCGAGATCCAGCACACCCACCTCACCAAGGACAGGCCCTACGGCAGTATCGCCATCCTCTACCGCAGCAACCACCAGGCGCGGCCCTTCGAGCAGGCGCTGCGCGCCTTGAGCGTGCCCTATTTCCTCAGCGGCGGGACGTCCTTCTTCGCCCGCGCCGAGGTCAAGGACGTCATGGCCTATCTGCGCCTGCTGGCCAATCCGGCGGACGACGCCGCCTTTCTGCGCGTGGTGAACGTGCCGCGGCGCGAGATCGGTCCCACCACGCTGCAGCGCCTGGCCGCCTTCGCCGCCGAGGGCGAGCTGCCGCTGGCCGCCGCATGCGCCGACCCCCTGCTCGGGGAGCACCTGCCCAAGCGCCAGCTCGGGCGCCTGGCCGAGCTGGCCGGGCTGCTCGCCGAGCAGCGCAGCCAAGCGCAGGCCGCCGCCAACCCCGTCGCCGCCGTCCGCGCCCTGGTGGAGCGCATCGACTACGCCGGCTGGTGCCGCGACAACGCGCCGAGCCGCGCCGCCGCCGAGCGGCGCATGGACAATGTCGCCGACCTGCTGGACTGGCTCGAGCGCCTGCACCGCGAGGCCGCCGCCGACGCCGCCAAGGATGCGGGCAGCGCCGCCGGCACCCGTCTGTCCGACCTGGTGGCCAGGCTCACCCTGCTCGACGTGCTGGAGCGCCAGGACGAGGCCGAAGGCGGCGACCGCGTGCACCTGATGACCCTGCACGCCGCCAAGGGGCTGGAGTTTCCGCACGTCTACCTGGTGGGCATGGAAGAAGCCCTGCTCCCTCACCGCAGCAGCCTGGAAGAGGCCGAAGACGCCGCCGCCCGGCCGGAGACCGTGGCGGACACCGACACCGGCGCGGACACTGGCGCCGACACCGGTGCCGGCCAGACGGGCATCCAGGAAGAGCGCCGGCTGTGCTACGTCGGCATCACCCGCGCCCGGCAAAGCCTCACCTTCACCCGCGCCCGTCGCCGCCGGCGCTACGGCGAGACCGTCACCTGCGAGCCGAGCCGCTTTTTGGCCGAGCTCCCCGCCGCCGAGCTGCACCAGCCCGACAGCACCCAGCGCAGCGACGCCGAGGCCCGCGCCCACGGCAGCGCCCAGCTCGCAGCGCTGAAGGGCCTGTTCACCGACCGTTGAGTGCCCGCGGCGCTCGTAGGGCGACCAGAGCCGCTGCCGTAGTTGCCGCTGATCCCGACGGGGGGATGCGCACCGTGGGAGCGGGGTCGCCGCCGCGACCCGCCGCTCATCGCGCCAGGGATGGCGCTCCCACGGCGCCCGTCGCCTGCCATGGACAACCGCGGCTGAGCAGACTATTCTTCGCAGTTCAGCAGCAAGCGCGGAAACCTCGCTGCCGTTCCTGCCAAGCGCCTGTAGCTCAGCTGGATAGAGTACTGCCCTCCGAAGGCAGGGGTCGCAGGTTCGAATCCTGCCAGGCGCGCCAACTTCCCCGTTTACCGACCGTGGCGTGGCGGCTCCGCGCACCAGGCGATCCAGCTCCGCCATGCATCCGCCAGCCAGACATCGAACAGCCAGACATCTACAGGGCTGTTGCCGCGCTCGGCGCGGCCTCCTCTAAAGGTCTCGCGACCTTGTTCGCAAACGGCATAGGCTGCACTGGCCTTCCCTGATCAGGTATCTAAGGCCAAGCGCCGACGGGCTTGCAGGCGTCGGTGCCGCCGCTCGCTTGCTCGGTGCGTGTCGCGTGCCGGTTGCGCAGTCCGGCTGGCGCATTGCCCGAGCCGTACGCCAGTGCCCACCGCCACTCAGCTATCCGGTGTCTGGCGCGCCTCGGCGAGGCAGCGCGGAGCCGCGCCGGGGCTGGGGTGGCTCCTTTGTGTCGGCGGAGCTTCCGGTTACCATGAAGCACGCTCACGAGCATTGGGGTTTCCGCGCAGATCTCGGCGCATAGGATGGAACCGCCGACCCTCGCATGGTGTCCACAAGACTCGTGGGGAGAGGACATTCAGCCGACCGTTCAGGCTTGTGACGATGGTGGGCGCGGCGGGGCCGATGTTGCCTCCCCGGCAGGCGCGGCGTGCAGGGGGCACTTGGCTCGCCTCAGACCCCTCCGACATTGATACCGGGTCCGATGATCACAGCGCACTCGCAACGCATCCTGCAGCCGTTTTCGGCGCAGGTGCAAATTGCCGAATCCGAAGGTGCCCGCGCACTTTCGATCGACGGCGATCTCTGGGAGCTCCAGTTCATCTACGCCAACGGCCGTGGCGGCGGGGCGAGCCCGGGGCAGCAGCGGGGCCGCTTTACGCGGGCGGCGCACATCCGGCATTGCGATCTCCAGCGCGTCATCGATAATCCCAGCACGGATGAGGGCGAAGTCGATCAACGCATTATCGAGCTGGCGCAATTCCTGCTTGGGGCGACGCTGCCGTTCGAGGCCGCCGACCGGTACGAATATTGGCTGCTGGATCCGAAAGACGATTCGCCGCTGGCCCTGATCTTCTCCTGCGTGGACGCATCGGAGATGGCCTCGTTTCCAAGGCTCACTGAGTGGACGGCTTTGCCGGCGGCCGTGATGCCCATCGACACCACCGAGGCCGAGCGGAGCCGATCCTACGGCCCGGTGAACTACCGGCTCGAGCGCAGCGTCGCCGAGCGCGCGGGCACCAAGCCCAAAGCGCGTTGGTTCACGCGCCGGTACCACGACGGTGAGGAGTTTCCGCCGTTTCTGATCCGCGAGGATTGGGAGGGTGACGAGCAGCGCGATCTCTGTCAGCGCTATCTCGCCCGCCAGGCGCCCCGTTTGCTGATGCTGCACGGCGTGGGCATGGAGGAGCGCCGGCGCATGGAAGAGGCCGCAAAGGCCAATGCCTTGGATGTCGCGCGCTTCTATCCCCTCTATCCGGAAGTGGCCGACCACCAGGTCATGGACAAGATCCGTATCGAAGCGCGACTGCGGATGGCGGCCGGCGAGACAGCCTATGCGATGGGACGCCGGGACGGGGTGCTGTACCAATGATGGCGTCGGCCTTGCATGCGCCGGGCTTTGGGCCTCGGCCCGAGCCGCAGCGGGCGCCGTTGTCTTGCGCTGGCGTCGGCGTAGATCGGGCCGACGGGAGGAGGCCCGCGGGTCGCGCCTGGGCCGTTGCACCGTCGCTGGCGTGGGTGTAGCGCGATGACAGGAGCGGGTCGCAGCGTCGACACGGCGAGCATCGAGGAATCCCTGGTGATGCTCGAGCGGTATCTCGGCGCCGAGGATATCCGTGCGGTAGTCGCTGTTTTGCAGGAGATGCTAGAGCGTCCGGAGGATGGCACCTTGCTGCCCCGGCTCTCGGCGGCTATCGATGACCTGGGCATCTTGCAGGGCGCCGTCCTGACCTACGCGCCCGTCATCGCGGGCCTGCTGTCCGACGACCCCTTCGACGACGGCGACTAGCCCCGAGGGGGTCTGGTCCGTGACGGCCTCGGAGGCCCGGCGGGGCCTAGGGAGTCGGAGCGGTGCAGAGTCGGCATGCGGCCGAGCGCTCGTGAGGCGCCTTACCGCGCGCGACGCCTCAGCATTCTGACCCTCCTGTCGTCAATCCTCGGGAAAACCGCTACCTAGGCTGGCGCAGCCCCGGTGCTCCGCACCCATTAGCCGCGGTTATGGTGCCCGAAAAATGTATGAGTCGCGCAGTATATGCTGAAAGGCTTAGACTGCGGGGTCGCTGTCGCCGGAAAGCGTTTCAAACCCGTCGATGCCCCAGTAGAGCGGTGAGATATTCGTTCCGTCGGCACAGCTTGTTGACCTGATGCAAGGGCGGCTCGGGTCATTTTTCCTTGAGGTAGTCAAGGACACCAGCCAAGTGGAGTCACCATCCAATGATCACAAGTAACCCTTTCGAGGTTCTATCTGCGAGCCTCCCGCTGGAACCGGGGGTCATGCAAGCCTATGTCGTGCTGATGGTCTTTCTGGTCATCGGCGGCACTTTGCTCGACGTCGTCCATAAGAAGAGTGGTCAATACTTCTTCGAGAAAGGTCAGGCGCTGAAGAAGATCGCCAAGCGCGAAGTCACCAGCGGCGAGAAGCTCGGCCTGGCCGTCAGCACCTTCACCAACGAGGTGCTCACCTCCAGCGAGTTCGAAAACCGCGACCGCCGTGTCTCCCACCTGTTCACCATGTGGGGCTTCATCTTCTTCGTCGTGACCACGGCCATGCTGATCTTCGGCCTGCCGGCCGCGGAGGGCGAGGGCTTCGCGCTGTCAGCGCTGCTCTGGCACTTGGGCGCCCTGTCCATCTGTATCGGGGGCTACTGGTTCTGGTTCAAGATCCGGGTCGATGTGCGCTCCGAGGGCAACGAGTGGCACAACGTGCACCAGTCCGACCTCTTCATCGTGTCGCTGCTGCTGATGGCCACCTTCGCGCTGGTCTGGTCTTTCCTGCAGGCCATCACCGGCGCCGCCTCGGTGCTCAGCATCCTCGCCTTCCTAGTCTTCATCGTTGCAGCCACCACGCTGTTCAGCACCATCCTGTGGTCGAAGTTCGCGCACATGTTCTTCAAGCCCGCGGCTGCTTTCCAGAAGAAGGTCGCGGTCGCCGATGGCTCGCATGACAAGCTGCCCGAGATTCCCGACCTATCCAGTGCCGAGTGCAAGGAGCGTTACCCTGACATTCCCGAGTACATGGGCGACAACCCGCCGAACATGGGTCTCGGCATCAAGCGCGAAGCGCCGAGCCACTACTGATGCCGAGCCGCTGACTCAAGTCACGCAGAGGAATTCAATATGCCAACCTTTGTTTACATGACTCGCTGCGACGGTTGCGGCCAGTGTGTCGACATTTGCCCTTCGGATATCATGCACATCGATCCGAAGGTGCGCCGTGCCTACAACATCGAGCCGAACATGTGCTGGGAGTGCTACTCCTGCGTCAAGGCTTGCCCGCACAACGCCATCGACGTTCGCGGCTACGCGGACTTCGCGCCGCTCGGCCACTCGGTGCGGGTACGCCGCGATGAAGAAAAAGGCGTCGTCGCCTGGCGGATTATTTTCCGCAACGGCGAAAAGGACATGAATCTCCTGGCGCCGATCACCACCAAGCCTTGGGGCAAGCACATTCCCCAGCTGGCCGACGCGCCGCCGCCGAGCCAGGAGGCCCGTGACAGCCAGTTCCTGTACAACGAGCCGAAATACATCCGGTTCGATGATGGCGGTCTGCACACGCTCGATGCGGCCGGGCTCAAACTCAAAACAGGGGTGTACGAATAATGGGCTACAAGACAGTTGTTGAGGACGGCATCGACGTCCTGGTGTGTGGTGCAGGCCTTGGCGGTACCGGCGCTGCGTTCGAGGCCCGCTACTGGGGCAAAGACAAGAAGATCGTCGTCGCCGAGAAGGCGAATATTGATCGCTCCGGTGCGGTGGCCCAGGGTCTGTACGCCATTAACTGCTACATGGGCACCCGCTTCGGCGAGAACAATCCGGAAGACCATGTGCGCTATGCGCGTATCGATCTGATGGGCATGGTGCGGGAGGACCTCCTGTTCGACATGGCCCGCCACGTGGACTCGACCGTGCACCAGTTCGAGGAATGGGGCCTGCCGCTGATGCGCAACCCCAAGACCGGTGCCTATCAGCGCGAAGGCCGCTGGCAGATCATGATCCACGGCGAGTCCTACAAGCCGATCGTCGCCGAGGCCGCCAAGAAGTCCGCCGACAAGGTCTTCAACCGCGTCTGCGTCACCCACCTGCTGATGGACGAGTCCAAGGACAACCGGGTGGCCGGTGCCGTCGGCTTCAACGTGCGCACTGGCGACTACCACGTCTTCAAGTCCAAGACGGTGGTGGTCGCCGCGGGTGGTGCGTCCAACATCTTCAAGCCACGGTCTGTCGGCGAGGGCGCCGGGCGCGTCTGGTACGCACCCTGGTCGTCGGGCTCCGCCTACGGCCTGCTGATCGGCGCCGGCGCGAAGATGACGCAGATGGAGAACCGTATCGTGCTGGCCCGCTTCAAGGACGGCTACGGTCCCGTGGGCGCGTACTTCCTGCACCTCAAGACCTACACGCAGAACGGCCTGGGTGAAGAGTACGAGTCCAAGTGGTTCCCGGACTTGGAGAAGATGGTCGGCAAGCGCTACCTGGACGTGGAAGCGTCGCACCGCACCCATCGCCCGATCCCGACCTGCCTGCGCAACCACGCCTTCATCAACGAGGTGAACGCCGGCCGCGGGCCGATCCACATGGTCACCATGGAGGCTTTCCAGGATCCGCACCTCGAAGAGATCGGCTGGCACAACTTCTTGGGCATGACCGTCGGCCAGGCTGTGCTCTGGGCGGCGACCGACGTCAACCCCAAATACGAGAACCCGGAGCTGACCACCTCCGAGCCCTACGTCATGGGCTCCCACGCCACCGGCTGCGGGGCCTGGTGCTCCGGTCCCGAGGATGTCTCGCCGGACGATTACTTCTGGGGCTACAACCGCATGACCACCGTGGAAGGTCTGTTCGGCGCCGGCGATGCCGTGGGCGGGACCCCGCACGCGTTCTCCTCAGGCTCCTTCACGGAAGGTCGTCTTGCGGCCAAGGCGGCCTGCAAGTACATCGACGACGGCAAGGCCGAGGGGATTCGCATCTCCGATACGCAGATCAACCAGCGCAAGGAAGAGATCTACAAGCCGATGGAGCACTACAAGATCTATCGGAACGAGATCACCGCCGGCTCGGTCAACCCGAACTACATCAACCCGCGTCAGGGCCTCGACCGTCTGCAGAAGCTGATGGACGAGTATTGCGGCGGCGTCACGGTCAACTACATGACCAACGAGAAGCTGCTGCACATGGGGCTGAAGAAGCTCAAGCTCCTGGAAGAGGACCTGGACAAGCTCGCGGCGGAAAACATCCACGAGCTGCTCCGCGCCTGGGAGCTGAAGCACCGCCATCTGACGTCCGAGGCGGTCATGCACCACACCCTGTTCCGTAAGGAGACGCGCTGGCCCGGTTATTACTACCGCGGCGACGCGATGCAGGTGGATGACGAGAACTGGCATGTGCTGACGGTGTCCCACCGCGATCCCGAGACCGGCGAGTACACCATGGAGAAGGCGCCCTGCTACCATCTGGTGGAGGACGAGCCCAAGGCCGAGGCGGCCTAAGCGCGGCCTGAAGCTGCGGCTCCAGGATCGGGGCCGCGGCTTGTGCTCCCGGCGCAGCGCACTTGCGCGACTAGGGCCAAGTGGGCCGTCGCCTGTGGCGGTATCGGTGAGCAGTGCCACGAATGCAACGCAGCGGCCAGAGGGCTACCGAGCCGCGTTGATTGTGTCAGACCCGCCGACTCGGGCAAGCGTCCGCTACAAGACACCTGAGACGCTGAGAGACAGCGACGGGAAATGAATATCAACGAGCAGACAGACGAAGAGATTCTGGAGATAGCCAACCCGCTATGGGATGAGCTGATCCAATATTCGAACAAGGGCCAGTACGGCAAGTTTATTAGAAAGTTCTCTTACCAATTACTCCTCGGCTTGAACGAGGTCGAGCTCGGTAAGCAGTTCGCCCACAGCGAGCTGTCCCGCAACCTAGTCGAAGAGCGAGACTTTCTGGGTCTCATCCGGCGCGGCGAGCATGTGACAGTTCTCTACCGCGTGCGCAGCACCAAGAAGGAAGGCGAGTGGCTGGGACGGATGGTGCTCGGCTATGAGAAAGGGGAAGTACGGATTTTCGCCGCCTCGATTTTTTAGCGCCATGTCAGACAAGATCCAACACAGCAAGTACGTCGAGCTCAAGTACCAGGTCCTCGACGCGAAAACGGGCCAGGAACTGACAGGCGTGGATTTCCCGTTGGGCTATGTGCACGGCGTCAACGACGTGCTGTCGTCGCAAGTCATGGCGGAGCTTGAGGGCAAAGGCGCCGGTGACACCATCGCGGTGGAGCTGGACTGTGACAAGCTGTTCGGGCCCAGGGACGAGTCCCTCGTCATTACGGACTACATCGAGAACGTGCCGGAAGAATACCGCGAGGTAGGCACCAGCATTGTCATGGAGAACGAGCAGGGCAACAGAAAAACCTTTCTGGTCACCAGGATCGATGAGACCACCCTGACCGTCGACGGCAACAATCCGCTGTGTGGACGGCAAGTGGTGTTCAAGCTCGAAGTACTGGAGGTGCGCGATGCGACGGACGCGGAGATCGCGGCAGGTGGCAAGGTCGAGCCACGCCCCGAGCTCGCAGGCGTGAAGCCCGTGCCGCTTTAGCAAATGATCGACGCGAGCGCCGGCGCGTGCTTGCGACAAAGGTGACAGACATGCAGCTAAACCTCGATCCGGCGTTGTTCGAAGAGCAACAGGTCCTCTTCGTCCGCGAGCTGGCCCAGAGCATCCGGGTCAAGCTGCAAGAAGCGGGCTTGGCCGGCCAACAGCTGGAGGAGACCACAGCGAGCATCGTCTTCAGTGTCGCAAGCGCGATCGATGACACCTCCGCGATTGAGGTCGACGGCACTGAGGTGCATCCCTACCTGACGTTCCGCACGGCGGACGACGCGCTGACCCACTGCGGTGAAAACGCGTATACGCACGAGTTCGTCTACGAGGTGCTGCAGAAGATGCATGAGCAAGGCTCCGCGTGAAAACGCGTGCAGAACGGAGCGATGCTTGACGCGGGGTATGGCCGGGCTTCCTCCAGCTCAACGGACGCGGATGACGTCGGAAATCTTGCTGTTCTAACCGGAGCGCCTCTGCGTAGTAGGCGCGCTCCATTCATTCCAACTTGGCATGTCGAGAGAGGGTGACCCATGAGTCAGCAGCCCAAGAGCAGACCGAAGGTGCCGGAAGGCAAGGCCCGGTTCTATACCACCAAGCAGATGCAGCCCAACGAGAAGGGCTTCGTGGGCTATCAGACGGTCTGGGACGACCTCCAGAAAGAGGTCGAGTACAAGACCCCGAAACGTCCCTGAGGGCGCTCGGCGTCATACGCGCGGCGTATGCGCCAGCGACTCGGGCGGAAGTGCCGTCTGCGACGCGAGCGGCGGGCGGTTGCGGCAGGGACGCCGCGCCCACGTCAACAAGGCGCCCGCCGGGGGCCTGAGCGGAGCCGCGTGGAGCATCCCGGCGCCGGTTGAGGTCCCCTCCGAATCGTTCTCGTCATTCAGCATCCGATTGCCCTAATCACAACGACGGCGAAGTCGATCCGTCTGCCGGCATTCGCCGCACTTTTTATGTCCAGCCGACACGGGGGCTAGCCTTCGGGAGCCGCTGGGGGCTGACCGCCATACTGCTGCTCCTCCGCCGTTGCGTCGCGGACCAACTGGATAGTCACCTGGTAGATGACCTCTCGGCCGCAGAGGGGATTGTTGCCGTCGAAGGTGATGGTGTCCCCTTCGATCTTGGTCACCAGAAAGCTTTTCATTTGACCGAGATTGTTCTCCATCAAGATCTGGCTGCCGACCTGGCGGTACTCCCGCGGGACCACGGCGACCTTCTCGGTGATCACCAGGGATTCGTCTCTCGGGCCGTAGAGCTCGTTGCAGTCCACCAGCAGGTCGACGCGCTCCCCTTGGGTCTTGCCTTCGAGCTCGCGGGTGATCATCGGCGCGAGAATCTCGTTCACGCCGTGCACATAGTTGAGCGGCCGTGTGATTTCGGTGAGGACATCGCCGGTCTTGCTGTCCCGTACGAGGTAGGTGAGCTCGACGTACTTGCCCTCGGCAATGGTGTCTGCGCTGGTTGCGGTCATAAAGGTCTCCGAAAGGATGCGACTGGTGAGCGGAGAAGCGACTTGCGCGCGGTGACGTAGCCCGCGGCGGCCGCGGTCGAGTCCGCATGTTGCGGCATGTCGCCTTGTGACAAGCCGGATGATCAGCGTTGCGGGGCGGATATGGCGCGAGCGCTCGACCCGGGGCTGGCAGGCGCTCGGCCCGGTTGAAAGACCGATGCGCCAGCGCAATGCTTGGCCGATCATCCGCGGTTCGCGGGCCATAGGTCGGCCCGTATTGATCGGCCGCCCATTTCTAGCAGCAGGTGATCCGCCGTGTCCACGCATGTCCTCGTGATCGAAAACGATGCCATTTCCGACCTCGCCTTGGAAGTCACGCAAGCAGTGCTCGCCAACACCGAGGATGCGGAGACCGTCATGGAGGGGCAATCGCCGTTGGCATTGGCGCAGGCCTTGTCGGACTTCTTCCAGATCGCCGGGGCTTTAGAAGCCGGTGCGGCTCACTTGGATCAGGACGAGCTCGACGAGCTCTGCGCCTATGGACTGGATCTGCTGGACCGGCTCGCCTTCCTGGTGCGCAAGATCGAGATCATGGACAAGCGTGACACGGTGGCGCGGATGTTCGCCGCCATGGGCGTCTGGGTGGCTCGGCGCGGCGCCACCATTGACAACCTCGAGGGGGTGGCCGACGGTTTCGGCATGATCGTGAACGCCACCAGCGCGACCGACGAGCTTCGCGCCCTGTGCGAGCTCATGGAGGAGGTCATTCAGGCGGTCTCGGTGCGGTTGCAGCTCGACGAAGACCGCGGTGACGCCTGGCGGCCCTGGCGCGTCATCAATCTCAACGCCGGCATCGCCGCGACCCGGTCCCTCGACCCGGCGCTGATGGAGCGCACCTTCGAAAACATGGGCCGGCGGCTGCCCTACGACATGCCGGCCTTCCTGGCCGACGGCATGCACCAAGCCGCCTTCCAGAACGTCCCGAACACGGTGAAGGACGTCATGCGCCGGCATATGGAGAAGTGGCCGGCCAACGCGCCCCATTAGGGACGAAGCGCCGAGGCGCTCGGCGACTCTCGACTTGCCGCAGCCACTTGCGGCGTCGACAAAGCCCTCAACAACCGCTTGCAGGATGCTGCCCCGCTCACCGCCTTGCAGCCGTGGGAGCCGCATCCTTGCCGCGACGGGCGCCGCCAACTGACGCCCGTGGGAGCGGCATCCTTGCCGCGACAAGGGCGCCTGGCGCCAAAGCTGGCCCACCCGGGAGCACAGACTAGGCGCCGGCCGAAGCTTTACGGGCACCCTCAGTCGAGCGCCAACCGCCGGGCCGTCACCAGCATGGCCACCAAAGGATGATGGGACCACCGCAGCCGGCCCTGACGGTTCCGGTGCTCGACGGTGCCGAGCGCTCCGCTCGGGCTCGAGGTGCCGATCCAGTCGGCAGCGCGGGCGGGCTCGGTGGCCATGAGCTCCTCGTACCACCCGTCCCGCAGCGGCATGGCGACGCCGCCGGTGCGCTCGTAGCACGTCTGGTTATAGGTCGCCGCGCCCGCCCAAGCCGCCGCAAGCAGCCGGTTGACGCAATCGTTGGACGCATCGGCAGGGAGCTGCCGCCGGATGTCGACGTTGGCCACGGCCGCGGCTGCGCCCGGCTCAGTCGGCGGCCACGTCCAACAGGACCTCGTTGCGCCGCAGCGGGCCCGGCGTGAGCGGGTCATTGTAGTAGGCGTAGACGGGCTCGGAGGTGATGTCCAAGCCCTGGGTGCTGATCCAGTCCTCCAAGCGCTTACGCTGCTCGGCGGTGCGCGCATCCGTGGTGCGCCCGCTGAAGCGCACGGCGGCGACGCGCCGCGGCGGCAGCTCGCTCAAGCGCACGTCCGCGTTGGCCGGGTCCGGCAGGCCGGCGCTCACGGCCTCTTTGGGCATGATGAAGCCGACGGTCCACTGCGAAGCACCGGCCGCCGCTGAGCCCGGCGCCGCCGGCTGCTGGATGACCGGCGCAGTCATGGCGATCTTCTCCCCGGGGCGCTCCTTGGCGAAGATGTAACGCGCCAGCGGGCTGAAGCCGGCGCTCAGGGCCTGCTTGCGCGCGCCGCCCCGGCGCACTTCGGCGACGGTGAGCGCCGGATAGTCGCGCAGCTCGAAGTCGCCGTCCTGGCGCACCAGCGTATAGTCCGGCTGCTCGACGTTCTGGACCACGTAGACGAACACCAGCAGCCCCGCGACGGCGAGGACGAAGAGACCGGCGGCGACGAAAATCACTGTCTTCAACATGCGGTTCGGTTGTTTGTGTTGGAAAATCAAGCAAGCCTTTCGCTGGGCCGCAGGGTCTATCCCCCAAACAGGCACAACGCTCGGCCGTCTGCCGTGGGAGCGGCGTCCCGCCGCGACTCGTGTCCATCGCGCCGAGGGCGGCGCTGCCACAACGCCGTCATCGGGCGATTGCGCCCTCAGCCTCCAGCAACGCCAGCATTCGCTGTAGGTCCTCCCACCCCTTCGCCTTCTGCTCCGGCGAGCGCAGGTAGTAGGACGGGTGATAGGTCACCAGCAGGGGCGTGCCCGTCGGCGCACAGCGATGGAGGCGCCCCCGCAGCCGGCCGACGGACTCGGTGGTGCTCAGCAGATTGCCGGCAGGCACCCGCCCCAGGCAGACGATGAGCTTGGGTGCCACCAGGGCGATCTGCCGCTCCAGATAGGCCCGGCAGGCGCGGGCTTCATCGGCGCTCGGATCGCGGTTATTCGGCGGCCGGCACTTGACGATGTTGGCGATGTAGACCTGCTCGCGCTTGAAGCCCGCCGCCGCGAGCATGCGGTTCAGCAGCTGACCGGCGCGGCCGACGAAGGGCTCGCCCTGGCGGTCCTCGTCGGCACCCGGCCCTTCGCCGATGAACATCACGGGTGCGCTGCGGTCGCCGACGCCGAAGACGGTCTGCGTCCGCCGCTCGCAGAGTCCACAGGCGCGGCAGCCGGACACCGCCTGCTCCAGAGCCGGCCAGTCCATGGCGGCGACGGCGTCGGCCCGGGACCCGTCAACAGCGCCTTCCGGCAGGTCCGACGGCGGTATCGCCTCGGCATTGTCCGCCGGCAAGCCGGCGAGGTCGGCATCCGTCCAGGGTGGCGGGTCGTTGTCGGCGCGCGGCGTCTGTGGCGGAGCTGTACTCGGGGGCGGCGGCGTCTCGCCTGTGGCCACGGCCGCGGACGGCACTGCCGGTCCGACGGGGGCGTCGGTGGTCCGAGCCGGCGGCATCGGCTCAGCGTTGTACGCTGGGGCTGCCTCACTCGCCGTTGCCGGCGGCGGCGCCTCGGCGGGGGCTGTGCCGCGCAGGCGCCACACGTCAATGCCCATGGCACCGAGATAGGCGAGGCGGCGGGCTTCGTGCATGGATGCCTTCAACCTCGGTCGGCCGCGCGAGTTAAGTATACCGTCTCCATAATGCGGCTGGGCGCAGTGTCAGGCGCCGGCGAGGCGTGAGGCGGTTTCCAGAAAATTTTATACCGCTCATGCGGGAGCGCAGGCGGGTCGGATCAGGATATCCCACTTCGGCAAATCGGGGTTGCGCAGCAGCCGCGCTTCGACTTCGCGCCTGGCCTTGTTGGTTAGGGTGACCCCCTTGGCGTAGACCTCGCGTGAAAGGTTCACGACGGGGTGAAGACCTTTCCAGGTCATGGTTTTGGCCCATTCGAGCATGGTGTCGGCATCGAGCAGTTGGGCGCCGTTCCAGTGTTGTTCGAGGATGCCCCAGCAGCGCTCGATCGGGTTGTACTTGCTGTGGTAAGGCGGAAAGTAGAGCAGTTGTATCGGCTTGCCGATGGCATCGGCGAACTGCACCATCCGATAGAGGAACTGCGTGCGCTGTCC
>NZ_NRRV01000065.1 GCF_016583825.1 Thiohalocapsa halophila | reverse complement strand
CCCAGTACCCGCCGCCCGGTGACCGGCGTTTCAGGCCGTGGCACGGCCGCTCGCGGCGGCCGTCTGCTCCAGCAGGGCACGCAGGGCAGCCGGATCGAAGTCCGCTGTCACCACGGCGCCGCCGATAGCGCGCAGCAGCACCAGACGCAGTCGACCGCCCTGGACCTTCTTATCCACGGCCATCAGCGCGAGCCAGCGCTCCGCGGTCAGGTCGGGCGGCGGATCGACGGGCAAGCCGAAGCCGGCGAGCAGGCGCCGGATGCGCCCGACATCGTCGGCGGCGAGCCAGCCGAGGCGCGCGGACAGCTCCGCGGCCATCACCATGCCGGCGGCCACCGCCTCGCCGTGGAGCCACTCGCCATAGCCGAGGCCCGCTTCGATGGCATGGCCGAAGGTGTGGCCGAGGTTCAACAGGGCGCGCTGCCCCGCCTCGCGCTCGTCGGCGGCCACCACCTCGGCCTTGTTGCGGCAGGAGCGCTCGACGGCCTCGGCGAGCGCGTCGGCGTCGCGGGCGAGCAGGCGCTCGCGGCTCGCCTCCAGCCAATCGACGAAGTCCGGATCGCGGATCAGCCCATACTTGACCACCTCTGCGAGGCCCGCGGCGAGCTCGCGGTCCGGCAGGGTGCTCAGGGTATCGGTGTCGGCAACGACGGCGCGCGGCTGATGGAAGGCACCGATCATGTTCTTGCCGAGGGCGTGGTTGACGCCGGTCTTGCCGCCCACGGACGAGTCCACCTGCGCCAACAGCGTGGTGGGAACCTGAATGAAGTCCACGCCGCGCTGATAGCAGGCCGCCGCGAAGCCCGCCATGTCGCCGACCACACCGCCGCCGAGGGCGATCACGGTGACATCCCGCCCCAAGCGCTCGGCGAGCAGCGCGTCGAAGATGCGGTTCAGGGTGGCGAGATCTTTGTAGCGCTCGCCGTCCGGCAGGATCACCTTGTGAATGTCCAGGCTGGCCAGGGCCCGCTCCACGGCATCCAGGTACAGCGGCGCCACGGTGTCGTTGCTCACCACCAGCACCTGCCGGCCGCGCACATAGGGTGCGTAGCAGTCCGGGCTGGAAATGAGCCCGCAGCCGATCAGGATCGGGTAGCTGCGGGCGCCGAGGTCGACCTCCAGCCGCCGGGCGCCGGCGGCGGTCGGGGCCCCGCCCGCGGCAGTGCTCGGGGCGCTGGTCAGGGTGCTCGTCGGGGCGGCCACGTCAGAGGTCTTCCTCTTCCAGCCGGCGGCGGATCTCCTTCACCACCGACGAGGTGCCGCGGCGCTCCGTCGACACCACCATGTCCGCCACCTGCCGATAGACCGGCTCGCGCTCGGCCATCAGATCCTTCAGACGCTGCTGCGGGTCGTCCGTGTCCAGCAGCGGACGGCTGCGGTCCCGCGCCGTGCGCGAATACTGTTGCTCCGGGCTGCAATGCAGGTAGATCACCAGGCCGCGGGCAGCGAGCTGCTGGCGGTTCTCTGCGACCATCACCGCGCCGCCGCCGGTGGCCAGCACGATATTGTCCTGCTGGGCCAGCTCCTCGATCACGGTGCGCTCGCGGTTGCGGAAGCCTTCCTCGCCCTCGAACTCGAAGATGGTGGCGATATCCACACCGGTGCGGCGCTGGATCTCCTGGTCGCTGTCCTGGAACTCGTAGCCCAGGGACTGCGCGAGCTGGCGGCCGATGGTGCTTTTGCCGGCGCCCATGGGGCCGACGAGAAAGATGTTCTGCGGTCGTATCATGGGCGGCAGGTATGCCAGATTTGGCGTCCACGGGCAAGGGTGTGCGGCGAGCGCGACGGTGTCGCGGCAGTACACGCAAGTGCGCTCAAGCAGCCGTCGGCGGGCCCGCTTGCGGGGCTTGCGTCAACGTGTGGCGAGCTCCCCTTTCAGGATTTTGGGCGTTACGAAAATCAGCAGCTCGCTGTTGTTGTCCTGGCGCTGCTCGTTTTTGAACAAGCGCCCGAAGACGGGCACGTCGCCGAGCCAGGGCACTTGCTCTTTGGCGAAGGTCTTGTCGCGCTCGTAGACGCCGCCAAGCACCACGGTCTCGCCGTTGTCCACCAGCACCGAGGTGCTGACCGAGCGGGTATCCACCGGCGGCACGCCCAGGACCGTGTTGGCGAAGTTGGGCTGGTCCTTGTTGACCTCCAGGTCCATGATTACGCGATCATCCGGTGTGATGTGCGGGGTGACCTGCAGCTTCAGCACCGCCTCCTTGAAGGCCACCGCCGTGCCGCCGCCGGCACCGCCGGTTTGCTCCTGGTACGGGATCTCGGTGCCGACCTTGATCACGGCCTCGTTCTGGTCCGACGTCACCACCCGCGGCGAGGAGACCACCTCGCCGCGGCCCTCGCGCTGCATGGCCGAGAGCTCCAGCTGGATCAAATGCGAGCCCACCTTGCCGAGCATGAAGTTGAAAGCCCCCGCAGGATTGGCGTTGGCCGGCAGGTTGACCATCAAGGATGGGTTGTTGCTGCCTTCGGGGAACTCGACCACGGAATTGAACGGCGGGAAGATGGTGTTGCCGTCGGGGCCGGTCTCTTGCTCGACCGTCTGACCGAAGGGGCCAGCGTTGAAGGTGGAGAAGGGCCCACCGCCAGAGTTGTTCGGGCGTCCGCCCGAGATCAGCAGCTCGTTGTCCCGAAATTGCCCCATGGACGTAGAGAGCCCGAAGCGCACACCCAAATCCCGCGCGAAGTCGTCGTTGGCGATCACCACCCGCGACTCGATCATGACCTGCCGCACCGGCACGTCCAGGCGGTTCACCAGCCGACGGACCTCCTCCAGCTTCGCCGCGGTGTCCTGCACCAGCAGGGTGTTGGTGCGGGCATCCACGGTGACGCTGCCGCGGTCCGGCGTGAGCAGGTTGTTCTCCTCGGACTTGAGCAGGACGGCGAAGTCTGCGGCCTTGGCGTAGTTGACTTGGATGAACTCCGAGCGCACCGGCGCCAGCTCCTGGATCTGTCGCTTGGACTCCAGCTCCAGCTTCTCCTGGGCGGCGATCTCCTGCGTCGGCGCCACCATGATGACGTTGCCGGTCTGGCGCATGGACAGGCCCTTGGTCTTGAGGATGATATCGAGCGCCTGATCCCAGGGCACGTTCTTGAGCCTGAGGGTGATGTTGCCGCGCACCGTGTCGCTCGCCACCAGGTTCAGCCCGGTGAAGTCTGCGAGCAGCTGCAGAACGGCGCGGACCTCAATGTCCTGGAAGTTCAGTGAGAGCCGATCGCCGTCGTAAACGATCTTCTCGCGCTCGCGCTGCTCCCTCTCCGCCGGGGTCAGGGCTCTGAATTCCAGCGTGAACAGGTTGTCGGTCTGGTACGCCAGGTACTCGAACTGATCCGCGGTCTTCACATCCACCCGCACGTCGCCGCCGATGCCGCGGGACTCCACGGCCGTCACCGGTGTGGCGAAATCCACCACGTCCAGGCGCCGAAACAGCCGCTGCGGTAGATCCGTGTTCGGGATGTCCACGATCACGTCCTGCCCCTCCTGGCGCACGCTGACCTTTGTGTCGGCGGAGGGCAGCGTGATCAGCACCCGCCCCTCGCCACCGGCGCCGCGACGGAAGTCGATGTCCTTGACAGCGCCTCGGGGCGCCTGACGCTGCGCCGGGCGCGCCGTGCCCTGTGTGCCGATGCGCCGCGCCTGGGTGGGCGGGGGTGCCGGGCGGTCCGGATTCAGGGACACCGTGACCCGATTACCCCGGGAATTGAGCTCATAGGGGACGGAGTCGTTCAGATTGATCACGACCCGGGTGCGGTCGCTCGCCTCGATGGCCACCAAGCTGTGGGCCACTCCCAAGCCGATGGGGACGGACTTACGATCGAGCCCGCTACTGGCGCCCGGAAAGTCGATGGCGATGCGTGCCGGGTTTTCTGTAGCGAAGTCCTCCGGCGCCGGCGCGCTACCGGAGAAGACCAGGTCGATCTCCACCTGGTTGCCGGGCAGGGAGGCGAACTCCACGTCCTGGAGCACCGCGGCGCCCGCCGATACCGTCCAAGCCAGGGCGAGCCAGAGGGCTAGGGCCGGGATAGCCCGCAGCAGGGCGCGCGCGCCGGGCCCTTGGCGGTGGCGTAGGGCGCGGGCCGGCGCCTCTGGGCAAATTGTCGGACACATGGCGTCTCGGTGCCTCCGCCGCGGTTATTGCTGCCTGAGGGCGATGCTCGTCTGGCGCTCGCGCCAGCTGCCCGGGCCTTCGCCGACGATTTCGGTCAGGGCGATGGCCTCGGGACTGATCTGCGTGATCTGGCCGTTGTTCCGCCCCAGGTAGTTGCCAACGCGCACCCGGTGCAGTACACCGTCCGGCGTGACGATGAGCCCCCAGCGGGTCTCGTCCTGCTCCAGGGTGCCCACCATGCGCAGGGAGTCCAGCGAGTACTGCTCCAGCTCCTCGCGCCGGCGCAGCGGGTCTGGGGCCACGCCGGAGACCTGCTGCGGCGCGGCGGCTTGGGCGGTGCGGTCGTCCATGACGAAGGGATCACGCCGGTTGCCGGGCTCGTACACGAATGTATCCACACGCGGCACCTCGGGGATGGGCTCCAGCGGACCCGGCGGCCGCGCCTTGACCGCATCCACGTAGTCTTCCAGCTCGTCGAGGTTGGCCTGTCCACAGCCCGCGAGTGCCGCCGCCAAGGCGAGCATCGCAGGCAGAACAGCGCGCCGACCCGGGCTCGTCATTGCACCGCGCCCTCCTCCAGGTAGCGGTAGGTCTTGACCGTGGCCTCCATGGTTAGGCTGACATCGGTGCCGGGGGCGTCGCCCCGCTGACTCGGGGCAGCAATCTGGACATTGTGAATGGTCACGATGCGCGGCAGCGCCGCGAGCCCGCTGATGAAGCGCCCGAACTCGTGGTAGCGGCCGTTCACCCGCATGCGGATGGGCAGCTCCGCATAGAAGTCTTTGGTCTGCTCGCCGGCCGGCTCGAAGAGCTCGAACTCCAGGCCTGCGGCGAGCCCGGTCTGCGAGACGTCCACCAGGAGCCCTGCGACCTCGGTGCGGTCCGGCAGCTGGCGGACCATGGCGCCGAAGGACTCTTCCATCTCGGCGAGCTGCTGCTGGTAGTCTTCGAGGTTCGCGGCTTTGTCCTGCTTGTCCTCGAAGGTCTCGCGGAGCTCCAGCTCTTCCTGCTCCACTTGCGCCAGGCGCTCGAGCTGGTCTTGGGTGACGAAGTGGTACCAGGCCCAGCCGATGGCTGCGCAGAGCACCAGCACCACCACCGCCTTCGCGGGCGTGGGCCATTCGCCGATGGTGCTGAGCTCGAGGTCGTTGAGATCGCTGATCTGCATGATTGGACGCACCAGGCCCGGGGCCTTGGGGCAGCCTCAGCCGGGCGCAGCCCCGGGCGGTGACGGCAGGCCGGCGCGCCGGTCCTCCGCTGCCTCCGGGTCCAGGTGCTGCTGCTCGAAGCTGAGCCGGAAATGACTGAAGCCGGTGCCGGTTTGATCCTTGTTCTCGATCACCAACAGCTTTGCCTTCGAGATCCAGGTGCTCGCGTCGATGTTGCGCATGAAGGCCGACACCCGGGCATTGGACTGGGCGCGCCCTTCCACCTGGACCTGATTGCCGCTCTGCTTGACCGCGGTCAAGAAGACGCCGTCGGGAATGGACGCCACCAGCTCGTCGAAAAGATGCACCACTTCCGGGCGGCTCTCCTGCAGTTGCTGAATCACGTCCATGCGGGCCAGCAGGTTCGCCTTGGTCTCCTCCAGCTCCTCGATCTTCTCGATGCGCTGGTCGAGCTCGGCGATCTCGCGCTCCAGCAATTGGTTACGCGATTGCTGGGCGGCGATCATGCTGTCGATCTGCACGCGCACGCCGAGGCCTACCAGCAGCACCAGCGCCACCGCCGCAGCCGTGGCCGCGAAGAAGTTGCGCTGCCGGCGCCGGCGCTCCGCTTCGCGCCAAGGGAGCAGATTGATGCGTGCCATATCAGTCGAATGCCCGCAGTGCCAGCCCGGTGGCGATCATCATCGAAGGCGCCGCTTTCGCCAGGGCCTCGGGATCTGCGCCCGGGCCCACGGCCATGGGCGCGAAGGGGTTGGCCACCGATACCGGAAAGCCCAGGCGCTCCTCCACCAGCTCGTCGATCCTGTCGATACGCGCGGCGCCGCCGCAGAGCATGACTTGATCGGTGCGGTTGAAGGTGCTGGCCGAATAGAAGAACTGCAGGGACCGGGCGATCTGCTGCGCCAGCGCCTCTTTGAACGGCCCCAGCACCTCGCTGGCGAAATTCGCCGGCAGGCGGTTTTCTTCCAGCCGCTCCAGCGCCTGGGCACGCGCGAGGCCGTAGCGGCGCTCGACTTCGTCGAGGAGCTGGTTGCCGCCGAAATTCTGTTCTCGGGTGTAGACGATCTTGCCGTCGTGCAGGACGTGCAGGGTGGTCGTCGTCGCGCCGACATCGGCCACGGCGACGGTTTGGTCCTGGCGCTCATCCTCGAAGCGCCCGAGCAACAGGCTGCACGCGTTTTCCATGGCGTAGGCCTCGACATCCACAATGGCCGCGGTGAGTCCGGCCACCTCCAGCACGGCCACACGGTCGTCGACGTTCTCCCGGCGGGAGGCGGCCAGCAGCACATCGACCATGTCCGGGTTGCTCGCCGACGGCCCGATGAGGTCGAAGTCGATATTGACCTCTTCCAGCGGATAGGGGATGTACTGATCCGCCTCCAGCTGGATCTGGGCCTCCATTTCGGCGTCCGAGAGGGAGGCGGCCATGGCAATCACCTTGGTGATGACCGCCGAGCCGGCGACGGCGCAGGCGGCGCGCTTGGTTTTGGAGCCGGCTCTGGCAACTGCCCGCTGGATGGTCTGTCCGACGGCGTTGATGTCGGAGATCTTTTTCTCCACCACCGCATTCGCCGGCAGCGGCTCGATGGTGAGAGCCTCCACCCGATAGAGCTCCGCCGCCGTGCCGGCCGTCTGGGACAGCTCGATGAGCTTCACCGCCGTGGAGCTGATATCCACGCCGAGAAGCGAGTGTTGCTTGCGAGCGAAACCGAGCATCTGCGTATTGGCGTTGGAACCACCCCGTGGACACCTGACAAACAACCTATGCTTTCTTCCCTAACTATATCAGATGAAACCCCTTTCGTTTCTCCGGGAGTGTCCCCAAGAGTGATCTGTTCCGCGTTTTCCATCAAGGCCGTTGCCAAGCACCACGGCCACGGGGGCGCCGGCGCTGCGCGCGCCCCCGGCACGCGCCGCAGCGGTTATCATTGCCTGCGTGCCGCCATCCGAGCGAGACATCTCCATGCCCAGGCGATCGGGATCCAAGGCCGCAGCCGCGGCCACCGCGCGACGCCACAAGCGCCGCAATCCCCCTGTGGAGTCCGGCGGCAGCCGCCACCGCTGCCAGGATCAGCGCCGCCGGCTCGCTTATGAGTCGGCGCGCATCCTCGCCGAGCAGGGTCCCACCGAGTTCGACCGCGCCCGACGCAAGGCGGCGGCGCGTCTCGGTATCACCGACAAGCGGTGCTGGCCCGACAACGCCGAGATCAACGACGCACTCCTGGAGCAGCAGCAGCTGTTCGAGCCCGACGAGCATGCCCGCAGCCTCGCCGACCTGCGTCGTCATGCACTGAGCGCCATGCGTGAATTCGCCGACTTCCGCCCGCGCCTGATCGGGCCGGCCCTGCGCGGCACGGCCACGCACGAGCACGGCATCGAGCTGCGACTGTTCGCCGACAGCCCGGAGGAGGTGCTGATGGCGCTGATGGACCGACGCATCCCCTGGCAGGAGGGCGAGGCGGTACAGCGCTACGCCAGCGGTAGCGTGGAGACCTGTCCGGTTTTTGCGTTCGTCGCCGGCGACATCCCGGTGCATCTGCAAGTGCTGCCCTGGCAGGCGCGCCGACAGCCGCCGCTGGACCCCGTCTCCGAGCGCCCTGAGCGCGGCATCGACGCCGACGAGCTGGCAGCACTGCTGGCCGACGGCGGAGAATCCGAGGCGGTGACCGCGGCCTTTTGAGCTGGCTTGGGCGCCGCGAGTGCACAGCCGCCGGCGTCCGGAGACCCACCGCGTTGCACTAGGCGCTGAGTGCCCGACACTGTCCGCGGCCGCTGCGCGCGCCGCGCCCGATGGCCGCGGCCGGTGGTGGCTGTCTAGCGCTCAGCGCTTGGAGATGGGCACGTAATCGCGCTGCTGCGGCCCGCAATAGATCTGCCGCGGGCGGCCGATGCGATTGGCCGGGTCGCTCATCATCTCCATCCAGTGCGAGACCCAGCCCACGGTTCGCGCCAGCGCGAACATCACCGTGAACATATTGCGGGGGATGCCCAGCGCGCTGTAGATGATGCCGGAGTAGAAGTCCACGTTGGGGTAGAGCTTGCGCTCGACGAAGTACTCGTCGTGCAGCGCGATCTCCTCCAGCTTGAGCGCCAAATCGAACAGCGGGCTGTTGGCACCAGGCATCTCTTCCAGCACCTGGTGGCAGACCTCGCGGATGATCTTCGCACGCGGATCGTAATTCTTGTAGACCCGGTGGCCGAAGCCCATGAGCCGGAATGGGTCATCCTTGTCCTTCGCCTTGTCGATGTACTTGGGCACATTCGAGACATCGCCGATCTGGTGCAGCATATCCAGCACCGCTTCGTTGGCACCGCCATGCGCAGGCCCCCAGAGCGAGGCGATGCCGGCGGCGACACAGGCGAAGGGATTGGCCCCAGAGCTGCCGGCCAGGCGCACCGTGGAGGTGCTCGCATTCTGCTCGTGGTCCGCATGCAGAATGAACAGCAGGTTCAGCGCCTTCTCGGCGAGCAGCTCCGGCTCGTAGTCCGTACAGGGCGTCGCGAACATCATGTGCAGGAAGTTCGCCCCGTAGCGCAGGTCGTTGCGCGGGTACATGATGGGCTCGCCGACGTTGTGCTTGTAGGCGGCGGCGGCGATGGTCGGCACCTTGGCGATGAGCCGGTGCGCCGAGACCTCGCGGTAGTGCGGGTCGTGGACGTCGATGGACTCGTGATAGAAGGCCGACAGGGAGCCGACGACGCCGCAGAGGATAGCCATGGGGTGGGCGTCGTAGTGGAAACCGTCGAGGAAGTTCTTCAAGTTCTCGTTGAGCATGGTGTGGGTGGTGATCACCCGCTCGAAGTCCAGCAGCTCCTGCTCGCTCGGCAGCTCCGAGTAGAGCAGCAGATAGGCCACCTCCAAGAAGCTCGCCTTGGTCGCCAGCTGGTCGATGGGGTACCCGCGATAGAGCAGCACGCCCTGCTCGCCGTCGATATAGGTGATGGCGCTGTGGCAGCTCGCCGTGGCCATGAAGCCCGGGTCGTAGGTGAAGAACCCGGCATCGCGGTAGAGGGAGGAAATGTCGACGGCCGGCGGCCCGAGGGTGCCCTCCCGCAGCGGGAGCTCGTGCTCGCTCCCGTCCTGATGGCTGGTGATGGTGACGCTCTTCTCGGTCATGGACAAAACTCCTGGCTGCGGAGTGATTGCGTGCGCCGCCTCAGCCCGCAAAGCCGTCGCACCGCGGTCGCACCAGTTTGCACCATGATGGTGCTGGTTTGTGCTAACCCGGATCGGCAATCGGGGCAGAGGGCGGGCCGCGATGCAGTGAGGTCTGTATCGTCGACAGTGACGCCCAGCAGCAGCACCGGGCGGCAGGCTCCGCTCGCCGCCGGCTCACCGACCCGCGCAGCGGCAAGCCCCATGCAGGAAGAATGCCGCACTTCGGTCGGAAACGGCTCAGAGCTCCGCGAGGCGCTGAATATCCGCCCGCACTGCGGCCACCGAGTGCTCGAAGTCCTGGCGCTCGCGGTCGTCGAGCTCCAGCTCGACGACGCGGGCGAGACCGCTCTCGTCCAGCACGCAGGGCACGCCCATGGCGATGTCGCGCTCGCCGTACTCGCCCTCCAGCAGCGCCACACAGGGCATCAGCCGCTTGCGGTCGTTGCTGATGGCATCCACCATCGCCGCGACCGCCGCGGCCGGCGCGTCATAGGCGCTGGAGTTCTTGCGCAGCGCCAGGATCTCCGCACCGCCCTTGCGGGTGCGCTCGATAATCGCATCCAGCCGCTCCGGCGCGATGAAATTGCTCACCGGCACGCCGTTGATGGTGCAGTAGCGCGGCATGGGCACCATGGTGTCGCCGTGGCCGCCGAGGACGATGGTGGTGATGTCGAGCGCCGAGAAGCCGGTCTCCTCGGCGATGAAGGCGGCCATGCGCGAGGCATCGAGCACACCCGCCTGCCCGAACACCCGCGAGCGCGCCCAACCGGTGCGCTGGGCGATGCGATAGGTCAGGGTGTCGACGGGGTTCGAGACCACCAGAATGCTCGCGTGCGGGGCATGGGCGAGGATGTGGTCGGTGACCTCGTCGATGATCGCGACGTTCGCCGCCAGCACATCCGAGCGCGACATGCCGGGCTTGCGCGGAAAGCCCGCGGTGACGACGACCAAGTCCGAGCCCGCCATCACGGCCGGGTCGTTGCTGCCGGTGAGGCGGCAGTCGAACTCGAAAAAGGGCGCGGTCTGGAAAATATCCAGCGCGACGCCCTCGGAGACGTCCTCGCGCACGTCATAGAGCGCGATTTCGCGGCACAGCTCTTCTTCGGCCAAGATCTGGGCGGTGGTCTCACCGACGCGCCCGGCGCCAACGATACTGATCTTCTGCACGGCAGCTCCTCCGGTTGGTAGCCCGACGGTCGCTGCGGGTCGGGCGTTGGGGTGGTGGGCGAGGGTCTCGATGCCCTCTGTTAGTCAACGCGGGGTCCGAGCGACACTGCTCAGTTGGCGGGCGCGGCAGGCGCGACGCCGCTGGCCACGGCCGCCGCCGCCACGGCCGGGGCTACGCGCTCGCGCAGCCGCGGGTCGAAGGGCTTGGGGATGATGTACTCCGGGCCATGGGCCAGCGCCTTGAGGCCGTAGGCATCCAGCACGGACTGCGGTACCGGCTCATGGGTGAGGTCCTTTAGGGCCTTCACGGCGGCGATCTGCATCTCTTCGTTGATGCGCGATGCCCGGGCGTCCAGTGCGCCGCGGAAGATGAACGGGAAGCCGAGGACGTTGTTGACCTGATTCGGGTAGTCCGAGCGGCCGGTGGCCATGATCATGTCGTCGCGCACCCCCCAGGCGATCTCCGGGCGGATCTCCGGCACCGGGTTCGACAGCGCGAAGACGATGGGCCGCGGCGCCATGGTCGCGAGCATGTCCGGCGGCAGCAGATCGGGGCCGGAGACGCCGATGAAGACATCGGCATCCACCAGGGCATCGCGCATGGTGCGCTTGTCGGTGTCCGCGGCGATGCCGAACTTGAACGGATTCAGGTCGCGGCGTCCAGTGTGGATCACGCCCTGGCGGTCGATGGCGTAGATGTTGTTGCGGTGCGCACCCAGGCTCATCAGCAGGCGAATGGACGCGATACCCGCGGCGCCGGCCCCGAGCACGACGATGCGGGCGTCCTCCAGGCGCTTGCCCTGGAGCTCCAGCGCGTTGAGCAGCCCGGCGGCGATGATGATGGCCGTGCCGTGCTGGTCGTCGTGGAACACCGGGATGTCCAGCTCCTCGATGAGGATCTGCTCCACCTCGAAGCAGTGCGGCGCGGCGATGTCCTCCAGGTTGATGCCGCCGAAGGTGGGTGCGATGCGTCGCACCGTCTCGATGAACTCCTGCGGATGGCGGGCGTAGACCTCGATGTCGAAGACGTCGATGTCTGCGAAGTGCTTGAACAGCACCGCCTTGCCTTCCATCACCGGCTTGCTCGCCAGCGGCCCCACGCCGCCGAGACCCAGCACCGCGCTGCCGTCGGTGATGACGGCCACCAGGTTGCCCTTGTTGGTGTAGCGATAGGCCGCCGAGGGCTCGGCGGCGATGCGGCGCACCGGCTCGGCGACGCCCGGCGTATAGGCCAGCGACAGATCGCGCTGGGTCGCGGCGGGCTTCTTGATCTCGACGGCCGTCTTACCCGGGACGGGCTTGGCGTGGTACTCGAGCGCCGCCCGATTCAGGTCGGCATCGGCATCGGCGAAGCTCTCGGCATTCGACATGTTGGGGTCTCGGCTCGGTGGGAGGCTCGCGGCGGCCATGGGGCGCGCGCGGCGGCATGGGGGGCGCGCGCGGCGGGCAGCGGCGTGGACGCGGTCTCCGACGGGCCCGGCCGATGCCTTGAGATCTGCCGGGAGGCCTGCCGGGGTCTAGACAGCAGCCGCCCCATGCCGGCGAGCAAAAGACAAGCATGTCGCCATCAACGCGGGAGCGCAAGACAGCGGAAACAATTGCCACTATTGCGGGCGCCGATGATTTGACCGGCCGCAAGCAAGCGAGGCCGGCCGCGCATTGCACGCGGCCGCGGGCGACAGCCCGAGACGAGGCTGCCGGGATGGTCGGGGCGGCAGCGCGGGGCCGCTCAGCGGCCGTAGCGGCGACGGAATTTGTCCACGCGGCCGCCGGTATCGAGGATCTTCTGCTTGCCGGTGTAGAAGGGATGGCAGGCGGAGCAGACCTCGACATGCAGCTCTTCACCGTGGGTGGAGCGTGTCGTGAAGCTGTTGCCGCAGCTGCACACGACCTTGATTTCCTGATAATTCGGGTGGATGTCGGCTTTCATGGCCCTGCGCCCTGATGGTTGCCTGCTGTGATGCCATGCGGCAGCACGTAAGGGGTTCGCACACTGCCAGACCGCCAGATGGTCTGGTCGACGGTAAACCGCACAGCATACGCTGAGCGCACCGAGGCCGCAATAGCCGCCGCAGGCCGCGACGTCATTCCTCGGCGAAGCCCGCCACCAAATCGTTCAGAAAACGCTGCCCCAGCGGTGTCGCTGCCAGCCGCTCCGGCGCCGGCTCCAGCAAGCCGGCCGCCGTCAACCGCGCCCGCGCCGACGCCAGCCGACTCGGCGGCAAGCCCGTGCGGGCCGCAAACAGCGCGCTCTCGACCCCGTCCACCAGGCGCAGCGCGTTCATCGCAAGCTCCAGCACCAGGTCCGCATCGCTGAGATCACAGCGGGTCGCGGGCTTGCTCGGCCGCGCCAGGTAATCCGCCGGCGAGCGCTTGTTGCTCCGGCGCACCACCGCACCCGTGGCCACATCCGTGAGCTTGCCATGGGCGCCGGCGCCGATACCCAGGTAGTCACCGAAGCGCCAATAGTTCAGGTTGTGCCGGCAGCGATACCCATCCCGGGCATAGGCCGAGACCTCGTAGCGCCCATAGCCGGCGGCCGCCAGGCGCGCAGCGCCCGCCTCGGCCATCGCATCCAGGCTGTCGTGGTCCGGCACCGGTGGCGGCCGATGGGCGAAGGCCGTATTGGGCTCCAGCGTCAGCTGGTAGTAGGAGATGTGCTCGGGCGCCAGCGCAATGAGCGCATCCAGGTCGGCGCGGGCCTCGGCCGGGGTCTGCCGCGGCAGCCCAAACATCATGTCCAGGTTGATGTTCTCAAAGCCGGCGGCGCGTGCCGCAGCGACGGCGGCGCGGGCCTGCTCGGGATCATGGATGCGCCCGAGGGCATCGAGATGCGCCGCCGACAGCGATTGCACCCCGATGGACAGCCGATTCACACCGGCCGCACGGTAGGCGCGGAAATGCCCGGCGTCCACCGTCCCCGGGTTGGCCTCCAGCGTGATCTCCGCGTCCGGGGCGAGCGCGCACCGGCTGCGGATCCCGGCCAGCAATCGGGCGACGGCGGCACCGGAGAACAAGCTCGGCGTGCCGCCGCCGATGAATATGGAGATCAGCCCGCGGCACGCCGCAGGCGCGCCCAGCTGGGCGTCGAGATCCGCCAGCAGGGCGTCGACATAGGCATCTTCCGGCAGCGGCTCGCTGGCGCGGTGGGAGTTGAAGTCACAGTAGGGGCACTTGCGCGGGCACCAGGGCAAGTGCACATAGAGCGCCAGCGGCGGCGCACCGGCGGTGAGCCGACGCTGCCCGACCGCCGCCGCGTGCGCCCCAGTGCCACTCACACCTGATCCCGCGCCTGCAGATAGGTCAGCTCCGAGATGGCACTCCATTCCTTCGCCTGCGTCAGGAATTTCCGATAGGACGCGAAGGCCTTCTGCGAGAAGGCATCCTGCTCGGCGATCTCCGCCACCACCTCGCTGGAGAGCTCGCGCAGCTTCTTGATGACATCGTCCGGATACTTGCGCAGATCGACGCCATGCTCGGTCAGCAGGGTCTGCAAGGCCGCCGGGTTGCGGGCCGTATATTCGGCGAGCATGTCCTGATTCACCACCTTGCAGGCGTTCAGCACGATGGCTTGCAGGTCCTTGGGCAGGCCGTCGAAGACCTCTTTGTTGAGCATTGCCTCCAGCACCGTGCCCGGCTCGTGCCAGCCGGGATAGTAGTAGTACTTGGCCGCCTTGTAGAGGCCGAAGGCGAGGTCGTTGTAGGGGCCCACCCATTCGGTGGCGTCGATGGCGCCGGATTGGAGCGACGTGAAAAGCTCGCCGCCGGGTAGGTTCACGGGCGTGCCGCCGGCGCGCTTCAGCACCTCGCCGCCGAGACCCGGGATGCGCATCTTGAGCCCCTTCAGGTCCTCCACGGAGTTGATCTCCTTGTTGAACCACCCGCCCATCTGCACGCCGGTGTTGCCGGCGGGGGCCGGCACCAGGCCGAATTCGGCATAGAGTTCGCTCCACAGCGCCAGGCCGCCGCCGTGGTACATCCAGCCATTCATCTCCTGAGCCGTCAGGCCGAAGGGGACGGTGGAGAAGAACTGCGCGGCCTCGCTCTTGCCCTTCCAGTAATAGGCCGAGCCATGGCCCATCTCTGCGGTGCCGCGGGAGACGGCGTCGAAGACCTCGAAGGCCGGCACCAGCTCGCCGGCGCCATAGACCTTTACTGCGATGCGCCCGCCGCTCATCTCGCCGATGATCTCGGCGAGCTTATTGGCGCCGGTGCCGAGGCCCGGGAAGTTCTTGGGCCAGGTGGTGACCATTTTCCATTCGTATTCGGGCTTGGCCCAGGCGCTGCGGGCGCCGAGCGCAGCGCCGGCGGCGGTGGCACCGGCGATGAAGGTGCGGCGTTGCATCTATTGCTCCTCGTCGTTGGTATCTTGGCGAAAGGGCGGTCGGCGGCGCCGGGCCGGACCAGAGCTCAGCCCCCGCGCCAGCGGCGCATGATCCACCTGGCACCCGCCGTCAGCAATACGACATTGAGCGAAGTACCGCCGGTGAACACCAAAAGATAGCCCAGATCCCGCAGCACTTGCGCCAGCGGTGAGCTCAAGGCGCGGAAGAAGCCGAGCGCCGCCAGCGACCAGGGCAGCGACGTCAGGGTCAGGGTGATCCCGGCGATGTCGAGAACCGCCGGTGGGCTCACGACGTGCGCCCGCAGCTCCCGCTCCAGCAGCGTATAGGCCAGCAAGAGCGCCAGCATCCCCAGGAACAGGCGCAGATAGCCCCTCACGCCGCGCGCCGCTGTCGCGAGCGGACGGCCGGCGCCGGCTGGCGCGTCAGCGCCGCCTGCGCCAAGCGGCCGCGACATTGCGCCGCAGCGCCCGCTCGACGCCGATGCGGCGGGTGGCCGCCGCCAGCAGCGCGTTCAGGATGGCCGCATTCGCGGCGATGCCGCAGCCGAGCCACAGCAGGAAGAGCAAATCGCGCACGGCAGCGCCGAGCAGCGAGTCGGTGGGCGCATGGAAGTCCAGAGCCAACAGCGCCCAAGGCATGGCGGCGGCGATCAGGAAGAATCCCTCGCGCTCGAAGCCCTGGGGCCAGAGGCCGAGCCAGCGCGAGAACACCAGCCCGGCGAAGAAGTACCAGAGCACCAACAGCAGGGTGACCTGGAAGATACGCAGCGCAGTCACGGCTCAGGCGGCCGGCGCCGCCCGGCGCATCGGCATCGCAGGTGGCGCCGCGCACGCCCACATCAGCCCACCGCATCGAGCCGGGCATAGGCCAGCACCAGCCACTTGGCCCCCACGGACTCGAAGTTGACCTGGATGCGGGCCTGGGCGCCGGCGCCCTCGGTGCTCAGCACCACGCCGGGGCCGAACTTTGGATGCACCACCTGCTGGCCCAGCTGGAAGCCGCCGTTGTTGGCTGCTGCGGCGCGCGTCGCGGGCTTGGCGACACCGCCGCCGCGGACCTCTTCCAGCAGCTCCGCCGGCACCTCCCGCAGGAAGCGCGAGGGCATCGGATACTCCTCGCGGCCGTGCAGGCGGCGGCTCTCGGCGTGGGTGAGATAGAGCCGCTGCATGGCGCGGGTCATGCCCACGTAGCAGAGCCGGCGCTCCTCTTCGAGCCGGGCCGGGTCATCGGCGGACATGCTGTGGGGGAAGAGTCCCTCCTCGACGCCGGTGACAAAGACCACCGGGAACTCCAGCCCCTTGGCGCTGTGTAGGGTCATCAGCTGCACGGCGTCCTGGACGTCGTCGGCCTGGGCGTCACCGGCCTCCAGCGCCGCATGCGCCAGGAAGCTGCCGAGCAGGTCCCCCTCGTCGTCGCCGGCTTCCGCGGCGAAGCGCCGGGCGGCCTCGCCGAGCTGCTCCAGGTTCTCGATGCGATCCACGCCGCGGCCGTCGCGCTCTTTCTTGTAGTGCTCCGGCAGCCCGGCGGCGACGATCACCTCGCCGGTGAGCTCGGAGAGATCCGCCGGCGGCTCGGCGCCCGCCTCCGCCGCGTCGCCCTCGGCCCGCCCGTGCAGCCCCTCGATCAGCTCCAGGAAGCGGCGCACGGCGCCGAGGGCGCGCGGCGGCAGGGCGTTGCCGTCCACTACCGTCCGGGCCGCCGCCCACAGGGAGCCGCCGTCGGCGCGGGCCTGCTCGCGCAGCAGATCCAGGGTGCGCGGGCCGATGCCCCGCGGCGGCAAATTCACCACGCGCTCGAAGGCGCCGTCGTCATGGACGTTGATCAGCAGGCGCAGATAGGCCAGTGCGTCTTTGATCTCGGCGCGCTCGAAGAAGCGCTGGCCGCCGTAGACGCGGTAGGGGAGACCGGTTTGAATCAGCGCCTCTTCGAACAGCCGGGATTGCGCCGTGGTGCGATAGAGGATGGCGCACTCCGCCCGGGCCATGCCCTCGTCCACACAGTAGCGGCGGATACGCTCGACGACGAAGCGCGCCTCGTCCACCTCGTTGAAGGCGGCATAGCGGCGGATGGGCTCGCCGGCGCCGTCTTCGGTCCAGAGGCTCTTGCCGAGCCGGCTCGGGTTGTTGGCGATGAGCGCATTGGCGGCGCTGAGAATATTGCCGGTGGAGCGGTAGTTCTGCTCCAGGCGCACGACCTCGGTATTCGGGTAGTCGCGCTGGAAGCGCTGGATGTGCTCCACCTTGGCGCCGCGCCAGCCGTAGATGGACTGATCGTCGTCCCCCACCAGAAAGAGGTTGTCGCGCTCCCCCGCCAGGAGCCGCAGCCAGGCGTATTGGATGGCGTTGGTATCCTGGAACTCGTCCACCAGGATGTGGCGGAAGCGCTCGCGGTAATGGTGCAGAAGGTCCGGGCGGTCCCGCAGCACCTCATGGGCGCGCAGCAGCAGCTCGGCGAAGTCCACCACGCCGGCGCGCTCGCAGGTCTCCTGGTAGCGCCGGTAGATGTCGATCATCTGGTGCTGATAGAAGTCGCCGCCGCCGTCGACGTGCTGGGCGCGGCGGCCCTCGTCCTTGTGGCGGTTGATGAAGCCCTGCACCTGCCGCGGCGGCCAGCGCGCCTCGTCCAGCTCCATTTCCTTCAGCAGACGCCGCACTAGACGGTACTGGTCGTCGGCATCCAGGATCTGGAACTGCTGCGGCAGCTTGGCGTCCTGCCAGTGGGCGCGCAGGAAGCGATGGGCCAGCCCGTGAAAGGTGCCGACCCACATGCCGCCGATGGGCTGCGCCAGCATGCCCTCGATGCGCTGGCGCATCTCGCGTGCGGCCTTGTTGGTGAAGGTGACCGCCAGCAGCGCGTAGGGCGGCACCTGCTCCACCTGGATCAGCCAGGTAATGCGGTGCACCAGCACTCGCGTCTTGCCGGAGCCGGCGCCGGCGAGCACCAGTCGGTTGCCGGCGCCGGCGGCGACGGCCGTGCGCTGGGACTCGTTCAGGGCATCGAGGATCGGTGAGACGTCATCCATGCGCCCATTGTACCGGGAGTGCAGCCCAGCGCAGCCGGCGGCGGTGCAGCCGTGAGTCCGCTCGCCCTGCGCATTGCTCGCCGTCATGGGCCCTGTAGTATGCTGCGCGCGAGCCTGCGGCGGCGATGCCGACCGACCGTCCCGGCCGGGCCCGCCACGCAACGACATACGCCGCGGTAGGCGCGCCGCCACCGTCTCGACACCACCAAAGCCCGGAATTCTGCCCTGTGAGCGAGCTCAACAACGACACCCTGCTGCGCAGCTTACTGCGCGAACCCGTCGACTACACCCCCGTGTGGATGATGCGCCAGGCCGGCCGCTACCTGCCGGAGTACCGCGAGACCCGCGCCCAGGCCGGCAGCTTCATGGATTTGTGCCGCAACCCGGAGCTCGCCTGCGAGGTGACCATCCAGCCCCTGGAGCGCTTCCCGCTGGATGCCGCGATCCTATTCTCGGACATCCTCACCATCCCGGACGCCATGGGCCTCGGCCTCTACTTCGCCGAGGGCGAGGGACCGCACTTCGAGCACCCGGTGCGCTCCGAGGCGGACGTGGAGCGCGTGCATGTGCCGGACCCGGAGGACGAGCTGGGCTATGTCATGGACGCGGTGCGCGTCATCCGCCGCGAACTCGCGGGCCGGGTGCCGCTCATCGGCTTCTCCGGCAGCCCCTGGACGCTGGCCACCTACATGATCGAGGGCGGCACCACCAAGCACTTCGCGCTCAGCAAGGCGATGATGTTCGACCGCCCGGATCTGATGCATGCGCTGCTCGGCAAGGTGGCGGACGCGGTGACGCAGTATCTCAACGCCCAGATCGCCGCCGGTGCCCAGGTGGCCATGGTGTTCGACACCTGGGGCGGGGTGCTCACGCCCGGGGACTACCGCGAATTCTCCCTGCGCTACCTCGAGCGCATTGTCGAGGGCCTCACCCGCGAGGCCGACGGCCGCCGCGTGCCCGTGGTGCTCTTCTCCAAGGGCGCCGGTCAATGGCTGGACCGCATGGCCGAGACCGGCTGCGACGCCCTCGGCGTCGACTGGACCACCGATCTTTCCGACGCACGCCGCCTGGTGCAGGACAAGGTCGCCTTGCAGGGCAACCTGGACCCTTGCACCCTGTATGCCTCGCCGGCGCGCATCGAGCGCGAGGTCGGCCGGGTGCTGGCAAGCTACGGCGCCGGCAACGGCCATGTGTTCAATCTCGGCCACGGCATCCATCCGGACACCAACCCGGACCACGCCGCGGCGATGGTGGAGGCCGTGCATACACTGAGCCGCCCCTACCACGCGACAGCGTAGAGACCGGGCCGCGACGGGCCACCGGCATCCGCCCGAGCCGCCGGAGACCCGAATGCCAACATGAAGCCGTGGTGAGCTCCCCTGATCGCCTAGTGATCCCCCTAGTGATCCCCCTAGTGATCCCCCCAGTGATCCACTCGTGAGCCAGACCCACCAGCTCCCCGGCGCCGAGCCGCCGCTGTCCCTACCCGGCAGCGGCGGCCCGCGCATCGAAGTGGTCACGGGCGCCGAGGGGCAGGATCACAGCTCGCTGCCGCGGCGCAGCCCCTGGTCGCTGGCGCTGTGGTTCCTGGTCGTCTTCACGCTGGTGGCCGCGCCGCTGACCATTTGGAACTTCAGCCGCCCGCCCGTCTACCGCGCCACGGCTACCGTGCTCACCACCGTGCCGGCGGAGCGCAGCGGCGCCGGGCGCAGCGAGGCGGATGTGCAGCACGTCGCCATCCAACGCCAACTGTTGCTCGGCCGCCAGCTCCTCACCGACACCATCGAGCGGGTCGAGGACGCCGGCGCCACACCGCCGCCGACGCCCGACGACTTGCGCCCGCTGCTGACCGTCGACCCCATCCCCGGCACCAACCTCGTGGAGCTGAGCGCCGAGGGCGGCGAGCCGCTGCTGCTCGCCGACGTCGTCAACGCTTGGCTCGACGCCTACGAGGCCATGCGCCAGGCCGAGATCGAGGCCCGCCTCGGCACCCAGCTGGAGCAGCTCAGCGATCAGGCCGACTCCCTGGAGACCAAGATCGCCGCCAAGCGCGCCGCGCTGACCCGCTTTCGCGAGCAGCACGACATCGTCACCCTGGAGCGCGACAACAACCGGGCGCTGAAGCGCCTGAGCACCCTGCAAAGCTCGCTGGCCGACGCCGAGGATGCCCAGATCAAGGCCAAGGCCAAGCTCGCGGCCATGCAGGCCGCCGCCGCCCGCGGCGAGCCGGTGCTGGCGAAAGCGGCGGCCGCGAGCCTGGCGCAGCTCGCGGAGCGGGAATCGGAGCTCGCCGTGCGCGTCGAGCAGCTGCAAAAGCGCTATACGGAGATGTTCATCCAGAACGACCCGAACAAGCGCGCCCTGCCGGAGGAGCTCCAGCGCGTTCGCGCGCGCATGCAGACCGTGCGCCGGCAGGGCGCCGAGGCGGCACTCACCGAGGCCCGGCGGGAAGTGGAGACCACCACCGACCGGCTGTTCCGCCTCCAGCGCGAGCTGGCCGAGCAAAAGCGCGTCGCCTCGCGCTTCAGTGCCGATTTCGAGACCTATCAGGATCTGCAATCGGACCTAAAGGCCCTCGACGAGATGCAGCGCAACAACGAGCGTGAGCGGGTGGCCATGGAGACCCGTGCCATCGACGGCTATCCCCAGATCGAGATCATCGAGCCGGCCCATCCGCCGCGCGACTGGGCACACCCCCACTACCTGCGCGACCTCGGCCTCACCGTCGCCGCCGCCGGCGGCGCCGGTCTGCTGACCGTCTTCGGGCTCGTGCTGCTGGACACCGCCCGGCGGCCCCGCCGCAGCCCCATGACCGGCGTGCGCATCTGGGGCGCAGACGGCGAGCGCGGACCCACCGGCGGCCAGCGGGGCTGGCTGCCCGGCGGCGGTGCACAGCCGGAGCTGGGCCACAGGCCGCCCGCGGACGGCGAGCCCGCTGCGCTGCCGAGCACGGCACCGCGCCAGCTCATGGGCGGGGAGGTGGAAGCCCTCTGGGAGCTCGCCGACGACGCCGAGCGCCAGCTCATGGGCCTGCTGCTCTGCGGTCTGGACCTGCCGGAGATTACGGCCCTGACCCCGGCTCAGGTCGACCTCGCAGAAGGGACGGTGACGGCTCCGGGCGACGGCCGCCGCATTCCCTTGCCGCCGGCGCTGGTGGCGCTGCTCGCCGCGGCGGAGCGCGTGCCCGCCTGGCGCAGCACGGCCGAGGCCGAGGAGCTCGCCCGGCGCCTGCCGCTGCTGGCGCTGGATGCCGGCATCGCGCATGCTGCGGAGGTCACCCCCGGGGCGCTGCGCCACACCTATCTCGCCTACCTGGTCCGCCAGGGCGCCCGCCTGACGGAGCTGCACCACGTCGCGGGCCCCATGGACGCAGCGAGCGTGCAGCGCTACGCGCCGCTCTCCCCCGCCGGCGCCTCACGTCCGCTGGCACAGCTGGAGCTGGCCTATCCAGTGCTGGCCTGAGCACGCGCCGGCCCCGAGCGCAGGCCTCAGCGCCCGGGCCGCACCAGGCCACCCAACCCGATCTCTTCCAGCGCGTCCATCAACAGCGCCCGTACGCAGGCGCCGCGCTCGCACAACAGCGCCCGGCCCAATAGCTCGCGGGCACGGGTGCGGCTGATGCTGCGCACGACGCCTTTGACCCGCAGCAGGCTGCCGGCGCCCATGCTGAGGCTGTGCACCCCGAGCCCCAACAACAGCGGCGTCGCCCGCGGGTCGCCGGCGAGCTCGCCGCAGACGGTCACCTCGCGGCCATGGGCGCGGGCGGCGTCCGTCACCTGGGTCAGCGCCCGCAGCACCGCCGGGTGGAGCTCGTCGTAGAGGGCGGCGACCCGGGCGTTGTTGCGGTCCACTGCGAGCAGATACTGGGTCAGGTCATTGGTGCCCACCGACAGGAAGGACACGCGCCGCGCCAGCACGTCGGCCTGGTAGACGGCCGCCGGCACCTCGATCATCACCCCCACCGGCGGCAGGCGGACGGCGTGCCCTTCTTCCTGCAGCTCGTCGCAGGCGCGCTGAATCGAGTCCAAGGCGTCATCGAGCTCGTCGACGCTGGTGATCATCGGCAGCAGGATTTGCAGGTTGTCCAAGCCCACCGCCGCGCGCAGCATAGCCCGGACCTGGGTCATGAAGATCTCTGGGTGGTCGCGGGTGATGCGGATGCCGCGCCAGCCGAGGAAGGGGTTGGACTCGTGCACCGGAAAATAGGGCAGCGGCTTGTCGCCGCCCACGTCCAGGGTGCGGATGGTCACCGGCCGGGGTGCAAAGGTGGCCAGCACTTGGCGGTAATGTCTGCGCTGGGTTTCCTCGCCGGGGAAGCGGTCGCGCACCATGAAGGGCAGCTCGGTGCGATAGAGCCCGACGCCGGCGGACTCGTCGATGCCGAGGGGGCGCTGCTCCACCACCAGCCCCGTATTCAGGTACAACGGCAGGGCGAAACCGTCCGTGGTCTCCGAGGGCAGGCCCCGCAGGGCTTCGAGCTCCGCGGAAAAGGCCCGCTCCTCCGCCGCCAGACGGCGATATTCAGCCGCGACAGTCGGCGACGGCTCCACATAGACCCGCCCTCGGTAGCCGTCGACGATCATCGAGCAGCCTTCGAGCCGGCTCACCGGCAGCTCCAACACGCCCACGGCGGCGGGCACGCCCATGCCGCGGGCGAGGATGGCCACGTGTGAGGAGGCGGAGCCGCGTCGACTCACGATGCCCGCCAGCGACGCCCGGGGCACCGCGGCAATCTCCATGGCGCTGACTTCATCCCCCACCAGGACCGTCTGCGCCGGGTAATCCGCCTGGGGCGCGGCGCCGTGCTGCAGGCGCAGCAGCACCTGGCGTCCGAGGTCGCGGACATCCGCGCCGCGCTCGCGCAGGTAGGGATCATCCACGCGGTCGAATTCCGCCAGCAAGTCCGCGACCGTGGCGCGCAAGGCGCCCTGCGCCCAACTGCCGGCGCGGATGCGCTGGATGGTGTCGGCAACGAAGCTCTCGCTCTCCAGCATCAGCCGCCAGGCATCGAACAAGGCCTGATCCTCGTCGCGCAGCGTGCCGCCCATGCGCTCGGCGAGGCGGGCGATGTCCTCGGCGACACCGGCAACGGCGCCGCGAAAGTCTCGGACTTCGGCCTCGGGGTCCGCGGCGGGCTTGTCCGGCACCGCGTCCAGATCGGCGGGGGCATAGACGACAAAGCCGGTGCCCATGCCCACCCCCGGGGCAGCGGCGATGCCCTCCAGGAAATGGCTGGGCAATCCGGGCTGCTGCAGCCGCGCCAGCTCGCCGCTGCCCCGCGCCAGGGCAATGGCGGCCGCGAGCTGCACCGCCAGGGTGACGACGAAGGTCACCTCATCGTCTTCGAAGCGCCGCGCCATGCGGCGGCGCAGCACCAGGACGCCCAGCACCCGGCGATGCTGAATGATGGGCACGCCGAGGAAGCCGTGGAAGGGCTCCTCGCCGCTGTCGGTGATGGCGAGATAGCAAGCGTGGGTGTGGGCGTCGTCGAGGTTGACGATGTCGGCGCGCTCGGCGGCACGACCGATGAGCCCGCGGTGCAGGGAGATGCGCACACGGCCTACCGAGTCCGGCGGCAGACCGTCAGTGGCCATGAGCACATGCTCGCGGCGGTTGGCGTCGGTGAGATAGACGGAGCAGACATCAGCGCCGATGGCCTGCTTGACCTCGCGGACCACCACCGCGAGCGCCGCGTCCAGCGCCGGCGCTCGGTCCACAGCGTCGATGATGCGCCGCAGTGTCGCGAGCATGGCCGAAACGAGGCGCCGCCGCCCGTGCGCAACCGCCGCCGCGCTGTCAGCGCCGGCGTTGGCGCATCTGGCCGACCACCCGGGGCGCGCGGTGCTGGCCGCCGGGCCGGGGCGCATCGACATGCCGCTTCACGGCGGCTTTGCCGGATTCTTCGGGGTGCTCAGGCTGGGGCGTGCCCTCGGGATAGAGCAGCGGCGCCAGCTCCTCGAGCGCCTGGGCGTAGACGTGGCGCTTGAAGTAGACCACCTCACGCAGCGGGTGCCAGTAGCGCACCCAGCGCCAGGCGTCGAACTCGGGCTTTTCGGACCGATCCAGGCAGAAAGAGCTCTCGCCGCAATCCACACGCAGCATGAACCAAACCTGCTTCTGACCGATGCAGATGGGTCCGCAGCGCCGGCGGATGAAGCGACGCGGCAGACGGTAGCGCAGCCAGCCCTGGGTGCAGCCCAGCACCGTGACCTGCTCGGGCAACAGGCCGACCTCTTCTTCCAGCTCCCGATACATGGCCTCCAGCGGCGTCTCGTCGGAGCGGATGCCGCCCTGGGGAAACTGCCAGGCGTTCTGGCCGATACGGCGCCCCCAGAACAGTCGGCGCTGCTCGTTGCTCAGAATGATGCCGACGTTGGGCCGAAAACCGTCCGGGTCGATCAAGGTGATGTACCTCGTTGAGTGCACCGGCATTTTTCCACATCCGCCGGCAACCGGGCAAATCCACAAGTATTTCAGTCTTTGCTGATGCGACGATATTCCGCTAGGTTGAAGCATATTCGTCTTACAGCGCCGACCGAGGCACCATGTCGCTCGCCATCTTCGATCTGGACAATACCCTGCTCGCCGGCGACTCGGACTACCTCTGGGGACAGCATCTGGTAGCCCGGGGTGTCGTCGACGGCGCCGCCTACGCAGCCGCCAATGCCCGCTTCTATGAAGACTACAAGGCCGGGCGCCTGGATATCGATGCCTTCCTCGCCTTCGCCCTGCGCCCGCTGCGGGACAATCCGCTGGAGTCCTTGCAGACCTGGCGGGAGGAGCTCATGGAGCGGCACATCGCCCCGCTGATCCGCCAGCCGGCATTGGATCTGGTCGCGCGGCACCGGGCCGCCGGGGACACACTCCTGGTCATCACGGCCACCAATACCTTTGTCACCGCGCCCATCGTCGCGCGCTTCGGTATACCGCATCTCATTGCGACGGAGCCGGAGCACGACGGGGCGAGCTTCACGGGCCGCGTCGCCGGCACCCCGGCCTTCCGCGAGGGCAAGGTGAGCAGGCTCATGGACTGGCTCAGCGAGCACGACGAGACACTCGCCGGCAGCCATTTCTACAGCGATTCCATCAACGACCTGCCCCTGCTGGAGCGCGTCGACCATCCGGTTGCCGTGGACCCGGACCCGCTGCTGGCCGAAGCGGCGCAGAGCCGCGGCTGGCCGGTGATATCCCTGCACCAGCGCGTGTCCTGAGCGCGCGCGGCGACCAGCCGCCGCAGCCGCTCGCCTCGGCATGGCGCTCGCCGATCCGGCAGGTGCGCTTCATCTTTTCGTCACCAGACGCTCATCGCCTTGCAATGCAGGTGGGCTATGTTGAGCTATTCATCGCAGGTCCTGCGTTTGGATGAGGTGAGCCCATGGGAGTCAATGTATCCGCGCTCCCGGTGCGCCGGGGGGAGCGGCTCTATGTGGAGCTTGCGGCGGGGCCGCAGGCCGTGCGCCAGGCGCAAGCGCTGCGTTATCGCGTCTTCGGCGAAGAGCTGGGCGCGCGGCTCAAAGACCCCCAAGCGGGTCTCGACGCCGACGAGCTCGACGCACACTGCCACCATCTCCTCGTGCGGGAGACGCGCACCGATCGGGTGGTGGGCTGCACCCGGCTGCTGAAGGGCGAGACGGCCCGGCGCATCGGCGGCTTCTACTCGGCGCACGAGTTCGATCTGGGGGCCATTCCGGCGCTGCCGGGCAAGCTCCTGGAGGTCGGGCGCACCTGCATCTCCGCCGAATGCCGCAAGGGCGCCGCGATCGCCGTGCTTTGGTCCGGCATTGCAGGCTATATTGAGCTGCACGACATCGACTACCTGTTCGGCTGCGCCTCAGTACCGCTGGGCGAAGGCGACCTGCACGCGGCGGCGGTTATGAACCGGCTGCGCCGGCAGGCCATGGCGGCACCGGCGCTCAGGGTGACGCCCAAGGCGCCTCTGCTGGGTGCCGATGTGCGCGAAGATGTCCTGGACGCGCCCTTGCCGCCGTTGCTCAAGGCCTATGTGCGCTTGGGCGCCCGGGCCTGTGGCGAGGCCTGCCGCGACCCGGACTTCGGGGTGGGCGACATACTGATGCTGCTGGATCTGGGCGACCTGAATCCGACCTACGCCCGCCACTTTCTGGAGCGTGTCAGCGAGCATTGAGCAAAGCGCGACGGCTGATCCCAACCTGGCGGGCCCTGCGCCTGGGCGAGCACTTGCTTACCGGGGCCATGCTCGGCGCCGGCGTGGCGGTGCTCGGCCGGCTCGGTGCGCCCCGGCCCTGGCTGCCCAGCCTGGTGGGCTGGTGGCATCGCCGCCTGTGCCGCTGCCTGGGCGTCGAGGTCAGCTGCCGAGGGACTGCGGCATCGGGCGCGCTGCTCGCGGTCAACCACGTCTCCTGGCTCGACATCCCTGTGCTCGGGGGTGCTGCGCCGGCGCACTTCGTCTCCAAGGCGGAAGTGCGGCGTTGGCCGGTGGTCGGCTGGCTCGCCCACCTCGCCGGCACGCTGTTCCTGCGCCGCGGCGCCCATCAGGCGGCGGATCTGGCGCGCGAGATCACGGCTCGATTGCGCGCCGGTAGGCGTGTCGCGATCTTCCCGGAAGGCACCACAGGCGACGGCCGCGGGCTGCTGCGCTTCCATGCGCGGCTGTTTGCCGCGGCGGACGACCGCGATATCCCGGTGCAGCCCGTTGCCATCCGCTACGGTGGAGGTCCCGAGCCGGACGCCGTTGCGCCCTTCGTGGGAGACGACACCCTGCTCGCGCACCTCGGGCGCGTGCTGCGCCATCCGCAGCTGACGGTCACCCTGACCTTTCTGCCACCGGTGACGATGCCCGCGGGCCGGCGGCGCGAGCTGGCCGAGGCCGTGCGCGCAGCCATCGCAGAGGAGCTCGGGCGGCTTGGCCGCGGGGCTGCGGCAGCCGGCGGCGCGCAGCCGGCCGCATTCGCACCGGACACCGCCTGAGCGGCGGTGCTGCCGGCGTCAGCACCAGTGGCCGACGCCATGCCGAATCTCAATTACACCGCCATGCGCATCGCCGTTGTCACCGAAACCTATCCGCCGGAGATCAACGGCGTCGCCAACACCATGCGTCAGCTGGTGAGCGGGCTCGGCGAGCGCGGCCACCAGGTCTTGCTGGTGCGCCCGCGCCAAGCCAGCGATCGACGGGGTCGGGCGCCGCGGGGTCACTTCCTGGTGCCCGGGCTGCCGATCCCGGGCTACCGCGGTCTGCGCTTCGGGCTGCCGGTATACTGGCGACTGCGGCACCTGTGGCTGCGCCTGCGACCCGACGTGCTCTATGTCGCCACCCAAGGGCCGCTGGGCCACGCCGCCCTGAATGCGGCCCTGCGCGCATCCATCCCCGTCATTACCGGCTTCCACACCCAGTTCCACCAATACAGTCGCCACTATGGCCTGGGTCTGCTGACTCGCCCCATCGTCAATACCCTGAAGAACTTCCACAACCGCTCCGACGCGACCCTGGTGCCCACCACGACGCTGCGCAGTCAGCTCAACGAAGCCGGCTTCCGCAATGTCCATCTATTCAGCCGCGGCGTCGACACCAAGCTCTTCGATCCAGCCCGGCGCAGCGATGCGTTGCGACGCCAGTGGGGCTGCGGTCCCGACAGCATCGTCGCCCTCTACGTCGGGCGCATCGCCGCCGAGAAGAACATCGACCTCGCACTAGCCACCATGGACGCCCTGACCGCAGACTTCGACGATGTGCGCTGCGTGCTGGTGGGCGATGGACCGGAGCACGCGCGCCTGGCACGCACGCATCCACGCTGCCGCTTCGTCGGCGCGAAGGTGGGCGAGGAGCTCGCCGCCCATTACGCGAGCGGCGACTTGTTTCTGTTCCCGAGCCTCACGGAGACCTTTGGCAACGTGGTCACGGAGGCCATGGCGAGCGGCCTCGCCGTCAACGCCTTCGACTACGCCGCCGCGCACGAGCACATTCGACACGCCAGCAACGGGTTGCTATCACCCTTCGGCGACAACAGAACCTTCCTCGAGCAGGCCCTGGCGGCCGCTGCCACGCCGCAGCGTCTGCGGGCCATGGGCGCGGCCGCACGCCGCACGGCGGAGTCGCTGAGCTGGCCGCAGGTCATCGCGACGGTGGAAGAGCGCCTGATGGAGGTGCTGCGGGAAAGCCGCGCTACCGCTGCCGAGAGGAAGCTCGGTCAGTCCGGTCCGACCCCGTCGCGCAACGGCGCCTGAGGGTGCGTCTCACCAGCGATGACTCCGGCGGGGCTCTGCCAGGCCGACGCGGATCGCGCTGCGGGCGGACACCAGACGCGGCGATGCAGCCGGGCTACCGATCCGCGGACACAGCGGCTCGGCATCAACGGGGCGCCGACAGGAGGCTCGAAGCTTGGAAGGCCCAACGCGCAAGCGCCTGACCCAATGGCCGAGGAGACCGGGAGGAGGGGGCAGGTCGGCGGAGGACTGCCGGGGCAGGGAGTGCCGCGTCCTTGCGGCGGGTAGGGTCCTGTAGCCGGCATTGCCCCGCCACCAGCAGGGCAATGCGCGGTGATGGGACGACCTTACTTCGCGTCGGACTGGCTCGGCTGAGCCGGAGCGGCGGGGGCCGCCGGCATGCCGTAGGGCGCACCATAAGGCGCCGCATAGCCCGGGTAGCCGCCGCCGTAGCCGTAGCCCGGGTAGCCGTAGCCGCCGCCGTAGGGGTAGCCGGAGCCATAGCCGCGGCCATAGCCGTAGCCGCGACCATAGCCCCGGCCGTAGCCGCGGCCGCCGCCGGACATGCTCATGTTGAAGTCGCCGTAGCCATCGCCGAACATGTCGCTGAACATGTCACCGACGCCGTCACCCCAGCCGGAGCCGTAGCCCGGGCCGCCCCAGCCCGGACCCCACCAGGCACTGGCGGATGCGGAAACACCGAGCAGAGCGGCGACGGCGGCGGCGGTAGCAAGCTTTTTCATCTGTATTCTCCTGAGATTCTGGGTTAGCAAGCGCTGCGCGCTTTGCGCAACAGCGAGATCCATAATATTAGAATTTTCTAAATTAGGAAACATTTATTTTCAATCGCATAAATGTTTGCCATAAACTTTAGCTATCTGGCAGGAGTCGCATGGACAAGTCCACCGCCTGCACACTCTTGGTCAGATCACCGACGGAGATATCATCGACGCCGGTTTCTGCGATGACCCGCAGCCGGTCCAAGGCGACACCGCCCGAGGCCTCGAGCCGTGCCCGGCCCTGATTCACAGCCACCGCACGGCGCAGATCATCGAGGCCGAAGTTGTCCAGGAGCACCCGCTCGACCCCGGTCTGCAGTGCCTCCTCCAGCTGCGCGATGGATTCCACCTCGATCTCCACGGGCACCGCCGGCGGCACTTGGCGCCTTGCCGCATCGATGGCAGCAGCAATGGAGCCAGCCGCTGCGATGTGGTTCTCCTTGATCAAAACCGCGTCGTACAGGCCCATGCGATGGTTGTGGCAGCCGCCGCAGCACACGGCGTACTTTTGCTCGCGCCGCAGGCCGGGCAGGGTCTTGCGGGTGTCCAAAATCCGCACTGGCAGACCCGCAACCGCCTCGGCGTAGCGCCGGGCCCGGGTGGCCGTGGCGGAGAGCGTCTGCAGATAGTTCAGGGCCGTGCGCTCGGCGGTGAGCAGGGCGCGCAGCGGTCCCTGGATTTGGCACAGCAGCGCCCCTGACTCCAGCGCGTCACCATCGGCGGCGAGCCAGTCCATGGCAACCCCGTCGTCGATGAGCCGGAAGCTCTGCTCGAACCAGGCTCGGCCGCAGAGCACCGCCGGCTCGCGCGCGACCACCTGCGCGTACGCTCGCTGCCGGGCCGGCAAGAGTGCGGCGGTCAGGTCGCCGGCGCCGACGTCCTCTTCCAGGGCGCGCTGCACATGCGCACGGATGTGATCGGGCGGCGGCAGACAGGCGGCGAGTCCGGTGGATGCTGACGCTTCTGACATGGCGGGACCTGCGGCGGTTGAGCCTGGCGCCAACGGGGGCGCTCGCTAGGATGATACTCTTTGCAACGCAGCTGGGCGCCGCGCGGGGCGTGCCATGGGGGTCGTAGCGGCCCTCACCCGGGAGGTGACCTTGAAATCGATACGAATTCTCAAATTGCGCAAGCACTTGTAGCTGCGACGAAGCGCTCAACTGCCGTTTCTAGGTTCAAAGTAGCTCGCATAGCTGCGGTCGCTCTCCGCCTTGTCGGCGAGTCGGATGATCGGCTTGCAGTTTAGTAGCATTCGCCCCTGCTGGCGCAGACTCGCCGGCAATGGCGGCTCCATTCGGCACACTGATGACAAAACGCGGTAGAGGAGCGCCGAGCATGTCCGAGCCTGCGCCCGCCCGCGTGCGCGATATCGTGACGTGGGCCTTCGACGCCGTCATCACAGGGACGGCCGCTCGGCGGCACTGTGGGGCGGCGGCATTGGGGCGGCGGCATTGGGG
>NZ_NRRV01000064.1 GCF_016583825.1 Thiohalocapsa halophila | reverse complement strand
ACCCCGTACCCCGTACCCCGTACTTCGTACCCCGTACTCCGTACGCCGTACTTCGTATCCCGTACTCAACTTGCCGCGGATGCCTGCTTCGGCTGAGCCTGCGCACTGCACAATCGCGCCTGCCAACCCCATTTTCCCCGCATGACTACTTCAGAACCAAGCGCCGCCGAGCAGTCGCCGGCGCCGCCGGGCCAGCAGTCGCCGCGCTCCGGGCCGGACCTCGGCATCACCGACGTCGACCTTCAGGGCTGCCTGCTGCGTGACCGCCACGAGCTGCGCCGACGCCTGCGCGGGCTGCGCCGGCGCGCCGAGCAGGGGCTGCCGGTGGACCGTGGGCTGGCGAAGGTCATGGAGACCCTGGCTGCGTCGCAGGCCGCCGTGGCGCGCCGGCGCGCCGCGGTGCCGACGGTGGCCTATCCACCGGAGCTGCCCGTCAGCGAGCGCCGGGACGAGGTGGCGCGGCTGATCCGGGACCATCAGGTGGTGGTGCTCTGCGGCGAGACCGGCTCCGGCAAGTCCACGCAGCTGCCCAAGCTCTGCCTCGACCCGGCGCTGGAGCTGGGTGACGGGCTGGGCGACCGCGGGGGCGGCCGCGGCATCTTCGGGCGCATCGGCCACACCCAGCCGCGGCGCATCGCCGCCCGCAGCCTGGCGAGCCGGGTCTCGCAGGAGCTGGGCACGGAGCTCGGCAGCACCGTCGGCTACAAGGTACGCTTCCACGACCGGGTGCACCCGCAGACCGTGGTCAAGCTCATGACCGACGGCATTCTGCTGGCGGAGCTGCAGCAGGATCGGCTGCTCACGGAATACGACACCCTCATCATCGACGAGGCCCACGAGCGCAGCCTCAACATCGATTTCCTGCTGGGCTACCTGAAGCAGCTCTTGCCGAAGCGGCCGGACCTGAAGCTCATCGTCACCTCGGCGACCATCGACCCGGAGCGCTTCGCCAAGCACTTTGCCGACGCGCAGGGCAAGCCCGCGCCCATCATCGAGATCAGCGGCCGGACCTACCCCGTGGAGGTGCGCTGGCGCCCGCCGGAGGAGCCCTCCGCCGGCGAGCGCGACGACAGCATGCAGCAGGCCGTCTCCGACGCCGTCGCCGAGCTGGCCCGCGAAGGCCGCGGCGACGTGCTGGTGTTCCTCTCCGGCGAGCGGGAGATCCGCGAGACCGCGGAGATGCTTCGCAAGCACCACCCGCCGAGCACCGAGGTGTTGCCGCTGTACGCCCGCCAGGGCCCGGCGGAGCAGGCGAAGGTGTTCAAGCCGCAGGGTCGCCGGCGGGTGGTGCTGTCGACGAACGTCGCCGAGACCTCCCTGACGGTGCCCGGCATCCACTATGTGGTGGACCCGGGCTTCGCGCGCATCAGCCGCTACAGCCACCGCAGCAAGGTCCAGCGCCTGCCGGTGGAGCGCGTGAGCCGGGCCAGCGCCGACCAGCGCAAGGGCCGCTGCGGGCGCGTCGCCGCCGGCGTCTGCATCCGGCTGTATGACGAAGACAATTTCCAAGCCCGCGCCGAGTACACCGAGCCCGAGATCCGCCGCACCAACTTGGCGGCGGTCATTCTGCAGATGAAGCAGCTCGGCTTCGGCGACATCGAGACCTTCCCCTTCATCGACCCGCCGGACAGCAAGCTCATCTCCGACGGCTACCGCACGCTGGAGGAGCTGGCCGCGCTGGACGCCAAGGGCCAGCTGACGGACCTGGGCAAACAGCTCGCCCGCCTGCCGGTGGACCCGCGCATCGGCCGGATGCTGCTGGCGGCGGCGGCGCACAAGTGCCTGAGCGAGGTCCTCATCATCGCCGCGGCGCTGGCGGTGCAGGACCCGCGCGAGCGGCCCATGGAGCAACGCCAGTCCGCCGACGAGATCCACGCCACCTTCAACCACCCGGACTCGGACTTCCTGGCCTTTCTGAACCTCTGGACCTTCCTGGAGCAGGAGCGCAAGCACCTGTCCCGGCGCAAGTTCCAGCAGCTCTGCCGGCAGCACTTCCTGTCCTGGAACCGGGTGCAGGAGTGGCATGACGTCCACGGGCAGCTCAAGGAGCAGATGCAGGAGCTTGGCCACAAGCCGAACGCCGCCGAGGGCACCTTCGAGGAGATCCACCGCGCGCTGCTGACGGGACTCTTGAGCAACATCGGCCTCAAGGACGAGCAGCGCGAGTACGTCGGCGCCCGCGGCGGGCGCTTCTACATCCACCCGAGCTCCGGGCTGTTCAAGGAGGGCCCGAAGTGGATCATCTGCGCCGAGCGGGTGGAGACCACCCGCGACTACGGCCGCATCGTCGCCCGGGTGCAGCCGGGCTGGATCGAGCAGGCCGGGGCGCATCTCATCAAGCGCAGCTATGCCGAGCCGCACTGGCAGTCCAGGCGCGGCCAGGTGGCCGCCTTCGAGACCGTGACCCTGTTCGGCGTGACCCTCGCCGCCCGCCGCCGGGTCAACTATGGCCCCATCAACCCGGCGGAGTCCCGGGAGGTCTTCCTGCGCTTCGGCCTCGCCGAAGGGGACTTCGACACCCGCGCCCCCTTCTGGCGGCACAATCAGGAGCTCATCGAGTCCGTCCACCAGCTGGAGGCCAAGTCCCGCCGGCGGGACATCCTGGTGGACGAGGAGGCCATCTACGCCTTCTACAACCAGCGGGTGCCGTCCGGCATCTACTCCAAGCCCCAGTTCGAGCAGTGGCTGCGCAAGGCCGCCAAGCAGGACCCCAAGATCCTACACATGCGCCTGTCCGACGTGCTCACCCGCGACGCCGCCGAGGTCACCCAGGCGCGCTACCCGGACAGCCTGCGCGTGGGCGCCACGGACCTGCCGCTGGAGTACCATTTCGATCCAGGCCAACGCGCCGACGGCGTGACCCTGGTGCTGCCGCTGGCGCTGGTAAACCAGGTGGCCCCGGAGCGGCTCGACTGGCTGGTGCCGGGCCTGCTCGCCGAGCGCATCACCGCCATGCTGCGGGGGCTGCCCAAGTCCATCCGCAAGGCCTTCGTGCCCATCCCCGAGACCGCCGAGCGCATCGCCGCCCGGCTGCAACCCTGCGACCGGCCGCTGCTCCAGGCCGTCGCCGAAGAGCTGAAGGCGCTGTTCGGCGTGCACGTGCCGGAGGACGCCTGGGACCTGTCCGCGCTGCCCGAGCACCTGCGCATGAAGGTGCGGCTGGTGGACGCCGACGGCCGCGCCGTCGCCACCGGCGAGGACCTGGTGGCGCTGAAGCGCCAACACGGCGACGCGGCAGCCGCAGCGCCCAAGCCCCAGCCGGACACGCACGGGCTGGAGCGCACTGGCATCACCCGCTGGGACTTCGGCAGCCTGCCGGAGCACATCGACCGCACCCAAGCCGGCATCCGCCTGCGAGGCTACCCGGCCCTCCTAGATCAGGGGGACAGTGTATGTATCTCGGTGCTGGATTCGGAGCACAGCGCCGCGCAGGCCATGCGGGCGGGGCTGCGGCGGCTCATCATGCTCACCCTGGGGCAGGACATGCGCTATCTGCGGCGCAACCTGCCGGGGCTGGACCGGATGCGGCTGCAATACGCCAAGGCGCCCCAGCCGCCTGCGGCAGCGCCCGCCGGCGCCTCGGGCGCAAAAAGCGGCGGTAAAGGCACTGCGCCACAGGACCTCGCCGACGAGCTGACGGCGCTCGTCGTCGATCTCAGCTTCACCGAGGGCCAGCCGCCTATCCGCGATCAGACCGCCTTCGATGCGCGACTGGACGCCTGCAAAGGCCGGCTCATGCCGACGGCCAACGAGGTCTGCGAGCTGGCCTCGCGCATCCTGGATGCCTACCAGGGCCTGCGCAAGCGCCTCGCCGGCATCACCCAGATCAACTGGATGCCGTCGGTGCTGGACCTGCGCGCGCAGCTGGATGCCCTGGTGTTCCGCGGCTTTTTGCAGCAGGTGCCCTTCGCGCGCCTGAAGGAGTATCCGCGCTACCTCAAGGCCGCCGAGCAGCGCACCGAAAAGCTCTTGCACGCCGCCGGCCGCGACCAGCAGCGCCTGGCGGAGCTCAAACCGCTGCTGGAGCAGCTGGCCGAGCGCCAAGCCGCCGCCCGCGCCGCCGAGCGCGACGACCCCAGACTGGAGGAGATCCGCTGGATGCTGGAGGAGCTGCGGGTGTCGTTGTTCGCGCAGCAGCTCGGCACGGCCTATCCGGTGTCCGTCAAGCGCGTCCAGGCGCGTTGGAAGGAGCTGGGGTTGTAGTGTCATGCGCAACCAGCGGGCGCAACCACCGGCGTATCACGCCGGCGACGCCGTTGTCGCATCAACGCCTGATAGACTGATACCAACCTGTGCTTGCGGGCGACTCGAGCCATGACGCTGACTCAAGAGGACATCGACTTCATCAAGGCCAACATGGCGGACTGGCTGGCCGAGCAGAGCCTCGGCAAGCCGCCTGCGGTCTACGAGATCGAGCTACGCGAGCGCATGGTGCGGGTCGAGGAGGAGCTCAAGCACCAGCGCGAGCTCATGCGCGAAGGCTTTGCGCGCATGGATGAGCGCTTTGCCCAGGTGGACAAACGCTTCGAGCTGGCCGAGCAACGCCACCAAGAGCTGCGGCAGGACATGCTGGCCCGCTTCGAGCAGATCGATAAGCGCTTCGAGCAGATCGATAAGCGCTTCGAGCAGATCGACAAGCGCTTCGAGCAGATCGACAAGCGCTTCGAGCAAGTAGACGGGCGTTTTGACGAGATGATCCGCCGTCACGACCGCCATTTCCTGTGGCTGATCGGCTTCATCAGCACCGTGGGTGCCCTGATCGTCGCCGCCGTCAAGCTCTGGTAAGCGCAGGCGACTGCCCAGATTGCCGCGGCTGCAAGCAGCAGAGGGGCTATAGGTCGCCATGTCGTCACAAGCCATCAAGGACCCGCCCTACCTACAGACCCTGATCCCGCCGGAGATCCTGGCGCCGCGGGACCGCTTCGCCCGTGCCCGCTACATCGCCAGCCTGGACCCGGAGGCGGACTGCGAGCAGATCGGCTTTCTGCTGGCGAGCTGCGAGTTCCCCTGGGACACCACCCGCGCGCTGGAGCTGGCGCTCTTGCGGACCTTCGGTGTCGCCAAGGGCACGCCGCTGCTGGTGGAGACCGGCGAGCTGATTCGCCGCACCCAGAAGCGCTACGACGACACGGCGCTGATCCTGGCGGAGATTCAAGAGAACGGCGTGGATCACCCGCGGGGACGGGCGGCGCTCAAGCGCATGAACCAGCAGCACGGGCGCTATGCCATCCCGCAGGACGAGTATCTCTATACGCTGACGACCTTCGTCTTCGAGCCCATACGCTGGAACGCCCGCTTCGGCTGGCGGCGCATGAGCGAGGCGGAGCGGTTGGCGACCTTCCATGTGTGGCGGCGCATCGGTGCCCGCATGGGCATCCGCGCTATTCCCGACAGTTACGCGGAGCTGGAGCGCTTCAACATGGAGTTCGAGCGCGCCAACTTTCGCTATAGCGAGCACAACCACGCACTGGCCGTGGCAACCCGCAATCTGATGCTCGGCTGGCTCCTGCCCCGATCCCTGTGGCCGGCTGCGGCGCCCGTGACCCACGCGTTGCTGGACGCGCCCATGTTGCGGGCGGTGGGCTTGGATCCGGCGCCCGCCCCGGTGCGGGGGCTGGTGCTGGGCGGCATGGCACTGCGCCGGCGGGTGCTGCGGCACCTGCCGCCGCGGCGCCGCCCGCGGCTGTTGACCCGGCAGCGGCATCACAGCTACCCGCGCGGCTACCGCATCGAGGAGCTGGGCGCGGATCGGTAAGTGCGTGTTGAGACATCTGGGTCGATCTGCTCAGCTGTTCTGTGGCGGTCGGCGATCAGGTGTCGATCGGGTCAGCGATAGGTTGATCAGCTGTCCGCCTCAAGCCCCTGCACCCAATCCAGAAAGTCGCTGACTTGCTGGCGCAGCAGGCCGGCAGCCCGAGGCAGCCGCCCGGCGACCAGGCGTTCCCGCTCCCAATCCAGCTCGAAGGAATAGGCGCTGCGGAACACATGCCGGAAGCCGCGGAAGTCGTTCAGCAACTGGTATAGCTCGTCGTCGATGACCGCCGGGCGATGGCCCGGGATGTCCAGGCGCATGCGTCGCAGGAGGTCAGCATGCCAGCGGTCGGTGCCGATGTCGTTCTCGAAGTAGGCGGCGATGCCGCGGAAGATGTTCTCGCAGCCGTTGTAGAAGTTATGCAGCTGGTAGCCGATGGCGCCCCGGTCGTAATCGCTCACCTGCTCCGGCGGCTGCTTGAGCATCGGGTTGACAGTGGCGGTGAAAGACTGCTCCAGGCGTTCCAGCTTGGTCATCTCGTCGCGAACGTCCGCGATCAGCAGCTCAGGTGTCCTGGCCATAAATCAGTTTCCCGCGGTGGATGGCCTTGGCCACAAAGACTGGGTCGTCGTCCTGCGTGTGCAGGTCTAGCGGCCGGCCGAGGGCCTGCTCCAGTTCCTGGCGGAGCGCCCAATAGGCCGCCGGCCCGATGCCGAGCACCAGCAGATCCACATCCGAGTCGGCATGGGCGGTGCCGGCGGCGACCGAGCCGAACAGGTACGCTGCGGTGGCGCCGAATCGCGCAAGGATAGGCGGTACCACGTCCAGCACCAGTGCATGCAGGCGCGCCGCAGCCACGGCCTGCTCCGCGCGCTCCCGTGCCCGGCGGGCGCGGAGCTTGCTGGTGTCGAAGCCCTGGTGGCGGTGCGCTGTTCTGGGGTTGAGTGGCATTGGGTACTGGGTCTTGCGCATGCTGGTAGAAGTCTGGCACAGCTCAGGTGGTCCCAGGAGCCGCCTACAGAGCGCAACCAGCATGTGCCCGGCATGGGATCGGCGCTGGGTGGCGGACAATCACCACCGCGGTTGCGCGGCGTCGTGCCCTGCGGGTGCGACCTGCGCTAGTCTGGCGAGCATCGATCGGGCGGCAGCGTCACGGGCCAGGGTGCGCCCGCGGGCGCTGCCCCAACGGAGCAGCACGATGTTCGACAGGCTACGGGAAGATATCAACTGCGTGTTCGACCGCGATCCGGCAGCGCGCAACACCTTCGAGATCCTCACCACCTATCCGGGGCTGCACGCGGTGATGATGCACCGACTGAGCCATGCGCTTTGGCGGCGCGGGCTCAAGTGGCTGGCCAGACTGATGTCCAACGTCGCGCGACTCTTCACCGGCATCGAGATCCATCCCGGCGCGGTGATCGGGCGGCGCTTTTTCATCGACCACGGCATGGGCGTGGTCATCGGCGAGACTGCCGTCATCGGCGACGATTGCACCCTTTACCACGGCGTCACCCTCGGCGGTACCACCTGGCAGAAGGGCAAGCGCCACCCCAGCCTCGGCTGCGACGTAGTGGTTGGCGCCGGCGCCAAGGTGCTCGGCCCCATCGTCATCGGTGACGGCGCGCGCATCGGCTCCAACGCCGTGGTGGTGAAGGCCGTGCCCCCCGGCGGCACCGTGGTCGGCGTGCCGGGGCGGGTCATTGAGCGCGCCGTGGACGCCGCCACACAGCGTCGTGCCGACATTGCCAAGCGCATGGGCTTTGATGCCTACGGGGCCGTGCGCGACGCACCGGACCCGGTGGCCAATGCCATCAACAGCATGTTGGATCACATCCACGTGATGGACCGGCGCATGGAGGCCATGTCGCGGGCGTTGGAGGAGCATGGCATCACCCGCCACTTCGAGCACCTGAGCGACCTCGAGGGCTGCGGCATCGACCCGGCAACCCCTGATGCGCCGGCGGACCACGATGCCGACCGCGGGGAGCCGCCGGCCGGCGGCGACACGGCGCCCGGCCCGCAGCCGGAGATCGAGGCGGCGGCGGGCGACGAGCACCGATCATGATGGCAGGCGCACGGGCGAGCGCCGCGGCAATGACATTGCCACAAGAAATTGATGGTCTAACTCGGTTATCGTAGGATTCGCGCCACTGAACGACGACCTGGGAGGATATGCCGTGCGTTTGACCACTAAGGGCCGCTATGCGGTCACCGCGGTTCTCGATCTGGCCATCAACGAAGGCCAGGGGCCTATTGCGCTGGCCGACATTGCCGAGCGGCAGGGCATCTCGCTGTCCTACCTGGAACAGCTGTTCGCGAAGCTGCGCAAATGCGGCGTCGTGTCGAGCGTCCGCGGCCCGGGTGGCGGTTATCACCTCGCACGGGATGCCAATACCATCCACGTGGCAGAGGTCATCACGGCCGTTGACGAGCACCTGGACACGACGCGCTGCGGCGGCGCCGGGGATTGCAAGGATGGGGGTCCATGCCTGACCCACAATCTTTGGATGGACCTGAGCGAGCGGATCCACGGTTATCTCACGAATATCAGCCTGCAGGACCTCGTAGACCGCCGGCCGGAGGAATCCGGCGACTGTAACGACGATGCGAGCAAATCCGGATCGCGCCGCCAGCGTCCGAAGGTCCAGTTGGAGGACCTCCCACCGCGGCGCATCGCCGACGTGCGCTCTTGAGGCGTCCCGCGTCAGCCTTGATTTGAGCAGCTGTCGCAGCGTCGCCGGTCGCGTCACTGTGGCGGCTCAGCACTGCTCCCAGGGCAGGCCCCGGAAGCGCCAGCCGCCGAGGGTGCTGCGGTGGTGGTCGTCGTCCAGCTCACCCTCGAAGCCTTCGTCCACGTGATAGATATTGCCGAGTCCCGCAGCCAGCAGGGCCTTGCCCGCCTCCAGCGAGCGCTTGCCGCTGCGGCAAATGAGCACCACCGGTGCGCAGGGGCCTTCCGGCGTGCAGCTGGCGCCGCCGAGCAGGAGCTTGCGGATCTCGGTGACGAACTCGGGGTTCACGGTCCAGTCCGGCTCGTCGATCCAGGGCACGTGCACAGCACCCTTGGGATGACCGACGAAGAGGTATTCCATGGTGGAGCGGATGTCCACAAGCACGGCTTGCGGACTCTCTTGCAGCAGGGCATAGGCTGCCTGTGGATTCAGAGCCTGCGGCGCCCGAGGTGCTTCGGCACCTTTGGGATCGGTTTCGGGGTCGGTCATGGTGCGGATCTCCGGCGAAGGGCCGCGGACGGCGGCTGCCGCCGAGTCTAGCAGCGGGGCGGATGCCATGATGCCCCAAGACGCCCCGCCCGGCAGGCCGACCAGCGCACGGCCCAGCATGCCCGAGCAGCCGATGGCGCGGCCGGCGGGGCCGTCCCTGTCTGCCGACCCGCGGGCTCGGGCGCGTGCCCGCCAAGAGCCCTATCTGCAAGGGCTCGTGCGCGCCCTCGCGCGCTGGCCGCTGCCGGTGCTGCATGTGCTCGGGGGCATCATCGGCTGGTGTATCGCCCAAACGCCGAATCGCCAACGGCGCAATGCGCTCATCAACCTTGCGCTGCACCGCCCGGACCTGGGCACGCGGGAGCTGATCCGGCTGCGCAACCGCAGCCTCTCTGCCTTCGGGCGCACCTACTGCGAGATGGGTCGGCTCTGGCTGCGGCCGCCAGCGGATGTGCTGGGGCTGATTCGGGACGTGCGCGGCGCAGAGCTGCTGCGCCGAGACGACGGCCGCGGTCTGATCGTGCTGTCACCGCATCTGGGTGCCTGGGAGCTGGCAGGCCTGTATCTTGCCGCCCAGGGCCCGACCACTATCTTCTATAAGCCGCAGCGGCGCCTGGATCAGCTGATCCTGGAGGCGCGCCGGCGCAGCGGTGCCCAGCTGGCGCCGACCACGGCCCGCGGCGTTCGTGCGCTGGTGCAGGGCCTCGCCGCCGGCGAGTACGCCGGCATTCTCCCGGACCAGGAGCCGCGCGCCGACAAGGGCGCCACCTTCGCGCCCCTGTTCGGCCTGCCGGCGTTGACCATGGTGCTGGTGAATCGCTTGGCGCGAAAGAGCGGCGCGCGGGTGATTTTCATGTTCGCCGAGCGTCTGCCGCGTGCGCGCGGTTACCGTATCCACTGCCTGCCGGCGCCGGACGGCATCGACAGCGACGACGACGCCACCGCTGCGGCGGCGCTGAATCTGGGCATCGAGCGCTGTATCGCCGTCTGTCCGGAGCAGTATCTGTGGCCCTACCGACGGTTTCGGCGCCGACCGCCTGGGCAGGGCAGGGTCTACATCGGCAGCCTGCGCGACTACGATGCCATCGAGCGCGCGCGGCGGCTCCTGCGTGCCGCCCGCAGCGACGCCGATGCTCGCTGATGTCCCGGGGGATCGGCGGACGGCCGCCCAGCCTGGACTCGGTTCCTCAGCACCTGGTGGCGCGTCAACGCCGCCTGGAGACGAAGCCTCATGTCAGAGCTCACTCACTTCGATGCCGCCGGCGCCGCCCGCATGGTGGATGTCGGCGGCAAGGACAGCACCCGGCGCCGGGCCGTCGCCGAGGGCCTCATCCAGATGCAGCCGGAAACCTTGCATCTCATCGAGAGCGGCGGCCACGCCAAGGGCGATGTGCTGGGCATTGCGCGCATCGCCGCCATCATGGGCGCCAAGCGCACCGCGGAGCTGGTGCCCCTGTGCCACCCGTTGCCGTTGTCACGGGTGGAGATCGTCTTGGAGACAGCGCCCGACGCGCCCGGCGTGCGTTGCGCCGCAACCGTGGAGACCAACGGGCGTACCGGCGTCGAAATGGAGGCGCTGTGCGCCGTGCAAGTGGCGCTGCTGACGATCTACGACATGTGCAAGGCCGTAGACCGCGAGATGGTCATGACGGGCGTCCAGCTGCTGGAGAAGGCCGGCGGGCGCTCGGGCCACTGGCGGCGCGAGACCTGAGCCCGCTGGCGGCCGCCGCACCGCGCTGCCGCCGTTGACGCCATTCCGGTCCCTTAACCCCATGCATCCGAATTTCCAGCGCGCACACTTCCTCACGGCCGCCGGCTCGCGCGCCGGCACGCCGCCGGACACCGGGCTAGAGGTGGCCTTCGCCGGGCGCTCCAACGCCGGAAAATCCAGCGCCATCAACCGCATCTGCCATCAGCGGGGGCTCGCCAGGACGAGCCGTACCCCGGGGCGCACCCAGCAGCTGGTGTTCTTTCGGCTCGATGACGAGCGCCGCCTGGTGGACTTGCCGGGCTACGGTTTTGCCAAGGTCTCGCAAGCCGTCAAGGCCGGCTGGCAGGCGTTGATGGAGGACTACCTACGACGCCGCCAATGCCTGCAAGGGCTGGTGGTGGTGATGGACATCCGCCATCCGCTGACGGACATCGACCGCCACATGCTGGCCTGGGGTACGGCCGCTGACGTGCCCATGCTGGTACTGCTCACCAAGGCGGACAAGCTGGGGCGCGGCGCGGTGCAGCGACAGCTCGCGTCGGTGCGGCGGGAGCTGGCGGACGGGGTATTTTTTGTGGAGGCCTTCTCGGCCGCGAGCGGACTCGGCGTCGAAGCTGCTCAGGCGCGGCTCGCGGCATGGCTGGGGCTGCCGGAGACTGGGCGGGGGTAGGATCGAGCCGGCGACGACAACCACAGGGGAAGCCATGGGGCCGGACAGGTGTACTAGAATTCGCCTGCTGCGGCGCCGCGCATGATCTCGCGGATGGTGTCGCGTACCCGCAACGCCTCGGACTTGAGCTCGGGTGGCAGCGGCTCGCCGCCATGGATCATCAGGTCCAGGTTCATGGAGTAGAGCGCCAGGTTGCCCGCCTTGTCTTCCACCAGCGCGATGCGGCAGGGCATGAAGCCGCTGTAGTGGTCGCGATATTCAAGCATCATCTTGCCCACCTGCGCGTCGCAGAAGGACAGGAAGTTGACGTAGCGATAGTCCTCGCCGGTGACGGCTTCCACTTGCTGGTAGAAGGGCGACTCGCCGACGAAGAGCAGGTTGTTGGTCGTCGCCAGGCTCTTCAGCGAGGTGATCACGTCGTCGATGCTGAGCCCGTCTTGAACGGGCTCCGACCACATCATGGCCACGCCGGGGTCTCCGGTTTCCAGCAGGCGTCCGGCGAAGTTGCCGTACGCCTGCGGGAAGCCAGGGTCGAGCCTGGCGAGCTGCGGGCCCAGGGTGACGGCGCCGACGAGTAGGGCCAAGAGGCTGATCAAGCCGATGACGGCAAGCAGATTACGGATCAGGTTCATGTCCTACTCTCGGCATTACGGGCGTCGGTGCTGATTAGCCAGCCGGCTCAGGCGCTGGCGCAGGCTCGGCGCTACCCTGGTCGCCGGCGGGCGCGGACTGAGACTCTGACGGCGCTTGGCCTCCGGGCATCATCATCGGCATCATGCCTGGGCCCATCGCCGGCCCCATATGCGGGCCGGGACCACCATAACCGGGCATCATGCGGCGCCCGCAGGGCTGACCGCTCTGGGCGTGTGCGCAGGGGCCACCCATGCGGCCACCCATGGGCCGTTGCGGCATGGCGGGTCCTTCGGCGGCGCGACCGCCGAAGAGAGCGGCAATGGCCTCTTTCTGCTCGTCGGTCATGGCCTCGATGGTGGCCCGGTACTCCTCGTACCTTTCCAGCAACTCCTTGCGGCGCTGCTCCGCGGCCTCCCAGGGCGGGGTCTCGGGGAGCTCGCGGCCCATTTCCTTGGCGCGCTCACGCATCGCTTCCCAGCGCTGTTGGCGCATAGCCTCGAACTCCTCGCGCGTCATGGGCTTGCGCTCGGACGCCGTGCCGGCCCTGGGCTGGGGCATGCCCTCGGGCTTGGCCGGCGGCTGCGGACCGGCCGGCGGTTGCGGCATGCCGGCTGTGGCCCAAGGCGGTGTCTCCGGCAGCTCCAGGCCCACTTCCGCAGCGCGCTTGCGCAGCTCCTCGTAACGCTTGGTGCGCTCGGTCATGGCAGCGTTCATGCGCTGCTCCATGTCGGCGCGGGCCTGCTCCGGGCTGGGCGCGGCTGCCGGCGCCGCAGGCGGTGCGGTCTGCTGCTGCGCCTGTGCCGGCGCGGACGAGCCCGCGCCGGTCTCTTCGGACTGTGCCTGCGCCGGCGTCAAGGCCAGACCCAGCACAGGGCCGAGCACGGCTGCGGATGCGCCGAGCAGGAGGCGTTTGCTGTCGATCATGCGGTTCGCTCCTTTGTCAGTGGTCTCGCTTTGGTAGCCGCACCTTCGGGACGCGCGGCGGTTTCTGAAGCCTGATCCGCCGCCGGCGGGGACGGTGCGCTCAGGCACACGGCGGCGATGGACGACGCGGACCATAGCATGGTTGCAGAGGGGAAAAAACGGCGTCGCCGGATACGACCGACTCGCGGGTGGCACGTCCGGCGGGGCCGGGGTTGGCGTGCGTCACGCACCGAGCAGCTCGTCCACCACCGCCAACAGCTCCTCGCGCTTGACTGGCTTGGCCAGGAAGGTCTCGCCGGAGATCTCCGCGGCGCCGGTGCCCGTCTCGCGCTTGGTGACGATGGCGGTGAGGAATGCGTACTTGATGCCGCTCAGGGCCGGGTCCTGCTTGAGCTGCTCGGCGATCTCGTCGCCGCCGACGTCCGGCATCATGACGTCCAGAAAGATCAGGTCGGGACGGAACTCGCGCGCGGCTCGCAGCGCATTGTTGCCGTGATTCTCTTCGCGCACTTCAAACCGCCCGGTCTGCTCGAGGTTTAGCCGCAGCATGCGGGTCAGGGCGGGCTCGTCGTCCACCAACAGGATCTTTTTTTTGCTCACGGGATGGGTTACCTGTCCGTGTTGCGCTGGCGCTCGGTGCGGTCGCGGAGCAGGGCCTCGCGCGAGCGCGGCGCCGTCCCGACATCCACAGCCTCGGGATGGAAGAGCAGCAACGCGCAGGCGCCGCCCGCTGGGCGGTTGAACAATTCGATACTGCCACCGTGCAGCGTAACGATGTTGCGGGTCACCGACAATCCCAGCCCCGTCCCCTCGCCCTGGCGCTTGGTGGTGAAATAGGGATCGAACAACAGTCCCAGGTCGTCCGGGTCGATGCCGGGGCCCGTATCCTCGATGGCAATGCGAATCACGCGGTCGCCGGGCAGGAAGCCCGCATCCCGGGCATGGGGTCCGAGCTCGTCGCTCGCCAGTGTGCACAGGCTGCTATGGATAGCCAGCGTGCCGTCGTGCTCCATGGCGTGCATCGCATTCATGAACAGGTTCAGGAACGCCTGGCGGAGCTTGTCGGCGTCGACGGGGCGTTCTGGAATGGCCTCGGCGAGGGTCGTGCGCACGGCGATATTGCGCTGGGTGAGCTCGTGGCGCACCAGCCGCAGGCTATTGTGGATGGCGTCGTTGATGTCCCCGCGCTTGAGGTGCAAGGCGCGCTCGCGCGAGAAATCCAGCAAGCCGCGCACGACGGTGTCCGCGCGCGAGAGTGCCTGCTGCATATCCGCGAGCACTTGGCAGGAGACAGCATCCGCGCACGAGACTTGCTCCAGGTAGTCGAGGCCGAGCTGTGCGATGGCGAGCGGGTTCTTGACCTCGTGCGCGACACCGGCGGCGAGCCGGCCGACGGACTCCAGCTTGGCGGCCTGCACCAGCTGCATCTGCGCGGCCTGTAGCTCTCGGTGCGAGCGGCTCAGCTCGTCGCTGGTGCGGTGCAGCTTGGCTTCCACGCGACGGCGCTCGCTCAGGTCCCGCAGCACCACGACGACCCCGGCAGGGTAGGCGGCATCGGCGATGGGTGCGGCGCGCAGCTCCACGGGCACCGTGCTGCCGTCCGGGCGTGGCAGGGCCAGCTCGTCGAGGCTCAGCTCGCGCTGCTCGGCGAGCACGCGCAGGATGCTCTGGCGCAATGCTGCGGGCTCCCAGTCGGAGAGCTCCCGGGTCAGCAGGCACTCGTTACCGAGGCCGAATAGACGCTCGGCGGCGGGGTTGACGAAGCTTGCCCGACCTTCTGCGTCGAGCCCCAGCACGGCCTCCACCATGGAGCTTAGGATGCGGTCGCGTACCAGCTCCAGCTGGCGGTTGCGCTGGGCGAGCTCGCGCTCCAGGCGCAGGATCTTGCAATGGGCTTCCACGCGTGCTGCCACCTCCTCCGGGTGGAAGGGCTTGGTGACATAGTCCACGGCGCCCAGCTCTAGGCCGTGAATCTTGTCCGCGGCGTCGTCCAGCGCGGAGAGGAAGATAACGGCGATGTCGGCGGTGTCGTTGTCCGCCTTCAGCTGCCGGCAGACCTCGAAGCCGTCCATGTCCGGCATCATGATGTCGAGCAGGATCAGATCCGGGTGGGAGCGCTGGGCGATCTCCAGCGCCTGCGCGCCGCCGTTCGCGACCAGCAGTCGATAATCGCGGCCGTTCAGGCTCTCGTACAGCACGCGCAGATTGGACGGGATATCGTCCACCAGCAGGACGCATGCCGTGCGCGCGGCATCCGACGCGCCCGCGCCCGCAGCGGCGGTGATAGGCGGCGCGGTGCCGGAATCGGTTGGCCTGCTGGGGTCGCTCATGCCTGTCGGGGGCTCTCCTGCGATCCGCGGGCAAGTCGCAATCGCGGTTGCCGACTTGCCACGCTCTCTACGGCCTTGCGGTGTCGAGCATGGCGGTCCGCGCGAATAAGGGTGCCGAAGCGCCGTCCTGCGCGCTCCCGATTGTCGCTGCTTCGCTGCCGCGTGTCAGCTGCTTTTCGTCCCGCGCCGGGTACGGCGCCGACGCTTTCGCACCGCTTTGCTGCCTGCCCAAGTCGGCCGGCGCGGTACCATGACGGTTGCCTCGCCTTCGCCGAGCAGACGTAATACAGGGGAAGAAGCCGTGCTGAAGATCGATGACCTGATGGCTGCAAGCGGTGTCAAGTTCGGCACCAGCGGTGCCCGCGGACGCGTGTCGGACATGACCGACAGCGTCTGCTTCGCCTATACCTTGGGGTTCCTACAGTATCTGCGCAGTGCCGGCCGGCTCGCTGCGGGTCGGGACGTCGGCATTGCGGGCGACTACCGGCCGAGCACTGGGCGCATCATGGCCGCCTGCGCCGCCGCGGTGCAGGCGACAGGCTGCCGTCCCCGCAACTTCGGGCGCATTCCGGCGCCGGCACTCGCCGCTTACGGTATCGCCCGCGATGTGCCGACCTTGATGGTCACGGGCTCGCACATCCCCGACGACCGCAACGGCATCAAGTTCAACTTACCCACCGGCGAGATCCTGAAGGACGACGAGGCCGGGATCCGCGCGCAAGCGGTGGAGCTGCCGGCCGACGCGTTCGCCGCCGACGGCAGCCTGCTGCAGCCGCCGGCCCTGCCGCCTGCGGAATCCGCCGCGCTGGAGGCCTATGTGAGCCGCTACCTGGCGTTCTTCCCGCGCGACTGCCTGGCGGGGCTCAAGGTAGGCGTTTACGAGCACTCCAGCGTCGCCCGGGACGCCTTCCATGCGGTGCTGACAGGGCTGGGGGCCAAGGTGACCCGCCTCGGCCGCGCCGACAGCTTTATCCCCGTGGATACGGAAGCCATCCGTGCAGAGGACGTCGAGCTCGCCCGCGGGTGGGCGGCGAGCGGCGACTTCGACGCCCTGGTGTCCGCCGACGGCGACGGCGACCGGCCCCTGATTGCCGACGCAGCGGGTCACTGGCTGCGCGGCGACATCGCCGGCATTCTCTGCGCCCGGGAGCTCGGCGCCGCCGGCGTGGTAACCCCCGTGAGCTCCAATACCGCGGTGGAGCGCTGCGGCTGGTTTCAGGAGGTGCTGCGCACCCGCATCGGCTCGCCCTATGTCATCGCCGGCATGCAGGCGTTGCGTGAGCGCGGCCTGACGCCGGTGGTGGGCTATGAGGCCAATGGCGGCTTTCTTATCGATACGCATATCGCGCGGGACAGCCGCCGCTTGGCAGCGTTGCCGACCCGGGATGCAGTGATCGTCGCCGTGACCATCCTCGGCGCCGCGCGGCGACGGGAGATGCCGGTGGCCGACCTGGCGGCGGAGCTGCCGGAGCGCTACACCTACAGTGATCGCATCAAGGACTTCCCGACCGAGCTCAGTGCGCAGCGGCTCGCCGCCTTCGCCAGCGGTGACGCCGCCGCCGACCGCGATGCCGCGGCGGCTGTGCTCGGGCCGGCGTTCGGTGAGGTCACTGCGGTGGATCACACCGATGGTGTGCGCATCGGCTTCGCCAACGGGGAGATCGCGCACCTGCGGCCATCCGGCAACGCGCCGGAGCTGCGGGCTTACACGGAAGCGGACAGTGCGCAGCGCGCCCGCGACATGAATCGAATCTGCATGGATATTTTGAATGGCTGGCGCGGTTGAGCCCGGGGCGCGTGGGTCTGGCTGCCATGGGCCGGCGCGCGTCGCAGACGCCTGCCGTCAGCGCTGCTGCGCCGGGGTCGGCGTCCGGGAAGCGACCGGGGACTGGCCGGCGAAATCGCCATAGCGTCGCGCGCGCTGCTCCAACCGATTCAGTGCCTGGGCGGAGAGTCGCTGCTCGAACTGTGCCAGCCGCCGCTCGGCGTCGGCGTGTCCGCCGACATTGCGGGCTGTGAGCGGCAGCTGGCTCAGATCCATGTAGCCAAGCCAGCCGGGGGCCGATTCCCCCGCTTGCAGATGCCCGCGATCCCAGCGGGGGACGCTCTGGGACAGGGGCTCGATGCGCACGGGGCGGGCGCTATGCAGCGCGAGCGGAAAGCCCGCAGCGACCACGACGAGCACCAAGTCCGCGGCCGCTGCCCAGGGGATGGGCTCGCCATGGAGCACGCCGAGGCCGATGACGGGCACCAAATCGCCGCGCAGGTCGAAGGCACCGAGGACCCAGGGCGCCGTTTGCTCCAGGGGGGTCAGTCGCGGCAGGCCGACGCAGGTGTCGATGCGGTCTGCTATCAGGCCGCGTACACCTCGGCCTGTGTGCACCGTTGCGCGATAACTCCGCTGCATGCCCATCTGTTCGCTCCGCTGGCAGACGCCATGACTTGCGACAGGAGGTTGCCAATCGGTCGGTGTCGGGGCCCTGCAATGCAGACACCACGAACCTGGATCAGGGCCGACCGTTTTCCGCTCGGCACATGGCGCCGAGGCGCTCGCCGTTGGCTTAAGATTAGTCCAAAGCTGAGGATCCGGCGGGTGAGCGCACCGGCTGGTCGGATCGATGGCAAACGCTCGGCGGGAGTCGCGTGTCAGGGCGCCTCACCTTCGCGGAGCAACGGTTGCATGGCGTGCAGCATGCTCTGGAAGACCTGCGGATTCTCCGCCTCCTCGGTGGCCAGCAGGCGCTTGATGCGCTCGCGCTCCGTGGGCATGTCGAAGCAGGCGGGACAGCTGTCCGGCACCACCGGCAGGCCGGCCGCGTCCGCGAAGGCCGCCGTCTGGCGCTCGCGGGCGTAGACCAACGGGCGAATGATGCGCAGGTCGCCGGCGTCGTTGCGGTAGTGCGCCTTCATGGTGCGCAGCTGTCCGCCGCGGAAGAGCGACATGAGCAGGCTCTCGGCGAGGTCGTCCAGGTGCTGTGCCAGCGCTAGCACGCCATAGCCCTGCTCACGGCAGAGGCGATACATGATGCCGCGCTTCATGCGTGCGCAATAGGCACAGAAGGAGTCGCCGTCCATGCGCGCGCGGGCCTCGTCCATGATGGGCTGGGCCTCCAGTAGCCAGGGCACGCCCAGGACCTCCATGTGCGCTGCGAGCCGCGCCGGCTCGAAGCCGGGCACCTGCGGGTCTACGGTTACGGCGGCCAGCTCGAAGCGCACCGGGGCATAGGTTTGGAGGTGCTTCAAGATCGCGAGCAGCGACAGCGAGTCTTTCCCACCGGAGACGCCGACCAGCAGCCGGTCGCCGTCGCGGATCATGTCGTGCTCGGCGATGGCGCGACCGACCGCGCGCAGCAGGGATTTCGGGGGCTTGTGCGGGGGGATGGGGGGCGATGTCTGCATGCGGCATCAGTGTAGCCGCCGCCAGGGCAGGGCCGCCAGCAGCCCCGCCCGCTGCGACAGTCGCGGCCGCCGGCGCGTGCGGTGGCGCAGCAGCAGAGCGCCGGTGCCGGCCAATACGAGCAGCGGCGTGCCCGGGGCAGGTGCCTCGGCCCACCAGGCGAGGCCGTATTGCTCCAGATCGAAGCCGCTCCCGGTGTCGAAGGTGTTGCCGCTGTAGAGCACGTCGATGGCATAGCGCCCGGTGGCCGGCAGTACGAACGACAGATGCTCCACCAGGTTATAGAGACTCACGGACTGGGCCACCTTGCCTGTGGCGATGTCGCGAACGATCAGGTCCAGATTGGCTTGGGCGATGTCATCGGCGACGCTGCCGATGTAGTCGTACTCGCGCTCGCGGAGCCAAGTCAGGGTCGCCGTGAAGGTGCTGCCCCCGCGCAGGAGCGCATCGATCTCGTAGCGGTTCCAGCCGCCGCTGCCCAATTGCGCATAGTCCCAGCCGATGGGGTCCACGAGACCGCCGCCCAGGCCCGCCAAGTCCCGGGTGCCGGCGCTCAGGTATTGGTCGAAGGCCCGGTCCAGGTCGAGCGCACCGGCGCCGCTGGCCCAGTCCAGGGACTGGGTGGTCTGCACCAGTGTCCCCACGCGCGTCTGCCCATTGTCCCAGCCGGCGATCTTGCGGGCGCTATTCAGCAGGGCCGCTTTGACGACGCGGGCGTCGGCCGACGCCGCGTTGACCTCGAGCTCGGGGTCCAGTGTACGGGCGCTGTGCAGCAGAGCCGCCCCGCCGGCGGTGATGGGGGCCGAGAAGCTGGAGCCAGCGAGCGCGCCAACGTAGAAGTCGTTCCCGGCAAAGGGCTCAGAGCCGGCGAGACCCGGGTTATTGCCGCCGGTCTGGCCGCCGTAGAAGGCGCTGGTGAGGGCGGTGCCGGGTGCGGTGATGTCCACTGCCGCGCGCGCATTCACGATGACGCCGTTCACCGGGTCTGCGTAGTCCTGCGGTCCGCGGCTGCTGAAGTCGGCGACGGCGTCATAGCGATTGGCACCGTCGTTTTGCAGCGCGCCCACTGTGATGGCGTTATATCCGGCACCGGGGGCAACGACCGTGTTGGCGCCCGGTCCGCTGTTACCGGCGGAAACGACCAGGGTCGTGCCCGGGTTTTGGCTCTGCAGGCCGTCGGTGATGAGCGCCAGGCTGCTGCTGCCGGTGGCGTCTGTGGCTCCCCAGCTGCTGTTGATGACGTCGGCGGTCCCGAACATGGCACCGTAAGCGGCGTTCATGGTGTCGGTGGAGACCTCGAAGCTCAGGCTGTAGGCAGGGCCGAGCCAGCTGGTGGCGATGGCACCGGATTGCAGATCCGTGTCGGGGGCGATGCCCGGCTGCCAGGCACCCTGAGCGCTGCCGCCGTTGCGCCCGCCGATCATCATGCCCACGGCGGTGGCGTGCCGATCGTACTCCGGTGTGGCCGGATTGCCGTCGCTGTCGAAGGTGCTCGGGCCGTCGATGAAGGTCGACACATGGCCGAGCGTCTCGTGTCCATCCCAGACATGGCCGGCTTCGATATTGGCGCTCAGCGTGCGCTGCCCGGTGATGCTGGCAGCGTGAAAGCGCGCTGCACCGGTGAGATCCGCGACATCCGCGCCCCCGAAGGTATCCGGCACGCTGGTGACCAGATGCGCTCGCGCGGTAAAGGTGGCCCGGGGGTCCAATGCCCGGCGGGCGCCGATGACGGGTGCCGGGGCTGTCCTGCCGCCCGGATCGGGCTCGGCAGCGCTTGCGCCGTCGCGGGTCGGTGCCTGCTCGGCTGGGTGCCGTCCAGCGCGCTTGGGGGCGCTTTCGAGCCAATCCAGCATGTTGGCATCTGCTTGTATGGGAGCGGCTGGCGCCGTGCCCACGGCGCCCAGGGCGAGTCCGGCTGCAAGGGGCCACGGACACCGCCGCCCGCGGGCGGTGCGGCCGGGTCTGCTCTGGGTGTCACGTCGGGCGAGCTCGGATGCCGGCATCTTGGTCTCCCTATGTGCGGCAACCGCCGCCTGCGTCAGCGTCCCCAGTCAGCGGGTTGCTTCCACCGCGGGTCGGGACGGGGCGCCATGATACGCCGGCGTTGGCCCGCAGATCGTGACCGAGTGTCACATAGCGCGCGTGAGAGCGGCCCTATTGGCGTGACGCGGTTGACGGGGCATTGGCGCGCTTGGTGGGCCATGCCGGCGCCTTGACCTTGCTGATGCCCAGAAAAGCTGATGCCCAGAAAAAGCAAAGGCCGACGCTAAGGCGCCGGCCTGTTTGCTGTCCGGGGATAGCGCCCCGGGCTGCGCGCGCCCCTGGTGGGGGCGGGTTGGCTCACCTGATGTGAGTTGTCGTTGACTTTCAGCGTAGACGAGATTTCGGCGCTTGCAGCGGGTGGACGGCATCGCCGCCCGATTTCCGACGAACGGTAGCTCGTCCAGCGCGGCGACGGTGTAGGCGCTCTGCAACGCGGCAGATCGCTCGCGGGCACTCGTTGTCGTCGATAAAGCACGGCGCGGTCGCGAAACTAGTGGTCTGGGCGGCGGCGAGGTCGTGGTGCGCCGGCGAGCACAAAGCGGTGTACGGCCAGCGACCACCGCTCGTGCGAGGCGGTGAGGACCATGCAGGAGGGCCCGCCGAAGGTGCGCTCGCGCCCGGCGGCACCGGGGTTCAGCACCCAGGGCTCGGCGTCCTGGTCCGCCACCAAGCGATGGCTGTGGCCGTAGACGATGGCCCGGGCGTCGGGGAAGCGCCGGCGCAGCTTGGCGTGGCGGTCCTTCGCCGTCGTGCGGTGGCCGTGGACCACCACCAGCCGACCGCCCGGCAGGTCCTCCGCGACCTCCAGCGGCAGGGTGCCCAGCAGCTGCTGGTCCGCCGCCGGCCACTTGTGGGGTACGTCGTTGTTGCCGAGCACCGCCGCCACCCGCCCGGAGCGCGGCCGCAGTCCCGCCAGCACCTCCGCGCAGCCGATGTCGCCGCCGTGGACCGCCAGGTCGCAGTCGGCCACCAGGTCGGCGATGCGCCCATCCAGCACGCCGTGGGTATCGGACAGCAGGGCGACGCGCAGCACGGCCCGGGGCGCTCAGCCGTCGGCGGCGGGCAGGCTGAGCACCAGCTTGCCCTGCATGCCGCCGGCCTCCAGGCGGCGGTGGGCGTCGCCGGCGGCGGCCAGCGGGTAGGTGTCGGCGACGGCGATGCGCAGCTCGCCGGCGTCGCAGAGCTCGCCGCAGCGGCGCAGGATCTCGCCCTGGTGGGTAAGCGCCTCCGGCATGTGCTTGAGCTGCGGCGTCAGCATCAGCTCCAGAGAGATGCGCAGATTGCGGTTGCGGGCCTCCTTGAGGCCGACGGTGCCGGGGTCGAGGATGGTCACCAGGTCGCCGTAGACCGCCATCACGTCGATGCTGCGGGCGAAGACCTCGGGGCCCACGGTGTCGAAGCAGACATCGACGCCGCGGCCGCCGGTCCAGTCGGCGATGGCGCCCGCCAAGTCTTCCTGCTGGTAGTCGATGGCGTACTCGGCGCCGAGGCCGTGGACGAATTCGGCCTTCTCCGGGCCGCTGACGGTGGTGGCCACCCGCGCACCGGCGAGGCGCGCCAGCTGGATGGCCACGTGACCCACGCCGCCGGCACCGCCGTGGATCAGCACGGTCTGCTCCGGCTCGATGCGCGCGCGGTCATGCAGAGCTTCCCAGGCGGTGATGAGCACCAGCGGCGCAGCGGCTGCCTCGACGAAGGTCAGGGACTTGGGCTTCGGCTGTGCGACGGATTCGTCCACCACGGCGTACTCGGCATAATTGCCGTGGGGCCCGCCGAGCCCGCCGTGGCAGTACCAGACCGCATCGCCGGGCTTGAAGCGCGTTACGGCGTCTCCCAGGGCCTCCACCGTGCCTGCGCCGTCGCAGCCGAGCACGGCGGTGAGGGTCTCAGGCAGCATGGGGCCCTTGGCGCGGATCTTGGTGTCCACCGGATTGATGCCCGCGGCATGCAGGCGCACCAGGACGTCGTTGGGGCTTTGCGGCTCCGGCACAGGCAGCTCGGTCTCGGCGAGCACTTCGGGCCCGCCGGGTTGGCGCATCAGAATCGCCTTCATCGTGTTGGCTCCTCCGTCGTGGCGAAGGGTGAAGTGTGAAGTGAGAAGTGTGAAGAGTGAAGAGTGAAGAGTGGAGGACGAAAGGTGAAGTGTGACGGTCTACAGTGGGTCTGAGGCCCGGGGCGGGACGATGGCACCGAAGCCACTCTATGACGGGCCCGCGGACGCCGACGCGGTGCTGATCCTGGCGCACGGGGCGGGGCAGCCGCCGGATGCCGACTTTATGACCGCGATGGCCGAGCGTCTCGCCGCCGGCGGCGTGCGGGTGGTGCGGCCCTGGTTTCCGTACATGGCCCGCGCCGCCGCCGACGGGCGCAAGCGCCCGCCGGACGGGGCGGCGAAGCTTCTGTCGGCCCTGCGCGAGGTCATCGCCGCGGAGCGGGCCCAGGCGGGCAGGCTCGCCATTGGCGGCAAGTCCATGGGCGGGCGCATCGCAGCGATGCTCGCCGACGAGGTGGGTGCGGCCGGGCTGCTCTGTCTGGGTTATCCCTTTCATCCCCCCGGCAAGCCGGAGCGCACCCGCCTGGAGGCGCTGGCCGCGCTGCGCACCCCGGCGCTGATCTGCCAAGGCGAGCGGGACCCCTTCGGCAACCGCGACGAGGTCGCAGGCTATGGCCTGAGTCCGTCGGTGCGGCTGGCCTGGATCGCGGACGGCGAGCACAGCTTCAAGCCCCGCAAGGCCTCCGGCCGCACCTGGGCGCAGAACCTCGATGCCGCGGCGGGCCAGGCGCTGCACTTTCTGCGTGCCCTGTCCTGACCGCACCCGTGGGAGCGGCATCCCTGCCGCGACGACTGCCAGCGTCGCAGCTAGCGTCCGTCGCGGCGAGACGCCGCTCCCACAGCCCCAGCGTCGCCCGTGGGAGCGGCATCCCTGCCGCGACAGCATGGACGGACAGACGATGCCGATCCCGCGCAGCCATGGCGGCAGGCGACTCGGCCATGTCATCGTCCCGCCGCGGTTCGCTAAACTCCAAGTATCGACGACGCACACGGCGGAGACGACACATGCAGATCGAGCACTGGCACGAGGAGCGCGACGGCCCGCTCAGCGAGCGCGCGCTGCGGGACAAGATCGCAGGCCGAGGCTATGCGGTGAGCCGCTACGTCTATCCCCCCGGCACCTTCTTCCCCGCCCATGACCACGGCGTGGACAAGATCGACGCCGTGGTCTCCGGGCGCTTTCGCATGACCATGGGCAGCCAGGAGGTCGTGCTGGAGGCCGGCGATCTGCTGATTGTGCCCAAGCACCTCATGCACACGGCCGAGGTGGTGGGCGAGGAGCCAGTGGTGAGCCTGGACGGCGTGCGGATGCGCTGAGCGCCGCCGCCGCGTTTCGCGCAATCCTGACGTCTCTTGACTCGCTCGCATCTACGCCACGCCTGAACCATGCCCGACCAAGCGCAGGACATCCTGAGCCGCGTCTTCGGCTACCCGAGCTTTCGCGGCGCACAGCAGCGGATCATCGAGCATGTCGCCGCCGGCGGCGATGCCCTGGTGCTGATGCCCACCGGCGGGGGCAAGTCCCTGTGCTACCAGATCCCGGCGCTGCTGCGCCCGGGCACGGGCATCGTGGTGTCGCCGCTGATCGCGCTGATGCAGGACCAGGTGGACGCGCTGAAGCAGCTCGGCGTGCGGGCGGCGTTCCTGAACTCCTCGCTGATGCCGGCGGAGCAGCAGCGCGTGGAGCAGGCGCTGTTGGACGGCAGCCTGGATCTGCTCTATGTCGCCCCGGAGCGGCTCCTCACCGAGCGCTTCCTGGCGCTGCTGGAGCGGGTGACGCCGGCCCTGTTCGCCATCGACGAGGCCCACTGCGTCTCGCAATGGGGGCACGACTTCCGCCCGGAGTATATCCAGCTGGACCGCCTGCACCAGCGCTGGCCCGAGATCCCGCGCATCGCGCTCACGGCCACCGCCGACGCCCCCACCCGCAACGAGATCGTCACCCGCCTGGAGCTGGGCCAAGCCGAGCAGTTCGTCTCCAGCTTCGACCGCCCGAACATCCGCTACCGCATCGTCGAGAAGACGCAGCCGCGCCGCCAGCTGCTGGAGTTTCTGCGCAGCGAGCACGCCAACGACGCCGGCATCGTCTACTGCCTCTCCCGCCGCAAGGTGGACGACACGGCGGAGTTTCTGCGCGCCCAGGGCTTCGATGCCATCGCCTACCACGCCGGCCACCCGCCGGAAGAGCGCCGCGCGCGGCAGGCCCGGTTCATCCAGGGCGATGCCGTGGTGGTGGTCGCCACCATCGCCTTCGGCATGGGTATCGACAAGCCGGACGTGCGCTTCGTTGCCCACCTGGACCTGCCCAAGAGCGTCGAGGCCTACTACCAGGAGACAGGCCGCGCCGGCCGCGACGGTCTGCCGGCGGATGGCTGGCTCTGCTACGGTCTCGGCGACGTGGTCACGCTCAAGCAGATTATCGACAAGGGCGAGGCCGAGGAGCGCTTCAAGCGCGTCGAGCAGCACAAGCTGGACGCCCTGGTGGGCCTGTGCGAGACCACCGAATGCCGCCGCCGCACCCTGCTCAACTACTTCGGCGAGCAGCTGCCCGAGCCCTGCGGCAACTGCGACACTTGTCTCACGCCGGTGGACACCTGGGACGGCAGTGTCGCAGCGCAGAAGGCGCTGTCTTGCATCTATCGCACCGGACAGAAGTTCGGCGCCACCCACCTCGCCGACGTGCTGCTGGGCAAGGCCAACGCCCGCATCCAGCGCTTCGGCCACGATCAAGTCAGCACCTACGGCATCGGCAAGGAGCTGAACGCCAACCAGTGGAAGTCCGTCTACCGCCAGCTGGTGGCGGCCGGCTTCGCGGCGGTGGATGTGGAGGGCTACGGGGGCCTGCGGCTCACCGAGCAGGCCCGGCCGGTCCTGCGCGGCGAGCAGCCCGTGCGCCTGCGCCGCGACCCGGAGCACAAGGCCCGAGGCGAGCGGCGCACGGCTCAGGCACAAGTCCCGACCGATCCCGAGGCGCAGGCCCTGTGGGAGCGCCTGCGCCAGCGCCGCCGCGACCTGGCATCGGCGCAGCAGGTGGCCCCCTACATGATCTTCGGCGATGCGGCGCTCAAGGAGATGCTCACCTACCGCCCGCGCAACCGGGAGGAATTCAGCCGCATCAGCGGCGTCGGCGCCATCAAGCTGGAGCGCTTCGCCGACGACTTCCTCGCCGTGCTCGCCGAGCACGAGGCCGAGCACGGCCGCCCGGCGAGTCTGCCGGCCCTGCCCGCAGACCGCACCCGGGACCTGCCGGCGCGCCCGCCGGCACGGGACACCGGTGACCTGGCCGGTGACTCGGACCTCGCCTCCCTGGTGCTGCTGCGCCAGGGCCTCACGCCGGCGCAGGTCGCCGAGCGCCGCGGGCTCGCCGAGAGCACCGTCTGGGGCCATCTGGCCCGCTGCATCCAGGCCGGCGCTGCGGACCTCTCGGAGGTCGTCGACCTGCCGGACGCGGACATCAAGCGCATCCGCAACGCCATCCACCAGCTCGCCGATGGTGCGAGCCTGTCGGTCAAGCCCGTCTTCGAGGCGCTGGAGGGCCAGTATCCGTACGCCGTGCTCAGGTGCGTGCGCGCGGCGGAGCTGCGGGCGGCGGAGGGCTGACATCCCGCTGAGTCGACGCCTTCCGGGGGCGCAGAGCTGTGCTCGGCTCGCCGCCGGCGCGGCTCGATGCCGCGTCGGCGGCGTCGGCCTCGCTGAGCGTGGCCTTCTGCTCCTTGATGAGCGTTGCCGCCTTCTGGATGAAGTCCTCCGGGTTCAGCGGATACTGCCCGAAGACCTTCGGCTGAAGCCCCTGCAGGATGGCGCCGATGGTGCGTCGGGTGAGCTGCGTCTCGGCGGCGATGCGCCCGATCCCAGCCGAAGCGCCGACTCAGCTCAAAGAGCGTCTTGATGTAGAGGTAGGTCTTGCCGGTGCCGGTCTCCATCTCGATGTCGAGGTTGAGCTTGGCCGCCTTGCTGGGCACCAGCTGCTCGGAGATGGGCAGATTCGCGCTGCGCTGCACGCCCTGGATGTTGGCCAGCAGCGCCGTCTCGTCCAGTCGGACCGGGTGGTTGCGGAAGCCGGAGTCGCCCAGCAGCGAGCGCTGCGGTGACGGCGCCCCGCCGGAGTCGACCCGGTAATCCTCGCCCGTGACCCGCGGCTGGCCCGCAAAGCAGTCCGCCACCGCGTCCACCGCCGCGGCCTGGTAGGGCTGGTGCTTGAATTTGAGCTTTATGGGTGGCCGCCGCGGCTGCTCAGCGGTCCCATTCCGCGCGCAGTCGCTGCTGGCGGCGCAGGCTTGGACGTCGAGCCGAAGTGTTGGTCCAGCCGGTCCAGCCGGTCCAGCAGCTCCAGGCCGCGCGCCGAGTCGCCCTGCGCGGCCAAGGCCCGGAACCGGACCTCGTTGTCGAGCTCCGCGAGCGCGAGTGTCGACAGCTCCTCGATGAGCTTGTTGACGCTCATGAAGCGGTGCTTGGCCAGGTCCTTCAGCCGGGCGTGCTTGTCGTCGGGCAGGCGGATGGTCAGTGTGGCCATGTCGGGTCTCCGGTTGGCGGCTCTGCTTGGAGCAATTCCGCGGGCGTGATGATCTCCAGACCCGGGAACCGCAGCTCCGGGTTGCGCAGATCCCGTGCATTGCTGGTTACGATGCGGTTCGCACCGCCGGCGATGGCGAGCTCCACCAGAAAATTGTCGTCCTCGCCAGGCAGGTTCGGTCGCCACGAAAAGTAGATCGTTACCCATCGGCAAGCAGCATCGAAGGCGTTCAGGAGCTCGCGATGGTCGTTGATGCGGTCCAGGACGTTTGTCAGCTTGGCTGGTCATGCGCATCCGGCGGCAGCCGCAGCCGACGCTCGCCGCGCCAGATGCGAACGATGCGCACGCGCGCGGGTGGCTGGTCGGACCCTGGACCGGGGTCGCGCCGGTAGACGATGCGAAAGGGCGGATGGATCAGCTCGCGCAGCCACGGCTGCTCAAACTCCGGTACGACCCGACCGAGGTCGGGGTGGTCGGCGAGCTTGTCGATCTGCATGAAGATCTCGCGCACCAGCCGCTCGCCGACGTCGGGCACGCCCTCTTCCTCGTACCAGTCCTTGATGCCGCGCAGGTCCCGCAGCGCGGACTTGGACAAGGTGATGGTCGCCTTGGCCATCCTCGGCACGCGCGCCTGCGCCGCGTGTCAGTGGACGCCCAGCTCGGCCTTGGCGTCGGCAAGCGAGACCTCGCGGCCATCGTCTAGGTCGGCGAGGCCCGCGACAACGGCGCGCATGAATTCGCGCTCCTCGGCGGCTTGCTCAAAGGCCGACAGCGACTGCAGCACGGCAACGCCACGGCCGCGACTGGTGAGCAGCACCGGGCGGTGGGCCTCGGCGCTGTGGCGCACGATGCGACCGGGGTTGGTCTTGAGGTCACTCAGCGGTATCACGTCTTCGGAAAACCGGACCGTCATGGCAGGGCTCCAGTGGCGTTAAATGGTCGGAGAATAGCACCTGTTGCGGGTATGGTGAACGACCCCTGACGGCGAACTCGGCTGTACTCGCGCGCTCGCTCACTGCGCGTTGAGCGACTGAACTGCCTGACGCGGCGCCCGCACCTGCCGGTTCAGCACCACCCTGCGGTTGAGCTGGATCTCGCGGCGCAGCCGCGCCCCCAGGCGCGCCAGCTCGCGCTGCGATCCGGCTCCAACGCTCCAGAGATTGTGAAAGTATTCGGCCAACCCTCGGAAAAGCGCTTCCCCTACCGTCAATCTTTTCACGCTCTCTCCAACGTTGGAGCAAGGGCCGAGACGCTCCAGCGCGTTGCGTCCCGCCAGCCGCCCCAGACCCGAGGGCCGTTTCGTCCGGCAGCACCGCCGCGATGAGCCAGAGGGCCGTGATCACCAAGGGCACACCGATGCCGCCGAAGCGCAGGGCGTTGCGGAGCGAGGTGCGGATGCCCTGGTTGGACACGGACCGGCCGGCTTGGACACGGTTACCGAGTCCGGCGACGGCGATGCCGAGGATCAGTCCGAGAATGACTCCAGCCAGCAGGTCCCCCTGTCCGGATGCGATCAGCCCCCCGACGAAGTCCGGCTCGCCTTCGAACAGCAGCCAGTCCAGCAGCCCGAACAGTCCGCCACCGAAGGGGCCGATGACGACGAAAATCAGCCCCACCATGCCCGCCCAGACGGCGAGCTGCAGCCACCGGCTCGCCCAATCCGGTTGGAGGCCCTCCAGCTGGAAGAAGGTCCGACCGCGCCGCTGCATGGCCCGGGGACCAGGTCTTGCAATGAAGCTGGCAGGGCTGCATCCACCCAGAGGTCGCAGTCCGAGTGGCTATCCGAGCGGCGGGCATTGCTCCGATCGCGCTCGCCGTCGTCTCTCGGTGCCGCGATCACGGCATGCTGTCCACGTCCTCGGGCGTCGCATCCGGTGTGGCGATGGCTGGGCCCGCGTCGTCGTCCACTCGGGTGAGCTTTTTGCCCTCGGCGATGCCGAGGAAGCCGCGGGTGACGACCCGGGCGCCGGACTCGATGCCCTCCAGGATCTCCACTTGGTCCGCGATGCGTATGCCGGTGCGCACCGGCCGGCGGGCGGCCTGGCCCTCGGCGTCCATGACCCAGACGAACTGGCCGTCGCGGTCCTGGCGCAGGGCGCGGAAGGGCACCAGTAGCCGCTCGACGGCGGCGGTGGCCAGCTCGGCGCGCACGAACTGGCCGGCGCGGGCGCCGTCGGGGATGGTCTCGAAGCGGATCTCCACCTCGGCCTGGCGGTTGGCCTCCGACAGGGTGGGGTGGATGCGCAGGATCTCGCCGGCGAAGCGCCGGCTGCCGAGGGCGTCGATGCGGATGCGCGCCGGGTCGCCCTCGCTGATGTGCGGCAGCACCAGCTCGGAGACATAGACCTCGGCCGCCAGCGAGTCGGGGTCGGCGAGGGTGAGCAGCTGGGTATTCTTGGTGACGAAGTCGCCGGGCTCGGCCAAGCGCTCGGTGATGACGCCGGCGAAAGGCGCCGTGATGCGTGTGTCCGCGAGGCGGATCTCCAGCAGCTTCAGGTCCGCCTCGGCCAGCGCCAAGGCCGTGCGCGCCTGGGCCAAGTCGTCCTGGGAGGCGGCGTTGCGCTTGGCGAGATCCTGGAAGCGCTTGAGATCCAGGCGCTCCTGCGCGAGCGTCGCCCGGGTCTTGTCCAGCTCTGCACGCAGCACGTCGTCCTCCAGGCGCACCAGCAGCTCGCCGCGGGCCACGCGGTCGCCCTCGAAGACTTCGAGCTGCTCGATGCGGCCTTCCTCTTCGGCATACAGGCGCACCACCCGGCGCAGGCGCAGGGTGCCCGGGCGCTCGTGCTGGGTGGAGACGGGGGCGCGCTCGGTGACCACGGTGGTGACCAGGTGGCCGCGGGGCTCGCGGCGCGGCTCCTCGGCGGCGGTGCCGCCGTCCTGCTCCGCCTGCTGGCAGCCGGCCAGCAGCGCGACGGCGACGACCGCGCACAGCGCAAGCGCCGCGCCGTGGGAGCGGCGTCCCCGCCGCGACATGCGGGCGGCGATGGCGAGCGGGCCGCGTGCACCGGCCCAGCGGGGCGCGGTCACGATGCGGTGATGTCCACGGCGTTGATGCTGCCGTGCGGCTGGTTGCTCGGGCCGTCGGCGTACTCGTAGGTCTTGATTTTGCGGCGGATGTTGCGCTGGATGATGACGCCGAGCACCTTCCAGTCCAGGCCGTTCAGCTCGATGGCCGGGAAGATGTCGTTCAGCGCCACCAGCCGCTCGCGGCCCTGCTCGTCCCGGAGGTACTGGCGGAACCAGCGCACGCCTTCGACCTCGGCGAAGACGTACATGCCGCTGCGGCAAAACTCCGTGGGCTCGATGATGACGACGCACTTGTCCGGGAATTCGGGCTCCATGTCCGCACCCAGCACCTGGAGTGCGAAGGGCTCCTGCAGCGCGCAGCCGCTACCGTCGGGCATGGGCTCGTTGGGATCTCTGGCCATGATTGCTGCTCCGTTCGTTTGCTTTCGGGAGGTTGGGTTGGGCGGCGCGGCTCTCAATTGTTGGAGAGGGGCTAGGGGCTAGGG
>NZ_NRRV01000063.1 GCF_016583825.1 Thiohalocapsa halophila | reverse complement strand
ATCAAGGCCAACAGCGATGATTCCGTCGCCGCGACCACCGCCAAGCTCGCCCGACGCGTGCGCCGGGTGTTCGACTATTTCCTCATGACCGACAACACCAAGCCCCGCGCCTGCCGCGCAGCCGCGGAGGGAGGCTAGAACGGTTTTGCCGTGGCGACGCTGACGGCGGCCACCAAGAAGCCGCCGCGCTCGGCATGGCGCAGCACGCTGTCGTCCATGCTGAGTGTCACGAGCAGCCCCACCACGGGCAGAGCGCGACCTAATCGGGGAACACGCGCGAAAGCGCCCGATCTGCTCCACGCAACCGCCCGCGTCGGCGCTGTGCAGCTTGGCCTTGGTGCTGAGCCATGTCATGACGCGCCCGGCGTCGCCTGCGTCATAGTGCTTCGCTCAACTGCAGTGCGCCGGAACGGCCTGATGACCAGGATTCTTGAGACACCCGCGTTCCAGCGCGTGCCGTCGATCGCGCTACTGCCCTTCGTCCTGATCACGTTCGGCATCACCTGGAGCATTACCGGGCTCTACATCGTTTTTCCCGAGCGCGCCGCCGCCTGGCTCGGTCAGATCAGCGGCACGCACCCGGCCTTCTTCGTCGCGACCTGGGGCCCGGCCATCGCGGCCTGCGTTGTCGTCCCGTCTTTCGCCGGGTGGACCGGCTTCAAGGCCTATCTATCGCGCATCCGCCTGTGGCGCTGCTCCATCGGCTGGGCGGCTTTTCTGATCGTCGGCCTGCCGTTGGTTTTCATGGCTGGCTCGATCGTCCGGGGCGGACCGCTCTTCGCTCCTCTGCCGCCGGCGGGTATCGGCTCCGTGCTGGCGGTTATGATGATTATGCTGTTTCTCGGCCCGATCGAGGAGCTCGGTTGGCGCGGTGTCGCGCAGCCACTGCTTCAGCGCCACATGGCACCGCTCTGGGCGGGCGTGATCATCGGCGTCACCTGGGGCATTTGGCACCTGCCGGCATTCTTCCTGGCCGGCACCCTGCAAAGCGAGTGGGGGTTCCTGCCGTTCCTGCTCGGCAACATCGTCCTCGCCGTGCTGGTCACACCGCTGTTCAACGATTCGCGCGGGAGCATCCTGCTGCCGCTGCTCTTCCATTGGCAGCTCATCAATCCGTTCTGGCCGGATGCACGGCCCTGGGATACCTGGATCCTCGTCGCCCTCGCCGCGATCACGGTCTGGCTCAAGCGCGCGACCATGCTCACGGGCGCGGCAGCCGTCACCGAGGTGGTGCCCCGACGCGCGGACGGGGCCCCGCCATGAGTTGGATGCGCGATGAAGACTAAGTGAGGCGACCTGCTCGTGCCTAGTGCCTAGTGCCTAGTGCAACGATGCGGAAGCCGGGAGACCGTTCCTGTTCCTGATCGGAGTCGGTATCGAAAACGCTTTAGCTGTCCGATCGATACCGATTGCGATACCGATACCGACCCCGCTTGGTCAACACCATTGCACACCGTCTCCGGAGTCTGACGGCTGTGCACTAGTCCGTCGCCCCTCGCCGCTCGCCCCCTCAGTCCGGCCAGATACGAGGAAAGCGCTGGAAGCTGTCGTCGCGCTCGGGGGCGAGCGCCGGGCCGCCGGTGGCGGTGCCGGGCTTGGGGGTGGCGCTGCGCCGGCGGCTGCTGAGGCCGCTCTTGCGGGTGCTGGCGCTGCCGGCGGTGGACCCGCTGGACGGGGTGGCCTTTTCTTCGCTCATGGGACTGGATCCTCTTGTCGATCAGCGTTGTTGATCAGCCTTTCGCAAAACCATCCACGCGCTCGGCGAAGGCTTCCGCCGCGGCGCTGATCTCACCGCTGTCGTCATCCGCGAACAGGGTGAGGTTCACGTAGGTGCGCCCGAAGCTCTGGTTCGGGTAGATGCCGGTCTCCTCGGACAGGTCCACGACTTGTTCCAGGAAGTCCCGCAGGGCGTCGTAGTCCGGGAATTCCAGCCGCCGCTCCAGGCGCAGCGGGCGCTGGCGCCGCCGCCAGCCGTGGGGCGGCGTCGGCGGGCCATCGGCCGGCGGCGGGCCGGCGGCGCCGTCAGAAGTAGGCCCGCTCATCGCGACCTCCGTCGGGTGCAACGCCGAGGGACTTCAGCCACGCGTCGATCTCGCCGGCATGGTGCTGCTCTTCCCGCAGCAGGCCCTCGAAGAAGGCGGCGTTTTCGACGTCGCCGATGCGCCGAGAGAATTCCGTCGCTTCATGATAGAGGGCGACGATCTCGGCTTCCAGGGCCTGGTCCTGCAACAGCAGGTCCACCAGATTCCGGGCCACCCCCGCCGGGCGCAGCTGCGAGGCATTGGGCGCCACGCCCAGGCCCAGCATGCGCTTCACCAGCCGCTCGGCGTGCTGGAGCTCCTCCACCACCTCGCGGCGGAAGCGATCGGCCGCGTCCTTGAGCCCCCAGGCGTCGGCGAGGCCCGCCTGGGTCATGTACTGCTGCACAGCAGAGTACTCCAGGCTCAAGGCCCGGCCGAGATAGCCGAGGGTGCGGGGATGGATGGTGGCGGTGCGCATGCGGAGCGATCAAAACGCTGTAGTCGCTGGCTGTTTGATGCGGTAGCGGTCAGGGGCTGAGGCCTGAGGGCTGAGGGCTGAGGGCTGAGGGCTGAGGGCAAAGCCTACCGCGACCTTGGTCCCCGGGTGTCCAACCGGTCCGCAGCCCTCCGCCCTCAGCCCTTCATCACGCCCTTCGCGGCTTGCCCACCGAACTGGGGCCTTCAGGCGTCAGTCAGGCGCGTTCTCGCCCTTGGGCAGCACCGGCTCCACCTCGCGGTGCGGGCGGGCGATGATGTGCGCGGCCACCAGACCGTCGCCGACGCGCTCGCAGGCGTCGGCGCCGGCGCGCACGGCGGCGTTGACGGCGCCGGTCTCGCCGCGCACCAGCACGGTGACGTAGCCGCCGCCGACGAACTCGCGGCCGATCATGCGCACTTCGGCCGCCTTGGTCATGGCGTCCGCTGCCTCGATGGCCGGCACCAGGCCGCGGGTTTCGATCATGCCGAGGGCGATGCCCATGGTCTCGTTTGCCATTGTTGTGTCTCCGTTGGGTTTGTGCGCCGGGCGTCACCGGCCCGGTTCGCGTGTTCTGAAGCCTCTGTGGACCGCGGGCACCGACTCCCTATCACGGCCTAGCGTCAGCGGGGGTCAGGCAAAGCGGGACGGCCGCACCGCCCGCTCGCTCGGCCTTACTCGCCGCTGCTGCCCTTCGGCAGCACCGGCTCCACCTCCCGGTGCGGGCGGGCGATGATGTGCGCGGCCACCAGGCCGTCGCCGACGCGCTCGCAGGCGTCGGCGCCGGCGCGCACGGCGGCGTTGACGGCGCCCGTCTCGCCGCGCACCAGCACGGTGACGTAGCCGCCGCCGACGAACTCGCGGCCGATCATGCGCACTTCGGCTGCCTTGGTCATCGCGTCTGCCGCCTCGATGGCCGGCACCAGGCCGCGGGTTTCGATCATGCCGAGGGCAATGCCCATGGTCTCGTTCGCCATTTCTGTCTCCGTCTGTCTCAGCTCGTTAAACCTGCCTAGCGGGATACCGGTGGACGCGGCCACCGGAAGGATTCTGTTGTGTAGGCGCTAGCGCCCCGGCCTGCCGGGTGCGAAGGCGTCGCCGGCGCCCGACAGGAGCGGCTCCAGCTCCGAGTGCGGGCGGGCGATGATGTGCGCGGCCACCAGGCCGTCGCCGACGCGCTCGCAGGCATCGGCGCCCGCGCGCACCGCGGCGTTGACGGCGCCCGTCTCGCCGCGCACCAGCACGGTCACATACCCGCCGCCGACCCATTCGCAGCCGACGAGGGCGACCTCCGCTGCCTTGGTCATGGCATCCGCGGCCTCGATGGCCGGCACCAGACCCCGAGTCTCGATCATGCCCAATGCAATACCGAACGGCCGCTCGGCCATGGCTCAAGTCCTCGAATGGCGCCGGGGCTTCACGCCGCCCGCGCCGGGTTGCTGTTGGTCTGCGCCGGCGCGCCGGCTGCATCCCCGTTGTTGCTGGCCGCGGACGATTCCGGCTTGGTGATCGTCTCCGGGGCCCAGTCGTCGATGATCCCGCCGATGGTCAGATCGGTCAGGATGTCCGCATTGCCCATGGCATAGCGCGCCGCGGAGCCGCTGGTGGTGAACACCCAGTTGCCGGGGCGTGTCCCCACCGGATCCGTGGCCACCAGCATCTTGCCCTTGGCGTCCTTCAGTACGCGCAGGGCACAGTGGTCGAGTCCCGGCACGCGATAGGTGCAGTAGAGCGTGCCCACCACTTGGTTGATCTCCATCGCTCGCCGCTCCCCGTGCCCTACTCCGCCTGCCAGTCGTCGATGATGCCGACGATGGTCAGATCGCTGGGATAGGCCTTGCTGCCGGCCGCCTCGCGTGCTGCGGAGCTGCCGACGCAGATGACCCAGTCGTCCGGCTTGCAGCCGATGGCGTCCACCGCCACCAGCTGGCTGCTGCCGTCCTGCACCACTTGCAAATGCTTGTGCTCGAACTCCGGAATCCGGTAGGTCGACACTAGCGGCTTGACGACTCGGCAAATCTTCATGGCTGTCTCTCCGGCCTCCGCTCAGTGCGCCGCGTCTGCGGCCGGCGCCAGCGAGGAGCCGACGATCTCGATGGGCGCCTGGGCGTCTACGTCCCGCACCGCGCGCAGGCAGTGCAGCAGGCCGTCGTCGCAGAGCTTGGGGTAGCGGGCCTTGAGCGCTGCGGCCACCCGCTCGCAGCGGCTCACCGCGCGCTCGCGGGCGCCGGGTACCTGGCCGTGGTAGTCGAAGCGCACCACCAGGGGCACCGGCAGCTGCTGCGAGACGTTGAGCCCCGAGAAAATCTTGATACCGACGTCCAGGTCCGCGGCGCCTTCCTCGACGGTGTCGAGGTAGGCGAAATAGGTGAGGTTGCGCAGCTGGATCTCCTCGAAGCCGATGCCGGCGCCGATGAAGCGCTCCGCGTGGCCGATATCGGCATAGCCGCCGTCGTGGTACTGACGAACATAGTCGATCTGCGAGATGTTCTGCTCGATCAGCCAGGCGATGAGCTCGGTCATACCGGCCCAGGCGGCACCGCCGGTCTCTTGCGCCGGCTGGCGGGCGCGCGGTCCTGCCGCTTTACCGGGGGCATGGGCGCGCACCAGCTCCAGGATGCGCCGGCGCGCCTCGTCGGCACCCAGGCCCTGGGTGATCTCGTAGACCTTGCCGGCGTCCAGCCACTCGTTCAGATCGCAATAGCCGTCGGCGTCCGGCACGTGCACGCGGATGGCGTCGGTGTCCGTGTCCATGCCGATGAGCAGCAGGTCCACCGAGGCGCCGCAGCAGAAGCCGTTCTCCACCGCCTGGCGAAAGGCCTTGAGGCGCTCCCAGCCCTCGCGGGCCGCGGCCTCGTCGTCCGAGCCGTGCTTGGCGCAGCCCTGGTGGGCGGGGTCGACGCTGCTGAAGTGGTACAGGACCACCTTCAGATACCGCGTCGGCTCATCAGCAGTATTCGGCAAACCCTCGCGGAAGCGCAGAAACTCCGTCTCCACCCACTTCTCGACGGTGTTCTCGATATCGAACAGCGAGCCCGCGTAGGACTTGCGCCGCACCGAGCCGTAGGGCAGCCGCAGCACATAGCTGATGGCATGCGCGAGGCGACCGTCGGCACAGGGCGTGACATCCATCAGATGGAAGCCGCACTCCTGCAGGAACGCCTGGAAGGCTGCGCCGTCGCGCCCGCCCAGCGGGTCGTTGGTGTAGAAATCGTCGCTGAAGCGGTGATAGGTCTCGAACACGCTCGCCGCGAAGAGCCGGCGCATGTCGAGGCCCGTCACCCAAGTGGACTCCAGGATGTGCTGCGGCAGCTCGAAGCCGAGCTCATCACGGGCGATGCCTTGGGCGCGGTCGATGAAGTCCGGCTCACAGCGCTCGCTGGCGATGCGCTTCAGCACCGGTACGATGGCATCGAAGGCGCCCTTCACGGCGGATTCGTAGCCGTGCAGCCGCTCGTTGGCGGCGGCGTCCGTCAGCGGGTGCAGCTCGCGGCGCCCCCCCTGTTGTGACCGCGCTTGTGACCGCGCTTGCGGCCCCGTTTGTGACCGGGCCTGTGCCCGAGCTTGGGGCCAGCCCCCTGTCTTGCCCCGGCCGGCGAGCGGGCTCGCGGGCGAGGCGACCGCCTGCGGCGCCGCGCGCTCGCCGAGCCCTGCCTTGAGCCGGGCCTGGGGCATCGACACGGACGAGGCCGCGGCGCGCCGAGCACGGGCGCGCTCCGCCTTGGCCCGCGCCGCGCTGCCGCCGCGCATGGCGTCCGCGGCCTGTGCGCGCTGCGCGGTGCCACGCGGGCGGGCGGCGACGCCGGGCTCCACGCTGGACTCCGACCGCTCGGCGGGCCCATCCGCGGCAATGCCGCTGGACGGGCGCGCCGCAGGCGCCGGCGCCCTGGCCGGCAGGTGGCGGCTGCGCGGGGATTTCGCGGGACGACGAGGCATGACTGCTGTAGTGCTCACCTAAGCCAGGTCAACCGCGGGCACCGCCCGAGTAAGTGATCAGGGCCCCGCGGTCGGTACTGCCGGCGGCGCCGGTGACCCGACTGGTGGGCACGGCGGCCTCCTCGTTGCGCTTGCGCTCCGTCGCCGGCATGGCGCTCATGGGTCCCGGGCGCGTCGGATTGCGCCGCCTGGCCGAGGTCCCCTCAGTGCCGGTGATGCGCTCGCCGCGGTCCCAGTCATCGCCGGTGATCTTGAGCCCGGCGCTTTGGCCCTCACCGGTGATGCGAGGAGCGGGCGCCGCGGTGGCCTCTGACTCCGCCGACTCTGCGGCGCCGCCGGGATTCCCGGTGGGCGTAGGCTCCGGCGTGGTCAGATCCGGGCGCGGGCGCTTGGCATCGAAGCGCGCCTGCTCGGTGCCGGTGATCTTGCCCGTGGCCATGCCGAAGGGGCCGGTGATGTGCTGGTTGGACTCGTAGGAGGTCCCGGTCACGCCGCCTTGGCGGGCCTTGGCGGTGGCGGCCTCCTGCGCCGGCGAGGCGACACTGAAGCCCTGCCATGCGGGTTGCTGAGCTGGACCGCCGCCGTCGATGGACTGGGGGAAGTCCGGGGCATCCGGCTGGGCGCCGTTGCCGCCGCAGGCCTCCGCCCACTGGTCCTTGCCGACATAGGGGGTGCCGGTGAGCGGCTCGCAGGCACCTTTGCCCGCGCCGGTCATGCCGCCGCCGAAGCTGCGCCCGCCGGCCTTGGCCGAGCTGATGCCGGGCTGGATGCCGGTCATGGCCGGGCCGGGTGTCATTGCCAGCGGCCGGGTGCGCTGCTGGATCTCTTTCTGCTGAGGCGGCTCGCAATAGTCCGCCGCCTGCTCCAGACCCGCGTAGGGCGTGCCCGTGATGGCCTTGCAGGTGCCGGGCTCGTCGCCCGTGACCCTGCCGGAGCGCCCGGTCTGGGTGCCGGAGACGAATTTGCCCTTGTTGGTGGCCGAGCGGCCGACCTTCGGGGGCTCCGGCTGGGCTTCGACAGCGCAGGCCTGGTACTGGGACAGGTCCACGTATTGGTCGCCGGTGACCACACGGCAGCTGCCGGGCTCGTCCCCGGTGACCTTCGACGAGCGGCTGACCCGCGTGCCGGTCACGTTACCGCCGGATAGGGTCGTGGACTGGCTGACCTTGGGCGGCGCGATGTCCGTGCCGATGTCCGACGGTGCCGTGTACTGAGTGCCCGTGGGCTTGATCTCGGCGCCCAGCTCGTCGCCGGTGACCTTCGCGGAGCGGCCGACCTTGTTGCCGGAGACGGGCTCGCCGCCATAGGTCTTGTCGGTGCCGAGCTTCACGGGCCCGGGTGCCGGGCGCGTGTCGCAGAAGGCCTCGTACTGGGTCGGCGACAGGTATTCGGTGCCGGTGACATTCTTGCAGGTCCCGGGCTCGTCGCCGGTCACCCGCGGCGAGCGGCCGACCTCGTTGCCGGTGACACGCTGGCCGTGACCGGTGGGGCTCTCATGCACCTTGGGCACATGGCCCGCCGGGTCGGTCTGGCAGAACTCCCGGAAGATGTCGGCGCCCATGTACTCGGTGCCGGTGACGTTGCGGCAGGTGCTGGGCTCGTCGCCGGTGGTCCGCCAGCTGCGCCCGACCTTGGTGCCGGTGACGAACTGGCCCAGGCCCGTTTCGGTCACGGCCACCTTCCAGGGCTGGTCCGTTGCGCCCTGACTCGCTCCCTGCTGGGCCTTGCGCTTGTTGGGATGGATACGCCCGACCGGCGGCGACTTGCGCTCGCCGGCGCCGCCGTTGGCGCTGCGCTGCGCGCGCACCTTCTGCGCCAGCTCACGGGCGGTGAGCTTGGGGTTGGCCTGCCGCGCCAGGCTCGCCGTGGACTGGGCGCCGACAGCGGCGTTTTTGCCGCGGCTCGACAGCGCAGCGCGACGGGCGAGGGCCTGCATGCGGGCGGGGGGCTTGGCACCGAGGGCGGCCTCGGTGCGCTTGTTGCGCAGCGCCGCGTGCTTGCCGTTGCCGAAGCCACTCAGCTTGCTCGGCGCGCCGGGCTGATGCGCGAACTGGCTCAGGTCCGTCGACGGCCGCTCGGCGGCCTCCTTGCGCTCGCCGTTGCAGCCGCAGCCCTCTTGCTTGTCCGAGGTCGCCGCCGGCGCGGCGGCACTGCCCTTGGCTTCGTCCTCCGCGGTGCGTACCCGGTCGTTGCTGCGCTGGGCGCGGCGGCCTTGCTGGGCCAACGCGGCGCGGCGCTGCCGTGCGAGCTCCCGGCTTTTCGCGCTCGGCGACTGCGGGAACGATTGGGGCACCGTGCCCGCACGCGGACTCGGTGTCTTCGGGGCGCTAGAGCCGGCGCTCGGATTCCGGCTCGGCTGCGGGGCCTTGGCCGGCACCTTTGGCGCGGCTGCGGGAGCCGGCTCACCCGGCGCAGACGCCCGACGTGCCGCCCCGCGGGTACGCTCCGGGGCGCTGTTGCGCACGCCCTGCTTGCCCTGGGTCGACATAGCCTTGCGCCGGGCCAGGGCCGCTTCACGGCCGCTCGATTTCAGGTTCGCTTTGCTTGCCATGTAACTCGTTCCAGTGCCTGTTGCGGTGGGCGGCGTCGGTTGCTCTGCGGGCATCCGGGCGAGCGCCGGGCTGCGCTTGCGGCGCGCTGGGGCGGGCAGCACCGGGTACTGCTGCGCCTGCTCCTGCTCTTGCTCCGAGTCGGGCTCCGAGTCGGACCCCGAGTCGGGCTCCGGCGCGCCGGCGGCACCCGCCAGATGCACGAAGACCGAAAAGGCGGTCAGCGACATCGGCCGCGCTTCGCGCTCGGACCGACCGCCGGGGCCTGCGGCTCGGCGTCGCGCGCAAGCAAGCCGGGGCAGCCGGGTGCGGGATCAGCCCCGGCCGTGGAAGACCACGAAGGCCGAGCCCTGGCTCTGTGTGTAATTGTCGTAGCCGGTGAGCTTCACGTGATGGTCTGGGTAAGACCGATGACAGGCCTCCAGCTCCGCCACCACGTCGCCCAGCTCCTGGGCGCCGAAAAAGGGCAGCTTCCACATGGTCCAGTAGTCGTCCATGGCTTGGCTCGGGTGCACGTGCTCGATGGCCGGCGTCCAGCCCTGGGCCAGGATGTAGGCGATCTGGGTGTAGATCTCGTCCTGGCTCATGGGCGGGAGGAAACCGAAGGTCTCCAGGGTCTGCTTGGTCTGGTAGTCACCAGTGGTGTTCTGAAAAGACATGGCGTCGTTCCTGCGTATGCGGTTGATCTGGCGCTCGGTGGGCGGTGCCCGAGCCGCCGGTCGGGGCGGCGGGTCCGCGTGGAGGTCGTGAACGGGCTACTTGACGTCGAGCTTGTCGACGGTCTCGAACTCGAACTTGATCTCCTTCCAGGTCTCCATGGCGATGGCCAGCTCGGGGCTGTGCTGGGCCGCCTCGCTGAGGATGTCGCGGGCCTCTTTCTCGATCTCCCGGCCCTCGTTGCGGGCCTTGACCGAGGCCTCCAGGGCGACGCGGTTGGCGGCGGCGCCGGCGGCGTTGCCCCAGGGATGGCCCTGGGTGCCGCCGCCGAACTGCAGCATGGAGTCGTCGCCGAAGATCGTGACCAGCGCCGGCATGTGCCAGACGTGGATACCGCCGGAGGCGACCGCGAAGACGCCGGGCATGGAGCCCCAGTCCTGGTCGAAGAAGACGCCGCGGGAGCGGTCTTCCGGCACGAAGGACTCGCGCAGCTGGTCGACGAAGCCGAGGGTGGAGGCGCGGTCGCCCTCCAGCTTGCCGACCACGGTGCCGGTGTGCAGGTGGTCGCCGCCCGACAGGCGCAGGCACTTGGCCAGCACGCGGAAGTGGATACCGTGCTTGGGATGACGGTCGATGACGGCGTGCATGGCACGGTGGATGTGCAGCAGCATGCCGTTCTCGCGGCACCAGTTGGCCAGACCGGTGTTGGCGGTGAAGCCGCCGGTCAGGAAGTCGTGCATCATGATGGGCGAGCCGACTTCCTTGGCGAACTCGGCACGCTTGTACATCTCTTCCGGCGTGGCCGCGGTGACGTTCAGGTAGTGGCCCTTGCGCTCGCCGGTCTCGGCCTGTGCCTTTTGGAGGGCCTCGCCGACGAACTCGAAGCGGTCACGCCAGCGCATGAAGGGCTGGGAGTTGACGTTCTCGTCGTCCTTGGTCATGTCCAGACCGCCGCGCAGGCACTCATACACGGCGCGGCCGTAGTTCTTGGCCGACAGGCCCAGCTTCGGCTTGATGGTGGCGCCGAGCAGCGGGCGGCCGTACTTGTTCAGGCGGTCACGCTCCAGCTGGATGCCGGCGGGCGGGCCGCCGCAGGTCTTGATGTAGGCGATGGGGAAGCGGATGTCTTCCAGACGCAGGTGGCGCAGGGCCTTGAAGCCGAACACGTTGCCGACCAGGGAGGTCAGCACGTTGACCACGGAGCCTTCCTCGAACAGGTCGATGGGGTAGGCGACGAAGGCGTAGAAGGACTCGTTGTCGCCCGGCACGTCCTCGATGCGGTAGGCGCGGCCCTTGTAGTACTCCAGGTCGGTGAGGAGCTCCGACCACACCGTGGACCAGGTGCCGGTGGAGGACTCGGCGGCCACGGCAGCAGCAACCTCTTCGCGCGGTACGCCCGGCTGGCCGGTGACCTTGAAGCAGGCCAGCAGGTCGGTGTCCAGCGGGACGTAGTCCGGCGTCCAGTACATGTCCCGGTATTCTTTGACACCGGCGTCGTATTTCTTCGCGCTCATGCTCAGCTCCCGTGGTTTGTTCTGCGTCTGCTTCGCCTGTCGAAGCTGTGGAAATTCCGGCCCGGAAAGATACGCCGAACGGTCGTTAGAGCGAAATCGATTGTTTCAATCCGAGATATGGGATTCTATCTATAGGTTGACCTGCCGCACCCGATGCGCTGGCGTGCCCGACCCAGCCCCCTATTCTCGCGCGTCAAGCAGGGAAAAAAAAGGGCGGGCGACTCGCGTCGCCCGCCCTTAAGACCAGTGCAATCCGAAAAGCCCGGCTTGAAGTCGATTTGTTGCCGGGCGACGGGAGAGCCTGGTGCCACGCCCGTCGATTCGATCTCCGCTCGTCGGCGCGCCCTGCCGGGACGACGGCGGCGCCGCCGCCCCGGCTTGGCAGCCCTAGTCCATGGGCACGTAGGTCAGGTCATCGGTGATGAGCCAGCGGTCCAGCTTGGTGCCGTCCTCGCGGTAGGCCAGCTCTAGGGTGTGGCGGCCGGGCTCCAGGTACAGCTCCAGCGGCGCATCGCCGGCGTCGGCATCGTGCACCTGGTCCCAGACCCAGTTCCGGCCGCGCTCGATGCCGTTCCAGCGTACCCAGTCACCGCCGTCGATGCGCACCCAGAAGGAGTCATCGCGCCCGTCCTCGGCGATGACGCGTCCGAACAGGGTGTAGACGCCGGCGCGGTCCACGTCGAAGGCGTAGCTCGCCCGTCCCCGATCACTGCGGTGCGGTCGCCGCGTGCTGGTCTTACCGCGCTTGATTTCGAGGTAGCGCCCGCCGACGGCGTCGGGGTCGCGGTGCGTGCGCCACCACCGCCCGAGCCGGCCATCCTCGGCCTCCAGGGTCAGCGTGACGGGTCCGGCAGGCGCCGCCCCACCGCTAGCCGCCTGGCTCGGCGGGTCCGTATTGGGGTCCAGCCCGAGGTCCGGGGTGATCAGGACCTGGTCCAGCTTGGCGCCGTCCTCGCGGTAGGCCACCTCCAGGGTGTTGGCGCCGGCCGGCAGATGGAGCAGGACTTCGGCGTTGCCGTCATCGCTGTCGTGCAGGCTGTCCCAGTGCCAGCTGTCCTGCCAGTCGATGCCGTTCCATTTGATCCAGTCGCCGCCGTTGACGCGCACCCAGAAGGAGTCGTCGTGGTCGCCGGGGGTGAAGACCCGTCCCCAGAGGCGATGGGTGCCGGCCTGGCTCACGTCGAAGTCGTAACGCGCGATGCCGCGATGGTCCGGGTGGCTGTACTCGTTGCGACCGTTCTGGACGCTCAGATAGGCGCCGCCGGAGGCATCGTTGTCGTGGTGCACCCGCCAGCGGGGCCCGAGGTCGCCGCTCTCAGCCTCCAGCAGGACGTGCGCGGGCGTGTCGCCGCCGCCCGCGGCCGCGTCGTCATCCTGGCCCCCGGAGCCGGCGCCGCCGCCGGACACCGGGCAGCTCTCCTCCGTAGTGAGCGGGATGTAGCCCTGCTTCTTTTTGCCCGTGGAGGCCGTGTCGCCGCCGTTGACGTTGAGGTGGATCTCGATCTCGTCATAACTGCCCGGCGCGAGGTCGAAGGACGCCTCGTAGCCGCGCACCTCGCCGCCGATGGTCACCCAGGCGAAGTCCGCCGAGCTGCCGTCCACCTGGGTGCTGCTGCCAAGGTCATAGACCTTCACCCAGGCGTCCTGCGCGGACTGGCTGACCTGGTTGCCGGGGGTGGCCAGCACCAGCACGTAGAGCGTGCCGTCGCTGTAGCGCACATAGGCATCGGCCAGGTGGTCCTTATCGGGCCTGCCCGCCTCGTACAGCTTGGCGAAAAAGTCCGCATTCAGGTCCCAGTCGCCGCTGTCGCCATCGATGCTCGGCGTCGGACAGGTGCCGCCACCGGAGCCGCCGCCGGACTCCACCACGACCTCCGAGGTGTCCGCGTCCGTCACGGTGTCGCCCTGCTCGCCCGTTGCGGTGGCGAAGACCTCGTTGACGAAGCCCTCACTGCTGCCGCCGCTGGCGACGATCTTGACGTTGTCGACCTTGAACATCTCGTGGTCGCCGCCGTACTTGTGGGCCACCCGGAAGCGCAACGTGGTCTGCCCGCTGATGAAGGCGCTGATGTCGACGGTCTCCGACTTGGCGCTGGTCTGCTTCCCGGTGAACGCCTTCAGGGTCTGCCAAGTGCTGCCGCCGTCGGCGGACAGCTCCAGCACCACCTTGTCGTCGTGGTCGACACCCCAGTGGGTGTTCCACTCGAACGTCAGTGTCGCCGTGTCCGCCCCGGACAGGTTCGCCGTGCGCTGGATGCTCGGATCTTCGCCGGTGTCGTAGTAGTCGTTCATCCAGATCTTGCCGTTGCTGCCGGCCATGACGCGGCCCGAGCTCGGGTCCTGGCTCGGGCGCACGCCCCGCACCTTGTGGTTGCGCGGATCGTACTCGACCCAGGGACCGGTCCAGCTGGTGTCGCCGTCGTCGCCGTCATAGGCACCCGCTTGGATGTCGTCGGCGAAGGTCCGGGTGCCGCCGCCGGCGGCGAGCGTGGTGGAGCAGGTATAGGTCTCCACCTGTGCCGGCTCCAGGGCCGCAAAGCTCGCGTTGCAGGCCGACACCAGCGGATCATCGATCTCCACGTCGGTCAGGCGCTCGTCGCCGGTGTTGCGCACCGCGATCTCGAACTCGACCTCAGCGCCCGGCGCGAAGGTCCGCTGATCGGGACCCTCGGCCTGCTTGCGGACATCGATCGCGGGCGTCGTCGCCGGCGGGGTCGGGCCGTCTTCGACCTCGACGGTGGAGCGGTCGCAGTCCGCCACTTCGATACCGCCGCCAACGCCGGTGACGCAGGCCTCGTTGACGAAGCCGCCGCTGCCGCCGCCCTCGACGTCCACGACGACATTGTCGACCTTGAACATCTCGTGATCGCCGCCGTACTTGTGCGCCACGCGGTAGCGGATCACGGTCTCTGCGGCCGCATAGGCCGTGATATCCAGCTCCTCGGCGGTCATGGTCTGGCACAGCTTCTGACCCTCGGCATTGCGGTCGTCGCCGTCGAAGCCCGTGAAAGCCTTCAGCTCCGCCCAGCTGGCGCCGCCGTCGTCGGAGATCTCCAGCACGATCTTGTCGTCCCGATCGACACCGCAGTGCACGGTCCAGTCGAAGCTCAGCGTCGCGCGGGTGGCGCCGGCAATGTCCAGCGCACGCGCGATGCTGGGCTCGGTGCCCGTGTTCCAGTAGTCGTTCAGCCAGATCTGCTCATTGCTGCCGATGCGCACGCGGCCGCTTAGCGGATCCTGTGCTGCGCCGTGGTCGTTGGCCACGTCGTACTCCACCCAGGGGCCGGACCAGTTGTCGCTGCCACCGTCGAAGACCCGCTCGCTGAAGTCGTCTTCGAAGGTCTGACCTGCGACGCCGGCGCTGACCGGCTGGATGCAGGTGTGGCTCGCGCTTTCGCCGACGCCGAGGCTCGGCACCGTAAACTCGCAAGACGGCACCTGCGGGTCGGCCACGACGATGTTGGTCAGCGGATCTTCGCCGGTATTGGTGACCACCAGCTCGAAGCTCGCATCGCCGCCCGGCGCCAGGCTCTGGGTGTCCTCACCCTCGGCGTTCTTGCGGATATCGATATCCGGGCAGAAGGCGAGGCTGGCCACCGAGCCGCTGCTCGGGAAGTGCACCACCAGCTTGCTGGCGTTCTCCACATCGAGCTCGACTTCCTGGTAGCTGTTGTTGCCCAGGCCCTGGATCCAGCCGAGCCCGATCGAATTGCCGTCGGCATCGAAGGCCTCGATGAAGCCGCCGTCCTCGCCATAGTCGATGTCGAGGATGCCGACGCTGTCCACCCGGGTCGGGTTGTCGAAGGTGAAGACGATGTTACCGCCGCGGTAGTCGTCGTCCGGGTCGCTGCTGTCGAGATCCTCCGAGACGATCAGCACGTTGCCGAGCGCACGGCGGTTGGTCTCGCCATAGCTGCCGACGCCGGGACCGCCGTACTGCTCGTTCGGCGAGCCGAGGTCGGGGTCGCCGCCGGTGGGGCTCGACGAGTCGAAGATCATCGCGACGTTGTCATCGCCGAAGCGGCTGCCGGTCGCTTTGATGCTCACGCCCATGAACTGATCACCGACGATGTCGCCTGCAGACAGCCCGCCCAGATCGAAATCGATGGACGGAATGCAGACGCCTCCCGGCGGCAGCGGCTCGAAGAAGCCCTGGTCCAGGGTCAAGTCCTCGCCGCCCGAGGCCAGGGTCGTCACCGCGGTCACCAGGCCATCGCTATCGGCACTATCATCGCCGCCCTGGTCCTTCGGGCTGATCTCCAAGCCTGCGGGCTGCTCGAAGGCCACGCAGTAGTCGCCCGGGGCCAAGTCCTCGAAGCCGTAGCTGCCGTCGGCGGCCGTGGTGGTGGTCGCCAGCGGCGTGCCGCCGGTCTCGCAGGTGCCGCCGGCGGCGCCCGGATAGAGGCTGACGCTCACGTCCTCGATGCCGCTTTCGCCGGCGTCCTGAATGCCGTCACGGTCTGCGTCCAGGAAGACGAAGTCGCCGAGGCGGGCCAGCTCCACCAGGCCGCAATCGATGGTCAGATTGCTGTCGCCGGCGGCGAGGCTGTGGGTGCCCATGGCGCCGGTGCCGGGGTCGGCATTGCTGTCCTTGTCGGTGACCGAGCCCTGATCGAAGGGCGTGGTGTAGGCATAGCCCGTCGGCGGGGTGCAGGTCAGGCTGTAGTCGCCCGCTGGCAGCTCGTCGAACAGGTACAGCCCGTCGCTGCCGGTCACGACACTGTCGCTGAAGCTATTGGGACCGGAGATGGTCACAGTCGCCCCGGCGACGCCCGGCTCACCGTCCTGGCGGATGCCGTCGCCGTTTTGGTCGAGGAAGACCTCGTTGCCGATCTCCGCCAGCGGCGGCGGCAGCAGGCCGGCATCCCAGGTGTCGTCGTAGACGCCCGAGGGCAGCTGGATCTGGCCCGTGCTGCCGGTGGTCGGATCGGCATCGCTGTCGGCGGCGTCGTCGACGCCGGCCGTGTTCGCCTCCGTCAGCTCACGCGAGGGCGTGAAGGTGACCTCGTAGCAGCCGGGCACCAGGTTGTCGAACAGGTACTGGCCGTTGGCGTCGGTGGTCGTGCCGGTCACGGCATTGCCGTCGGCGTCGGTCACGGAGTTGCCGCTGCAGTCCGTCAGTGAGACCGGCACGCCGGCCACCGGGGGCTCGCCGCCGTCCTGCCGACCGTTCTGGTTGGTGTCCTCGAACACCAGGTCACCGAGGCTCGCGGTCTGCCAGAGACCGCCGTCCCAACGCCGATCAACGGTGCGCGACGGCAGCGTGATGGTCTGGCTGGTGACGCAGGCCAGCGGATCACCGCTGTAGCCCTCCGGCGGGCGCACATCGCTATCGCCGGTCTCGGTGCCGACGTTCAGCTCGGTGCAGGTGTAGCTCGCGTCGGGGCGGATGATCTCGACACAGTAGTCGCCGGGCTCGCGCGGGCCGAAGAGGTAGAAGCCCTCGCCGTCGGTGGTCTGCGTGTCAAGGATGCCGCCGATCTCGGCGCTGTCGCAGCGGCTGCCGGTGCTTGCATCGGCGGTCGGGGCCGGCTCGCGCAGGTTCACGGTGATACCGGACAGACCGGTGCCGCATTCGCTGCCGGTATCGCTGCCGTCGGTCTCGCCGATGATGCCGTCGCCGTCGGTGTCGCCGCAGTTCTGGCGGCCGTCGGCGTTGGTGTCGATGAAGACGCGGTCACCGAGCGCGGCCTGGCAGTAGAGCCCGGCATCGCGGGTCATATCGGTGTCGTTGAAGCCGAGGCCGAAGCTCGCGGTCTCGCCGTCGGCGTTGACGTCGCTGTCCGCGGTGTCGTCGCCGCCCTGGTCCTGCGGGCTGAAGGCGACCGGGCCCAGGTCCGTGCCAGTATCCGGGTCGACACAGAAATCCGCCGGCGGCGTGAACTGCAGGCAGTAGTCGCCGCCGAGCAGGTTCTCGAACATGTACAGACCGCCGGCGGTGGTGAGGTCCGACACCAGCTCCGAATCGAATTCGCAGGCGCCGCCGTCGAGGTTCTCGTATAGGGCCACCGTGCAGCCTGGGATACCGGGCTCCTGATCGTCCTGGATGCCGTTGCCGTTCAGGTCGTGGAAGCAGTAGTCGCCGAGCGCGGCGACGGGCGTGAAGGCGCCGGCGTCGCGGGTGAGGTCGCGCTCTTGGGAGGCCACATCGAAGCAGCCGGTGAGGCCGGTGGTGCGGTCGGCGTCGCTGTCGAAGGCGTCGTCGACCTCATTGACCAGGGTCAGCTCGAAGCCCAGCGCCTCCAGCGCGGCCTTGTCGAAGCCGACGGCATAGCTGCCGGGGCTCACCAGGGCCTCATAGAAGCCGTCGTCATCGGTGGTCAGCGTCGCCACGGCCGTGGTGGTATCCGGGGTGCCGTCGACACAGGCATAGACCTTGACCTCGATGTCGGCGATGCCGGGCTCGGCCGTGGTATCGGTACTCTGCTCGCCGTCGATTTGGGCCGTGTCATTCCACAGCCGATCACCAATGCGGGCCTGGCAGTAAATGCCAGCGTCGCGGGTCGGGTCGGTGGTGTTATCCGGCAGGAAGAAGGGCGCGACGACGCCGTTGGCATCGGCGTCGCTGTCGATGCCGTCGTCGGTGCCCGCGTCCTGGCTAGTGAAGACCGGGTCGCCGTAATCGACGCCGTCGACGACGCAGAAGTCCGTTGGCGGCACGAATTCGACGCAGTAGCCGCCGGCGAAGACCTCGCCGCTGTCATAGACCCCGTTGGCGTCGGTGAAGGCCGTGCCCAGCAGGGTGCCTTGCGGGGCGCCGTTGCCGTCGACACCGGTGCAGCTCTCGTAGAGCTGGACGGTGGCGCCCGGAACGCCGTCCTCGCCACCGTCCTGGATGCCGTTGCCGTTCCTGTCGTGGAAAAGCGTGTCGCCGAAGCGCGAGCCGGGGGCCGCGGTGAAGACGCCGGCGTCGAGGGTCAGGTCTTGCTCGTTGGAGGCGAGCTGGACGACACAGCCGGTGGAGCCGGTGTTGTTCACGTCGCTGTCGCTGGTGTCGTTGCCGAAGTCGCGATCGGTAAAGCCGGTGCTGTCGCCCGGGCGCGTAAACTCGATGGCATAGACCTGGCCGGGCTGGACGGTGAAGCCGTAGATGCCGTCAGTGCCGGTGGTGGCGGTATCCGCAAGGCCCGTTGTGTTGCCGTTGAGGCCGTCGCAGCGCCAGAGGTTGACCTCTTGGCCTTCGATGCCGGGCTCGCCGCTCTCCTGCTGGCCGTTCTTCATGGTCTGGTCGCCGTCGTCCCAAAGCCGGTCACCGACTTGGGCCGGGCAGACGACGCCGGCGTCCAGGGAGTTGTCTTGCAGGCCGTCGATCAAGCTGACGCTCTCGCTGACACCACTCGCGTCGACGTCGCTGTCGACCTCGTTGTCGGTGCCGACGTTCGCGTCCGTGAAGGCGACATCGCCATAGTCGCAGATGCCGTCGGGCTCGGTGACGACGACGCAGTAGTCGCCCGCGGCCAGATTCTCGAAGCCGTAGAAGCCTTGGCTGTCCGTGCTGGTGGTGAGCGGATTGCCATCGGCGTCGGTCAGCGCTGCGCTGGTGTCACAGACGCCGTTGTCGGCAGGATGCAGCGTCACCGGCACATTGCCGATGCCGCTGAAGCATTCGGGGTAGGCGTTCGGATCGAAGCCGGCGGCGGTCAGCTCAGCCGCGGTCTCGTTGCCGACGACGTTGTCGCCGTTGACGTTGGGGCAATCCTGGACGCCGTTGCCGTTCAGGTCCTCAAAGACCCGGTCGCCGAGGGAGGCGATGCCGCCGGGCGGTGTGAGGCCGGGGATCGGGCCGATACGCCCTTTGACGCGGCCGGTCGAGCTGCGAAAGTCCTGCGCGAAGCTGCCGGCGAAGGTCGAGCCCTCGATGACGGCCGCGAACCCGATATCACCGCCAAGCTGAATCAGGCCATCATCGACCCAGCGCCCGCCAGTAGCAGTAATGCGGAAATCGAAGTTGTCCGTGCGGCTGATGTCGCTAAAGCCCATCGCGGTCACCTCACCGGTGAGGAGAACACCGCTTGGACGACCTTGAATCTCTCCTTCAATGATGAAGTTATCGTCTCCGGCGGGCACGACTGCACACGACGCTGCGCCGGCATCAGCAGGCGAGCAGTTGCCGACAACAATGGTCATCTCGACGCGATTGGATGCCGCGAAGGTCCAAAAGCTCGCGATCCCTGCGGTGAACTCGGTCGACCCGGGCTGCCCGACCAGCGTTAGGGCGCGGGTGCCGGCGTCATAGTCAAAGCTTCCGGGGCCGGCGAGGTCGGTCTCAGGTAGCTGAATGTCGGCGCCGACGCCGAGGGTGGCCGCAGGCGCCATCTGAGCTAGTCCGAGCCCCATGGAGACGGCGGTTACGATGCCGAGTGCGCTCTGGCTGCGGCGTGATGGGCTGATGCGAAGGCGCTGTGCCCCCGAAGTGTCGGTTGCGGCGCTCGTCGGCGTCTTGTGCGCGCGCTCTGCACCGTCGAAGACGCCGAGAAGCCGGCCGAAGATTGATCTTTTATTCATGGCGTTGCGTGGCTGTGTGTGATCTGAGGGCTTGTCGTGCGGAACCTGTCGCGCGCTGCGACGCGCACCCGAGGCTGTCGCCCGAGCGGGGCCCGAGCGAGATACGAAAGTTTCCTTGGGCGTAGCTGCACGACACATGCCCCTAAGCCACCCGCTTAGGGGACACAGCGCCATAGGGGGGAATGAGCTGACCCGGCTAACGGAAAAGCCCGATACAGCGAGCCAAGTGATTTAAGAATCAGGGAATTTTCTCGCTCTTGAATCCGAGCGAAACGGTCTGGATTAGACGCCCTAGGCCGGTGTCTTAGGGCAAATTCAGCCGGATGCCTGTCTTGGAACGCCCAAGCTGCTTACGCGCGACCGAGCCGATGTCGTGGCCGGCGCAGCGCCGGCACGCTGCGTGGCCGTGCGCTTTGCCAAGCGCCGTTTGCATTTTGCGACGCGATCTGCAAATTTCGAACGCGATGCGCAGCGGGAGGACCATGCGCCGACCCAAGCGCGAGCCGCCAGGACGGCCTGACACGGATAGAGGTTTTGTTGCGCGAGTGAATGCGTTGCCAGACTTGGTCCCTGCTCCAGCAGACGCCCACATCTGATTGCCCGTGCGCAGAGTCGACTCCCATGACTGCTTGGGCGGATACCCAGCGGTCAGTCACCGGAGATTGATCCTAGATCGGTATTTGAGCCAAGAAGAGCGGGAAGAACACGAAGGGACTCAGCAGGATACGCAAGCTCGCGCCTTCACCCGCCAAGTGAGCGAGCTCCCTAGGCCCCTTAATCTTCGGGTGCTTGTCTTTCTTCGTCCGCTTCGTGGTGAACTGCTCTTTTTACGTTGATGGCTTGCAAAACAACGCTAGCGTTGCGCCAGTCTCGGCGGGGGCGACTAAAGGCCCCGGTCACAACTCCAACCACCTGAGCAGGCGCAGAGCGTAGGGTGGACAAGCGCAGCGCAGTCCACCAGCCTGCGGGCAGCGCTGGGGTGGACTTCGCTGGCGCTCGTCCACCCTAAGGCCCGCACTAACGATCACGCCGCGGGGGCGCAGCCAGGGCTTCCAGCCCTGATTGTGTCGAGCCGGGATGGTCTGGCTAAGCAGTCTCAGCGCCCAAGGCGGCCGGAGTGATGATCAAGGCCCGACTGAAGCCCACAGGTGGGCGCGCGCCGCTGGACACGCACCGCAACGGCGGTCAACGACAGCGGTCGAAGCTGGGGCATCGCGGCGGGGTCGCACAGACAGAAGGGCGGGGGAGCGACCGCTTGCAAAAAGGGGGAGGCTCGGCGAGTGAAAGCGGGGATGGAAGGGGCGTAGAGGCAGGGTGGTCACGCCGAGCTTGGGCCCTGCTGGGGTCTTGGGCTGGCGTCTTGAGCTGGGGCGGCGGCCCGCACCCGCCCCAGTCGGCGTCGAATGCCTTAGGCGGCGGCGCGCAGCCTATGCCTCCTGACTGCGCCGAGCCCGAGTAGACCGAAGCCGAGCAGCAGCACCGTCGCCGGGACCGGGACGGAGGTATCGGAGGTCAGATTGCTCCCCGCAAAGTCCACATCGCCGGCCAGCCAGCTGTTGTCCGAAAACGTGCTGCCAGAGCCCGTTAGAGCACTGGTGGTGGACGCGATGCTCAGGGCAAAGTCATCGAGGTATAGGTCCAGCTCCGGGGCAGCGCTAGCAAGATCCGTAAGCAGGAATTCGAAGGTGCCGTTTCCATCCCCGCTACCGCTGAAGCCGAAGTCGAAGATCTGGCCACTGAGCATGACCGTTCCATCAGAGATCGAACCAGCAGCCGTGTTGAAGCCGCCGGTGCCGGCGGTGATTGTCAAGGAACCGCTGTTGAGAACGCTACCTTGGGATCCAAACACCGCTGAGAGATTGTAATCTGCGTTGCCCGAACCGGCGAAATCCCCCGCCGCGTTCGTGAAAAAGCCGCCCCCGTCGTTTGCCGTCAGGTTAAAGACACCGGTGTTCGCTATATAACTGACGTCCAACCCTGATACCTGGATATCTGGATTAAAGTTATCCCTGTCCAGTGCTGACTTAAAGGTCGCAAAAGCAGGCTGTACCCCGAGCGTCAGCGCACCGAGCATGAGCGCACCGGCGAGCCCTCGGCCGCTCAGTGGAAAGGTTGTCGAGGTCATCAGGGGGATCTCCTATTTTTCGTGTCTTGGGAAAGCAGTGTGGATAGCTGAGCGAACGATGGAGCGGCTCGGGCTCGTGCGGGCTCTTCGTTATTGGCAATTTCCCGCTAGCAGCGGCCGTCTCGGGGCTGCACTAGCCCTGGCCGCCCCTGTTTAGTAGCCGGCCCTTAGGGCTCGCCGCCGAAACGCTGCAAGTCTCACGCCAGCCCATGCGAGGCACGCAAAAACAACCCCTTAGGTACAGACCGGACAATCCCGGATGGCCGCATCGCTGGGGACTGTAAAGAAACCTGACAGCTGCACCGTGCAAACCCGCGACTCAACAATCGTCCTGCGAATGCCGCATTCGCACATAACTTGCTGGCAGAAAAACTTTTTTATTTCGGACGCCGCAGACATTCGGCGCCTGCCGGAGTGCGGGTCTCGGCTTGGGTGCGACGGAACTGTAAAGACCCTTAAACACAGCGGCGGCGATAGAGCCGGTGCCGCGCGCATCCCCCTTCAGCCGGTGAGGCCGAGCGCGTCGCAGCAGCGCGGTTGCCGGCGTTCTCGCCGCGCGCCCGGTCACGCCCGCACCAGCCCCTCCACGAGCCGCAGGCCCACTGGGCGCAACGCCACCCAATCGCGCAGGCTTGGCTCCGCCGGGGCTGCGGCGCGGCGACATCGTTCCTGCCCGCGCGTCGGGGTGCCGGCGAGCGCCCGCCGCTAACCGGCCGCCCGCGACGCCTGAATCATCTCGTAGGCCTGGCGGATCTCGTGGGTCTTTTGGCTCGCGAGCTTGATCATGTCCTCCGGCAGGCCCTTGGAGACGAGCTTGTCCGGGTGGTGCTGGCTCAAGAGCTTGCGGTAGGCGCGCTTGATGGCGTCGTCGGAGTCCTTGGGCTGAACGCCGAGCACCGCGTAGGCCTCCTTCAGCGAGGGCCCGGCGCTGGGTGCGCGGCGTCCGGCGCCGCTGCCGCCGGATGCGCGCCCGGCGCCCTGCTGCCAGCCCTGTTGCCAACCGGCCTGCCAGCCGCCGGCGCGGCCCTCGGCGAAGCGCTGCTGCATCCGGATCAGATTCTCCAGCTGGCGGAACAGCACCGGCGAGACGCCAAGTCCGGCGCGGATCTGCTCCAGCACCTGGCGCTTGGCGGCGGAGGGCTCGCCGTCGGCATAAGCCGCTTGCAGCTGCACCTCCAGGAACAACTGAATCAGCAGGCGCCGGCCCATGCACTCGCGGCGGAAGCGGGCGATGACGCCGTTCAGATCGAAGCCCGGCTCCTTGCCCTGGCGGAACAGCGCGATGGCGGCGCTGCGGCGCTCGCCGGAGAGCTGGAGGCGCGACATCACTGTCTCGGCCAGCGCGATCTCGCGCTCGGAGACCCGCCCATCGGCCTTCGCGATGTGCCCCATTACCGAGAAGGTGGCGGCGAAGAAGGCGCTCTCGATGCGGCGGCGGTCGCCGAAGGGCAGGCCGTAGTCCTCGGACAGCCGCTTCACGCCGCGGTCGACGCCGTGGCCCAGCGTCGCGCCCAGCAATGCTCCAATAGGCCCGCCGGCGGCGAAGCCCAGCAGGCCGCCGACGACCTTCCCGAACCAGCTCACGTCACTTGCCTTTCAGATACTGCTCGTCGGAGAAGGAGTAAACCCATTCCGGGCGGAAGGCAACCAGGATGACCATGATCCAGCCGTTCAGCATCGCCTCCGGCAGGAACATGAGCGGGAAGAAGGGCAGGACGGTCTGGCTCAGCTCGGCGAAGGTGTAGGCCCCGCTGCCCACCAGCAGCCAGGCCGCCATGTAGCCCATGGCCACGCCGACCAGGCCGGCCGTGGCGAAGCCGTTGACCAGCACGTAGACGAAAAATTGCTTGGGCAGGTAGTGGCGGATCAGCACCAGCGCGATCTGCGTCAGCGTGATGGGGAGGATGCCGCTCACCAGGGCGTTGAGCGCGAAGCCCTCCCAGGCCATGCCGCCGTTGATGTAGACGCCGAGCAGCGCCAGCGACGCGGCGATGACGGCGAAGGACCAGCTGAGAATCAGCGTGACCGCCGTCAGGCCGAGCAGGTGGTAGTCCAGCCCCGGCTGCACCTGTGTGTCCATCTGCCACAGGAACATCAGCAGCACGGTGGCGCCGAAGAACACATGCGTCAGGCGCGCCGCCAGCAGCCGGCGCCAGGGCGCCAGCCACAGGGCGAGCGCCAGGCATACCAGGTAGAGCACCAGGGCGGCCCAGGTGGCGGCGGAGCTGAAAAGGGCGGGGTCGAGGGTCATGGAGCAGAGAGTGCGTGGCGCCGGCTTGAGTTCCTCTTAACCGAACATCGGGTTCGGCAGTCTTAACACAAACACCAAGGCGGCGCCGCAACCCACCGCCGAACGCCGACCTGCAGCGCACAAATACGGGGACGTGATACCGAATGGCGCATCCATGCGCTGCGCCAGGCCCCGGAATCGGCCAGCACAATGATGGTGACGTTTTACGTAACGCCCTCCAAAAAACGCGGCATGCCCACAAACCTGGGGACATTATACTTAACAGTGGTCTACTTCCACGGCACGCCCCAGCCGAACGACCGCTAATGCCGGATGGTGCCTGAAGCTCGGGCGCTGTGTGCGGCGACGATTTCGGTGACAGTGTACTGAATCCATGTCGCGGCGGCCTGCGAGCGAGCCGATCTCCACACGGAAAGGCGTGGCACCCTTGGTCCACGCCGCCGCCGCGCTCAAATCAGGGCGTCGATCGACCGCACCCCGTCTCCAAGCCTTTGCAGAACAACTCAACCGGAACCGCCCATGCAATACCGCCCCCTTGGCCGCACCGACCTCAGCGTCAGCGCCGTTTGCCTCGGCACTATGACCTTCGGCGAGCAGAATACCGCCGCCGAGGCCGCCGAGCAGCTCGACCGTGCCGTCGCCGCCGGCGTCAACTTCATCGACACCGCGGAGATGTACCCGGTGCCACCTAAGGCCGAGACCATGGGCCGCACCGAGGAGTACATCGGCCGCTGGCTCGCCCAGCGCGGCGGCCGGGACAAGCTGATCATCGCCAGCAAGGTGGCGGGCCCCGGCGACTGGCTGCCCTACATCCGCGGCAGCAGCAACCGCCTGGACCGTCCGAACATCCAGCAGGCGCTCGAGGACAGCCTGCGCCGGCTCGGCACCGACTACCTGGACCTCTACCAGCTCCACTGGCCGGACCGCCAGACCAACTTCTTCGGCCGGCTCGGCTATGAGCATCCGCCGCAGGACGACAGCGTGCCGCTGCTAGAGACCCTGGAGGCGCTCGGCGAGCTGGTGCAATCCGGCAAGGTCCGCCACGTGGGCCTGTCCAACGAGACCCCCTGGGGCACCATGCGCTTCCTGGAGCTCGCGGAGCGCCACGGCCTGCCGCGCATGGTGAGCATCCAGAACCCCTACAGCCTGCTGAACCGCACCTTCGAGATCGGCCTCGCGGAGGTGGCCATCCGCGAGCAATGCGGCCTGTTGGCCTACTCGCCGCTGGCCTTCGGTGCGCTGAGCGGCAAGTATCTCAATGGCCAGCGCCCACCCAAGGGCCGGCTCACGCTGTTCTCGCGCTTCAACCGGTACTCCAACGACCAGGCCGTCGCCGCCACCGCCGAGTACGTGGCCGTCGCCCGCAAGCACGGCCTGGACCCGGCGCAGATGGCGCTGGCCTTCGTCACCAGCCGCCCCTTCGTCACGTCCAACATCATCGGCGCCACGACCCTGGCCCAGCTGGAGCAGAACCTCGCCAGCATGGACCTGGGGCTCTCGGAGGCGGTGCTGGAGGACATCGAGACCGTGCATACGCGCCAGCCGAATCCGAGTCCTTGAGCAGGGGCTGAGGGCTGAGGGCTGAGGGCTGAGGAGGGAGATCAGGTCAAACGGCGGGAGATCGACGCTTTGGGCGCCTATCAGCCGGTTGCGCGGTCCGTCGAGCGGCTCGAGCCCCGCTGACCATAGGCCAGCGCCAGCAGGAGGGCGCCGGCCAGCAGCATCGGCAGGGTCAGCAGCTGGCCCATGGTGAGCCAGTCGAAGGCGAGGTAGCCGATGTGGGCGTCCGGCTGGCGCACAAACTCCACCACAAAGCGGAACAGCCCGTACAGGAGCAGGAACAGCCCGGAGACGGCCATGATCGGCCGCGGACGGCTGGAGAACCACCAGAGCACCGCGAACAGCACCAGGCCCTCCAGCCCGGCCTCGTAGAGCTGGGAGGGGTGCAGCGGCGGGCTGAATTCGGCCCCCGCCGGCAGTCCGGCGCAATACTCCGGGAAGCGCACGCAGGGCAGCTGCATGGCCCAGGGCACCCAGGTGGCATGGCCCCAGAGCTCGCCGTTGATGAAGTTGCCGATGCGCCCGGCGAAGAGCCCCAGCGGCACCAGCGGCGCCACGAAGTCACCGACCTGGAAGTACTTGAGCTGGTACTTGCGCGCGAACAGGCCGATGGCGATGAGCACGCCGATGAGTCCGCCGTGGAAGGACATGCCGCCTTCCCAGACTTTAAGCGCGTTCAGCGGGTTGGCCAGGATCTGGTCATAGCCGTAGAAGAGCATGTAGCCGAGCCGGCCCCCGGCGATGACCCCAATGACGCTGTAGAACACCACGTCGTCCACCATGGCGGTGGTCCAGCCGGCGCCGGGCCCCGGGCCGGAGCGCGACGCCCGCCAGCGCCCGAGCAGCCAGGCGGCGGCGAAGCCGATGAGGTACATGAGGCCGTACCAGTGCACCTTGAGCGGGCCCAGCTGGAAGGCGACGGGGTCGATGTCTGGGTAGGTCAGCATGGGCGCGGATGTTAGCACGCAGGCCGCGGTGCCCCGGCTGACCATCGCGTTGCCGTTGTATTGCCGTCGCGTGTCCGCAGTCGCCGCCAAGGCGACGAGCGGCACGCAAAACGGCCCCGACCCACCTGCACCCGGCCGGGATCATCCCCATAATTAAATGGACAAAGGAGCACGCGCCGCGCTTTTGCGGGCGTCCCCACAACCCGAGCTTCACCACTGTCGACATGAGTACCGCAACAGCCGTATCCCCGGAGCCCAGGCCGGATGAGCTCCGTGCCGTCGCCCGGCGCTTCGCCGACGCGGCACCCGCCTGCGACTACTGGACGCTGCGCTTGGTGGACGAGGTGCACGAAGGCCTCGCCGTGCGCGACGACGTGCCCGAGCCGAGCAGCATCGCCGCCAGCCGCGGCGCCATGGTCACCATCGTCGCCGACGGCGGCCTGGGCTATGCCGCCACCGCCGACCTCTCGCCCGCCGGCCTCGCCGCCGCCGCCGAGCGTGCGGCATCCGCCGCCGCGCTGCATGCCCGCCTGGGCCTCTTCGACGCCAAGCTCGCACCGCGCAGCGGCGTCCGCGACGAATACCACAGCCCGGTGGAGCAGCCTTGGGCGCAAATGACCCTCGCCGACAAGCTCGGCCTGCTCGGCGACGCCTGCGCCCGCCTCGACCGCGGCGAGCGCATCGTCGAGCGCGCCGCCTGGCTGGGCCACCGACGTGTCAACCAACTGCTGGTGAGCAGCGACGGCGCCCACATCGACCAGACCTTCGAGTACGTGCACTCGGGCCTCGCCGCCACCGCGCACATCAACGGCCAGACCCAGACCCGCACCGGCGGCGGCCACGACCGCCCCGGCCAGGGTGGGCTGGAGCGCCTGGCCACCGCCGCGCTGCTGGCGGACGCCGAGCGCGTGGCCGGCGAGGCCATCGCGCTCTGCGAGGCCCCGGAATGCCCGAGCGGCCAGATGGACCTGCTGCTGCTGCCGAGTCAGATGACGCTGCAGATCCACGAGTCCATCGGCCATCCGCTGGAGCTCGACCGCATCCTCGGCGACGAGCGCAACTATGCGGGCCTGAGCTTCGTCACACCGGACATGCTCGGCACCTACCGCTACGGGTCCTCGCTGCTCAACGTCACCTTCGACCCGACCCTGCCCGGCGAGGTGGCGAGCTATGCCGCCGACGACGACGGCACCCCCGCCCGGCGCGTGCACCTGATTCGCGACGGCATCCTGGAGCGGCCCCTGGGCGGCGAGCTGTCCCAGCGCCGCGCGCGCCTATCGGGCACCGCCTGCGCCCGCGCCTGCGCCTGGGACCGCCCGCCCATCGACCGCATGGCCAACATCAACCTGGTGCCCAACGAAGAGGGCCTGGACGAGATGATCGCCCGCGTCGAGCGCGGCGTGCTCATGGATACCAACCGCTCCTGGTCCATCGACGACAGCCGCAACAAGTTCCAGTTCAGCTGCCAGCTGGGCCGCCTCATCGAGGACGGCGAGCTCAAGGGCCTGGTGCGCAACCCCGGTTACCGCGGCGTCTCCGCGCGCTTCTGGCGCAGCCTCGACGGCGTCGGCAATCCGGAGACGCTGGAGGTGCGCGGCGTGCAGAACTGCGGCAAGGGCGAGCCGAACCAGTCGGTCTATGTGGGCCATGCCTCGCCGCCGTGCCTGTTCCGCGACATCGACGTCTTCGGAGGTGGGCTATGACACCGGATCGCTTCTTCGACCTGTTCTCGGCCCTGGAAGCCGACCTGGGCGGCGGCGAAGTCCTCTTCGCCGGTCTCGGCGCCGAGCGCTCGGACTTCGTGCGCCTGAGCCAAAACCGCGTGCGCCAGGCCGGCAGCGTGGACACCGCGGACCTCGGCCTCACCCTCATCGACGGCGCCCGCCAGGTGGAAGGCAGCTGCCAGCTCGGCGGCGATGCCGCGGGGGATCTCGGCCGCGCCCGCGCCCTGCTCGGGCAGCTGCGCCAGCGCATCGCCCATGTACCGGACGACCCCTTCCTGCACTACAGCCGCGAGCCGGCCAGCTCGGAGCGGCGCATCGACGCCGACCTGCCGCGGCCCGAGGAGGCCGTCGGCACCCTGACGGACCTCGCCGACGGGCTCGACCTGGTGGGCATCTGGGCCGCCGGCGACGTGGTGGAGGCGCTGGCCAGCTCCGTCGGCCACCGCCACTGGCACGCCAGCCGCAGCTTCAACCTGGACTGGTCCTGCTATCTGGACCGCGACAAGGCCGTCAAGGCCAGCTACTGCGGCTTCGACTGGCAGCCGGAGCAGCTTCGGCACAAGCTCGATCACCAGCGCGCCGACCTGGCGGTGCTGGGCCGCCCGGCGCGGCGCATCGAGCCGGGCCGCTACCGCGCCTACCTGGCGCCGGCGGCGCTCCAGGAGCTGATGGACCTGCTCGCCTGGGGCGGCTTCGGGCTGCGCGACCATCGCACCCAGCAGACGCCGCTGCTGAAACTCGCCACCGGCGAGGCGCAGCTGAGCCCGATGCTGACCGTCATCGAAGAGCACAAGCGCGGCCTCGCCCCCGGCTTCACCGCGGAAGGCTTCACCAAGCCCGAGCAGGTGTCGCTTATCGAGGAGGGCTGGTATCAGGACTGCCTCGCCGACGCCCGCAGCGCCAAGGAGTACGACGCCGCCGTCAATGCCGCAGCCGAGTATCCGGAGTCGCTCGCCATCGCGCCGGGCGACCTCGCCACCGCGGAGGCCCTGCGCCAGCTCGACACCGGCATCCTGATCGGCAACCTCTGGTACGGCAACTGGTCGGACCGCAACGCCTGCCGCATGACCGGCATGACCCGCTTCGGCACCTTCTGGGTGGAGCACGGCGAGCCGGTAGCACCGCTGGCGGTGATGCGCTTCGACGACAGCCTCTACCACCTGCTGGGCGACCGCCTGGAGGGCCTGACGCAAGAGCGCGAGCTGCTCTTGTCGGCGGAGACCTACGACGGGCGCAGCACCGACAGCGCCCTGCTGCCCGGCGCCCTGGTGAGCGGCATCGATCTGGCGCTGTAAGCCCGCCGCGGCAGCCGATCACAGGCGCCGGCCGCAGCCCGGGAGCGCCGGCTTTCAGCCGGCCGCGCCCGGTCGTCTGAGACTGGCCAAGCGTCCTGCGTAGGTCGGGCTGAGGAACGAAGCCCGACGCGCCAAAAGTCCTCCGTAGGTCGGGCTGAGGAACGAAGCCCGACGCGGCCCTCGACGCAGCCACCCGAGCATCGGCCCTCCTCCGTCGGCCCAACCCACGCCCTGTCGACATCGAGGCCGAAGACAATTCAGTATACCGTCCCCATAATTTAGACCACTCGTTTCCGCTCCCAAGCCCAATGCAGCTCAACGCCCCCGACCGCTATCGCACCGCCACCGAGATCGACGCCGTCGCGGAGCTGCTGGACCTGCGCGGCGCCCGCGTGCTGGAGCTCGGCTGCGGCGCGGCGCACACCACCCGCGCGCTGGTGGAGCAGCTCGGCGCTGCGGACGTCGTCGCCACGGAGGTGGACCGGGTGCAGCACCAGCAGAACCTCGGCGTCGACGATCTGCCGCAGGTGCGCTTCGTGCTCGGCGGGGCCGAGGCCATCGACGCGCCGGATGCGAGCTTCGATGCCGTGTGCATGTTCAAGTCCCTGCATCATGTGCCGGCGGCGGCCATGGACCGGGCGCTCGCGGAGATCCATCGGGTGCTGAGGCCGGGCGCTGCGGCGCTCTTCTCGGAGCCCGTCTACTGGGGGGCCTTCAACGACCTGATGGCCCTGATCCACGACGAGCGCGCGGTGCGCGAGGCCGCCTTCGAGGCGCTGTGCCGCGCCGTGACCGCCGGCCGGTTCCGCAGCGAGGCCGAGATCTTCATCGAGGTGCCCGGCACCTATCCGGATTGGGCCAGCTTCGCCGGGCGCTTTCTGGATGTCACCCACACCGCGCTGGACCTGGACGACCAGCGCCGGGCCGAGATCCGCGCCGCCTTCGAGGCACACCTGACGCCCACGGGCGCCCACTTCATGAAGCCACATCGGTTGGATGTGCTGCGAAAGGTCTGAGCCCCCGCGGGTGGGGGGAATCGGGCCCCGATCGCAACAGCGGCCTGCAACTGCGCGCCATGGGAGCGGCGTCCTCGCCGCGACTGGCCTCGATCACGCCGCGGACGGCGCTCCAACGGCGGTGGACGGGCGTACCATCATGGCCGTCGATCGAGCCCGGCCGCCTCGAAGATCAGCTCCGCGACATAGCCTGGGTCTTCTTCATGGGCGAGGTGGCCGAAGCCGCCGACGAGCTTCAGGCGGGCGCGGGGGTCCGCGGCCAGCACGCGCTCGGCCTCGGCCGGCGGGACGGTTTTGTCATTGCCGAAAGCCACCAGCAGCAGCTCCGGGTCCAGCTCCGGCAGGTCCCGGGCCAGGGGCTCCAGATCCCAGTTGGCCATCATATTGAGGGCGGCGGCGAGGTGGCCCGGGCTCGCGATGAGGCGGCGGTAGAAGGCGATGTCGCGCTCCGTGAGCTTGGAGCCGGTGCTGTCGGCGAGGCGCTGCACGCCCTTGGGGTCCTTGCGGGCGCCGTTGGCGAAGAACCTGGGCAGGAAGGAATTGCGGGCGAACAGCTTGGCCGCCGGCGAGAACCACTTGCCGGCGAAGCCCGTCAGCGGCATCAGCGCACCGGACAGGCTGACGATGAGCCGCGGCTCGATGAGGCGGTCCAGTGCCATCTGCACCAGCACCGCCGCGCCGGCAGAATGGCCGACACCGATCTCCGGCTCCAGCGCCAGCGTGCGCAGCAGCGCGCCGAGCTGCGCCGCCATGCAGCTGAGGCAGATCTCCGCAGGCGGTGGCGTCCCGGTGAAGGCGTGCCCGGGCAGGTCCGGGCAGACCACGGTGCAGCGCTGCGCCAACAGCGGCAAGAGCCCGCCGAAGGAGTGGGTGGAGGCCGCCGTGCCGTGCAGCAGCAGCAGCACCGGCCCGCTCCCCGCCACCTGCACATGCCAGGTCAGCCCCCCGGCCTCGACGAAGCGGCTGGCATCGCGGTTCGGCCAGTCGGCGCTGTCGCGCGTCCAATCGAGCTTGTTCTGGAGGACTTTGGCGGAAGTCATTGTTTTGGAGTGTCGAGTTTCGAGGGGCGAGGGGCGAGGGGCGAG
>NZ_NRRV01000062.1 GCF_016583825.1 Thiohalocapsa halophila | reverse complement strand
GCCAACGCAGGTGCTTGTCCTTGAGCTTCGGCGGGCGCCCCGGAATCGGCTTGGCCTTGAGCGCGTTCTGCCCGCCCTCGGCAAAGGCCGCCAGCCAGCGATACAGCGTGCGCTCGTTCACCCCGAATGCCGCCGCCACTTCCGCCACCGGCTGGCCGCGCTTGACGGCCGCCACCGCCTGCATGCGCATGGTCTGCAATGACTGATGGTCGAGCTTGCGCCCGTCGGAATCGCGTTTACATTTCATGCCGCCATTATACCAGACCTGGCTTTACTTTCGAGCGGGTTAGTAAAACAGAAATGACTGATAACCCTTCGCCCACGCATGCGCATCGCCCACCACAAGCGTTCTAATGGGCTACTCCTGAAGAAGGACAATGCGGATGACGATGCCCACATAGATAAGCCACCCCAAAAGAACGAGAAGCCGCTCGTGGACAATTGCGCCCGTCCCTTCTTGGTACTTCCGCTCCAGCGCTTCCACCAAGCACAGAGGATAGGCGCTCGGATCGACATCTACGTGAATGTGCTTGTTGATATTGATTGGCCAGATATGATCCACCGTCAGCCAAAACGCTGTTTGCAGTCGTCTTGCTAAGCCTTCGTCTTGCTTTGAGCTAAGCGGAGGGTTACCCACCGGAGCCGGCCTGAACTTGGATATTGGGGCCGTGTTGGCGAGCAAGACGGCGAGCGACTCCTGCGCAGCGGCCACATAGATGGCCGCGATTCTCCGGTTACGCAGCTGCCACTTCATGAAGATAAGCGCATAAAGCCAGAAAATCGTGACGCAGATGATCGTCACGATATCGGGAATATGTTTTTCTTTGTGCAAAGGCCAATCCCCCAAGAGCAGGGCGGAGGCGAAGAATGTGAAGTACACAAGGAACGAAACGTAGGCATTGCGCTCCTTATGGTTATGGTAGGTCCGATACGCCGCCACAAAGTCGTACAAGAACTTCTCTGCCCTTTCCTGCGCGGCTTTACGGTCTTCCTCTCTTTTTGACATATGGCGGCTCCAACTCCCGTCAATCCCAAGCCCGTTCATTGAATCAGTCATTCAGAGCAGCCGAAAACCTGCTATAGATAAACAAGAACCGCGATCGACGTGAAGTCACCTGACCCGCTCGACAGCGGATAGGTCGAGCCGGCTGTGCTCACGCACCACCCGCACACATTCAGCCCACTCGTCGGCATCTAACCCGGCCGCCATGACGAACCGCGAGAGATTCGCCTGGAGATCCGCAGCCGGGCCGATGAAGGCCGCCTGACCACGCTCGCCGGCGGCGGTGACCGGCACCGCCAGGACGCCGCCGTCAGGCGTCAGGTGCAGTTCGGCGATTGCGGGCTCGGTGAGGGCCTCGCCGAGGACGAACCCGATGATGGTCGCCAACTGCTCGCTCATGTTCGGGAAGCGCGCGGGGTCGAGTTTGGTGCAGAGGGGGTCGGTCATGAGTGGAGGTTACCGCGAGCTGTTGGCGGAATTGTATGTTCGATTGCCTTCCGATAGGCCTATCCCCGCGAGCGCGGGGGAACCGTGGCATCCCCTTGCAGGTGCGCCAGCATCTGGGGCCTATCCCCGCGAGCGCGGGGGAACCAGAGCTGAGGCGTCGGGCCGCAAGGTCCAGTAGGGCCTATCCCCGCGAGCGCGGGGGAACCTCACCTCGACCAAAAGCCAGAACGCCAAGAAAGGGCCTATCCCCGCGAGCGCGGGGGAACCTGCTTGATCGAGCGTGGCAAGGCTGACCCGAAGGGCCTATCCCCGCGAGCGCGGGGGAACCGCGGCTTGCAGGGCGGCGTAAAGGCGGTCTACGGGCCTATCCCCGCGAGCGCGGGGGAACCTCCGGGCTGCGGTTCGTATACCGGGCCGAGCAGGGCCTATCCCCGCGAGCGCGGGGGAACCTCGCAACAGCATGAGCCGCACGCGGCTGAGGGGGGCCTATCCCCGCGAGCGCGGGGGAACCACGTCGAAAAAGACTGGGGTTCAGTACGTGAAGGGCCTATCCCCGCGAGCGCGGGGGAACCACCCCAATCGGACCGCTCACCATCCGCGCCAGGGGCCTATCCCCGCGAGCGCGGGGGAACCTCGGGAAGCGTGCGCAGCTTGGTACGAATCAGGGGCCTATCCCCGCGAGCGCGGGGGAACCAACGACAGCTGGCGCATTCCGGTGACCGACGAGGGCCTATCCCCGCGAGCGCGGGGGAACCGTCAAGATGACCTTCGGGCCGAGCACCAGCACGGGCCTATCCCCGCGAGCGCGGGGGAACCTCCGGCGCAGTGCTCTCGCCCTGGGGCACGCGGGGCCTATCCCCGCGAGCGCGGGGGAACCCTGGAGAACCTCGTGGGCCGGATGCAGGGCGAGGGCCTATCCCCGCGAGCGCGGGGGAACCTTGATGTCCGCAAGCACGTCCACCTTGGCCAAGGGCCTATCCCCGCGAGCGCGGGGGAACCAGGCGGCCGGTGGCGATGATCTGCCCGGCGATGGGCCTATCCCCGCGAGCGCGGGGGAACCTTGTACCAGCGCATGTCGTCGGGCTGATAGTGGGGCCTATCCCCGCGAGCGCGGGGGAACCGGACGCCGGCGGTGCGTCATGCGGCTGCGGTGGGGCCTATCCCCGCGAGCGCGGGGGAACCTTGATCGTGACAAAGACGCCCGCTCCCGCAGCGGGCCTATCCCCGCGAGCGCGGGGGAACCCTCATCATGTCACCCGCCACTTTTGCAGCCCGGGGCCTATCCCCGCGAGCGCGGGGGAACCGAATACGCGGAAGCCATTCAAGATGGTGAACAGGGCCTATCCCCGCGAGCGCGGGGGAACCTCAAGCGCATGTTCTCCGCTTAGTCCGCGGTCGGGCCTATCCCCGCGAGCGCGGGGGAACCGCATTTTTGCCCTGATGAGGGCTACGGCGCGTGGGCCTATCCCCGCGAGCGCGGGGGAACCGATGCGAGCGGGCTTCTGGTTGGCTGTTTTGATGGCCTATCCCCGCGAGCGCGGGGGAACCAGAAGGCTGTACAGAATATACGGGGCCAACTAGGGCCTATCCCCGCGAGCGCGGGGGAACCTGGACTAGTCCGCGCGCGTGTTCTGGCGTTTCGGGCCTATCCCCGCGAGCGCGGGGGAACCTATCCGGGCTATCAGATTCAGCGCGTGGAGCAAGGCCTATCCCCGCGAGCGCGGGGGAACCGGGCTGCCGTCCGTCATGCTCATTGACGGCGAGGGCCTATCCCCGCGAGCGCGGGGGAACCTGGAGCGAGCGCCCCAACATGGCCAATCGCTGCGGCCTATCCCCGCGAGCGCGGGGGAACCCGCAGGATCGGCAGGGCCAAATCATCCAGCTTGGGCCTATCCCCGCGAGCGCGGGGGAACCCTCGGCATCTGTGATGAGCCGATCCCGCTTGCGGGCCTATCCCCGCGAGCGCGGGGGAACCGACGCGGACCGGGCGCCCGCACTGCGCACCAGGGGCCTATCCCCGCGAGCGCGGGGGAACCAGGTCGCGCGCCTTTCTCGCCGTGCGCTCGTGGGGCCTATCCCCGCGAGCGCGGGGGAACCGCGTGGGCGGTGGATTGGTATTTCTTGAGTGAGGGCCTATCCCCGCGAGCGCGGGGGAACCCTCTAGCGGTCGCTTCAATTGCGTCGCGCAATGGGCCTATCCCCGCGAGCGCGGGGGAACCCCTAGCATATAAGACTCTGGCCTCGCAGGGAAAACGACGATTCCGAATTGTTAGAGATCGGTCGCGGCGGATTTCGCAGCCAGCCAGAGCCCGTCGATATCGACCAACTTCGTAGCGGGCGTGCCCAAAGTGCGGATTCCGAGCTCGCCGGTTTCCTTCGGATCGCGCCAAATCATGACGATGCTGCCGCGGGGTTCTTCGGCATGCCATTTCGAGAGCACGTTCCAGACGCGCGTTCGCACGCCGGCGTTGAGCTCGGGCGAGACATACACCGCGGGCGCGATTTCTAGCATCACCGAAGAGAGAAACCCTCGAAAACGGTCAGTGACATCACGCGTCACCACAACTGCCAGCGCCATCTGCCTCCTCCATGCGCAGAACCTGCTTGATGGTCTCAATCATGGCGCCGACGATGTTCTCGCGCCGGAACAAGGCACCGGCTTCCCGTCGCACCAGACGGTCGATGGTTTGACTATCGGTCTCGGCCTTCTTTGCGGCTGTGAAGGCGATCTTGAGCGTCAGGCTGTCGCGGTAGAGATCGGCAATGTCCAGAACGAAGGCCTGGCCCGAATCCTCATGGATGAAGCCCAGCTGGGGGATGGCCGCGAGGGACTGCACGGCGATCGCGGCGACGGCCTGCACCGCCGTCGCCGCATGGTTGATCGCCTGGTTTGGGATGTCGGCTGCCGTGGGGTTCTGCCGGTCGTAACGACGCCCGTGCCATTCGATCCCGTGGCGCTGTGCCATCAGTCGATAGGTAGTCTTGACCCGCGCACCTTCGATACCGCGTAAGGTGTCGAGGTTGCGGTGCGGGAGCACCTCGCCGAGCCGCAAGGCGTACATCTTGCGTGCGACGCTGATGCGTCGGCGCGGATTGCCCCATAGTTCAGCCTGGCGACGCGCGATGTCGGAGCGATCGGGCATGAGCGGCGGCGCGGTGTAGCTGCGCACGCCGTCCTGCCCAACCGCGGCGAGCAGCGTCCCGTGACGGGCAAGCAGGCGCAGCGCATCGTGCGTGACGCTGCTGCCCGGTCCGAGCAGGATCATGGACACGGCCTGATGTGGCACCTGAAGATCGTAAGGGGTCAGCGAGTCCTTGCCGGCGACGAAGTGCAGGCAACCGCTGACAACGCAGAGCTCACCCCGGTCCAGCCAGATGAGGCCGTGCCGATCGGCGTGCGGCACCCGGGCCGTGTCGAGCCCCAACCGCCCCTTCAGCATGGCGGTTTGAGCAGCAACATGCCGTATCCGAAGGCCCGGTGACGACCGATGCCGCGTTGTATTAGCGCGGCAAACCGGTCGCTATCGGAAATCCGTAGGTGGCCCTTGAAGACGGCATCCGGACCATTCACTGTGCGCGAGCCACGTTTGTCGGTGGCGGCATTCGGCGGCCTGACAAGCAGCCGGGTCAGTTGAAACGCATCGACGCGACTGTCTTCGATCTCGGCGGCACCAAGCTCGCTGAAACGTTGCCGGAGCCAGTTGATATAGACCTCCGATCGCACGCGCCGCTCCGACGGATCGGGCTCGTCGGCAGGCTCCGTGCTCTGCGGCCCCAGGGCATGCAGGAAGGCGTCGCGCTCTCGACCGTCGTTGGCACGAACGACTGGCCGGGTTCGGACCTCGAATGCAAGACGCTGCCCGACGCGCCAGCGCTCGGGAAACGGGCGCGCCGCCAGGCTGTCCAGTCCGAGCGCCGCAGCGATGTCGGGTGCAGCAAGTGCTGCCAGATCCCGGAGGGCGGCGAGGTCGAGCCGGCTGTAGGCGAGCAGGCCCTGGCGCTGGCCAAGGTAACGAAACGGCCTCGGCGCATCGGCGCCGAAGGCACTGGTCAGCAGCGCATGCAGCGCGTAGCCGTAATCGCCATCGGGCGACAGCAGCCGGCGTCGCGTGGCCCAAAGCGCCAAGGCCTGCGGATGCGGCTGACATTGCATTAGGTGGATCGTCATGGTTTCCCCTCCCCGAAACCGATGCTCCCCTCGCGCACCGGTCGCCAACCGCCGTGCACGCCGCTGATCCAATTGCGCTCATCGCAGAGATCGAACAACCGGTCCCCCGGCAGCGCACCCTCGCCGTCGGGCCATTGCATCAGCACCCGGCCGGCCTCTCTGTCGGCACGCGGAGCCTGGCGCAGTGCACCGAGGACGTGCGCGGCTTCGCACCAACCGGCTATGAGCCGCGCCGCGGGCAGGCAAGGCTTGCGACCGATAAACAGCGGTCGGGCCGGACGGTCGATGGCAGCCGCAACCTCGTCCAGGGTCGGCGCTTCGTCGGCGGGCTCCAGTCGCAGGGCGATCACCGTGTGGAGGTCGGCGTGGTAGTCGCGGTAGCGTTGTTGGGTCAACACCTTGCGACCGTTCGCCAGCGCCGAGTAACTGGGCGACTTCTTGCGCCCCTCTGGCACCCCCCGCGTTGTCCAGCCCTGATCGCCCTCGAACAGTTGCGCGGTTTGGTAATCGCGCAGATGACGCGGCTCCAGGTCGCGCCGCGCCCCCATGCGCAGCCGGGCCTGCAACCGATCGTGCCGCTCGCACTCGCCGCGATCCCAGCCCAGTGCGCTGGCGATGAGTCCGGTCACCATGGACAGGGCCGGAAACTCGCGCGTGACGCCATGCTCGTCAATGGCCTCGCCGCCGAAGGCCGTGAGCGGCGCGTACAGACGCAGCAGCAGATGGCGGGCCATTTCAGCAGTGCCCTTGCTTGATCAGACCCGCCACCCAGTCGGCGAGCTCCGGCAACGGCTTCGCTTCGGCGCCGGTCAGTGTCACGTCATCCAGCGACATGATGCAGCGGCTGAGCTTGGTGCCATAGGCCTTGTCCAGCGCTTTAAGCTCGCCGATCAGGCGCTCTGCAGCGCGGCTGCGCAGTGGCGCCGCGGGATCGTGCTGAGCGAGGGCTTCGCGGAAAGCATCGGCGGCGCTGCGCGGTTGCAGGTCGCCGGCCTCCACCACCATGAGACTCGCCCAACCGAAGGGGGCCGTGGAGCCCTTCTTGGCGCCGGGACTGACAGTGGCGATCAGGTGCAGCAGGTTGCGCACGACCTTGGCGGCCAGCTCGCGCCGCTCCGCCGGGGTGTCCCCGGCGAAGCAATTGTCGATCTTGATGCCCTCCAGGTTCGCGACGAGCTGGCGCACGTCCACCACCACATAGCCGTAGTAGAGGCCAGAGGCCAGCTCGGTGTCGAAGATGCCGGCGGAGCCGAGTTCGCCCGCCTCGCTGGTGAGGTCATCGACAACCGTGAAGTAGTCGTTCTCGACCTGTGCCTCATGGACCGTGAACGCGTGAGAAACGTAAACGGATGCATCGCGGCTGGTGAGCACATCCGAGGTCACCATGCGCCCGAACAGCGCGGATTCGAGACCGCTGCCGTGTTGAAGGGCCGCGAGATTCTTCGACTTCTTCTCTGTCTTGAGCCATTCCGCGATGGCCTGCCGCAACCCGTCTTCATCGGGATGCTCTTTAGCCAGGGCAGCGCAGCGCTCGACCAGGTAGTTGATTTCCGCCGTTCCCAGCAGTACGGCCTGCCCGGTGTGCAGGGCTTCGTCGCCGCGACGCTTGCTCCCGGCCTTATCGAGCAGACCACCCTCGCGTAGGGCCTCCACCGCGATCTGCGCCAGCTCGGGACTAACCCTATCGTCTTCCGAAAGCAGCCTGCGAATCTCCCCGAGCGTCTCACGCGAACGGATCGCCATCGGTACCTTGAGGGTCGAGAGCGCGAACTCTTTGTCGGTGGTAACCCGCCAATGCCGCTTCAGACACTGGGACGAGACGCGCGTGCGGATCACGCCACCGAAGGGCAGTCGCTTAGCGAGACCAGCGTCGTCGCGGTTCAGTAGCGCGGCAGTGTAGCCGTGGAGGGTGTGGATCTGAATGAAGCGGGGCTCTGTCGTCATTACCTTGACTCCGTCGAAGGGGTTGCGTCGGATTGCCTGGCGTCTTGTCGTTCGGCGCTGTAGTAGGCGGACGCGATGCGAAGACGCAACTCCTCCGCCTTTACTTGGCTGGTTGAATCTTTGCGGTCCTGCGCGAGGATGAGCCTGCCGAGTTCATCCCAATTCGGCTTGATGCCGTCCTCGTGCGATGCCATCAGTCGCAGCACACGCGGCAGCAGCTGGCGGAAGGCGTCGCCCCTTGCCGTCAGCAGCTTGGTCACGCGGGACTCATTGACGGCTGCACGAAACAACTGTTTGCCAAGCCGCTGCTTTGGGTCATGCCCCGCCAGGGCCATGCCGTGGGCAATCAAGGCCCAGCGGCGCCAGGTCTCTGGACGCCAATGCTCGGGCTCCAGGTCTGCCTGCACCAGCGCGCGGGTCAGCGCGGCAACCTGCTGCGGGCGCAGTTCGGCATCTGGGTCCAGGCGCGCGATGGCCGCCCGTTCGCCTTCCCCGAGGCCTACAGGGTCACCCTCGAAACGAGCCGCTTGCGCGATGATGTGCGCCAGCCGCCCGATGCGATCACGCTCGGGCTTGGCCTGCTCAGGGCTCGGCGCGGTCTCGGTTGCCGTCATCGTTGTTCTCCTTGCTGAGTCGTTCTTGGCGGTAATGTTCGGCAAGTGCGGGCAGGATTTTGGTGCTGCGCAAACCGCCCTCGAGGCGGCTCCGGGCGGCGGCCCGAGCTCTGTAGCGCGGTTCGGCACTGCGCGGCCCGGCGGAAAATGCCTGCTCAAGCACTCGGCGGGCGCGATCGGCCATATCCAGCAGCCAACGCAGTCGAATGGCCTCTCGTGCTTCCGGCGCAGCTTCGATTTCCTCGCTTAGGGCGTCGAAGAAGATGAGGTCTTCCGCTCGCTCGAACTCCTTTGCAAAGGTTCTAGCCTTGTTTCTGAGCGAGTCGGGCAGATCTTTTCTGGGCCGTTCTTTCCCGTTGTCCAGGAGTACCTCCAGGGCGGAATGCAACTGCTGATGGATACGGCCAACGGCGTCCACGCGCTCCGAGGCGACGCGCTCGAGCAGACCGATGTCCCCACGCACCAGCAGGCGGCGCATGTTGGAACGCAACGGGACTTGGCGCTCGTGGTAGCCGTCCGTCTTGCTGTTGCCGCCAGCGATTGCCCGCGCCACCAGGCGAAGCCCCTCGCGATCATCGCTTGGCTGGAGCTGCTGTGCAGGCGGCGCTTGCCATGCCGTCGGGAATGCGAGCTCGCACATCCGTTTGTAATTGAAGCCCGTTGCCGAGACGCCGAGCGACTTGGCGCCCACCTTGGAGACGGGGGTCCAGAGGTCGCCAGTGTTGCCATGCTTCTTGCCGGTCTCGGCCTTCGCAATGCGCTGTTTCTCGCTGGAGGTCCGCAGTAGGAGCAACTGGCCGTTTTGCTCCCGCAGCCGAATACGCCGGCACACCTCGATGAACAGTGGATCGAGATTGCCGAGCGACAGCTCCGATTTGCCATCCCAGGCCAACAACCAAAGTAGTCCGACACCGCCATCGACCCGGTAGCCGTGCGTCTTCGCAATCGCGTCCCTACTGGCGAGGGCGATCGTCAAATCCCGTGCCCAGCGGGCGCCGACCCCACCTGGTGGCGAGACGCCAACGCCCGGTCGACTGGATGACCCGCCGTTCATCCGGGCGACCCCATGGTTGCCGCTCCCCGGATAGGGACCGGCAGTCTGCAAGCTGACCAGCGAGAATATCCAATCATCCGGGGCGGCCACTGCCATTCGCTCCTGTTTGAGCTCGTGATTCTTGGATGTCACCAATAGGTCCATCGCATCCGGTGTGGCCTGGTCCGATTTCCATCCTGCGAGACTCCCCTCCGGGACCGGCGGCTGCAGAAACGCCGGCTGGTCGATGGGCGAGATCAGACACCAAGCGGCACCGTCCGGTTGCTGCGGGGTGAGGTCTAACAGCGCGTCGCGCCATTGCGCCGCGCTGACCATGGGTTGATCCACGCCCTGGTGATGCAGCGCGATGGCTGCGAGCTGCACCAGGAAGGCGTGCCACGGGTGGCGCTGGTGCGGTCGCAGCGCCGGAAAGTCCCGCACCTCATCCGCAGCAAACGCAACGAACAACTCCGGCAGGGTGAGTTGACCGTGCGCGCCGTCGGCGCGCTGGCGCACGCGGATGAGCGGATCGTCGAGCAGGGAGTGAAGCAGGGTCATCAAGAAGATCTCCGTCAGTCCGGGTCGATCACCCGCAGGCCGAAACGGTCATAGCGGTAACAACGGGTGCCGAGGCGGAACTGCACCGACTGCGCGTCCGCACAGATCACCTCGGGTGCCGCGTCTGGATTCAGATCCTTGTCGGTGAGCCAAGACGGAATGGCCAATGCTCGCAGGGGCGCTCCGAACGGGCCGGCGGGCGCGGGCTCAAACAGCACCAGCCGGTCGCGCAGACCCAAGCGGGTGGACGACTCAACGTTCGGATCGAACTGCTGGTTACGGAACGACTGATCGAAATGCAGCCGCTGCAGGTGGCCGTGTGCGCGCTTCGCGCCGGCGTTGCCGATCATGCCGCGGGCGTGCGCTTGCCATGAATCGCCGAGCTTGTCGAAGGCGCCGAGGCGTTCCGGATGGGTCGCCGCCTCCACGAGGGACCGATTGTCCGCGGGAATGGCGATCTGCGGTCGGCTGCAAATCTGCTCCAGCGTGCAGGCGATGATGCGCAGATCCGGGTAGATGCCGTCACCGTCCTTGATCGGCCCCAAACCGTGTTGCATGCGCGACAGCAAGGGCGCGAGGTCGCCGTCCTTCGGGATCAGTACGATGACGCGCGCCGTTCTGTGCGCCGACGGCCTGTCCGGGCGGTCGTGGCGGTGCAGACGACCGATACGCTGCAGCAAGACATCCATCGGGCAGAGATCGGTGATCAACAGATCCGCATCGATGTCGAGGCTTTGCTCCAGCGTTTGAGTGCCGACAAGAACACGCGGGCCGGCGGGACTCTTCTTGCCCAACAGCGCCTCCACCCGGTCGTCGAGGGCCGGCCTGTCCTGGCGGCTGAACCGGCTGTGATGGAGGGTCGGCGCGCCATTGAGGTCGAACAGCCAGGCGGGCTCGCCGCACTGCGCCTCTAGGGCTTCCTGCGTCTCGATGGCCGTGCGCACGAGGTTGCGGATGACCAGCACCTTGCAGTCACCCGCCGCGGCATCCAGAGCCAGGCGAGCCACCGTGGCCGCGTCGTCGATCATGTCGATCGCTTCCCAGGCAACCTGCTTTGTCCGCCCGGTAGCCGCGACGGGTCGGTGCCGGTGGACATCCGAGACAGCGGGATACGGCGCACCGCACGCATCGTCGAAGCTCGGTGTCGACACGGGCGCGGAGCTGCCGATGCAAAGGTAGCTGGCGCGAGCCCGGGCACCCAGGGTGGCCGACAACAGCAGGACATGCCCGCCGCAGGCCAGATGCCCGTCCAGCAGGCCTTCGAGCAGGGTCTGCATGTAGGCGTCGGAGGCATGCACCTCGTCCACCACCAGCAAGGCTCGACTCAGCAACGCGTGACGCATATGCGCATGGCGCACCTGGAGTCCGCCAAGCAGCGCTTGGTCGATAGTACCGACGGCTATCGGCGCGGCCAGGAAACGCTTTGGCGCTTCGGCGGCCCAGCGCCGGTGCGCCTGTGCGTCACTCGGATCGTCCGGCCAGAGCACGCGAAAATGCGGTAGGGATTGCGGTTCTTGGCCCTCCGCACTGACATAGCCTGGCAGCGCGCGGACCACAACCGGCGTGTCGTTCGGCCAAAGCCGCTTCGCGACCCGTTCCACACGTTTGCAGAGCTGGGTTGCGGCGACACGAGTGGGCAAGGCGAAATAGAGCGAATCCACCTCGCCAGCTTGAAAGAGCTGGACATAGCGCCAGAGCGCGGCCTCGGTCTTTCCGCTGCCGGTTTCGGATTCGAGGATGACCAGGGACGCCAGCGCAGGGTCTGCAAGCGCGGTTTGAATTGGATACGGGGTGTTACCTTCGCCGATGATTGCCGCCAGCCCCGCGTGCGTCGTGCGCGCGCGCAGCGTGTTGGCCTCCGCATCCAAACCCAGCGCCAAGACGGCGTCATCGGCGCACCGGTAAGCTGTGCGTGTTCGGTCCTCGCCCGGTTCGGCGAATGCGAAGAAACGCGTATCCGAACCCAGCCAGTCGGCGAACTGCACCAGCCCCGCGAAGGTGTGAACAAACCTCGGAGCATCGGGCAGGTCGGGACCGCCTTGCGCGAAGGCCTCCGGCAGGAAGTTGGCCAGTGACCGGGCGATCTCGGCCAGGATCGGATCGGGATCGTAAATGACACAGCCGTTGGCATCCTTCACCGCGCGCCAGACGGCGACGTTCTGCTGGGATCGGTCGCCCAGGGGCCAGCCGTGGTGGCTGAAACTGGCAAAGAGCAGCGCTTCAACCGCGTCGCCCCAGCCAATCATCGCCGCAAGGGGGAGATGCGCCAAGAGCGCTCGGTGGGCGACTAAATCGAGATCCGTCAGCAGATCGATCGCCTCCGGCCCGTGTCCACAGGGCATCGGCCAATGCCGAGGTGCCTCGCCTCGGAGGAAGCGTTTGGCCTGAAAGCCGCAGTTCGCTTTCCCGAGGTCATGCAGGAAAACCAGCACGGCAAGCCGAGCAGTATCCCGATTCGTCAGTGCCCGACCGGCCGCGTGTTCGAGCGCCCTGCGAATACCGCGGCAACGGCAGAGACGCAAGAAACAGGCTGAGACATCAATCAGATGGGCAACCAGCGGATGCCATCGCGTTAGCCGCCCGTCGGCGCTTCTTTCGAGCTTGCCGAATGCCCCAGCCTCGGGAATCTCCATAAGATCCTGTTCCTCGCAACCATCCTTCAGCGCGTCTATCAGCCAACTCCGTTGCTCAACAACTGCTCCGGTATCAGAGTGTAGACGGGCCGTTGCCGATCCCAGGTGATGACCCTAGCCTGGAGCGTGACTCACCCGCTGACTCATCCCGCGAGTCCGCAGCACAGCGAGCGCCGCCTTGGCCTCGGGAGTGATGCGGCAGGTCAAGGTTTCGGTCTTGGTGGCTGGCATCGGGGTCGGACCCTTTGTCTATACTGCGTGTGTGCGTCAAACGTAGCGCACAGCGCGCTGTCAGGAAAACCCTGGTCGTGCGCCAAGTCAATGACGGGTCGCAGAGCGCTCGAACGGACAGGGAAACACCATGCGCACAGCCCTCCTCCTCGCGGCCGCCGCCGCGCTCGCCCTCGCCTGTCCCACCCTCGCCGGCTTGAACGAATGCGTGGACGCCGGCGGCGCAGTGACCTACCGGCAGACGGCGTGTCCGGGCAGCGACCCGGGCTAGCACCCGCTCGTGACCAGCCACGACGACACCCTCCGCGCGGCCGCCTTCGCCCACTGCCGCCGCCTGCTGCGCGACTATGGCGGTGCCGTGCCCTGGAGTGCCATCCAGCCAGGCTTCGAGCTGAACGGCGAGCGGATCCACCTCGGGAGCACGCCGCGCGGCATCCACCGCCCGCAGCAGATGCACCGTGGCGTGCTGAGCATCAAGACCACCAAGCCGCGCCAGGGCCGCACCGCCCGCTACGACGACGCCATCAGCGATGACGGCTACTTCTCCTACGCCTTCCAGGGCAGCGACCCGCGTAGCCGCGACAACACCGCCCTGCGGGAGGCCTTCGAGGACCAGTCGCCGCTGATCTACTTCTACGGCCTGGTGCCAGGCGTCTACCAGATCCTCTTCCCCTGCTTTGTCATGGACTGGGACCCGCAGGCGCTGCGCTGCACGGTCGGGGTAGGCTCGGCCCTGGACCTCGCGGCAACCAATACCGCCCAGCCCCGCGAGCCCATCGACCGCCGCTACACCACCGTCGAGGCCAAGCAGCGCATCCACCAGGCCGAGTTCCGGGAGCTGGTGCTCGGTGCCTACGACCGCCGCTGCGCGATCTCCAACCTGCCGGTGCCGCAGCTCCTCCAGGCCGCGCACATCATCCCGGACCGCGACGAGCGCGGGCGCCCGGAGGTCACCAACGGCCTCTGCCTCTCGACGCTCCACCACACGGCCTACGACCGCAACCTGCTCGGCATCGACCCCGACGGGCAGATCCACATCGCCGAGTCCGTGCTGGCCGAGCACGACGGCCCGACGTTGGAGGCGGCGATCAAGGAGTATCACGGACGGCGGATTCACCCGCCGCGGCATGCGGAGGATCGGCCGGATCGGGAGCTGCTGGCGGCGCGGTTTGAGGAGTTTCGGGCGGGCTGACAAATAGCGCCCGGCTCTGGCACCAACCTACATCCGTGCCCTGGCACACGGCAAGCTGCATCGTCGCAGTCGTCACTTTAGGCGCAGATCAAGCGAGTCCCATATCCAGTGGTCGGCGTCGGACGCGCCGCCGACTCCAGCCATGTTGATTCGCACCTGTCACAGCGCTGGCGGGCTGCGGTGATCCTGCTCGACCGTCTCGCCCTCCAGTCGGCCTCGCCTGCGCCGCCCCACCGGATCGCACCCGTATGGCCGCAAACAGCTATGGCAAGGCCAGAAGGACAGCATGCATCCGGACAGAAAAATGGCTATGGCGGTCGACAGCGCGCCTACACCGCCCTAAATCCCAAACTCCTCGTTAGAACAACGCGCCATCATGTGCGCCCGCCACGCCGCAATACCGGCGCGGAGGCGTACCCGCGCATCCCCCCAGGCCGACGGCCCAATGGCCAGGCCCTGCCACTCAAAGCCCCCATCGCTTTCCGCTCACCCCCGCCATTACCACGCCCACTAGGAAGCGCGAGCATCACAACAAGTGCACCGGCGCCGTCTCCGGCGCCGTTCGGCATTCCGCCGCTCCCTTTTCAGCTCCCCTTAGGTCTCACCCTAGGTCTCCGACGATCTCCTTCACCAGAGGGGTGTTTCATCCGGTCTATCCGAAGTACTGCACACTCCCTTCGTAACCGCCTGTTTGGCGGAGTGTCATTCGGTCGATGCCGGAAGCTTCTTTGGCCACCGAAAATGGCGTCTCAACCCCCTCAGCGGCAGGTGCTCATTCAGACAGCCCGGCTTTGTGCCATCAAGCCGAGCTGACTCGTCGTAACGCCCTCAGCAGCGGGGCTGCATTCGGGTTTGAATGCCCCGGCTTTGTACCGTCAAGACGAGCGTCGTAACCCCCTCATTAGCGGGGCGTCATTCGGACTCCCCGGCATGCTCGCCTCGGTCGCAGTCGTGAGTCGTAACCCCCTCATTAGCGGGGCGTCATTCGGACGCATTCGCTTGTATGGCAAGCCGATTCCAGATGGTCGTAACCCCCTCATTAGCGGGGCGTCATTCGGACAACTGACAACTGCTACGATGACCTTCACGGTCAAGTCGTAACCCCCTCATTAGCGGGGCGTCATTCGGACGCAATTGGCGGCGTTCGATAGTCAAATTGCTCAGTCGTAACCCCCTCATTAGCGGGGCGTAATTCGGACCCTGGACGACGTGTTCGTCCAGTCCTTTGGTGAGGGTCGCAACCCCCTCATTAGCGGGGCGTCATTCGGACATGACTCTCAATCGCCGGTGAGGTCGAGGGAGACGTCGTAACCCCCTCATTAGCGGGGCGTCATTCGGACGGGGCGACGGCGTATATCTGTCCATGTGGCACTCGTCGTAACCCCCTCATTAGCGGGGCGTCATTCGGACAACCACTAACCCATCTCCCGGTTTCTATACGTGCGTCGTAACCCCCTCATTAGCGGGGCGTCATTCGGCTGTCAAACAGATGTTTGATGCAAAAAACGTAGCAGTCGTAACCCCCTCATTAGCGGGGCGTCATTCGGACCCTGGCGCGTCGGGATTATTCATTCCGATCAATGGCTTGGAGTGTCTCATTTGTGACACCGTTTTCGTAGCACAGACTTAGTTTGCAGGTAGTCCACTTTTGCTGTACGTATCAACAGTGCGCAGGCGCTGTACGTATCAACAGTGCGCAGGCAAGAGGTGAGGCCATGCCGACGAGGTACGGTCGGTGCCGGGCAACGCCTTGGTGCGCGCTTGCCGCGTGTCACCGCTTGTCTCGACCTTTGGGGCCAGGTGTACGGCGTCGATTTGTGGTTGTCCGGCGCTTGCTTTGTCCGTTGCCGCCCCTGCCGACTCCGGAGCCACTCTTGCGCAGCTCACGCTCCCAGGGCAACAGTTCGGGCTCAAACTCTACCTTGCGGACTGTGTCGCTGTCTGACCTTTTATGGTCCCGGCTAAGCGCCTCGGCCTGATCGTCATGAAGCAGCACCTTGAGTTTGCTGTCCGGCGGATAAAGGGGCTCGAAGTCCTCGAGGAATGTCCTGACCTCCTTGGCATCGGCCCCTTGGGGCAGGTTGACCCGCAGCCGCACCGGTGCCCGCAGCGTCGGCAGGGGTTGGCCGGGGACCACAGGTCCGAGGGCAGCCGGCGTGGTGCACTGGTCGTTGTCAACGAACCAGGCATAGGTGTCGTGCTCGGAGCGCATGAGGGTCCGGTCGTTCGCGTCCTTGGAGGCGGACACGTCATAGGCGGGCATTTGTTGCGCCAGCAGCGGGTAGAGCACCCAGGTGTCGGGCAGCAGGGCCTCCGGGTTACCGGCGTGGCGGAGCTGGGCGAGGGTGTCGGCATCGATGAGCCGGCCGTGGTGGTCCGCGAGCGGGTCTGCCGGCAGGATCTCTGCCAAGGGCCGCCAGCTGTCCGCCGGCGGCGCGGTGAGCCCGGGATGCAGCCGCGGCGGCAGCTTTGGCGGCTGCGCCGGGTCGGCGCAGTACCAGCGGCGGCCGTCGCGGCGGGCATCAGTGCCATAGCGCTCGGCATGGTCGGTGAGCATGACGGCGGCGATGTCCACCGCGGCGGCGCCGAGCCCGAGGGGCTTGCCGAGCCCCAGGCCATGGCGGAAGCCCTGCGCCGGCGCCAGCGCGGTGCACAGCAGCGTCAGCTCGTCGTCGCGCAGGTTGTCGAATTCCACGCGGAACCAGAGCTCAGCGCCCGCCTGCATCGGTCGACAGATGAGCTTCTGCTTGGCGGTATTCTGGTTCTCGGCGTCGCGGGAGCGCCAGAACTCGGCATGGGTCTGCGCCTCGGGGTGCGGCACATAGCGCTTGCGGCCGTTGATGCGGTGCTGCTCCGGATGGAGCTCGCGCTTGGCCACCGGCTCGCTGGGCCTGCCCCGGCGGTGAAAGTAGAGCATGGGGCTCGGCGGCTTCGGCGTGGAGAGGATGCGCAGGACGTGATCCTCCTGATAACAGGGCACGGCGCCGGGCGCGGGGGCCAGGGCGTCATAGAAGCGCACGCGGGAGGCCAGGGCCGCGGCCTGCTCGCCCTGCTTTTCCGCTTCGACGACGCCGAAGAGGGCTTCTGCGGGTGTGAGGCCGGTGCGCTCGGCATTGGGGCTGCCCCAGGGCAGCAGGTCCCGGCCCGCGCTGCCCGCGCCGGCGTCGATGTCGGGCGGGTCGGTGACGAAGTCGAACACCGTGCCGGGCACCTCCTGCCGCCAGACCTTGGAGAAGCTGAGCTCGGTGACCTCCGCGCCGTCGGCGGTGGTGGCGAACCAGATGCTCCAGCCGTCGTTTCCGGGCGATGGCGGCCGCCAAGCATTCGGCTTGGTGTGGTCCGCGTGCTTCTTTGCGTGCTTGCACACCTTCCCCGGCGCGCTCTTCGTGTGGACCTCCTTCTTGCGCACGCGCTCCACCCACAGGCGCGAGAGGCGCTGCATGGCGGCGAGCTGAACCGGGAGGACGGGGCCGTTGCCTGGGTCCGGCATGACCAGCCAGTCATCGCCGGCCCCGGACAGCTTGCCCTTGTGCCACTTTGGATTATCGCCCTTGGATTGAGCTTGAACCTCGTCGTAGTCCTTGCGCACCGAGTAATACCTGTCCTCCAGCACCCGCAGCGCGGACTGGCTGATGGCCTCGGCGATGCTGGCGATCATGCCGCGCAGACTGTTGCCGGGGATGGCGCGCTCGCAGCCGCGCATGTAGGGCTCGGCGCGCTTGGACTCGTTCTTGCCGCCGTGCTGGCGGGCACCGACGAAGGCCGGCGTCTTCAGCTCAATCCGGCAATCGATGTGGCCGCTGTGGTGGCCCGCGAGCCAGAGGTCGTGCCGGGTGGGCACGGGCGCGCCGCCGTCGGTGTCTTGGCTGCGCGCGGCGTCCCAGGCCAGGGTCCGTACGGGTGCGCCGTTCACCAGGCCCGTCGCGGGCAGGAAGACGTAGGGCGGGTGGAAGAACTTGCCCCGTGGGGGGGTTTCGGCGACCGGGGGCGACGCGGGGGTGACCGGCTCGGGGTCTGGTGCTGCGGCTGCCGGGCCTGCGCCTGTCCCCGGCGCTGTCTCGGTGTCGGCTATCGCTGGCGCCGGTGCCAGCGGTGCGGGCGCCGCTTCGGTCTGCGCGGCAGCGGCCGTGTCTAGTGCCGCCTCCGGCGGCAGGGCGTCCAGCGTCTCGTGCAGCGCCCGGCAGAGGGCGGCGAGCCAGTCTGTCGCGTCCGCAGGCGCTGCGCCGGCCGCGACCCACAGGGCTGCCGGGGACTGCGCCAACCGCAGCGCGCCATAGCCCTTGGCCTTGCCCCAGCCGACGCGCAGCTCGCCGTCGGCGGCGTCCTGGGCCAGCAACCAGAGCAGGCCCTTCCACCAGTCGCCGGCGGGCGGCGGGCCTTCCAGGTGGCGCAGCCGGTGCGTCTCCAGCAGCACCTCGGTGCTGTAGCTGCCGTCGCTGCGGGCCTTGGCGCGGAACAGCGCGCCCTCGCCGTGACTACCCTTGACGGCACCGCTGAAGCGGTCGATGGCGATAAAACGCTGGTCGTGCTCGGCGGTGTCACCGTTGTCCACGGCGTCCGCCAGCCAGAGGGCGCCGCGACGGCTCTCGCTGCCGAACAGGCGTTGCGCGAGGCGCTGTGCCGCCTGCCGCGCAGGACGCGGTGCGGCGTCGAAGTGCCGGTGCGCCATGGTGGCAAGGATGCGCTCAGCGCGGGCGCGCAGGGCGCCCACCAGGCTCTTGCCGGGGATGATGGCCGTGCCGTCCGGGCGGCGGCTGTGCTCCAGCTGCGGCGGATGCTCCTTGTCCTCGTCCTCGGCGGCGGCGGACTTGGCGGCGGCCTCGGCCCCGGACTCCGCCGCGGCAGCCGGCTGTTGCGCACTGGTCTGCCGCTCGGGCCGGCGCCGGTAGCCGGGCTCGTTCACCAGCACGGGGCCGTCGGCGAGGAGCAGTAGCGGTAGGCGCAGCGGGCGCGGGTCGGTGCCGGGCTCGCGGGGCTCGACGGCGTCGGGATCGAGGTCCGCCAGGGACTCGAACGGTAGGTCCGCGCCATCCTCATCGAGCCAGCGGGCCAGGCGCTCGCGGGTGACCACCTGCACGTCCTCGGCGTCCTCGCACCAGCGCAGCCGCCCCCAGCCCTTGCCGGCCTTGCCGCCGATGGCGGCGGCGAGGCTGCCGTCCAGGCGTCGCAGCAGGCCGAGCAGTTTTTGCAGCTGCTCGCGGGTGAGGCTGTCCGCTTCCAGCTCCACGCGGAAGGCGCTGCCGGCGGGCACGACCTCGTGGCTGTAGAGCAAGCGGTGGCTCGCGGTGCCGGTGCGGGCGTCGATGGCGACGCCGTGGACGGCGGCGGTGTGGCGGACCGCGCACCAGAAGGGCGGTAGCTCCGCCCCAGTGGACGCCGCCGGTAGGGTGCAGAGGGGGGCGTCGTAGCAGCGCAGCCTGCCGGCGAAGCCGCCCACATCCGGGTCGGCACCCGTGCTGCCCGCGCCGGACTCGGGAGCGGCCTCGACATAGCCGAACAGGCACCGCACCAGCGGGTCCAGTGGCCGCGCGTCCGGCTGGTCCAGGTCGGGCAGGTCCAGCAGCCGGCGCAGGGCGCCGCGCAGGGTGCTGCCGGGGATGTAAGGTAGCTCGGCATCGACCGTGCCAGTCCCGTCGTCGATGTCGGGATCGGTGCCGACGGCAGCCTCGTCGTTATCATCACCGCCGCTGCCCGCCGGCTCTTCGGCCGTGTCATCAGCGCCTTCTGGCGGGTGTACTGGGCCCGTGCCGGACGCCGCCTCGTTGCCCGGCTGTGAACCCAGGTAGCCACGCGCGACGCCGTGGTAGGTGGAGGGGCGGGACTCGGCGGCGTCGTCGCCGGCGGCCTTCGGCTGCTTCAGCGCCGGCGGCTCGCGGTGCGTAGGCAGCCCCGCCGCGACACGCGCCTGCCAGGATTGAGGCTCACCCCCATCGCCAATGTGTAGCGCGCTGGTGCAGACGAGGCGCCCGCGGATGCGCACGCGGGGGTAGTTCTCGGCGTCGGTGCTGGGCGCGCTAGACCGTTCGGCTGGGGAAGTGACTGCGTCGGTCATGACTACTCCTCCTCCGCGAAGCTACCCGTGGCGGGCGGCGGGTCGCCCAGGTGGAGTGTGCTGTTCACGGTGACCTCGCCATAGCCGTTCTCGCGCAGCCAGGGGTTCTGCCGCCACACGGGCAGTTGCCGCGCTGCGCCGAGCAGCGGCAACCCGCGGGTTGGCATGCCGCGGGCGAGCCAGTCTGCAAGGCAGCCTTGGGCATCGACGTCGCGGCCCTCGGCGACCTCGAGCACGAAAACGCTGCCGGGCTCGGTGAGGAGCACCGGCTGATACGGCTCGGCGCAGTGGCGAAAGCCGTGCCACCAGTAGTTGCCGCCGCCCAAGGACTGGGTCGCAAAGTGGTCGCGAAGTGACAGGCTGCCGCCGGAGAGGTCATGAAAGGCCTCGGCATAGGCTTCGGCGAGGGACTGCCCACCGTTGACGGATGGAATGGTCAGCCCCCGCGGCAGCAGCAGCGCGCGGGATTGCAGGCAGAGCACGCAGCGGCCCTCGTCCAGCAGCAGCCGGTCCCGGGCGCCGGTGCCGTGGAAGCGCCAGGGCTCGCCCGCCGTCACCACGGCGGCGAAGACCTTGGTCTTGCCGAGGGGGCCGAGACCCGGTGCGAGCAGCGTCTCCAGCAAGTCCAGTAGCGGCTCGCGGTCCACGGCGGCGACATCGGGGATACTCAGGTTGGCGAGCCAGAGGTAGCCGTCCGGCACCAACGTCTCCATGGAGAACAGCAGCCCGCCGTCGGTTGCGGGGTCGAAGCGCACCGTGCCGCGCTCTGGGTCGATGGCGTTGCGCACCACCAGCGCGCGCTCGGGCGGGTCGGCGGGCCAGCCGCAGTGCTGGCGCGCCCGCCGCCGCTCCGGCGCTTTCCAGTCGACGGCGAAGCGCGGCGCCGGGTCCTGCCGCAGGGCACGCTCGGGATGCAGCGCGAAGTCCGCCATAGCCGTGTCGATGCCCTGCCCCACCGCGGCGAGGCTCGCCGGAATGGCCAGCGGGCGGGACTCACCCCGCGCGGGCAGGGCCTGAGTGATACGCAGGTCTTCGAAGTAGCACCGGCGCAGCTCATCCGCCTTCTCATCGCCCGGCCACACCGCCGCCAGCGCGGCCTTGAGTGCAGCGCCGGGGATGGCCTCGCCGCTGCGGAACCGGTTGCCGAGGCTGCCCTTCGGCCCCGGCAGCGGAAAGCAGAAGGGCGCATCCGGCAGCAGCTTGAGGCCGATGGCGAGCGATGCGGGAGCGGCGGCAGCCGGCGCGGTGCGAAGCGCGGCGGGCAGCACGGCGGGTGTCGCCCGAGGCGGCACATAGGGCTTGGCAGGCGCCACCCGCACCCCGAGCACCCGGCCGAAGCCAACGCCCTTCTGGGCGCCAACCGCCGGCAGCCAGGCGAAGCCCTTTTCCAGCAGCCGGCGGAGCATGGCAAGCGTGTCGGCGTCCGGTTCCCGTTCGTCCTGGGTGCATGGCCCGTCGACAGCATCGGTGGGCAAGCGCAGTTCCACCCAGCCCGAGAAGCACGCGCGCTGACCGGGGGCGAACAGGCTTTCGATGACCACCAGCCCGCCGCCGGTAACGGCGCCGGTGTCGGGCTCCACGCGTATGCGGTGGCGGAAGCCCTCGCGGCTGTCGCCCGGGTGGGCGCTGAAGTACTCCGCGAAGCGCAGCGGGGCGCGCTGCAGGCGATAGGCGTCGACGTCCTTGTCCGGTTTTCGCGCTTGCTCGGCGTCGCCGCCCAGGTATTCGTGGACCAGGCTTGGCGCCACGCCGATGTCGCCCCAAGCCTGGCGCAGCATGCCGCGCAGGAGTGTACCCGGCAGGACGGGGTTGCCCTCGCGATCCTTGAGGGCCAGGGCGTCGATGCCGAGCGCGCCGGTGGCGACGGCCCGGCTCAGCACCGGGCCTTGGACGTCGAGGGTCACATCGAAGCGATGGCGGTTCATGCGCCACGTCCTGCCGGCACAGCCCGGCGCGGGCCAAGGTAGTCCCAGAGCTCCGCCAGATGTACCCAGCGCCAGGCGGCCGTCTGCTCGTCCGGCGCGAAGAGCCGGGCGAGTGTGTCCACGAGCTGGGCGAGGTCGCGCTCCGCCGCTTCGCCGGCGGCGGCGGCGCGGGCTTCGAGGTCTGCGACCAAGGCCTCTGCCGCGGCTGCCGACTGGCCGCAGTCCCCGCCACGGGCGATGCGCAAAGCCCCTTCGTGCAACGGGCCGTGCGGAATACGGCCGGCGTCGCGCAGCCCGGCCAGCGCCTGGATGCTAGCGGCGGCGTCCGGCACCGGGGACAGGGGGCGGCGGTGGCTCAGCGCTGGGTAGCGGCGGCAGAGATAATCCGTCGGCGCCTCGGCGGGGAAGTCGATGGACTCCAGGATCAGATACTCGAACAGGTTGCGGTCGCGCCCGCCGCCGGGCGCGTCCTTGACGGCATGCTCGGCGAGGTCCCGCGCAAGCTGGGTCATGCGGTCGATGGGGGTTTTGCGATCGCAGAAGATGAGCGCGCCAGCATGGGTGAGGGGCGTTGGCGCCTCGCGCTCGGCGGTGCCGACGCGCGCCTCGGGGTCCTGCCAGGTCCAATCGGCCATGGCGCGGTAGGCGCAGCAAAGCGCGTCCAGTCCGAGCCAGGCGGGGACCACGAACAGCAGCTCGTCGCCGCCCCAGAGCAGCAGCTCGAAGCGCAGGCGCGGCTCCGCGCCCGCCTCGTCCGGCGTATAGAAGGCGTCGTCACTGCCCGCGAGGTGATTGAGGAGGCGGCGCAGCAGCAGGATGCGGCGTGTGCGAAGCTGGTGGTCGAAGGCCTGGAGCGACGCTGGGCTGGCGCAACCCGCCTGCAGCTTGCCGAAGTGATTGCCGTCGAAATAGAGCACCGCGAGCTTATTCTGGAGCCGTCGGTCCCGCGGGAAGGCGCCGGCAAGGGTCTCGAAGTCCTCGGTGTATGCGAGGTCGAGCCCGGTAGTGTCGTCGAGGAAGCGCTGTTTCTGCTCCCGACCGGCCTGGTAGCGAGCGTGCACGGAGGCACTGAGCCACGCGGAACGAGGCTTGCCGTCGGCACCCGGTTTGAGCTGTTGCGGGACGGCCGCCGGGCGCAGGTCGTCCCACTCGCAGGGGCGCGGGCCGGCATCGCCGGCCTGCGTCAGCACCGGCGTCGGCTGGCGGAGCTGGCGCAGGCGGTTCCGGGCGATGAGCCGCTCGCGGGCCTTGTGGAAGGCGTCGGGTCCGTCGAGCAAGGGCTCGCTGTCGACGACGAAGTTGTGGTGAGGGTAAGCGGCGGCGAGCTGCTCACTGACGCATTCGACGACGCGGTTCGCGAATGTTGCCTGGGCGTCCGGCAATCGGTAACGATACAGGCCGACGGATGCACCGCCAGAGACGAGCTCCAGCTCCACCCGGTGCGCGCCGGCGCCGTCGTCGATGCGGATCTCTAGTGGCTCGCGGCCTTCCGGATCGAGCCGCCGCACAGCGGCCAAGGCGAGCAGCCCACCGCCGCGAATGACGCTGAGCTGGTCCGTGTCGGCGAGGACTTGGTCCAGGTTGACCGCTTCGATGCGCAGGAGATGCTCTGTCATCGCGGGTCTCGTCAGCGACGGGGGCGCTTCACTAGCCACACTGCAACGGCGACGGCGAGCACGCCGGCGGCGGTGACGAAGTTCCAGTTGGCGCGCAGGAAGGCGCCGAGCTCCAGGGTGCGTAGCTTGTGGCGGACCAGATCATAGGTCTCCAGCGCGTTCGGGGTGCTCTCAGTGTGCGCGGGGATGGCCAGCACGCCGAGCAGCAGCGCCGCCAGGGCAAGTGGCGGCCCCCAACGGCCGAGCGCCGTGCCGAGCTGTGCCTGGCGGTGGGACGCCTCCGCCATGGCGCGGTCGCGAAGCTGGCCGATGGTGTCGTGGAAGCGCTCGATCTTGTCCTTCACGAGCTGGTATTTGTCATCGAGTCCGAAGGCCCGGGTCATGAGCCGGTGGGTCTCCAGGCCCTGGGTCTGGGTTGTGACAGTGCGGAACCAGTGGTCGTTGGTGAAGCGGATGAAGCGCTGTTGGAAGGCAGCGATATGCGCGCCCGCCCGCTGCAGGGGTTTGCTATCCGCCGTCGCCGTGGCGTCGAGGTTTGCGAGGTCGTGCGTGATCCGGGTGATGCAGCGGTCGAACCAGGTGAGCGTCAGGTCGTGTAAGAGCACCAGCAGCAGGAGCCGGCCGTGGATCTCGGGGACGTGCATGCGGGCCACCGGTCCGGCGAAATAGTCGCCGAAGCCGAGCGCCACCTGCGAGTAATTGGTGGAGCCATACAGGCTGCCGAGCCCTGCCCAGCGACGGTTGACGCACTCGCCAAGCTGCCCCAGGACAAAATCGCGGTCGTAGGCGTAGCCACCCTGAGACGCGGCGCCGTCTGCGCCGCGATCCACGAAGAGCGCCAGGCTGAAGAGCCGCTGCATGGCGTCGCGGGCCGCCGGGTCCGCGGACGGCGGCGGCCCGGCGAGTGCATACGCCAGGTTCACCACCATGCGGTCGTCGCGGAGCTGCTGCAGGCGGCGCCGGTCGGTCGGGTCCGCGAAGCGCCAGCCGGTGAGCTTGATCAGCAGTGCCTCCACCACGGGCGAAAAAGCCTCACGGTGGAAGACCGCGTCGGCATCGCCGAGCACCAGCTTGACGTCCTGGATTTTCTTCTCGACGCTCTGTTGAGCGAAAGCCGATCGCAGCAGCCGCGCGCCCTTGGTGAAGGCGAGCCAGCGCTCGATCTGGAGCGCATGCGGGTCGGGCGCTTGGCAGGCGCCTTCGTCAGAGTCGCCTACCCCCCAGCCGCGGCCTGGGCTTGACGGCCAGCCGAACAGGGCATGCCACCAGTTGTCTTGCGTGCCCGAAAAGCACCGGGCCTGACGGGCTTCGCTGTCCGTGAAGCCGACCCGGATGGCGAGGGCGAAGAGGTTGTTGGTGTAGCCGAACAGGGAGATGTCCTGCACGGCAGCGGCGATCTCGTGTGTTTGCCGGTGGGGCTCCGCGCGCGGGTCGGGGTCCAGCGTTACGATCAGCTTGGCGCCTGTTAGCTCTACCCGCGGCAGACGCCAATGCCGAACGCCATCCGCTTTGATCGGGTCCGCATCGAAGAGGCGCGCCTGAAGCTCCGGCAGAAAGTAGAGAATGGCCTGGGCCTCGGTGAGCTGCTCGCCCGTCACCGCGCCATCCCGGAGGACATCATCGTCCGGGCCGAACTGCGCGCGGGACAGCCGGCATGCGAGGTTCTTTTCCTGATCCGCGCTGTTGATGACGGCCTGCAACTGCTGCGCCGCTTCCGCGGCGCCTGCCACGCGGTGTGGCTCAACCGGGGCTGGCGGTGCCAGGGTCGCTGGCTTGGCCTTGTCGGGGCTCAGCAACTCCTCGTCGAGATACAGATCGAGCGGCAGGTAGAAGGTGCAGCTGTATTCCCGCAGCGGGCGGCCGGTGACCAGCACCACCTCCAGCAGCCGCGAGATCAAGGCGTCCACCTGCGCCGCGTCGGCGCCGGCGCGCGGCTGCGCCCACAACCGCGCGCGGTAGCGGCCGATCGTGAGGCGCAGGTCGAAAGAGGCAGTGAGCGCCGGGTCGGCCAGGAGGCGGGCGAGCCAGGGCAGATGCGCGCGTGCGCCGAGGTATTCGATGGCGCCCGTATGCACGGAGCCTTGTTTGCCGGCCTGCTGATGCAGCAGCAGCACGGGCCGCAGCTGCAAAGGCTCGTTGCGGCAGCGGACCTGCTCGTAATCATGCGAATCTGCATTTGCAGGGCACGCTTGGACCCGATGCCTCGCGCAGTCCGCTTTGCCGACATCAGCACGCCCCTTGAGGAGGCGGAGCAGCTCGGCAACGTCGGCTGCCTCTGACGCATGCGGCGAATTCGTATCGATGATCGCGAGGGTAAGGTCGTCCAGCTCTCGGCGGACCAGCAGTGGCTCGGCACGGCCCCTCCCCGGCCAGTGCTCCTTCACCGGCGAGAGCGCCTGCGCCTCCCGCCACGGGATACCCGCGGCGGTGAGTCCCGCCCAACCGTCACGTTCCCAGCGCTGTGCCCTGCGTGTCGGCAACAGTTGCTGTGCCTCCGCCTCGGTGGCGCTCCAGGCGAGTAACCGCTCCACGATCGTGTCGCCCGCGAGTGCGCTGACCTCGTGCGGTGTCGCATCGCCGCCGTAAATTCGGTTGCCGGCGCGCTCGGCGACATAGCCCGCCTCATGCAGCCGGGCAAGAGCAGCCGAGCAGCGCAGGTCCGCAATCAGGATGCGCGCGCCGGAGTGCTTGCGGGCGAGGTCAAGGGCGGTGTTCGGCGACAGGACGGCGCCCGGCGGCAGAGCCTGGTCGGCGCTCGGCTTGTCGGGGTTCGCGAGATGGGCGCGCAGCAGTCCTGGAAGCATGTCCCAGGTTCGGTCCGACGCCAGCAACAGGATGTGCCCCATGTCCTGATCCCTATCCGGGGTAAGGCGCGCTCGCGGCGCTTTGCCTGGTCGCCCCGAAAGTTACGCCGGGACGGGCTACGCGTTAGGTTACCCCGCAAGGGCACGGTATGCACCAAGCCCAAAACTAGTGTTCTTGCCGACGTGCGCGTACTGGCCGAGCCAGATCAATGGCCAGAGATCCGGCAGGGCGTCGGCGGGCACTCGAAAGCGCCCGAGCAGGCCGCCGAGCTTCATGTGCTGTTGTTGACGCGAGGAATAGCGGGTCCAATCATGCCAGCGCAGCTCACTCGGCGCCGGTGGCAGGGCCTGCAGCTGTGCCCGATGGGCATCCCAGAAGCCGCCGGGCTCGCCAGTGCCGAACTGGGATTCCAGCCGGTCGAGCCGCTGACAGAGGTGAAACAGAAACTCGGCGGCCGTGAAATCGGCTGCGGTCACCCACTCGCCGCGACGCTTGATACGCAGCGGTGTGAGCAACTCGATCCAAATCCCATCGGGCGGCGCGGGGAAGGCGACGGCGGCGGGCTCGAGCGGCGCCGCCGAGGACGCGCCGGTCTGCCAGAGCGGTACCCAGGTATCGGCGCCGAGGGCGCTCTCCTGGGCGACCTCGGTCAGCGCGAAGCGCCCGCGGCCGCGTCCGATGCCGAGGTCGCCGGCGCGCTGGAACGCATAGACCCAGTACGGCAAGAAGTAGATGCTGTCGCCGATGATTGTCAGCCCGACCGCGAGCTGCTCACCAGGCGCAAGCGTGCGGCCACCGGCACCGAGCAGGTCCAGCACGAACGGCGGGCTCGCGTTGGGGTAGCGCAGCGTTTGCACGTCCGCCCGCGCGCCTTGCTCGAAGAAGCGGTAGAAGGCGCAGAAGTCGGTCAGGAGGCAGGTATCGCATGTCTCAAGACCCGGGACGCAGACGCTGCGGCGCAGGGCCGTGGCGAGCAGGCCGCGCCAGGTGGAGCCGGTGTAGGGCGGTAGTTCGATCAGCCCGCGTGCCGCCACGGTGAACCGGAAACGCGCAATGGGCGGGAAATTGACGTCGTACATGCCTCGCTGTTCTCGTGGACATAGCAATCGCGCCGGACACGACCTGCGCTTGGACTTCGGGACATGCGCCGAGCGTGGACCACTGACGCCTCCGCCGAGCCCTCACCGCCGTGGCTCAATTTCTCATGTTGCTTCACAGGCCGCCAGACCCGCCACAACCACTGGAGCGCGCAGCTGCCATTCAAGCTCAAGGGCGTCTCCAAGAAGCGCCGGACCTTCGGCACACCGAAGCTTGTCCTGGGTGATGAGATGCAGGGGCGGTTCGTGGGGCTGCTGCCGGTGAAGGACGGCGGACAGGGGGCCGCGCCTGGGCTGCACTGAGCGCGACGTAATGCTGTTGTTCCGCAGTCACCGCCCGAGCGGCGCGAATCGCACCCTGCCCCCCCGAGACGGCAGCCTCAACCACCCACCGCGGGCGTGTGTCGCCTGATGCCCGCCCACCGGGCGTGGCGCCGTGCGTAAGAGCCGACCAACCCGCTCGACGGTATCCGCGCCGCCGGTTGGTGCCTGCCCCAGGAGGGCTGCTTCCCGTTCCTCGGCGACCCCTCAGGAGTTGAGGCGTGATTGACCGGACTCGACCCAGAAGAGACGTCGGAATGGCGAGTGGCAAGAGTACCGCCGATAGCGGACATACGCATCATCGCCTTCGGCACCGATGCCGCTTCCGTCGAGCGAATTCCCCCTGACCGTTAAGCTCGGACGGCCATCTTGATCGCACCTGGACGATAAGAAAGAGGCAAGGTGCCGCTTGTCATTCGTAGAACGCTCCTGTGCCCCAGGTCCGAATGTTATTCGGGTCGACCACGTAAGTGCCGTTCTGAAGCCAGTCAAGAAACTCCGCGCACTGTGGGGCAGCGTGTCTGACACGCTCCACTGCGGCAGGTCGTTCCAAGCGCACGGCGTCGAGTGCGTGACTGAAGGCCGCAAAGAAGCTATCGCCGCGCGCGAGTGGGATTGCAGCGCCAACCCCAAAGAGTGGTGCAATAAAACCCGACACTTCGACGATGTGGCTCACTACCGCCTGTTCTGCAGAGGCGAGCATCGCCGCGAGTCCGAGTTTCGGCGGAGCCTCGGTCACGAGCACAGAAGCACCGAGACAAACGTTGAGAAAAAGCAGCCGCCTTCCCGGTCCGCGAACGGGGTGCCGGATGAGTTCTGTAAGGTGCATCGGCCTCGACTGGTCACTCGATATTTGAATGTGTGCCCGGTGCGGCTCCCGCGGGTCGAACATGCCGTGCGCCGAAACCCAAACCAAGTCAAACGATCTGTCGGTGTAGAAGCGGAGGAACTCGTCTGGTGTCAATTCCTTGTCTGTCATAACCTCGCATTCCACACCCGCTTTTTTAAGAATCTCTGCGACCGCGCGGGCTTCGTGCCCGCTAAGGTACGGGCCGTACGACCAGATCAGTGCTCTCCGGATAGCGCGGTCAGCTTCGGGCTCCTCGAAGCTTGTAATGGTCGGCCAGGCAACGCCGAGACGACTGCGCGCGAGCGGTACGAGCGGAGCTTGGACGGTGTGGGGCTGGAAGATGGCTAGCGCCTGGGTTCTTGTGATTTCCTCGGCAGCGCGATCGAGTTCGTAGTATGCGGCCGTGGCCTCGGCCAATTCGTCCGTACACCTCACGCGCTCTCCGGGACGACCCGTCTTCGCTCTTGACGGAAAGGCGTGGTCGTCCCGCACCACGATGTTTGTGTCGTAGGCATGGTTCACCGCGTCGACCAGTCTTCTGATCGCTGCGCCCGAGTCATGAGGAATCGCTACAGTGTTTCCGTCCACCGCGTACATAACGCCCTCTTCAAGGCCGGCGAGCACGGCTAACACCGAAGACTTTCGACGGCGCTCGACTGGGACGCTGAACCATGCCGCCGTCGCGGTGACGGCTTCTGAGCAGTGGCCGCCGCGTACGAGTCCCACGACGAACGGAGCAAACGCGTCGAACAATTGAATGCGTCGAAACGCAATATCTACCCGATCGCCCGAGAGGCAATCGTCACAGTCGCTCGTGTATTGCTCGACCGCGGCCATCACCTCGTCGTACTTCTCCGCCATCTCATCCGGCGTGGTGCACGACGCAACCAGCATCTGCAATCGCTCGTGCTGGGTGAGCAGCGCTCCGTGCTCGGTCAGTGCCCGCCGTGCCCACTCGACGCGTGGCTGACCTGCTCGATCGCCGACCGACGTGGCGAGGGTCATTGCGACGATCTTGCGCGCCTCCTCAGGCGCACCGGACCGGCCGTGTAGTTCCGCCATGCCCCGGACAACGTCCGGCACCTTCGGGCGCTCGCTTTGCAGCCACCACGTTGCAAGTGCCGAGGCCGCTTCGACGCCCCTTGTCGCAATTGGGGCGTCGCTGCTCTTCATCGCGCTGCACACGAGCGACTGGGCGTCCTCGAGAACCATCTCCGCAAGTTCTCGAAGCCCGCCAGACTTCCAGCTGTAATAGTAGAGGGAGTGGATGAAGGACGTTACGGCCCACTGGGCGGAGCCACGGATGACTGGGACTGCGCTGATTACGAACTGGCGCAGTCGGCCCGGGTAATAGTCTACCTCCAGCGGATGCCCAGGCTCGACCAGTGCCCAAGGCCGGTCAGACAACGCACACAAGAGCCAGTCGCACGTGAGGCTCGGCTGTCCGTACATCTGGCAGTGCTCGGCGAGTCTGCCCGCGAGAAAAAAGCGGAGGAAACTCAGTTGAGCGTAGTGTTCGGGGACGATAATGAATGGCGCATGGTCGACCAGATCCTTCAGCACGGCTACGCCGAATGCGGTAACTTCGTCCGGCGGGTGCCGCCAGCGCGCTTCGAGTTCGTCCTCGAGCAACTCGAGGAGACGGCCGAGAAACGATTCGTCATCCCAGTTTACCTCTTGCGCCCAGACGCTCGCAGAAGGCTTTGCAGTGACACTCCGCCAAGCAGGGAAAACGTTACCCGCCAATATGTTCTTTATCACTGAATTAGCTCATTGGCTTTGATCGGGCCCTCACCGAGCGCGACGGGCCGGCAGCACGCCGGGGGCGTATGGCGGCGACTGCTCGAGTGGCTCGACCGCAAAGAAAATCATCCTAAAGCAGGCTACAAACCACTAAAGACCTGAGTCCAACAGACTGATCTGACGCAGTTTCAAGAAACCCGCCGCACCACACATACTGTGCGTGGAAGGTGACTGCTACAAAGCTCCGCGGGCAGTGTATATAACCGCGAACGCCGACAATGTCGGCTATGCACCACACTGCTGATTTTTTCTCACACACCACCAGCGGCGGCAATTGGCCGGTTCCTGACCCGGAGGGGACGCATCGCGAACGTCCGCTGCAGGACTCATACCTGCCGTACGCCACAGAGGCCCCGGAAGGAAGTCCCCGCCCCACAGCAGTTGGCACCGCTACCCCAAGCCCCGCCGCCGCAAACTCCACAGGATCATCGCCAGGTTCGCGGTATCGACCTCCTCCCCTTCAGCCGCCGGCGCCCGCGTAACCAGCATCTCCAGGATGCGCTCATACTGCGCCGGATCATCCCAGCCGCGGTAGCCCTTCAGCGCCTGCTCGCGCAGCCGCGCCTTCATCTCGCCGGCAAACTCGTCGACCGCCGCGTTCAGGCGGTCGATCTCGTCTTGTGTCGCAGCGTCGATCGTCATCGCGCACCTCCTACCCTCTTTTCGCCAGGCCGCCCCTACCCTATCAAGCCAGCAGGTCTCTCCCACCCGTCAAGCGACCGCTCGTCGCCCCTCACTCGCTGCCCGACCCGGGCGCGCCGCAATCTGCCCCCGACACCGCCACCGTGAGCAACCGGTGCCGGCCCTCGGCATCCGTAGCCCGGAACGCGGCGAGGAGCCGCGCCTCGGCAGAATCGGCGCCGGGAGCGTCGTCCGCGTCCACGCCGAGCAAGTGCGCGGCGGACACGTCCCCGAGCGCCGTGGCCAGGGTCCGCGCCGCCTCGATGCTGAGCCGGCGCTGGCCCAGCTCGTAGTGGCTGATGCGCGAGACGCTGAGGCTGTCGCCGGTGCGCGCGGACAAATCGGCCAGACTTAGGCCGCGCGCCAGCCGGGCCGCTCGGACCCGATCACCGATCGCCCGGTTCAGCGCGCGGCCAGTCACCCTCATCCGCCCCCAGCGCTGCCGCCGGTTTTCCGCCGGCGCCGGCCCTGCCCGGCCGGGGAGTCCAGCTGCACCGCTTCGGCGATGTCGAGCAGGCGGCGGCGCCAGTCGGCGTCGGCCCGGCGGAAGGCGTCGACGAGGCGCTTCTCATCGTTGGACAAGGCGTCGTCCTCGCCGCCGTCGAGGCCCAGCAGCTGGGCGGCGCTGACAATGACGAGGGCGTCGGCCAACGTCCGCGCCGCCTCGATGCTCGGCCGGCGGAGACCCTGCTCGTAGTTGCTGATGCGCGACTTGCTGTAGAGCCCATCGGTGAGCGCCGCAAGCTGCGCGAGGCTCAAGCCCCGCTCGTGGCGCGCGGCGCGCAGCCGCTGACCGATCTCGCGGGTCAGCTCGTGCTCTGAGTCGGTCATGGTCGCTGCTGTCCTTCGGTCGACTCACCGGGCGTCCATCGTACACCGATCAGCGCGAAGGTACACGAATCCGATGGCCGAGTGGATACGGCGTGGACGCATGCCGCGCGTGACCAAATCGTGACTCACAGCTGTCACAGCGGTGCCGTTCGTGACAAAGTGAGTCACGCTGAGCCGAGAAGCGGAATATAACTGCCTGTTTTTAAATATTATATTCTTGAATCTATTGGCTACGAACCAGGGGGTCGGAGGTTCGAATCCTTCCGGGCGCGCCATAAAAGCAAGGGCTTAGGTGATTTTCACCTAAGCCTTTTTTTTGAGTCACCATAGAGTCACCAGCCAGGATATTGGGACAGTAACGAATGGCACTAACTTAAGCGGCGTCTTCATAAAAACAGTCACTTAGCGAAGCGCTTGGCCTGCAACCCGAACAGCTCCAGGCCGTCCGACATGCGAAGACCGCCCGCTTGTGCCGCAGGAGAGCTTGGATCGTCGTATCGTACTCAACGTAAGTGTCTGATTCATATCGCGGACTGGCTTAAGTTAGCGCCATTCGGGACAGTAACCTTATTTCCCCGGCCGTAGAGAGCTCATGTCGGGGCAAGCCTTCGGCAACGGCCTCAACTGCAATTCAATCAAATAAGTATACCGTCCCCGTATTGGACGGTTTCACCGGCCAGCCGAGCCGCTCGGCCAGCGCTGAGGCGCGCTGGACGCGGGTGGTGGAGGCTTGGCGCAGGGCGTCGGCGCCCGTGTGCACGGTGACCTGCTTGCGGGCGCGGGTGACGCCGGTGTAGAGCAGCTCGCGGGTGGCCAGCGGGTGCGGCTCCGGCGGCAGCACCAGCAGGACCTCGTCGAATTCCGAGCCCTGGCTCTTGTGCACCGTCAGCGCATAGGCGCAGACATGGGGCGGGAGCTGGCGCACGGAGAGGGTGCGCAGGCTGCCGTCGGCGGCGCGGAAATGGGCGCGAAGCCGGCCTGTGCCGGACGCTGCGGCGGCGTCCGGGGCAGGGATGCCGCTCCCACGGAGCACCGGGTCAGCGCTTGGGGCTTGGGGCTCGCGGAGGCCTGCAGCCTCGGCCCAGAGCACGCCCACGTCGCCGTTGTACAGGCCGACCTCGTAGTCGTTGGCCGTGATCATCACCGGCATGCCGTGGTGCAGGCCATCCCTGTCGCCGGCGCTCGGGGCGGCCCCGCGTGCGGCCCGGTATTCGGCGAAGAGCCGCTCGGCGATGCGTGCGTTCAGGGCCTCGACGCCGTAGGGGCCGCGGTGCAGGGCGGCGAGCACTCGGGCGCGCTCCAGCACGGCGAGGGCCGCCTCCGGGCCTTCGGCGTCCAGCACCGGGGCGAAGCGGGCCACGGCCCAGTCGATGCAGGCGGGGTGCAGGTCGTCCGCGGGCGGGACGAGGCGGGTGACATCGGCGTGGGCGTCGTCGTCCAGCAGCGCCAGCGCCGTCGCGCCGTCGCCGGCGTTGACGGCTCGGGCCAGGGCGCCGATGCCGCTGTCGGCGCCGAAGCGCCAGCTGCGGCGCAGCAGGGCGACGGCGGCGGCGGGCGTCGGGGTCGAGGCTGCCGGGGCGCCGTCGTCATCGGACGAGGCCGCCGCTGCCGGCAGCGCCGCGGGCGCTGCGCCGACCCGGGCCAGCAGCGCGCGCTGGGCCGGGCCGTATCGGACGGGCTGCCCGCGGCCGGTGATGTCGCCGAGCACATTGCCCGCCTCCACCGAGGCCAGCTGGTCCCGGTCGCCCAGCAGCACCAGCCGGGCCGATGCCGGCAAGGCCGCGAGCAACCGGGCCATCAACGGCAGATCGATCATGGATGCCTCGTCCACCACCAGGCAGTCCACGGACAGCGGATCATCGGCATCATGCTGGAACAGGTCCTCCCCGGCGCCCCGGCGCCCGAAGCCCAGGAGCCGGTGGATGGTCCGGGCCTGCTCCGGAATGCGGCTCAGCACGGACTCGGCGGTGCCGCCGTCGGCCGCGATGCGCCGCTTGCCGCCGCCGATGGACTCGGTGAGCCGCGCCGCGGCCTTGCCCGTGGGCGCCGCCAGCGCGATGCGCAGGTCCGGCGCCTGCTCCAGCAGCAGCGCCAGCACCTTGACCACCGTGGTGGTCTTGCCGGTGCCGGGGCCCCCGGAGATCACCGCGAAGCGGCGGGTGACGGCGATGGCGGCGGCGATGCGCTGCCAATCCGGCTCGGCGGGGGCGCCCGCGGACACCGCAGCCGGGAAGAGCCGCGCCAGCCCGTCGGCGAGCCGCTCCGGGTCCAGGTCCGCCGCCGGCTGCATGCGCCCCAGCAGCGCCGCGGCGACGGCGGCCTCGAAGTGCCAGTACTTGCCGAGGTAGAGCCGACAGCTGCTGCCCGCCGGGGCATCCGCCGAGCCCCCGTCGGCGGCGCTCGGGCCGCCGCAGTCCAGGATCAGCGGCGCCTGCTCGCCCGGTGCGCCCACCCAGGGGCAGTCCCGCAGCGCCGCCAGCCAGTCGCTCAGCGCCGGCGCCACGGGCCCATCCGCGTTGTCGCCGCCGTCGGCGGCCGAGTCATCGGCGAACAGCACCCGTCCGGCATGTGCGGCGAGGTCGATGCAGACATCGCCCTCCAGGTTGCGCGCGCTCACCAGGGCCGCGCTCAAGGCGAACACACCATCCGGCGCCTGCCCGCAGCCGCGGGCCACGAAGTCCGCGAAGTAATAGGCCAGCGGCGGCAGCCGGCCCGCCTCCATCAGCGCATGCAGGGACGGGCTCATGACGCGCCCTCCCCCGCCGCGGTATCCGCGTCGGCGCCCGCGAGCCAGGCGGCGTCGCCCCAGGGCAGCACCTGCTCGTCCAGGGCCGTGATGATTTCCCGCGCCGGCCGCGCGAAGAAGACGCCGCGCGTCGGTCCCGTCTCCGGGCGCATGCCGCGCAGGAACAGATAGTAGACGCCGCCCAGGTGGTGCTGCGGGTCGTAGCCCGGCAGCCGGGTGGCCAGGTAGCGGTGCAGTGCCAGGGTGTAGAGCAGGTATTGGAGGTCGTAGCGGCGCGTCAGCATGGCCTCGCCCAGCGCCTGCGGGGCGTAGTCGTCAAAGCGCCGGCCCAGCAGATTGCTCTTGTAGTCCGCCACGAAGAAGCGCCCCTCATGCTCGAACACCAGGTCGATGACGCCGGTGACCATGCCGGCGAAGTCCGCCGCCGTGAGCGCCGGGACCGGCCGCCCCGCGTGCGCCGCCAGCAGCCGATTCAGCGCCCCGAGATCCGCCCGCGTGGTGGCCAGGTCGAAGGCAAGCTCGTTGAGCCGACGCGCCGCCGGCAGGTCCGCGAGGCGGAAGCCGGCCGCATCCAGCGGGGTCGCCACCGCCCGCTGCATCAAGAGCACCGTATCCGCCCCGTGGCGGCGGTGGTCCAGCCCGAAGCGGGCGGCGTAGCGGGCGCTCAGCCGCTCGGCCCCGGCGGCGATGTCTCCGGTGAAGTCCAGGTGCTCCAGCAGCAGATGCAGGAAGGTGCCCACATCGCTGCCGGCGGGGAAGCGCAGCGCCGGGTCGTCGTCGGGCGGTGCCGGGGCAGGCGCGTCGGCTTCCACCCCCGGCAGGCCCGGGGCCGCCGCAGACTCGTCGTCGATGCGCTCGCCGAGGGCGGGCGGCACCGCGTGCAGGTCGCGGGTCAGGGCGGAGAAGCTGGTGATGCGCCAGCTGGTGTCGATGCGCCCGCTGAAGCTGCGGGCGGTGGGCACGGCGGCGGCGCCGGCCGCCGGGAGCTTGCCGGTGAGCTGCCCCTGCGGCAGCTCCGTCACGGTAACGGCACCCTCGGCCACCGCGGCCAGCGCCGCCAGGTCAGGCTCCAGCGCATCAATGCCGGCGAAGGCGTCCGGCGGCCCCTCGGTGAGGGCGGCGACGTCTTGATGCGGATGCAGGAGCCAGCCGAGCGCGGCACGGCCGGCGTCGGCGCCGTGCTTGGCGCTGCCGGCAACCCCCCAGACCACGTAGACGGCCGACTCCGCCCGCGTCAGCGCCACATAGGCCAGGCGCACGTCTTCGGCCAGGCGCTCGCGCTCGGCGAGGTGCAGATGCGCGTCGTGCTCGTCGGAGCCGATGTCGAGGCAGAGCTTGTGGTCGTCGCGATGGAAGCGCAGCGGCCCGTCCTTCGGCGTGACCTTGCAGTTCCAGAGGTCCGGCAGGAAGACCACCGGGTATTGCAGGCCCTTGGCGGCGTGCATGGTGACGATCTGCACCAGGTCGGCATCGCTCTCCAGGCGCAGCTGCAGCTCGTCGCCGGCCTCCTCCGTCTGCTGCTCCCGGCGCTGGTTGCGAAACCAGCCGAGCAGCGCGTCCATGCCGGCCTCGGCGCGGGCCGCCTGCTGCAACAGCTCGCCGAGGTGCAGCAGGTTGGTGAGCCGGCGCTCGGCGTCGTCGCCGGCGGCCAGGCGCTCGGCCACCGGGATGATCCCGGCGGCGGCGTCATCGCCCTGGCCGGTGCCCGTGTGCCACAGGAGCTGCTGGAACATGGCCATGAAGCCCCGCTGCTGCCAGGCATGGTGCAGGGCCTGGAGCCGGTCCACCCAGTCCGCCCAGGCGGCGTCGTCGCCGGCGATGCGCGCGATCTGCGCATAGCCGAGCCCCAGCAGCGGCGAGGCCAGGGCCAGGCGGGCGAGCCGGCGGTCCCGCGGGTCCAGGGCCGCCGCGAGCAGCGGCTCCAGCGCCGCGGCCTCGTCGCTGAGGTAGACGCTGTCGCGGGCCACGGAGACGGCGTTGATGCCGCGGGCCAGCAGCGCTTGGCGCAGCGCCGTGCCGTCGCGGCGGGTGCGCACCAGCACGGCGATGTCCTTGGGGGCCAGGGGGCGCTCCTCGGCCACCGTGCCGTCGGCATTACGCTTGGCCAGGCGGACCGTTCCGGCACGCGCCCCCGCCAGCAGCCGGACGATCTCCCCGGCGACGGCGGCGTGGGCCATGGCCGTGGCATCGTCCTTGTTGGGCGGCTTGGGCTCGCCCTTGCTGTCCGGCACCGGCGGCAGGGTCCAGAGGGTCAGCGCCGGCCGGTTCTTGCCGCCGTCCACCAGGTAGCGATGGGGCTTGTCCGCGGCCGCGCTGGGCGCGAAGCTGATGGTGTCGCCGAAGACGAAGGCGTCCCGCGACCGCCGCGAGAAGACGGCGTTTACCGCCTGCACCACCGCCGGCGTGGAGCGCCAGTTCCTGCGCAGGGTCCAGCGGGCCTCGTGGTCCAGGCGCTGCTGGGCGGCCATGTAGGTGAAGATGTCCCCGCCGCGGAAACTGTAGATGGCCTGCTTGGGGTCGCCGATGAGCAGCAGGCCGCGGCCCGGCCCGTCCAGGTAGAGCCGCCGGAAGATGGCCCACTGCAAGGGGTCGGTGTCCTGGAACTCGTCGATCATGGCCACCGGAAAGCGCCCGGTGACGGCTGCCGCCAGCGCCTCGCCGCCCGCGCCTGCGAGCGCATCGCGCAGGTGGGTCAGCATGTCGTCGTAGGCGAGCAGGCCGCCGTCCGCCTTGGCCTGCCGGACCTGTTGCCGAGCGGAGGCCGCGGCATCGGCGAGGGCCGCGGCGCGCAGGTCGCGCCGGATGCGCTCCAGCTCGGCGCGGACAGCACCGCAGCGGGTAAACAAGGGGTCGTCCAGGGCCGGGTCGGTCTTGCCCTTCTTGAGCTGATGCTGGATCACCGCGGCGTCGAGGGCCTCGAAGCAGGCCGGTGGCGGTCCCGTCGGGTCATCGGCCAGGTAGTCATCCAGCTCCGTGAGGCTCGCCGCCAGCACGTCCGGATGGAAGGGCGTTGTCTGGGCGCGCTTCAGGGCCTTGCTGTCGATGAGTGCCGCCGCGAGGCGCTCGCGCGCCTGCCGCCAGTCTTTGGCGATCCCGGCCAAGGTCGGCAGCAGCGCATCGAAGCGCGCCAGCACCTCGGCCAGGTCGGTCGCCGCCGGCAGCAGCTCGGGCTGCGGGTTGCCCAGCAGCGGGCGCAAACGCCGGCGAAAGTCGTCCAGGTCCCCCACCGCAGCCGCGAGCAGCTCGGCCGTGGCGGCATCCAGCGGATAGGCCGTGCGCCGCCACCAGTCCTGCACCGCGGCGCGCCACAGGGGGCTGTCGTCGGTGAGCACCTCCAGCCCGAAGCCCTGGCCGCTGTTGAAGGCGAACTCCGCCAGGGCCCGCTGGCAGAAGCCGTGGATGCTGAGCACGGCGGCCTCGTCCATGGCGCGCACGGCGAGGCGCAGCCGGCGGATGGCGGTGTCCCGGGCGGTCTCAAGCTGGGGGCCGGTGCGCAGCTGCGCGGCCAGCATCTGCAGGAATTCGTCGTCGCTCGCCCGGCCCTGCTCCAGCAGCGACAATGCCTCGAACAGCCGTGCCCGCAGGCGCCCGCGCAGCTCGTCGGTGGCGGCGTTGGTGAAGGTGACCACCAGTACCTCGCCCACGTCGCGGCCGTTCAGGATCTGGCGCAGGTAGAGGTTGGCGATGCTGTAGGTCTTGCCGGTGCCGGCGCTGGCCTCGATGAGGTGCGCACCCTCCAGCGGGAAGCTCAGCATGGCCGCGTTGTCCAGGGTCTTGGCGCTCATGCGTCCGCCCCCGCCGCCAGCAGCGGGCCGTAGAGCAAAAGCGCCAGGCGCTCGAAGTCCGGATGGGCCAGGGGGTCGCCGGTGACGTCCCGCAGCACCAGGCGAACGTAGTCGTCGTCCGCGTCGCCCGAGATCTGGTTGAAGGCGTTGCCGTCCCACGCCCGCGCGGCGGCGTTGCGGGCGCGCTCCTGCGAGACGTCGTCGCCGTCGTCCCAGCGCTCGGCCAAGGCGAAGCTGGCCCTGCGGAAGATGGGCAGCGGGCGCTGTACGCCCTGCCAATACAGGGACACCAGCTCGCAGAGCCGGACGCGGGCCTCGGCCTGCGCCACGGGCTCGGCGAGCACGAAGCTGTCTTCCTCGCCGAAGAGCCGGGAGGGCTCCGGCGCCGTCACCAGATCCGCATCCGCCACCGCCCAGCGCGCCAGGTGCGCGAGCCAGAGCCGCAGGCGATCCTCGCCCCGCAGCTTGCCGGCCCGCCAGCGCAGCAGGCCGAGCCCAGGATAGAGCCCATCCACCTGTCCCGTGAGCCGCCAGGGACTGCCGGGGTGGTCGGCGCAGGTCAGGTCCAGATCCAGCCGGGCGCGGCTCTGCCCGCAGTAGGGCGCCAGGTCTTGCGCCAGCCCGGCCAGGCCCTGCGCCTCGCGCTCCAGCGTCAGTCCGCCGAAGGCGCCATGGGGCAGGACGCCCTCGGCAGCCAGTCGATCAGCCGTGGCGGGCCGGCCGGCGAGCCGGTCTGCCATGAGCCGGGTCTTGAGCTGCCAGCCGGCGAGGCCGTCCAGCGCGAAGGGCTCGTCGTCCGCCTCCGGCTCGCGCTCGAGCAGGTAGACGCCGAGGCGGATCTGGGCGAAACAGCGCACCGGGTGCACCAGGAAGCGCTCCAGCTGCGTGAGCGTGACGTCCCGCATGGGCTCGGGGGGCTCCGGCAGCGGATCGGTGGGCCAGTCCACGGGTGCGGCCGTCGCCTGCCCCCCCGCGGCGGCCTGCACCTGCCCGGCGACGCGGCACCAGTCCTGATCGAAGCTCGGGTCTTGCGGGTCGAACCGGGCCGGGCTGAAGGGCTGGAGGGCGTGGACGCGGGTGACGGCCTTGCTCAGCGGCCCGCCGCCCTCGGCGGCGACGAAATACTGGTCCATGTGATCCAGCAGCTCCCGCAGCAGCACCGAGGGCTGGCGCGGTTCGTTGCTGCGGATGTCGCGGCCGACGCAGCTCAGATAGAGCCGGCGGCGGGCGCCGAGCAGGGTCTCCAGGAAGAGGTAGCGGTCCTCGTCCGCCTTGCGCGGGTCGCCGGGGCGCCAGCTGCGGCGCATGGGGTCGAATTCCACGGGCCGGTCGCGGCGCGGGAAGGCGTCGTCGTCCAGGCCGAGCACGCAGATGACCTGGAACGGCAGGCTGCGCAGGGGCCGCATGCCGCAGAAGGTCACGCCGCCGCTGAACCATCGGCCGCCGCGGCGCTCGGTGCCGGTGCCGGTGCCGCCGACGCGCGCTTCGAGCCAGGTGCGCACCAGGGCCGGGCTCAGGGGCTCGTCGACGGCGGCGGCCTGCTCGGCCAGCTCCGCGACGGCGTCGCGGATGCGCTGGAGGTGGCCGTCCGGGTCGTCGCGCTCGCCGAAGAAGTCCGCGATGAGCCGGCCCAGGGCCCGCTGCCAGTCCGCGGCGGTGCGCGGCTCGGCGAGGCGGCGAGCCGTGTCCCGCAGCCGGTCGAAGAGCCGCCAGAATCGGCCCAAGGCCGCGGCGCCGGCGCCTTCGACACCGGCCACCGGTGCGATGCCGGCGAAGCCCGCATCGCCGCCCGGCGCCCCACCGAGCGCATAGCCGGCGAAGAGCCGCGCCCCGGCCTGCGCCCAGGTGTTCTGCTCCGTCGCCGGCAGCGCAAGGCCGGCCTTGTGGGCGCCGTCCAGGCCCCAGCGCAGGTTGGCGGCCGCCAGCCAGTCCCGGACCCGGGTCACGGCGTCGGCATCCAGGCCGAAATGCTCCGCCAGCTCCGGCACGTCCAGGTAGGACAGCACCTCGGACTGGGTGAAGCGGCTCTCGGGCAGCGCCAGCAGGCGCAGGAAGACGCGCACCAGCGGATGCTCGTCGGCGACGGCGATGTCCGAGAGATTCCAGGGAATGAAGGGTGCGCCCGAGCGCCGCTCGGCCGCCGCCGGCCCTGTCGGGTCCGGCCGGTGGCGGTCGAAGACGGCGGCGATGTCCGCGGCATAGGCTGCGATGTCCGGCACCAACACCAGCACGTCTTCCGGGCGCAGGTCCGGCTCGGCCTCGAACAGGGCCAGCAGGCTGTCGTGCAGCACCTGGCATTCCCGCGCCGGGCTGTGGCAGAGGTGGACCTGCACCGAGTCGTCGGCGGGCATCGGGATGCGCTCGTCCGGCGCCGGCACCGGGGTCAGCGCGAACAGGTCCTGTTGCAGCCGCCCCAGCAGGGTCTTCGGCCAGTCCGCGGCATAGGCGTCCTCCTCCGCCAACGGGGTTTCCCCATGCAGCAGCAGGTCCTGCAAGGCCTGGCCCTGCCGGCCCCAGGAGCCGAGCAGCGGATTGCCGGTCTCCCAGAGGTCGGCGTCGTCCGGCTGCGCCAGCCGCTTGCGGGCGAGGGTCTTCTGGGAGACCAGGTCGGACCAAAACTCCGCCGTGGGTGTGTGCAGGTAGAGAGCCACGTCGATGTGGCGCGACAGGGCCTGGAGCACCTCCACCAACACCGGCGGCAGGCTGGAGACGGCGAACACCGCGACAGGCTCGGGCAAGGCGCCCGCCGCCGGCTGCCCGAGCGCCGCCAGCAGCCGGTCCAGCACGGCGACGCGGTGCTGCTGCTCCCGGCCGGCCACCAGCCGCCGCCAGAGCGGACCCTGCCAGGGCTCGGCGGCCGCTGCCTCGAGGTCATCGACCTCCAGGCCGTCGGTCCAGGCGCGGATCAGCGCCGGGCGGTAGAGCTGGCAGCGGTCGAAGACATCGGCGATGCGGGTGGCGAGCTGCCAGCGCTTGCGCCCGTCGGCGTCGTCGCGCAGGTAGCGCTGCAGCGGTGCGAAGGCCGGCTCCGCCAGCAGCGCCGGCAGCTCGGCGAAGACCTGCCAGGCCATGGCGTCCAGCGACAGCGGGTCCGCGTCAGGCAGATCGTCCAGCAGCCCGCGCGCCAGGCGCCAGACGAAGGTGGCCGGCAGCGGGTAGTCCAGATTCGCGGCCACGCCGCAGACCTCGGCGAGCCTCAGGTTGACCCAGCGCGCCATGGCGGGGCTCGCGGCCACCACGGTGGCCGGCGTGAGCACGGATGCGGGCGGCGCTGTCACCAGCCGCCGGGCCAGCTCGGCCAGCAGTTGCTCGACGCGATTGGAGCGGATGACGGTCAGCATGCAGCGTACACGTGGGGTCTGGTCGATGTCTGATCCTGCGACGGGCCGAGAGTCTAGCGCGGCCGGTGACTCAAAGGCTGAGCCTGTGTGCCGCTGGGGGTGAGCCATAGGTTGAATTGGCAGCGGCTGTTGCTGCGCTGGCGCGACTTGCTCCCGGCGCTCGCCGAGCAGGCGCCGGCGACGGGCACGGATGCATGGGAGCCGGGGGAAACGCTGATCGTGCAATAGGGAGAGCACTGCTTTTTTACATAGACCCACCTTGGATCTGCGCCATGGTCGCCGGGGACCAGGTGGCGTGAAGGGGCTCCGCGCAGCTGTTGAAGAGAAGCCGATTATTGGTCGCCCTAGGCCAGAGTCGGCACGGCGCTCGAAGACACGGCTTGCGAACGCCTTCAGTTTCAGCGGTTTAGCTCGATGAGCATCGCGGGGCCACCTGCTCCGCACGGGCAACCCCGATCAATCGGCGTTGCCCTAAGACGCGGTTCCGTTGATGCCGGCGGCATGCGGTGGCGCGAGCAAGAGAGGGCCGCGTTTGCCGCTGCGAATGGGTGTGTCGGTCTACACTGTGGTTGGGATCATTACCCTGGGAGGCGCACCATGCAAACGCTGAAGCGCATCTGGATCTCGGCGGATATCTTCGTGCTGCTGAGCATGATTCCAGCACAGTCATGATCGAGATCAGACACAAGGACACGGGAGAGGTCCTGCGAACCGTGGATGCGCAGAGCCTGGTGGACGCGGATCTGCGGGAGGATATCCTCGATGGCGCGGACCTGCGGGATGCGGATCTCAGCGGGGCCTGGCTGCATGAGACCGACCTCGTCGGGGCCGATCTGACCGGCGCCAGACTCACGGGCGCCGTCATGTTTCGCAGCCAGCTCGATGGGGCCAATCTCTCCGGCGCACTGTTCGAGCAAGCGAAGTTCAGCGACGGCTCCCCCGGCAGCGGCGCGGTCCTCACCAACAGCGATCTGCGCGGTGCGCGTCTGCTGGCATGCGATCTGCGCTACGTGGATTTTCACGGCGCAGACCTATCCGATGCCGTCATCGAGCGCAGCGACCTTTCGGACGCCTGTTTGCGGGATTGCCGATTGTTGCGCGCCCGCATCAAGGACTCCCTGCTGATCGAGGCGTTGATGAGCGGCTGCAATCTGGCAGACGCCGACATCCAGAACACCCATCTGAACGGCGTCAAGCTGCTCAGGGCGAACCTCGACGGCGCCCGCATCGGCGGTGTCGGCAGCCGCATCCCGTCCGTGCTCAACCTCGCCAACATGCGCGAGGCGACCCTGATCGGCGCGGATCTGCGCGGTGTATTACTGCGGGACGTCAATCTCCACGGCGCGAATCTGACCGGGGCGAACCTCGCGGGCGCCCAGCTGATGGGCGCCGTGCTGCGTCACGCCGACGTGACCGATGCGGACTTCACGGACGTCTCACTGGTGTCGACCAGCATCACCTTCGCCAATTTCTCCAAGGCCCGCAACGCCAGAATACCCTCGTTCAAAGAAAACGTTCGCTGAGCGCAGCGTCGGGATTGGCGACAGCCCTCGGAGTGCTACCACAGACGGGCGGCTCAATCACTCCACGGCGGGTCGCGCCAGATTCAGGCGTTACGACCCGCCGAGCAGCGGATGAGCTGCGCTTATCCGCCATAGGCACGCCAGTTACGCGATCTCCCAGTTGCGCGATCTCATGGCACGCAGGGGGCGCCCACCGCGGGATGCCGAGCGCCGCCGCGCTCGCTATGATGTGACATCGGCAGCACGATTTCGGAGCACAGGCAATGAACTGGCAGGAGATCTGCGCGCACCCGGCACTCAAGGATCTCCCCTTCAAGCTGGAGACCAACCGCTGGGGGCATATCGTGATGAGTCCGGCGTCCAATCGACACTCCCTGTTGCAGGGCGAGATCCAGACGCTGCTGCGCCGCCACGCGCCCGGTGGCACCGCCTTCCCGGAATGCAGCATCGAGACCACCGCCGGCGTCAAGGTCGCGGACGTCGCCTGGGCGAGCCGTGAGTTTCTGGCCCGCCACGGCGCTGCAAACCCCTACCCGGAGTCGCCGGAGATCGTCGTCGAGGTGCTGTCGGAGTCCAACTCACGCGCCGAGATGGACGAGAAGAAGGAGTTCTACTTCGCCCGCGGTGCCAAGGAGTTCTGGCTCTGCGACACGGAAGGGGCCATGACCTTCCACAACAACCATGCGGTGCTTGCGCGAAGCGCGCTGGTGCCAGACTTCCCGGATCGGGTTACCTTGCCCTTTTGACCTGCGGGCCAGCTGACGCAAGCCTGCCAACCCCCGCACTGGCCACCGCGAGCCGAGCCCATGGAGCGCGCCTACCGCCTCATCATCTCCTGCCCGGACCGGGTGGGCATCGTCGCCGCCGTCAGCGATTTCATCGCCGTGCACGGCGGCTGGATCACCGAGGCCCACCACTACACGGACCCGGACAGCCAGTGGTTCTTCATGCGCTACGTGGTGCGGGCGTCGTCCCTGCCCTTCGGTCTGGAAGGACTGAAATCCCACTTCACGCCGGTGGCCGAGCGCTTTCGGATGCAGTGGTGCGTCTACGACACCGGCATCAACAAGCGCGTGGTGCTGCTCGCCAGCAAGCAGGCGCATTGCCTGTCGGACCTGCTGTATCGCTGGCGCAGCGGCGAGATGGCCTTCGACATCCCCTGCGTGATCTCCAACCACGACGAGCTGCGCAGCTACGTGGAATGGCATGGGCTCGACTATCGCCACTTCCCGGTGGAGGCGGCGGACAAGTCGATCCATTTCGCGGCGGTGGAGCAGGCGCTGGCCGAGGCGCGGCCGGATGTCATCGTACTGGCGCGCTATATGCAGATCTTGCCGGAGCAGATCTGCGCCCAGTATCCGGCGCGCATTATCAACATCCACCACAGCTTCCTGCCGAGCTTCGTCGGCGCCCGGCCCTATCATCAGGCTGCCGACCGCGGGGTGAAGCTCATCGGCGCCACCTGCCACTATGTGACCACGGAGCTGGACGCCGGCCCTATCATCGAGCAGGACGTGGTGCGCGTGGGCCATCACAACACCGTGGAGGACATGATTCGCCTGGGCAAAGACGTAGAGAAGCAGGTGCTCGCCCGCGGCCTGCGTTTCCATCTGGAGGACCGGGTGCTGGTCCACGGCAACAAGACCATCGTGTTCGGATGATCGTCATCGTCATGGGCGTCAGCGGCGCCGGCAAGAGCACCCTCGGAGAGGCGCTGGCGGCGGCGCTCGGCTGCGGCTTCGTCGACGCCGACGACCATCACCCGCCGGAGAACATCGCCAAGATGCGCCGCGGCGAGCCGCTTGACGACGCCGACCGCGGGCCCTGGCTGGACCGGCTGCATGCGCTGCTGCGCGAGCAGGACGCCGCCGGCAAGGACGCGGTGCTGGCCTGCTCCGCGCTCAAAGACAGCTACCGCACCCGGCTTACGGCGGGTCTGCGGGATATCCGCTACGTGCTGCTGGTGGGCGCGCCGGCGGAGCTGCGCGAGCGGCTCGCCGCCCGCCGAGACCACTTCATGCCGCCGGTGCTGCTGGACAGCCAGATCGCGACCCTGAGCGTGCCGGATGACGCCATCGAGGTGCCCATCGGCCTGGCGACATCGGGGCAGGTGGCATTGGTGCGCGAGGCACTCGCAGCGCAAGACCACGCGCCCGATGCCTGAAACGTGCCGCCGCCGTCGCATGGAGGCTTAGTTGCATCGGCGTTGCATCGGCCCGGCTTCCTTGGGACGCTTCGCCGAACCGCGCCCGGCCCCCTGAGGACATCAGCATGCAGACCTACCAAGCCCGAGTCGTCGCCGACGGCCTCGCCTTCCCGGAAGGCCCGCGCTGGCACGACGGACGCTTCTGGCTCACGGACCAGCACGCCCACCAGGTGCTGGCCATGGCGGCCGACGGCAGCCTGACGACCATTGCCACCACCGAGGACCGCCCCGGCGGGCTCGGCTGGCTGCCCAATGGCGACCTGCTCTGCGTGCTGATGACCACGCGTCGCATCGTCCGTGTCGTCGACGGCGCGCTGCTGCCCTACGCCGACCTCTCCCAGCATGCCCCTTGGCACTGCAACGATATGGTGGTGGACGCGGCAGGCCGGATCTATGCCGGCAACTTCGGCTACGACGTGGACGGCGGTGCGCCCAGGACGCCGACGGAGCTCCTGCTGGTGGACACGGACGGCGGCATCGAGCCGTTCGCCGACGGCCTCGTCTTTCCGAACGGCTCTGCCATCACACGCGATGGCGGCACCCTGCTGGTCGGCGAGACCTTCGCGAACCGCGTGAGCTGGTTTCAGCTCGGCCCTGACGGGCACAGCACGGACCGCGGCATCTGGGCGGCGCTGGGCGAAGCCACGCCGGACGGTATTTGCCTGGACGCCGACGGGGCGCTGTGGATCAGCTCGCCCGGCACGCACGAGACCCTGCGCGTCGCCCGCGGCGGTGAGATCCTGGGCCGCTGCGTGACCGCCGGCACCCCCTACGCCTGCATGCTCGGCGGCCCGCAGCGGCGCACCCTGCACGTCTGCACCGCCGAGACCTGCGACCCGCAACAGGCCGCCCAGCTCAGGAGCGGGCGCATCGAGACCGCGGAGGTCGCGGTGCCCGGCGCCGGGCTGCCCTGATCTGCTCAAGCCAGGGAAACGCCGAGTAATCGGCATCTCGCTCGTGGGCAGGACGCCACCGCTCGTATCCCACCGCGCGTATCCTTCGCGGTATCCTCAAGACTCAGCCAAGCCACCATTGCCGGCGGGCCGAAGCCATGCAGCATGCCTACAAGCCCGGGCTTTACGACCAGCTGGAAGCCCTGCCCGAGAGCCTGACCGGGGAGATTCTCAACGGCCAGCTCCACACCCAGCCGCGTCCGTCGGGTCCGCACGCACGGGCAGAGACCGAGCTCAGCATCGACATCGGCGGCGCCTATGGCCGGGGCCGCGGCGGCCCCGGCGGCTGGTGGATCCTCATTGAGCCGGAAATCCACTTCGTCACCGATCGCGAGGTCGCCGTTCCCGATCTCGCCGGCTGGCGCAAGGAGCGTATGCCCAAGGTCCCCGAGGGTCATCGCTTCGAGATTGTCCCTGACTGGGTCTGCGAGATTCTCTCCCCCACCACCGCCAGCAAGGACCGAGAAATCAAACTCCCTCTCTACGGGTACCACGGCGTGGCCTATACCTGGCTCGTCGACCCTCACCGCCACACCCTGGAGGCCTATGGCCGGGAGGACGGACACTGGCGCCTGCTCGCGCAGGCAGCCGATACCGCTAGCATCGCTGTGCCACCCTTCGACGCACTGGTACTCGAGCTCGGCAATCTTTGGGACTGACGTGTCGTGCCGGGAGCTTGCGCCCAGGCCAAATCGACCCGCCTCTAGAGCGGTGCCAGGCCCGGGTCCCGATCGGCCGTCACCACGCAGGAGCCCGCCCATGCCCGCTATTCATCCCGATACCCTTCGTGGCCAGCGCGCCCTGGTCACCGGCGCAAACTCCGGTATCGGTGCCGCCGTCGCCCGTGCACTGGCGCAGGCCGGCGCGCGCGTGGTCATCAACTATGTTGTGAATCCAGAGGCCGCCGAGCAGCTGGTCCAAGAGATCCGCGTCGACGGCGGCGAGGCCATGGCGCTCGAGGCCGATGTCAGTGACGAGGGCCAGGTGCAGCGCATGTTCCGGGACATGGTCGACGCCTGGGGCGGCGTCGACATCCTGGTGGCCAACGCGGGTCTGCAGCGCGACGCCCCGTTCCATGACATGACCTTGGACCAGTGGAACAAGGTGCTGGATGTGAACCTGACCGGGCAGTTCCTGTGCGCGCGCGAGGCGGTCCGGGCGTTCCTGCGCCAGGGTATCGACCCGCAGCGCTCCTGCGCCGCCGGCAAGATCATCTGCATGTCCTCGGTGCACGACATCGTGCCTTGGGCCGGACACGTGAACTACGCCACCTCCAAGGGCGGCGTGCTGATGTTCCTGAAGAGCCTGGCCCAGGAAGTCGCCGAGCATCGCATTCGCGTGAACGGCATCTCGCCGGGGGCCATCCGCACACCCATCAACCGCTCGGCCTGGGAGAGCGCCGAGGCGGAAGCGGACCTGCTGACGCTGATCCCGTACGGGCGTATCGGCGAGCCCATGGACATCGGCCGCGCCGCGGTCTGGCTGGCGTCGGACGCCTCGGACTACATAACCGGGACGACGCTGTATGTGGACGGCGGGATGACGCTGTATCCCGGGTTCCGGGAGGGCGGCTGACGGCGCCCATCTCTCGTCTCTGGCGCCCTGGTGTCAGCGTGGGGTGTGCCGACAGCCACTCGTCGCGAAGCTCCGCTTCGCGACGTCGCTTTGCAAGCTCTGCTTGCCGTCGCCGAGCCAACGCAAAGTCGCTGCTTCGCCGCAGCGATTACGGTTTGTCAGCCGCCATACCGGCCCGATGGCCGGGATCGACCCGCACGGGTATCAGCTCCACCACCAGATGCGCCGGGAAGGGCGTGCCGGCGGTGTCGAGCTTGCCCGCATCGCCCGCGGCTCGGCGCGGTGTGCCGGCGGCGAGCAGGGGCTTCAGCAGTGCCGGCACCACGGCGCTGTTGATGTGGCGGCCGAAGCAGGTGTGCAGGCCGTAGCCCCAGAGGATGTAGTCGTCCGGGGGACGGGTGGAGTCGAAGCGCTCCGGCACATCCAGCCGGGCGGGATCGAACATGGCGCTCAGATTGGAGGCCAGCACCAGCGTGCCCTTCGGAATCCGCCGCGCGCGCAGCGTGCCCTGGGCGATGGTGGTGTCCGCCAGGGCGCGGCGGTAGATGAACGGGTTCACCGGGTTGAAGCGCAGGGCTTCGAAGACGATGGCCGCGAGCTTCGAATCGTGGTCGGCGCGGGCGGCGGCGCAGGCGTCGGCGAGCGGCCCCGGGCGGTCCAGAAGCTGGTCCAGCGCCTGTACTGCGGCGCGGGAGAGCGTCGGCACGGCGCCGATGATGAGCCCGATCAGGTTGTTGCGGATGGCGAGGTCGTCGAAGCCGAGGATGTCCGCGCGCTGGAGACCCAGGCAGCGGCTCAGCACGTCGTCGGTCTCGGTCGGATTCGCCTTGCGGTCCGCGATGCACTGGTCCAGCCAGTCCCGAGCGGCAGCGGCGGCCTCCGTGGCCCCGCGGTCCACGTCCGGGTCCGCGCCCAGGTCGATGAACAGGTACCAGAACATGACGCTGGTCCAGGCGATCAGGTCGTCCCGGCTCGGCTGCCCGTCGCCACCGACGGGCGTGCCGAAATAGCGCGCGACCATGTCGGCGACCACCGGCAGCGTTAGTTGCGCGGGGACGTCGAGCTTGCCCTCGGCGCCCGCCACGATGGTGCCGGCATGCTCGTCCACCGTCGGGCGGATGATCGCGCTCACGTCCTCCCAGCGCGCCGCGAGCCGCATCGCAGAGACGTTGCGCTGGTAGGCAGGCGAGTCCTGCATGCCAAGAAAGAAGTTCTCCCCGGCGGTGATCCGGCGCATGCGCAGCTCGTAGACCACCAGGAAGTCCGCATCGCGCGCGAGCACCTCGCGCACGTCCACATCGCGGGTGACGATGGCGGTGCCGGTGTTGTCGTAGGCGGCCACCAGCTTGCGGCGGAGCACCAAGTTGGCCCAGAACACCCGCAGCACGCCGAACAGCGCGCGCTGCCCGGCGGTGGTGGCGAGCACGCCGAGCAGGCGTTGCTGCCGCCCGGCCTTGTCGCCCGGGAAGGCCCGGGCCAGGAGCTTGAGCAGGGCCACAAGATCCGCGATGCCGCCGCCGAGGATGGCGAGCCAGCGCACCGGCAGCCGCAGCAGGTTGCTCAGGAAGGTCATCGCCCTGCCCCGCTCAGGTCGGGTCCACGCTGCCTTGGGCGATCATGCGCAGCGCATTGATGCCGGGCAGAAAGAAATAATCCCCGCCGCGGGTGGTGACGAAATTCGGCAGATTGGCGGCGATGAAGGGCGGTGCGTCGCCCGCCGGGTCTGCTGCGATGACGTGCTTGGTGGCAGGGCGCCGATCGTCCAGTCGATGATTGCCCACCAGCGGGCAGGTGTCGTTGCCGGTGTTGAAGTCCAGCCCGTACTGGATCCACTGCTGCTGAAGGAACTCGAACTGCCGGCTCAGGCTGGCACAGAGGGCGATGAAGATGACGCCATGCTCGCCGTCGTCTGAGGGATTGTCCGGATCCGCGTGGCCGTAGGGCAGCCCGCGGCGGAGGATGCGGCGGCGCTTGTTGAGCGACGAGCCGGTGCGCGCTTCCGGGTTGTCGCCGTGCAGCTCCGGGTCCAGCATATCGCGGGTATTGACGCGCCTTAGGTGCGCACCATAGGGGCACTTGATGCCGTCCTTGTCGTCGCCGAAGGTGAAGTTGGCGAGCAGATCATCAAAGGCGTCCTTGCGCGCCTGCTCGGCGGGGGTCCGCTCGGTGCGCGGCTTGAGCCCAATGGCCGGTACGTCCCGCCACTGGCTCTGCAAGCGGCGCCAGTCGTCATAGGTGGGCGCGGCGATGAGCGGAATGCCGTCGCTCCAGCGGCCGACGAGCTTGGCCTTGAGCGTTGCCAGGGCCGCCTCGGCCTCGAGCCCCCAGAGTCGCCCGAACAGCGCGGCCTGCTCGGCCGTGTAGTCGTGGAAGGTCTTGACGTTCTGGTGCAGCTTGCGGAACACCATGAAGGTGCCGTTGCGGGTGAATTCCCACGGCGGCGCCGTCGGCGGCAGCTCCTGGGACTCGTCGGCATGGCCGAGAAGAAATTCGCCGGTGGCGAGCGGCACCCACTGCTGATCCGGTTGCTGCTCCGTTGCGGGCGTGAGCCGCCCGCGGCCCTTGACCCGGCGCGCCTGAACGTCCGGCTCGTAGCGGCCGTCGAACACCGGGTCGCCGATGCCGTCGGTGAAGCCGAAATGCTCCTTGCCGGTGGGCACCAAGGTGTCGTCGGGCCCCGGCGCGAAGATGGCCGACGCCGCCTGGTAGTCGGCGCCGTCGGCACCATGGCCCGGCAGCAGGCGCAGGCCCGGATGGGCGGCGATGTCCGCCATCAGTGTCTCGTGTGCGGCTTCCATCTGCTCCATGCTGCGGGCGTTGATGGACAGCCAGATGTGCACATGCCCGAGCTCGCCGTCGGCGGCCGTCTGGCCGCTGCCAATGCGCTTCTCCGCGTTGGTGCGCCAGATGGGGTCCCAATGCTCGGGGGCGTTGTCGCCCTCGTCGCCGAGGATGTAGGTCCGCCCGGGCATGCCTTCGATGAATTCCGGCGGCATGCGTGCCAGCACACTGGTGGGCAGCCCCAGCGCCAGCAGGCCGTAGAAGGTGAAGGCGATGTTGAGCGTGCTGTCCGGCGGCTCGACGGCGCCCGGGGCGGTCTCGTTCGGCCCCTCGCGCCAGCGCACGGCGGTGGTGATGCGCCGACGCACTCGGTCCACCAAGGCACGGCCGTCGGCGCTCTGCTGCGGGTCCACACGCAGGAAGTAATAGCGCGCGCAGGGGAAGCCGAAGCGCCCGTAGGCGCGGACCACGTTGCCCTGGATGTCGGCGAGATTCAAATGGGTGGTGCTCACGGCGGTGTCTCCGTCAACCCGTCGCAATGACGCCCGGCGGCTGGGTCGGGCCGTTGACGTCGGTCGGCTTGTGGGTGTCCATGAACTCCTTGAAAGCGGCGTACAACGCCGCGTCGTCCGCACCCTGCTGGGCGATGGCGAAATCCGTAAAGCGCTGCTGGAGATAAAGCGCCTTCAGCACCGACGGCAGATCCGAGTCCGGCGCCGTTGGCAGCGGCGCCTGCGCCTTGGCCACGATGTAGTGATAGAGGCCGACACCCAGGGCACCGGTGAGGGCCAGTGCGATGAGACTGGTCCAGATCCAGCCGCCGTCGCCGAGGCCGAACAGATGCAGCACGAAGCCGAGAACGGCCACGGCTGCGGTCAGCGCGGGCACCACCAGGACCGGCAGCAGATTGGTGTCCACCTGCGCCGCCGGCAGGCCATCCGCCCAGTAGTCGTTGAAGGGCATGGTGGTCTCGATTTGACAGTCCTGGATATAGCGGAAGAAGCCCTCGGCATCCCGAACGCGCTCCTGGAAGCCCAGGCAATGCCGGAAGACGGCCTTGAGCTCATCCCGCATGGTGTCCCACAAGGCGTCGGTGTAGGGGCGCAGCCCCGCGTCGCCGCCGGCGCTCGCATCGATGTCCGCACCGAAAAACAGGTAAGCGCATTTGAGCCGGTCCACCGGCTGCGGCGTCAGCGGATTGCGGCCGCGCAGACGCTCCCACAGGGCGTTACCGCCGACACGTCCGTTGAAGACCACATCGTCGATGACGACGAAGCGCGCCAAGTGGTTGAGCGTATTCCGGGCGAAGGGGCTCTGTCGGGGGGCATTCCGTGACACGCGGCTCTGCTGCGCCGTGGGCAGCAGCGCCAACTCCTCGCGCAACAGGTCGACATGGGCGCGCCAAGCCCCCTCAGCGTTCTGCTCCGCGTCGGTGCGAATGGGGACCAACACGGACAGGAAATAATGGCCGCCGTCGAAGTTGGGCATCGCAGAGCGCTCCTACGGGCGGTGGATGGGTAGGCCGTCTTCGGGCTCAGCCCCAGCGGGCCTGGAGCAGCGGCTCAAGATTGCGCTCGGCCTCGAAGGTGGCATTGCTCGCCACCGGGGCGAGCCCCGGGGCGCCGAGACTGGTCTGGACCTTGCGGAGCGCCGCACGGTAGGCGGCCGCGAACTCGGTCGGCGTCATGTCCGGATGCTGAGCCGCGAGCTCACGCAGCGCAGGCATCACCCGCAGCGCCGCTTTGATGTCGCGTTGGGCGCTGCCGGGTGTGGCGTTGTAGTAATACTGGGTGTCCAGCTGGTTGTGGACGATGTAGGACTTGAAAGGGGTCAGCGGGATCGACTGGGGATACTTGACGCTGGAATACCAGAACAGATCCAGGCCGCTCGGGATACCATCGGCGAAGGCGTCGATGTACTGGTCCCAGGTCCCGTTGAAATTGCTACAGAAGAGCATGTAGTCGTGCCGCAGTTGCTCCGGCCCTTGCCCCAAGTCCGGCCACTGGTCGCGCTTGATCATGAACCAGCGTGCGAAGTGGATGAGCGAGAGTCCGAGCAGCCCCGACAGCACCCGCGGCTTCAGCTGTGCGACCATGAAGATGAGCCGATTGATCCAGGTCCGGGACGGGTGCATCGGTGTGATGACGTTCATCCCGTAAGCCTTGCCGGCGAGGTTGGACATGGGTGCGTCCTCCGCGGTGCAGCGAGCCACAGCGGGCAAGATCATGCGCCGAGGCGCCGTCAATGACAAGCGTCAAAGGCGCCTTTGGTCACATTGTGCAATCGTTGCCGCGCATTCCGGCATGCCCCGGCAGTGCCGGCGCCTATTGCGGGACACGCAGCTCGGCGCTAGCCGCTCGCTTGCATGGCTGATCTCGTTGCAGGATGCCCTTGCCGGTGGGCGCCCTGGGTCAGGGAAACACCGATTGAATGGCTGGGAAGGCAAGGCCGACGACCCGGTGTCTTGTCAGCACATAGCACGCTGGAGCCGGAACCGCCTTTCAGCGCATTGACGCGCAGCCGCATCAGCCATGGGGCCACCCTGCTACCATGCAGCCAGTGGGTCATCTATCGTGGAAGGTGGCCCATTAGGCGGCCTCGGCCGGCGTTGCGCCGCCTGCGACCGGCTACCGGCATGGACCTACGAGGATGTCGTCCAGCTGACCAAGACCAAGGGTGATCGAAGTCATGCGCAATGCCCCCTGTCTACAGCACGTGCCCGCAGCCGACGCGCCGGCCCCTGTCCGGTGGGCTTGCCTCCTGCTCTGGCTCGCCCTGTGCACGCCGCTGGCCAGCGCCGCCGAGGCGGGCAGCAATGCCGGGGAGCGCGCCGCAGGCGGCCACCGCTGGCTCGCCCCGGCTTTCGTCTCGGCACCGGCGACATCGGTGCTGGCACTGGCGGGCGTAGTGGGTCTGGCAGCGCACCTCTTCCGACGCCGGCGCGCCGAAAAACGGCGAACCGCGCTGCACCAACGCGATACCGCGGCCCAGGAAGCCGACTGGCAGCAGCGTATCGCCATGTGGGAGCGCCGTTTGCGCAGCGGCGAGGCTGACGCTGCGCCACAAGCACAAACCGAGCAGCCAGCGGACGCCGGCACTCAAGACACAGAGCCCCCTGACACAGCTCCGCCGGGGCATACAGCTCCCCCCGCCACAGCCGCCAAAAAAGGGCGCGGCAGAAATGCCTGAGCTATAGCGAGCGCGCCATCATCAGCGCATCCTCGCGCCGCGACGAGTCGCCGCCGGCGCTCGGATAATAGCCCTTGCGTACACCGATCTCATCGAAGCCCTCGCCGCGATAGAGCGCGATGGCGCCGGTGTTCGACAGCCGCACCTCCAGGAACGCTGAATCCGCCTGCTGGCGACGCGCCAAGGCCAGCAGCCGCCGCAGCAGCCGCCGCCCGATGCCGAGGCGCTGAAAGAGCGGATGGATGCACAGGTTCAGCAAGTGGCACTCGCCGGCGGCGACGGACATGACGGCGTGGCCCACCACCATCTCCCGAGTCTCCGCCACCAGGCAGCAGTAGCGCACCCGCAGGCAGTCGCGGAAGATCCCCTCCGACCACGGCGAGGTATAGCCAGCCTGCTCGCAGGCCAGCACGGCCGGAAGGTCCTCATCGCGCATGGCGCGCAGCGCAACGGACATGTCTGTGGACACGGCGACCATGCCGGTGTCTTACCGATCTCGCGCAAGAAAAGCAAAAGGGCCAGAGCCGGCTGATCCGCCTGCCGCACCCGGAGGGGCTCGTCCCACGTCAGTGCCGGGCGGGGTTAGGCCAGCGCGCGCCCGCCCTCCACGCCGGCGCGTCAATGCTGAGCATGCAGCCATTTCGAGCTTGGCTGACCCGGATCAGCCGCTGCCGCGATTATCGCCACGCCTTGGACTTGGATCAGTGGCCGCTGCGGCCGTTACGGATATAGTCGAAGCCAATGGCCCGGCCAAGCACCGCCGTCGCGTCCGCCGCGATCGTCCTTGGTCGCACCCAGCCCGTCGCCCTGACGCAGCAACCTTTGCAGCCACCCACAATCGCGGGAAGTCTCCATGTCGCAGCAGCAAATGGTCACCCTCGACGGCAACGAAGCCGCCGCCTATGTCGCGCACATGACCAACGAGGTCATCGCTATCTACCCCATTACGCCGGCCTCGCCCATGGGCGAGTGGTCGGACGAGTGGTCGTCGCTCGGTATCAAGAACCTCTGGGGCACCTCGCCCGACGTCATCGAGATGCAAAGCGAGGCCGGTGCCGTCGCCTCTCTTCACGGCGCGCTGCAGGGCGGCTCCCTGTCGACGACCTTCACGGCGTCGCAGGGCCTGCTGCTGATGATCCCGACCATGTACAAGGTCGCCGGCGAGCTGACGCCGACGGTGCTGCATGTATCGGCGCGCTCGCTGGCGGCCCAGGCACTGTCCATCTTCGGCGACCACTCCGACGTCATGGCCTGCCGCGCCACCGGCTACGCCATGTTCTGCTCCGCGAACATCCAGGAGATCATGGACTTCTCGCTCATCGCCCAGGCGGCGACGCTGGAGAGCCGGGTGCCCTTCCTGCACTTCTTCGACGGCTTCCGCTCCTCGCACGAGGTCAACAAGATCGACAAGCTGCCGGTCGACACCATCCGCGCGATGATCGACGAGTCACTGGTCACGGCCCATCGCGAGCGGGCCATGAACCCGGACCATCCCATCATCCGCGGCACCTCGCAGAACCCGGATGTCTACTTCCAGGGCCGCGAGACGGTCAACCCCTTCTATGCCGCTCTGCCGGGCATTTTGCAGGCGCAGATGGACAAGCTCGCGAAGCTCACCGGCCGCCAGTACAAGCTCTTCGAGTACGTCGGCGCCCCGGACGCCGAGCGCGTGGTCATGCTCATGGGCTCCGGCATCGGCGCCGCCGAAGAGGCCGTGCAGCAACTCGCCGACCAGGGCGAGAAGGTGGGTCTCATCAAGGTCCGGCTGTTCCGGCCCTTCAGCCCGCAGCACCTGCTGGCCGCCCTGCCCGTCACAACCCAGAAGATCGCCGTGCTGGACCGCTGCAAGGAGCCCGGCGCCAACGGCGAGCCCATGTATCTGGACGTGGTCACGGCCCTCTCCGAGTCCGTGACCGAGGGCAACATGGCGACCATGCCGCGGGTCATCGGCGGGCGCTACGGGCTCTCGTCCAAGGAGTTCACACCGGCCATGGTCAAGGCCGTACTCGACGAGGTCGCCAAGGACAAGCCCAAGAACAAGTTCACCGTCGGCATCATCGACGACGTGAGCCACACCAGCCTGGACTGGGACCCGAGCTTCAAGCCCGCCGCCAAGGGCGTCACCGAGTGCGTGTTCTACGGCCTGGGCTCCGACGGCACCGTGTCCGCCAACAAGAACAGCATCAAGATCATCGCCGAGGAGACGCCGAACTTCGGCCAGGGCTATTTCGAGTACGACTCCAAGAAGGCCGGCGCCGTGACGGTGTCCCACCTGCGCTTCGGCCCCGAGCCCATCAACAGCACCTATCTGATCGGCGAAAACGAGGCGAGCTTCGTCGCCTGCCATCAGCCGACCTTCCTCACCCGCTACGAGATGCTGGACAAGGCGAAGCAGGGAGCAACCTTCCTGCTCAACTCGCCGACGCCGCCGGAGAAGGTCTGGGACGACTTCCCCAAGTCCATGCAGCAGCAGATCCTCGACAAGGGCATCAAGGTCTACGTCATCGACGCCTACGACATCGCCGAGAAGACCGGCATGGGCAGGCGCATCAACACCATCATGCAGACCTGCTTCTTCGCCATCTCCGGCATCCTGCCCAAGGACGAGGCCATCGCCCAGATCAAGAAAGCGGTGGAGAAGACCTACGGGAAGAAGGGCCAGAAGCTCCTCGACCGTAACTTTGCCGCCATCGACGCGACCCTCGCCGGCCTGCATCAGGTGCAGGTGCCCGGACAGACCACCAGCGACTTCGAGCGCCCGCCGGTGGTGCCCGCCGATGCCCCGGACTTCTTGCAGCGCGTGACGTCCACCCTCATCGCCGGGCGCGGCAACGAGCTGCCCGTGAGCCTGATGCCGCCGGACGGCACCTGGCCCACCGGCACCACGCAGTACGAGAAGCGCAATATCGCGCTGGAGCTGCCGAAGTGGGAAGAGGATCTCTGCACCCAGTGCGGCAAGTGCCCGCTGGTGTGCCCGCATGCGGCCATCCGCGCCAAGGTGTTCCCGGCCGAGCTGGCCGATAGCGCCCCCGGCGACTTCCTCCACGCCAAGGTCAAGGGCAAGGATTTCCCGGAGGACTATCGCGTCACGTATCAGATCGCCCCGGACGACTGCACCGGCTGCGGGCTCTGCGTGGAGGTCTGCCCTATCCGGGACCGCAAGGACCCCAAGCGCAAGGCGCTCAACATGCTGCCCGCCGAGGAGCGCCACGACATCGAGCAGCCGAACTGGGACTTCTTCCTGGGTCTGCCCGAGTACGACCGTACCAAGCTCGACGGCCACAAGATCAAGCACGCCATGATGATGCAGCCGCTGTTCGAGTTCTCGGGCGCCTGCGTCGGCTGCGGCGAGACGCCCTATGTGAAGCTCGCCACGCAGCTGTTCGGCGACCGCATGCTCATGGGCAATGCCACCGGCTGCTCCAGCATCTACGGCGGCAACCTGCCCACCACCCCCTACACCACGGACCCCGAAGGCCGCGGCCCCACCTGGAACAACTCCCTGTTCGAGGATACCGCCGAGTTCGGTCTGGGCCTGCGGCTCGCCGTTGACGCCCAGAATCAGCAGGCGCGAGAAATGCTGATCGTGCTCGCGGACAAGATCGGCACCGACCTGGTCGACGGCCTGCTCAATGCGGACCAATCCACCGAGGCGGGCATCCATGAGCAGCGCCAGCGGGTCGCGGCACTCAAGGAGAAGCTCAAGTCCGTCAAGGCGCCGGAGGCCGGCATCCTGGCCAGCGTCTGCGAGCACCTGGTGAAGCGCAGCGTCTGGATCGTCGGCGGCGACGGCTGGGCCTACGACATCGGCTACGGCGGTGTCGACCATGTGCTGTCCACCGGGCGCGACGTGAACCTGCTGGTGCTGGACACCGAGGTCTATTCCAATACCGGCGGGCAGAAGTCCAAGGCGACCCCCATGGGCGCGGTGGCCAAGTTCGCCGCCGGCGGCAAGCCCACGTTCAAGAAGGACCTGGCCATGATGGCCATGGCCTACGAGAACGTCTACGTCGCCCAGGTGGCCTTCGGCGCCAAGGACGTGCAGACCGTGCGCGCCTTCCTGGAGGCGGAGTCCTACCCGGGGCCGTCCGTGCTCATCTGCTACTCTCCCTGCATCGCCCACGGCGTGGACATGTCGAACAACCTGCGCCAGCAGGACATGGCCGTCAACTCCGGACACTGGCCGCTGTTCCGCTATGACCCGCGCAAGATCGACGCCGGCGACAACCCGCTGCACATCGACAGCAAGCGGCCCAGCATCCCCTACCGGGACTATCTGGCCAGCGAGACCCGCTTCAGCGTGCTGAACCGCACCCACCCGGACGACGCCGAGCGCTTCCTGAAGCTGGCGCAGAAGCACGTAGAGAGCAAGTACTCCCTCTACGAGCAGCTCGCGCACCTGGCTTGGCAGAAGTCGGAGAAGCCGGTGGAGAAGGCAGACTAGCCGATCGGAAGTACGGCGTACGGAGTACGAAGTACGTGGGCGCCCCCCGTACTGCGGACTTCGTACTTCGTAGTCCCTGCAAGCCCTTCGATCAACGCCCGCATTGCACGACCCCGGAGCCGCCCATGGACCTGACCACCAAATACCTCGGCCTCGACCTCAAGAACCCCATCGTCCCCTCGGCCTCACCACTGTCGAAGAGCGTCGACCAGAGCAAGCAGCTGGAGGATGCCGGCGCCGCGGCCATCATCATGTACTCGCTGTTCGAGGAGGCCATCACCGCCGATACCGAGACCATGAACCGGTTCCTGCACCACCAGGACACGGGCTTCGCGGAGATCGGCGAGAGCATCCTGCCGGACTGGCAGGACTTCAGCACCGGCACCGAGCCGTACCTGGAGAACCTGCGGGCGTTGAAAGAGGCCCTGGATATCCCCGTCATCGCGAGCCTCAACGGTGTCAGCCCCTCGGGCTGGGTGGAGCACGGCCGTGAGCTGCAAGAAGCCGGCGCCGACGCCCTGGAGCTCAACGTCTACTATGTAGCCGCCGACATCGACCAGCCGGGCAACGTGGTGGAAGAGCGCTACCTGGAGATCCTGCGCACGCTGAAGAACAGCATTTCCATCCCCATCAACATGAAGCTCTCGCCGAGCTTCAGCTCCGTCGGCAACATGGTGCAGCGCATGGCGGCCGCCGGCGCCGACGGCGTGGCGCTGTTCAACCGCTTCTACCAGCCGGACATCAACACCGACAGCCTGCGCCTGCAGCCGAGCCTGCATCCGTCCACGTCCGCCGAGGCGCTGCTCGCCATGCGCTGGATCGCGATCCTGTACGGGCGCATCGACAACCTCTCCCTCGGCGCCACCGGCGGCATCCACACCGCCGACGACGCCGTCAAGCTGCTGCTGGCCGGCGCCGACGTGGTGCACCTGTGCAGCACCCTGCTCAAGAACGGCGCCGGCCAGACGGATGTCATCCTCAAGGGCATTGAGCAATGGATGGAGGACCAGGGCTTCGAGTCCGTCGAGGACGTCCGCGGACGCGTCAGCGCGCTGGCCGTCCCGAACCCGGCGGAGTTCGAGCGCGCCAACTACGTCAACATCATCGACAGCTACAGCTTCTCGCCCGGTGTGATGGTGTGACCGGCAAGTCCGGGCGCGGCTCGTCAGGCAGCGGCCGGGCCCCGTTTTGAGTCAAGCGACCCAGCGGGTCAAGCGGCCGACTGCACCAGCCCCGGAGCGTCCTAAGCGCCGGCACGCCTTGGCATGCGTGCCGGGCGAGGGCGACGCTACCAGCTCCAATCGTCAACGCTGCCGTCGCGGCATTGGGCGGGCACATAGGGGGCGCGCTCGGCCACCTGATTGATGGTGCAGCGAATGCGCACGCCGCCGTTCTCGGCTTTGATTTGGAAGTGCAGACCGATGTCCGGCGCCTCGATGGCGCGCAGAACGAAAACATAGCCGTTCGGCTGCTTCGGCTGGTACTCGACACTCCCCCAAACCTTGCTCTCGACGCCGAACACGTGCGCGTAGCTGCCCGAGTCGCCGCCATGAGCGACGCCCGTCGGCGGCGGCAGGCCTATATCCTCGAAATTCGCCGGCAGCACGCCCTTGGAGACGTAGAAATCCACGATCTTGGTCTTCACCGCTGCGAACTGCAGATAACCGTCAACGGACGCCGCGCGGCGAACGTAGGTCTGGTAAGCAGGAATGCTGATCGCGGCCAAAACACCGATGATCGCCACGGCGATCATCAGCTCCACCAAAGTGAACCCCCGGGTTCGGTACCCGTGGAACATGCATCACCCCGTTATGCGTCGAGCCCGCTGCCGACAGCTCTGCAACGCCCGCCCAAATCCGGCATAGGCACATGCGGCCGTTCTGTTTTGCCAAGGATAGCCCAAGACAACACGCCAGAGGCCCGACGACGAGCGCGAGGCGTTGGTAGGTATACGGCTTGCCGGCGGGCCTGGAGAGGGGCAGCCGAGGCCGGCTCGGCGTGATCGGCCTACCGACCCTGACGGGAATGGCCGGAGGTGGGCGCCTCAGCCGGGCGTGAGCAGGCGCCGGTAGGGCTCGGCATCGGCCTCACTGAAGCAGCAGGCGATGATCCGCTCGAAGGCGTCTGCGTGGGCGCGCATCTCCGCCACGGCGATGGCGGCGGCGCCGTCCTTCGGAAAGGCATAGACGCCGGTGCTGATGGCGGGGAAGGCGATGCTCGCAACACCGTGCTCACGCGCCAGCGCAAAGCTCTGCCGATAGGCATTGCGCAGCAGCTCCGGCTCACCGGCGCCGCCGCCGTGCCAGACCGGCCCGACCGCGTGGATGACCCACCGCGCCGGCAGCTGGAAGCCGGGCGTGATCCGGGCCTCCCCCGTCGGACAGCCGTCGAGCTGACGGCATGCCGCCAGCAGCTCGGGGCCGGCGGCGCGGTGAATGGCCCCATCCACGCCACCTCCGCCGAGCAGCGAGCTGTTGGCGGCATTGACGATGGCGTCGACATCGAGGGCGGTGATGTCGGCGACGATGACTTCAGGTGCTGTCATACGCGCTCTCGTGGCGGGTGGCGCTCCGCCCCCCGGCGTATTCCGCGCCGGGGGCACACCGGCGCTGGACGGATCAACGCTCGTCGCAGGCCGGCAAGGGCCCGGAGCAGTCGCCGCTGTGGCGACAGAAGTCGAAGCAGGTGACCAGACGCCCCTCGAAGGTGGCGTCGACACTCAGATCGGAGCCGCCGTCGGTTACGTCGAACCCGGGCTGTATGGACGGCGACTGCCCCATCACCTGGATGACTTCGGCAGGATACTGGATGTCCAGGGTCACACGCATCGGATAGTAGCCATCCAGGAAGCGACGCATGTAGGGGCCGTTGCGCAGCCGGTAACGGCCGTCACCCATGTCGCGCAGCGCCTGGCTCTCAGCGCGAATGCAGAGCACGGCATCGCGGCCCACGTCCTTCAGCTGCACGCTGTGGCCCTCGACCCAGGCGCGGCCGATGTTGCGGCTGGACTCGATGGTGAGGTCACGGATGCCGCCGGCGCGGAACATGATCTGTGCCGCCGGCACCGCGTCGATGTTCTCGTGGCATTGCTCCAGTGCCACCCAGCCGCCGTCCAGGCTGTCCTCCGTGATCGAGATCCGATTCAGGTGCGCGTGCTCGCCGTCCGTGTCGGCGGCGGGCAGAAAGCGCAGCTCGCCGTCGCTGACAGCGGCTACCTGCTCCATCAGATCGGGCTGCTCGGCCCAATCGGGCCAGTCGTCGTCGGTGCCTGCGATGCCCTGCGGGGCAATACTCAACAGCAGCAGGCACAACAAGGATACTGCCGCGGGCGGCAGGGACGAGGATGCATCTCGCTGGACCATGGCTCCCCCTGTTTTGGAGTCGAAGATGGCTACGGCGGCGCCCACTGGTCGTTAGGGCGACACAGGGACGACACGGGGCCGACACAGGCGCGTGCTCAGGTGACCTTGTCGCACTGGCTGGGGCGAAGCCTCGCGGTGCCCCGGCGCTGTTGCCTCGCATGGAGCGATGGTCAGCGGCCCTTTTTCTTTGGACAGCTTTTGCAACGCTTGTCTTTCTTGTACTTCTCGCAGCACTTGTCCTTCTTTTTGCCCATTGTGTGGCCTGCGGGCGCTGTTCGTTGACTGTCTGTGGCGCTCAGGCGCCGGCGTCGGTGGTGTCCGCCTGACCCATGGTCTTAGCGGCGGCTCCAAGCTCGTTGTCGATCATGAGCAGGCCCTGCCCTTTGTCGCCGAACAGCTGAAGCCGACCGATGATGTCGCTCACCGTCGCCTCCTCTTCGATCTGCTCGGTGACGAACCACTGCAGGAAGATGTTGGTGGCATGGTCCTTCTCGGATAGGGCCTGGTCGACCAGATCGTTGATGGCGGTGGTAACCTCGCGCTCGTGCGCCAGGGTCTCTTCGAACATGGCGAGCACACCGTCGGGCGCCACTGGGGGTGCGGATACGGCCGCCAGCTCCACCTTGGCATCCTGGTCCAACAAATAGCGGTACATCTTGAGGGCGTGGGACATCTCCTCGGAGTGCTTGGCCATGAACCAGGCAGCGGTGCCTTTGAGGTTGGCGCGCTCGGAATGTGCGGACAGCGCCAGGTAGAGATAGGCAGAATACAGCTCGCGGTTGATCTGTTCGTTCATCCGCGTACGCATGGCGTCGGAAATCATAGCGGCAGCTCCTGGGCTGGGTACTTCGGCGGGGTGTGCGGGCCGCTGGACCGGCGTCGCGTGCAAATAGCCAGTGCACCGGCAAACTCTTACAGGTTGACGATATGATGACGGTTTTCAACCCGGCGTCTATCCCGAAAAACCGCTCAGCGCCACCAGCGAGCAGCGTCACACGCCGTGCTCGCGACCGAGTCCCTGCTCGAAGCGACGGGCTCAGTGGGCGCTGCGAGACATCGGAAGCCTTGCCCCGTTTCGAAGCCCGTCGCATCTCGTGCACCCGATGGTGCCGACGCCGATGAACAGTGACGCCCTGCAAGCCGGCCGTCGTCAGCGGGTCGCCGTCGCCGGCGCCAGCGGCTTCATCGGCACGGCGCTCTTGCCGCGGCTCGCTGAGCAACAGGCGGTCCTAGCACTCACCCGCTCCCCGGCGCGGGCGGCGACGCCAGCGTCCACGGCGGGGGTCAGCTGGCGCCACTGTGATCTGTTCTCGTCACCGGACATCGAGGCGGCGCTGGCGGGCGTCGACGCCGCCGTCTATTTGGTGCACTCGCTGGCGCCGTCGTCCAGGCTCACCCAGGCCCGCCCGCGGGACATGGATCTGGTGCTCGCGGACAACTTCGCCCGAGCCGCGGCGGCCAACGGTCTGAAGCAGATCGTCTTCGTCAGCGGCGTGATGCCGCGGAGCTTCCGCTTCTCGCCGCTGCTGTGGAGCCGCCGCGAGGTGGAGATGGTGCTCGGCTCCCGCGGCACACCGCTGACGGCGCTGCGTGCGAGCCTGGTGGTCGGTCCTGGCGGCACCGGCCCGGGATTGCTACTGGACCTGGTGCGTCGGCTGCCGGTCCTGGCGCTACCCCCCTCCGCGCGCTCGCTGACCCGGCCCATTGCGCTGGCGGACCTGGTGCGGGCCATCCTGCACTGCCTGGACCACCCCGAGAGCTACATCGGCCCTTTCGACATCGGTGGCGCGCAAGCCCTGAGCTACGAGCAAATGCTGCGCGACACCGCCCGGGTGCTGGGCCTCAAGCGGGCGTTCCTGCGCCTGCCTTTTATGCCGAACGCGCTCGCATCGGCCACGGCGCGGCTGGTGAGCGGGGCACCGCCACAGATGGTGGGCGCCATCGTCGAGAGCCTGCCCCAGGACACGGTCATGCGCGACAATCCGCTCCAGCAGGTCATTCAGCCGGAGGCCATGGGCTTCGCCGACGCGCTCGCCGCTTCCATCGACCCGTGCACGAAGCGCCTCAAGCCCAACCCCCGTGCGCGCATCCGCGAGGCCGACACCAGCGTCATGCGCGAGCAATCCCTGGTGCGCTCCATCCAGCGCGTGCTGCTGCCGCCCGGGCAGGATGCCGCCTGGGTCGCGGGCAACTACTTCCGCTGGCTGGGTGAATGCTGCTGGCCGCTGGTGCGAAGCCGCGTGGACGCCCGGCACAACGTCGAGGTCTGGACCCGCATCCTGCCCGTCAAGCTGCTGGTGCTCAGCCACCAGCCCACTGCCAGCACCGCGGAGCGCCAGATCTACGCCATCAGCGGCGGCCTGCTCGCCAAGCTCCAGTCCCCCGGACGCCCGCGCTTCGAGTTCCAGACCCTGCTGGATGGGCGCTACACCATGACCGCGATTCACGACTATGCGCCCGCCCTGCCCTGGTATGTCTACATCGTCACCCAGGCCGTCGGACATCTCCTGGTGATGCGCCGCTACCAGGCGCGGCTGGCCTGGCTCGCCAGCAGTTCCAAATTTAAAAGCATGATGTTATGAAGGACTCTTCACAAGTTACTGGAGAGTCCGATGGTCCTGAGGCCCAAGCCCGAGCCCAAGCCGGAGTCCAAGCCCGAGCCCACTACGCAGCGGTTCACGGCGGCAACGGTGGTGACGAGGATCCGCCGAGCGCTGGACGAGCTGCCGGACGCGCGCAAGGGCGGCAACAACCAGCGTTACGCGATGGGCGACGCGG
>NZ_NRRV01000061.1 GCF_016583825.1 Thiohalocapsa halophila | reverse complement strand
TTTCCCCCCATTGAGCGGCCCCCCTTTTCTCCGCTAAGCCGACCCACCCGGCTCCAGGTTCTCGAAGACCTCGGCGAGGAGGACCGAGACATCTAGCGACGAGAAACGGCAGGCCTCGGTCTCCGGTGCGTACACGTGCAGCAGCCATTCGTCGTCCGACGTGCGCCGGAAGCTCTCCACCCGGCGGGAGGGGATGTCCACCAGCAGATACTCCTGGAGCGACGGCAGGGTGCGGTAGGCACCGAACTTGTCGCCGCGGTCGAAGGCGGCGGTGGAGTCCGAGAGCACTTCTGCGATGAGGCTCGGATGCTCGATGTACAGCTCCGCCGCATGGTCCCGAGGGTCGCAGGACACCATGACATCCGGGTAGAAGAAGGCGTTTGCCGCCTCGACGCGAAGCTTCAGGTCCGACACATAGGCTTGGCAGGGGCCGCCGCGGAGGCGCTGCTTCAGGGCCGAGAATAGGTTACCCGCGACGACGACGTGCTCGCGCCGCGCGCCGACCATGGCGAACACTTCGCCGCGCACATACTCGTGCTTGTCCGGCTGCCGCTCTTCCCAGGCGAGGTAGCTGTCGGCGTCCAGGGGTCTTTTCTCGGCGGCGGCTGTCATGGCTGGGCTCCGTGGCGTGGGGGCGGCGTGGGGACAGGATTACGGCGGTGATACAGGCCGCTGCACTGGGTGATCGGCATGTAAACACTATCCACAAGCCAGCCGCATTGTCCATCCCGGCTGGTCGGGGCGGGTGTACGCGCCGCGGGAGCGCCGCGCAGGTGGTTATACCGGAGAGTCGCGAGTTTCGAGGGGCGAGGATCTAGGAAGAGAAGACAGATCAGCAGGTTTTGCGCACGACAAACCGAAAACCGGCGTGCGATGGGTATGATACCGCTGGAGAGAGTCTGCAAGCATTGTCTGCTGCCGACCCGAACGTGCCCCGGCGTCGGTCGGGCCGACGCAAGGAGGGCCGACATTCAGTGTCTTAAGAATGTGAGCAGCATGCTGGCTGGTGAAATCCGCCCGGCTGAAGCCGGCGTACCAGATGGGCCGGCTGAAAGCCGGCGCTCCCAGCACGCCGGCAGATCGGGCTCAGTGCACCGTCACCTGCACACGGCGGCGGCGGTTTTGGGCCTTGGGCAGCTCGACGCGGAGCACGCCGTTGTTGTAGCTGGCGTCGGCCTTGCCGGTGTCGACGGTATCCGGCAGGGGGACGACGCGCTGGAAGCTGCCGTAGGCGCACTCGTTGACGTGCCAGCGGCCTTCGGTGCGCTCGCGGGCCATCTGCTTCTCGCCGCGGACCACCAGGAAGTCGTCCTGGACCTCCAGCTGGATGTCGTCCTTGCTCATGCCGGGGGCCTCGACGCGGACCACCACGCGGTCGTCGTCATCGAAGACCTCGGCGGCGAGCAGGCCCCAGCCGGTGCTGCGCTCGGCGAGCTCGCGGGCTTCGCCGGCGCTCTTGTCGCCGCGCCCGCCGGTGAATTTGGTCATGGCGCTGGAGGCCTGCCGGTACAGCTGCTCCCAGCCGTCCAGGACACGGCCCCAGGCTTGGCTCAGACCTTCGCGAAATTGCCGCAGAGTCGTCATGGCGTAACCTCCAGGGTGTTGGTGATGACGAGAGTCACGGGACGAGCTATCGCCGCTTGAGCCCAGGGGCCGGGGCTCAGGGACCGGCCAGCGGAGCCCTAGCCCCTGGGCCCTAGCCCGTGTCAACCAGCCCGCACCTCGATCCGCCGCGGACGCTGCTCGGGATGCTTCGGAATGTGCACCCGCAGCACGCCGTCATTGAGGCTCGCGTCGATCTTGTCCGTTTCCAGCTCGTTGCTCAGCGTGAAGCTGCGGCTGTAGCGCGTGCTGCGGATGTCCGCATACAGCGCCTCGGCGGCCTCGGGCAGGTCGATCTGCACCTCGCCTTCGATCAGCAGGGTGTTGGCGTCCACCTGCACGTGCAGGCGGTCCTTGGATACGCCGGGCATGTCGGCCTCCAGCGTGATGCCCTCGGCGTCCTCGAAGATGTCCACCGGCGGGCGCAGCGCCTCCTCGGCGCGGCGGGCTGCGGTGGGGGCGGTTTCGGTCATGGTCTGACGGGTTTCGGTGTTCATGCTGTCCTCCGGTAAGCGAGTGGCTGGTGACAAACCCGGCGGTCGCCGCGGCCGCCGAGACGTCAGCTGACGGTGATCCGCCGCGGCTGGCTCGACTCGTGCCGCTGCACCGACACGTGCAGCACGCCGTCGCGATAGCTTGCGTCCACGCGATCCGGGTCCGCGTCCTCGGGCAGGGTCACCGCGCGGCGGAACTCGCCGCTGTGGCGCTCGGTGCGGTACCAGCGCTGGTCCTCGGCGCGCTCGATGCGCCGCTGGCCGGCGATGGTCAGCAGGTTGCGCTGGATATTGATGTCCAGCTCGTTGGGGTCGAGACCGGGCGCGAACAGATAGACATCCACCCGCTCGGGCGTCGCACCGATGTTGATGGGCGGCCAGCTGCCCCAGCCGGGCGCACGCAGCTCCGCCGCCTGGGGCCAGAGGCCGAAGGACTCGTCCAGCTCGCGCTGGAGGCGGTTCAGTTGGTCGAAGAGATTGCCTTGCAGGCCGGTGTAGGTACCGAACATCGCTCACGCTCCTCTGCGCCCATGGCGCACAGTTGGGGTTGCACGATGTGGGGCGGCGGGCACCGCCGTCGGGGGCCTCCCGCTTGGCAAGTCACGGTGGGCACCCGGTCCCTTGCACCGCCGGCGGGCCGCCGTCGAGCGCAGCCGCAGCGATGCGCCGGGACGGCTGCGCCGCCGCCGTCACAAACTGTTAGCACTCTTATCTACCGAGTGCTAACCGCAATTTTGGCGCATTTTCCGCGTACGTCAAGGGGTGCTTTTCGGCCATCGAAACAGGCATCTGCGGCGACCGGATGGCGCGCGTCGGTGCCGCCTGCCCGCAACGTCGAAAGCGCAATTCACCACGAAGCAGACGAAGAACAACACAAAGAAAGAGAAACACTTGAAGGCAAACTTCCCAAGGGTCTCGCCCACCCCGTGGGCGACGGCGCAAACTTGCGTATCCTGCTGAGTCACTTCGCGTTCTTCGTGCTCTTCGTGGTTCAAATACCGGACCTAGGCGCAAGCCTTCCTGCGCGTCGATCGGCCCCGTCCGACGCCGCCGCTGCCGCCCCGAGTACCCGACCGGCCAGCGCCTCGCCACTGAGCCAGGCGCCCTCGATGCGCCCGTCGGCACACCAGTCGCCGCAGGCGCCAATGCCGAGATCCCCATCCCAGAGACAGCCGGCGTCCAGGGGCTGCTCGGCACGGGCATAGAGCCAGCGGTGCGCCTGCTGCCAGACCAATGCGGGCAACCGCGTCCCGACCAGCTCGGCCAAGGCCTCCAGTAGATCACTGGCAACGGTCTCCGGCGTTGCCTCCAGGTGCGCCCGCGTCCACTCGGGCGTCGCGTGCAACACCCATGCCTCGCCGCCGCGCCCCCCCTGGTCGCGCCCCTTATTGCGCCCCGGCTTCGCGGAATCCCGGGCCACCCAGCCGAGGGGGCCGCCGTTGACGAAGAGCCCGTCCCAGTCCAGGTCCAGGGGCGCTGCGAAGCCGAGCAGCACCGTCCAGCAGGGTGCCATGGGCACCGCCGCCGCGCGCGCCGCCAGGGCCGGCGCCGCCGCCAGGAAGGGCGCCGCCTGTGGCGCGGGTGCGCTCACCAGCACCCGGTCGAAATGGCCGAAGTGGACGCGCTCCGCCGTGGCGTCGGCCGCGTCGGCGGCGCTGAGCAGGGCCCAGCCGGCACCGTCGCGCACCGGCGGCGCAACCCGGGTGGAGCGCCGCAGGTCGAGGCCTTCCGCCAGCATCCGCCCCAGCGCGCTCATGCCCCCGACGCCCACCCAGCGCGTATCGTCGGCGCCAGCGGGGGCGACGCTGCCGTCGCGCCAGGCGCCAAGCCGACCGCTCCAGGGGGCGAGCACCCCGCGTTGGGCCCAACTGGCTACCCGGCGCGCGAAGCGTGGGTCGCGCGCTGTGAAGTACTGGGCGCCGTGGTCCACGGCCACTTCGCCGTCGGGAGCCTGCGGCACGCGGCGGGTGGCGGCCCGGCCGCCGCGGCCCCGGGACTTCTCGAAAACCACCACCTCGTGGCTCTGGTCCACCAGCGCCCGCGCCGCCGCGAGCCCGGCGAGCCCGGCGCCGATGACGGCGATGCGCAGGCGCCGCCCGCTCGCCGGCGCCTGCACCCGGCGGGCGTAGGCGCCGACATCCAGCCGGCGTGCGTGGTCCGCGGTGCTGCGCGGGCGCAGGCTGCCGGTGACCGGGCGCTCCGGCGGGAAGGGCCGGTCGAACAGCCCCAGCGTCCACAGCAGCCCGCCATAGGAGTTGGGGTCCGAGCCGTCCACCGCGTGGCGGTGATTGAGGTCGATGAGCTCGGCAAGGGCGCGCCGCGGCGACTCGGTCCATTGCGGGATGGCCTTGGCCCAGGTCATGCGCAGGTTGTTGTGCAGCTCCCCGTGGGCCAGCAGCGAGCACTGCGCCAGGTCCCAGAGCCGGTCGCCGCTGGCGGCGCGCGCCAGGCGCTCGTGATCCAGCACCTGCTCGCGGGCGTCGTCGGCGTGGGCGTCCAGGGTCTCGCGGGCCCAGCTCGGCAGGCTGTCCCAAGCCTCCGGGTCGTCGGCGAAGAAGCAGAAGTTGTGCGCCAGCTCCCGCCAGACCAGCAGCTCGTCGAGGAACTTCTCGGCGCCCTCGCCGCCGGCGGCCGCTGCCTCCCTGGCGATCCGGAACACCGCCACATGGCCGTGGTGCAGATAGGGCGAGAGCCGGCTCACGCCGCGCGGCCAGGTCTCGGCGGCGTCGTTGCGGCGGCGGTGGTAGCTCGCCAGGCCGTTGGCCTTGAAGGTCTCCCAGCGGGCATAGCCCGCGCGGGCGCCGCCGCGCGAGTTGGGCACCGGCGGCAGGCTGTGGTCGATGGTGCAGGCAGCACAAAGTGCCGTGATGTCCGCCGTGGCCAGGTCGAGCGGCGTGAACGGCAGTGCCCCGGCATAGGGCTCGGCGTCGACGTCGCAGACCGGCCAGGGGCGCGCGATGCGCTCGGCATAGACACGCTCATTGGCGCGACGCAGCTCGAAGGCGCGCTTGAAGGGCCGCGGCTGCAGGCGCATGGGGACCATGCAGGCGCAGTCCACGCGCCACACCGGGGCTGTGATGCGGGCCGCGAGCCGCTGCGTCCAGGCGGGATGTGGCGGGGCCGGGAAGTCCTCGGTGACCACCAGCGCGGCACGCGCGGCGAGGGCGCGCAGCGGCGACGGGCCTGCGGCCGGGTCCGTCGGCAGGTGGAAAACGGCACGGATGCCCTGTGCGGCGAGCTCGGCATGGGCATCGCGGGCCCCTTCCAGGATAAAGGCGTGGTGGCGGTCGGCGTTGAACCGGTGGCGGCCGCCGAGCCCCTGGTAGACCAGCAGCGGCAGCCCCAGGGCCGCGGCCGCATGCCGGGCCGTGTCCAATGCCGGATTCTCGTGCCCGCGCACGGCGTGGTGCATCCAGTAGAGCACCAACGCGCCCTGTGGCCAGGGCTCGACGTCACTCACCGGCCGCACGCGCTCGGCCAGGTGATGCGGCAAGGGGATGGCGGCGTCTGTGGCGGTCATGGCGGGCGGCTGACTCCTGGGTGCACTGGCGGTGTGTGGGTGAGCGGGCGACAATGCGGGCAAGCCCGCCGGAAGCCACCGCAGATGGTGACGCCGGCACAGTCACAGCAGGAGCCGGCGCATGGCCTTCTTCGACAACCTGCGGCAACGCCTTCGCGATGCCCTTGCACCACTGACGGACCGGGCCGCAGCCGCGGGCCTTGGGGCGGACACCCTGCAGATCGCCGTGCTCGGCGGCGCCGCACTGGTGGGCGCACTGCTACTGGCGCTGCCCGCGGTGCTGACGGGCCTGCACGCGGTATTGCTGCTGCTGCCGGCGGCGCTCGCGGCGCGCGCGGCGGCCATGGCGGTCACCGCCGACCTGGAGAAGCGCCATGGCGCCCAGCCTGGCGACCCGGCCCTGCGAGAGGTGGCCAGCGCCGCCACCGATGTCCTCCTCTATCTGCCGCTCGCGGCCTATCCGGGCGTGCCCGCAGTGCCGGTGGTCGTGCTGGTGGTGCTCGGGCTGCTGGTGGAGATCGCCGGCTTAGCGTCCCTGGCGCGCGGCGGCGCCAAGCGCGAGGACGGGCCTTTGAATGCCGGCGACCGCGCCATTGTGTTCGCGATCGTCGGGCTGATTCTCGCGCTGGATCCGGGTGCGGCCCGGTGGCTGCCGTGGCTCTTACTGCCGGTGGCGGTGCTGGCAGCCGCAACACTGGTACGCCGCCTGGGCCCACTTCCGCGGCTCAACACATGACCTTGGCTGACGCGAACAGGCCCTGCACTTGTCCTGTGTCGGATGGTACTGCGCCGAGTGACGCTCGGGTTAGACTGCGCGGCCCGTCTGTGCCGCCCGGGCCACCACCGCCCGCCCATGGTCCCCGGCGGATGTCTCTGCCAGCGCCACCGGAAGCCTCGCCAGTGCCACTCACCATCAGCCTCTGCATGCCCCGGCAGCCACTCGCGAGCACCGCCCTCGTCTGCTTGGGCTTGATGGGCTGCGCCGGTATCGTCCAGGCGCAGGCCGGGCGTAACTGCGACTTCGACGCCGCCGAGCAGGCAGTGGTGGAGCGCGCCGAGCTGGCCGTGCAGGAGGCGATGCCGGCGCTGATCCAACGCCACGACCTGCCGGGCGCGGCGGTGGCCGTGGTGGGGAATGGGCACCTGCGGTGGACGGCGGGCTATGGCTGGGCCGTGCCGGAGAAGCGTATCCCCTTCTCACCGGACACGGTCTTCCAGGCTGGGACCATGACCATGCCCGTAACCGCGTGGATGCTGCTCAACCTGGTGGGCGAGGGCAAGATCGACCTCGATACGCCGGTGAGCGAATATCTCCGGGGGCGCGATCTGCCGGAGTCCCCCTATGACGCCGACGCTGTGACGCCGCGGCGGGTGCTGAGCCACACGGCCGGGCTGTCCATCCCGCGTTTCGCTGGCTTTGGGCCGGGCGAGACGTTACAGACGCTGAACCAGTCCTATGCCGGCGCGCTGGATGCCGGGGGGCAGCCGGTGGCCGTCGTCGCACCGCCGGGCATCGGCTTCGATTTCTCCGCCGGCGGCTTTGCACTGGCGGAAATGATCATCCGCCAGACCGCCAACGAGCAGTTCGCGAATCTCGCCGAGCGGCGCATCCTGCGGCGGCTGCACATGTTCCGCTCCAGCCTGCCGGACCGCCCGGACGATGCCCCGCCGCTGGCGGTGACCTATGACGACGCCGGCGAGCCCGCACCGGCGCGGAGCTTCTCGGCGTTGGGGGCCGTCGGCTTGCAGACCACGGCGGCGGATTATGCCCGGTTCGTAGCGGCACTCATGCCGGGCCCCTGCGGCGAGCCCCCGGGCCGCCGCAGCCTGAGCCCGGAGCTGGTGCGCCTGTCGCGCACGCCACAGCCCGACACCGAGAATGCGCTGATCTTCGCCGGCTCCGAGTACGGCCTCGGCATGGCAGTCAAGGCGCTGCCGGACAGCGGGCACACCCTGGTCTACCAACCGGGCGACAACCCGCCGAATTGGCATGGGCTGTTCGCGGCGGTGCCGGAGCGTCAGTCCGGACTGGTCATCCTCACCAGCGCCGCCGGCGGCCGGGAGCTGCGCGTGGAGCTGCTTTGCACTTGGCTTGCCGCACTGGGCGAGACGCCGCCCGGCGAATGTGCCGCGGCGCAATAGCCGAGGAGACGGCCCTTCCCGCCCGGTCGGCAAATGCTGCGGGAGTCAGGGCAGCAGCGCCTTAACGACCTCCGCAACGAGCACGGCGCTGGCCATCGACATGAGCGTGCCGATGAGCACGTACTCAGCGAAGTCGCGCTCATCCATTTCCCTGACGACCAGCACGGCGAGCCGGACCAGACCCGCCTGCGGCGGATCACGCCGTTCCCACCAGACGCCGATGAGGTTGGCGGCCGGTATCACCGCGAGCAGCGGTGCAAGCCAGAGGCTCGGCGCCGCCGCCAGCGTTCCCGCCGCTTGTACCAACGACAGACCAACCGCTTGACGCCAATTCAGCGGCGCGTCGCGCAGGATCAGAAACAGACGGCTCGCCAGCAGCACCAGCAGAAACCAGTAGAAGGGGGTTAGGGCCGACATGGGACGCTTCAGCGACCCCCTGCCGCTCGGGATGCGCCGGCGCCGAGCTGCTCGTCCAGCAGCGTCTCGACGGCGTGCAGGAAGCCCACCAGCGCGTAGAGATCAGCGGTGCGTGCGGTCTTGTAGAGGGTCTGCTCGGTCCGCTCCAGTCGGGCCGCGATGTCGGCGATGACGACGAGGTGCGGCATTGGGACCGGAGGCACAGACGAATCGATTGAAAGGCTCGAAATTAAACCACAAAGGTTTAATCACGCAAGAGTCAGCGAAAACCATGGAGCCCTAGGGAAATCCACCATATCGGTGCTAGGATTGCGTCGGCGGCGGCGCGGGGCCGCGCAGGGCTCGAGCCTACTGACCCATCTCCGAATCCCTTCATTCGGACTACTCGACACGAGCACGGAAGAGGCGGGACGCATTGCTGACAAACAAGAAAATCCTGCTGGCCACGAGCAATCTTGGCCTGACCTTTCCCATTATCCGGGTGCTCAACCGCATGGGCATTCGCCCGGACGTGCTCGGCCCGGAGAAGCGCTCCCTCCTCTGGTCCAGCGGCCTGCTCTGCAAACGCTATATCGGTTATCCGCTGGACGACTTCGGCTACGACCACAATCCGGCCATATCCTCGTTCTCCGGCGCCTTCGTCGATCTGCTCAACGACGTCCACCGCCAGGGCGGCTACGACGTGGTGCTGCCTGTGGACTACACGGTCCGCTTCCCAGCATCCACCTTTTATCACTACCTGGCCGGGGTGAACTATGTCGAGCTCGCGCTGCTCGCCGGCCTTGGGCAAGCCGACGCCTTCGCCTTCGCGCCCACGGCTGCCCGGCACGTCACCCGCAGCGCCTCAGAGGCGCTGTTGAGCAAGCTGAATCAGCTCACCGCCCGGCCCCACCGCTTCGCCTGAGCGCCGCCGGCGCCCCGGCAGCCACCCGGGCTCACGGACCCGGCAAACGGGACGGACGGCGGGGCGGAGCCATTACTTGACGCGTCGCCGGTGCCTGCCATGATGGGCGGGTTGGCGCACGGCCGCCGCCGTATGCCGCCTTTCCCAGCCCGGTCGGCCCCACCATGCGCGACGCCTACGACCGCATCCGCCTGCGCGGTGTGCGGCAGAACAATCTCAAGAACCTGGACCTGGACCTGCCCCTCGGCGAGCTGATCGTCATCACCGGCGTCTCCGGCTCGGGCAAGTCGTCCCTGGCCTTCGACACCGTCTATGCCGAAGGCCAGCGCCGCTATGTGGAGACCTTCTCGCCCTACGCCCGGCAGTTCCTGGACCGTATGGACCGCCCGCAGGCGGAGCGCATCGACGGCATCCCGCCGGCCATCGCCATCGATCAGACCAACCCGGTGCGCACCTCGCGCAGCACCGTCGGCACCATGACGGAGCTGAACGACCATCTGAAGCTGCTGTTCGCGCGCGCCGCGCGCTTGTTCTGCCGGGGCTGCGGGCGGGAGGTGCGCCGGGATACGCCGGAGAGCATCTGGGGCGCCCTGACTCATCGCACGGGTCAGGACCGCAGCGCGGCCGGCGAGCGCCCGGACCCGGTGCGGGCGCTGATCTGCTTCGACGTGCCGGTGCCTGAGTCCATGACGGCGGACCAGCTCAAAGCGCTGCTCGGCCAGCAGGGCTACATCCGCTTCCTAAGCGAGTCCGAGACCCGGCTCGAAGTGATCCAGGATCGGCTCAAGCTCGACGCCGACAGCCAAAGCCGCGCGGTGGAGGCGCTGGCGGCGGCGCTGGAGCACGGCCGCGGTCGGCTGCGGGTCTATCCGCTGGATGCCGAGCGCAACCCCGGCGCGCCCTGGCGCTTCTCGGCGGACCTGCACTGTCCGGACTGCGACATCCACTACCGCGACCCCCAGCCGGCGCTGTTCTCGTTCAACTCGCCGCTGGGGGCCTGCGACACCTGCCGAGGCTTCGGGCGGGTCATCGGCATCGACTGGTCGCTGGTGGTGCCGGACGCGTCCAAGAGCCTGCTGGAGGGCGCCATCAAGCCCATCCAGTCCGACAGCTACTTCGAGGTGCAGGAGGACCTGATGGCCTTCGCCCACCGCCGCGGCGTGCCGACGGACGTCCCCTGGCGGGAGCTCTCGGCGGCCGACCGCGACTGGGTGCTGGAGGGCGAAGGCGAGTGGGAGGAGCGGGTCTGGTACGGCATCCGCCGCTTCTTTGCGTGGCTGGAGGGCCGCGCCTACAAGATGCACGTGCGGGTGCTGCTCTCGCGCTACCGCAGCTACGACACCTGCCCCGCCTGCGCAGGCGCCCGGCTCAAGGACGCGGCGCTGGATTTCCGCGTCGGCGACCATGGGCTCGCCGATGCGGCCCTGCAGCGCTCCGAGCGCTTTCGCCATGCCCGGGTGCAGATGGCGGATACCGCCTGGCTCGGCCTGCCGGGGCTCAATGTGCACGATGTCATGCGCCTGCCCATCGCGCGCTGCCGGGCCTTCTTCGACGACCTCACACTGCCTGGGACCATGGACCAGGCCATGGAGCTGCTGCTCGGCAACATCCGCTCGCGCCTGCGGTACCTGACGGAGGTCGGGCTCGGTTATCTCACACTCGAGCGCCAGTCGCGCACCCTCTCCGGCGGCGAGGTGCAGCGCATCAATCTCACCACGGCGCTGGGCACCTCGCTGGTGAACACGCTGTTCGTGCTGGACGAGCCGAGCATCGGCCTGCACCCGCGGGACATGGACCGGGTCGCCGGCATCCTGCATCGGCTGCGGGACCAGGGCAACACCCTGCTGGTGGTGGAGCACGACCCGCAGGTAATGCGGGCGGCGGACCGCATCCTGGACATCGGCCCCGGGCCCGGCGAGCGCGGCGGCGAGCTGGTGTTCCAGGGCACGCCTTCGGCGCTGCTGGCGACGGCCGGCTCCCTCACCGGCGACTACCTGTCCGGGCGCCGGCAGGTGGAGCCCCCGCGGGAGCCCCAGCCCCCCGCCGCCGGTGATCCGGCCATCGGCATCGCAGGGGCCCGCGCGCACAACCTTCGGGGCATCGATGTGGACATCCCCCTCGGCCGCCTGGTGGTGGTCACCGGCGTCTCCGGCTCCGGCAAATCGACCCTGGTGCAGGATGTCCTGTTCCACCACCTGGCCAAGGCCAAGGGACATCCCGAGGGCGCTGCGGGCGAGTGCACGGCGGTGACCGGCGAGGATCTCGTCGGCGACGTGCTGATGCTGGACCAGTCCCCCATCGGGCGCTCGTCCCGCTCCAACCCGGCGAGCTTCGTCGGCGCCCTGGACCCGATCCGTAAGCTCTTCGCGGCCACCCCCAAGGCCCGGGAGCGCGGCTGTAAGGCGGGCCACTTCAGCTTCAATTCCGGCCCCGGGCGCTGCCCCACCTGTGCCGGCTCCGGCTTCGAGCACGTGGAGATGCAGTTCCTCTCCGACGTCTACCTGCGCTGCCCGGACTGCAACGGCCGCCGCTACAAGTCCGAGCTGCTGGAGGTGCGCCTGCCGGCGCCCGCCGAGGGCACCGCGGACACAGCGCCCGCCATGGGCACGACCACCGGCCTCAACATCGCGGACGTGCTGGAGCTGACCGTGGCCGAGGCACTGACCCGGTTCGCCCGGCAGCCGGAGGTGACCCGCGCCCTGAAACCGCTGGCGGACGTGGGCCTGGACTATCTGCGCCTGGGGCAGCCGGTGCCGACCCTCTCCGGCGGCGAGGCGCAGCGCCTCAAGCTCGCCGGGCACCTTGCCAAGAGCCTGAAGAGGCGCCGCGGCGCGGGCCTCTTGTTCCTGCTGGACGAGCCCACCACCGGCCTGCACTTCGACGACATCGCGACACTGCTCAAGGCCTTCCGCCGGCTCGTCGACGCCGGCCACTCGCTGGTGGTGATCGAGCACAACCTGGACCTGATCCGCGCCGCGGACTGGCTCATCGACCTGGGGCCGGAGGGCGGCGACGGCGGCGGCGACATCGTCTGCACCGGCACGCCGGCGGATGTCGCCCGGCATCCGACGAGCCACACGGGCCGGGCGCTGCGGGAGGCAGTGGCGAGTAGCGAGGAGCGAGTAGCGAGGGGCGAGGAGCAGGTCGCAGAGGGGCTGGTCTCAGAGGCACGGGCCACATACGCGGTCGAGGCCGGTAGCCCCTCGCAACTCGCCCCTCGTAACTCGACGCTCGATCCTCGAAACTCGATCCTCATCCGCCACGCCCGCGAGCACAATCTCAAGGACCTGACGCTATCGATCCCGCGGGAGCGCTTCATTGTGGTCACCGGCGTCTCGGGCAGCGGCAAGAGCACGCTGGCCTTCGACATCCTGTTCGCCGAGGGGCAGCGCCGGTACCTGGAGTCCTTGAACGCCTATGCGCGGCAATTCGTGCAGCCGGCGGCGCGCGCCGATGTGGACGCCATCTTCGGCATCCCGCCCACCATCGCCATCGAGCAGCGCACCAGCCGCGGCGGGCGCAAGAGCACCGTGGGCACGCTGACGGAGATCCATCACTTCCTGCGCCTGCTGTACGTCAAGCTCGGCGTGCAGCACTGCCCCGAGTGCAATCTGCCCATCGCCGCACAGCCCAGGTCCGCCATCCTTGAGCGGCTGCGCAGCGAGCACACAGGCAGCACGGTGACGCTGCTGGCGCCGCTGGTGATCGCCCGCAAGGGCATCTACAACGACCTCGCCGCTTGGGCGGCGCGCCAGGGCCACAGCCTGCTGTGGGTGGACGGCGAGCCCGTGCCGACCCAGCCCTGGCCCAAGCTGGACCGCTTCCGCGAGCACGACATCGACCTGCCGGTGTGCGACCTGGACCCGGGCGACAGCGACGAGGCGGCGCTCGCGGCATACCTGGACCAGGCGCTGGACCTGGGCAAGGGCCTGGTGCGGGTGCTGCCGCCGTTTGCGGCGGCGCCGGTGGTCACCTACTCCACCAGCCGCACCTGCCCCGGCTGCGGCAAGGGCTTCGAGGAGCCGGACCCGCGGCTTTTCTCCTACAACTCCAAGCACGGCTGGTGCCCGGTCTGCTTCGGGACCGGCGCAGCGCTGACCGGCTTCGACGCCGAGCAAACCGGCGAGGAGGGGCAGTGGCTGGAGGCCGACAGCGCGGGCACGGAGGCCGGCATCTGCCCCGCCTGCGACGGCGCCAGGCTCAATACCGAGGCGCTGGCGGTGCGCCTGCACCGGTGCAACATCGCCGAGCTGTCCGGGCTCACGGTGACGGCCGCCGCCCACTGGCTGGGCGAGCTGCACCTCGATGCCCGCGAGCGCGCCATCGGCGCCGACGTCATCAAAGAGGTGCACAACCGCCTCGGCTTCCTGGCGCAGGTGGGCCTCGGCTACCTGACCCTGGACCGCGCCGCCCCGACGCTCTCCGGGGGCGAGGCCCAGCGCATTCGGCTCGCGGCACAGCTCGGCTCCAACCTGCGGGGCGTGTGCTATGTGCTGGACGAACCGAGCATCGGGCTGCACCATCGGGACAACGCCCGGCTCATCGAGACCCTGGCGGGACTGCGCGATCGCGGCAACAGCGTCATCGTGGTGGAGCACGACGAGGACACCATGCGCAGCGCCGACGAGATCATCGACCTCGGGCCCGGCGCCGGGGCCGGCGGCGGCAGCCTCGTGGCGCGCGGCAGCGCCGCGGAGCTGGCGGCGGTGCCGGGCTCGGTCACTGGCCGCTATCTGGCACGCGCGCCGGCGCCCCCACAACGCGAGCCGCGACCCTGCCCGCCGGCGCCGTCGAAACGGGTCCTCATCCGCGGCGCCCGCCTGCACAACCTCGACAATCTCGACCTATCCATCCCCTTGGCGCGGCTGGTGTGCGTCACCGGCGTCTCCGGCTCCGGCAAGTCCACCCTGGTGCGGGATGTCCTGGCCCGCTCGGTGCAGGGGCTGCTGAGCGGCGAGCGTCGCGGGCCGCCCGGGCGCAACGGAGTGCTGCACGGCTGCCGGGAGGTCAAGGGCTGGCGGGCGCTGAGCCGGGTGCTGGAGGTGGATCAGACCCCCATCGGCAAGACGCCGCGCTCTTGTCCCGCCACCTATGTCGGCTTCTGGGATCACATCCGGCGCCTGTTCGCGGCGGTGCCGGAGGCGCGGATGCTCGGCTGGGGCCCGGGGCGCTTCTCCTTCAACACCAAGGGCGGGCGCTGCGATGCCTGCGACGGCCAGGGTGTGCAGCGCATGGAGATGAGCTTTCTGCCCGATGTCACCCTGCCCTGCGAGGTCTGCCACGGCAGCCGCTTCAACGCCGAGACCCGCAGCATCCGCTACCACGGCCACGGCATCGGCGAGGTCCTGGGCCTCAGCGTGGACAGCGCCCTGGAGCTATTCGCGGCGCATCAGGCCGTGCGCCGGCCCCTGGAGCTGCTGCAGGCCGTCGGCCTGGGCTACCTGACCCTGGGCCAGGCGAGCCCGACGCTGTCGGGGGGCGAGGCCCAGCGCATCAAGCTGGTCTCGGAGCTGGCCAAGGCGCGCAGCGACGCCGCGGGCCGTGCCGAGCGGCCGACCCTCTATGTGCTGGACGAGCCGAGCGTGGGGCTGCACATGGCGGACGTGGAGCGGCTTATCGCCGTGCTCCAGCGCCTGGTGGACGCGGGGCACAGCGTCGTGGTGATCGAGCACGACCTGGACCTCGTCGCCGCCGCCGACTGGGTGCTGGACCTGGGCCCGGAAGGCGGCTCGGCGGGCGGGCGCATCGTCGCCGAAGGGCCGCCTACGGCGCTCGCCGCGGCCGACAAGGGCCATACCGCCGCGGCGCTGCGCGGCAAGCTCGGTCTCGGCTGAGCGGCCCGCGAGCGGCCCGCGAGCGGCCCGAATCGGGCCGAAGCGCGGCTGACCGCGCTGGCCCAGCGGCCCCGGTCCTGGAGCCGTCCCGATCAGGCAGTGACGCCGAGCGTCTGGTGGATCTGGCCGACCACCAAGGGGTGTAGGCCGCTCGCCCGGGCGAGCTCCTGCAAGTACCGCTTCTCCGCCTCGGTGTCCACTTCCACTGCCAGCAGCGACGCGGTGTAGACCTCCGCCGCGACCTCTTGATTCGGGATCTCGGCGGCGAAGGCCTGGACATTCAGCGGCGCCTGCATCTGCTGCATGACCCACTGCTGCATCCCGTCATCGGCACCGGACTCGTGCAGCTTGCCGACGATGCCCTGCATCTCCTCCGGCGAGATCTGCCCGTCGGACTTGGCGGCGTTGATCATGGCCTTCAGCACCAGTTGCGCGGTGGACTCCAGGGCTTCCTCTTCTGCGGTGCTCTGCGGCGCGCGCATGCCGAGCGGGACATCGCCGCCGGACCAAGGGCCGCTCTGTCCGCCGGCGCCGCCGCCTGGCATCAGCCCACCGAGCAAGTCCGCCAAGCCGCCGCTCTGCCCACTGGCGGCTTGCTGCTCACCTGCGCTGCTGAGCGCCTTCATCGCGACACTGGCGAGCACCGCCATCATCCCGCCCTGCACGGCGCCCTTGCCGCCGCCCAGCAGCGAGCCCAGCACGGCGCCAACGCCGCCGGCTTGGGCCGGACGTTGGGCCGGACGCTGGGCCGCACCGCCGAGACTGTCTTTGAGCACGTCGAATACGCCGCCGAGCATGCCCCCGGGGGCAGCGGATACACCGGCGGCGGCGGGGCCAGCCATGCCGCCGAAGCCGCCACGCTGTAACTGCTCCAAGGCACTGCCGATGCGGTTGCCCGCGGAAGGGGCCATGGCGTTCTCCATGAAGGCGCCCACCAGACTGCCAAAGTTGCTCATGTGCCGTTCCTCTTGTGTAGATGACACCGGACGACCGCGGGAAACCGCACCGGGCAGCCGGACCTCGGGGCCGCCCAACATTGGCGCCAGGGCGACTGCATTGTGCACCCCGTGCACTGGTTGGAGAAGCAGGGTTATCCGGACATGACGGCACAAAAGGACGGCCGGGCGTCGTCAGCCCCCCAGCGCTTCCAGCAGCGCCTGTGCGGCGCTGCGCTCCGGGAAGTCCTTGTCCACTAGGCTCAGCAGCAGGACCCTGGCTTCGGTGGGTCGATCGGCCATGGCCAGGGCTTCGGCATAATGGAAGCCGATGGTGGCGTCGCTGGGGGCGGCGCGATTCGCCTCCTGCAACAGCTCAAGACCGCGCTCAAGCTCGCCGGCGTGGACCAGGAGATTGCCGAGGGTGTCCTTGATGGCCGCGGAGCTCGGGTCCCCGCGGTAGGCCCTCTCTGCATAGACCAGGGCGCGCTCGGGATCGCTCGCGCGTAGCAGCCAAGCCAGGTTGTTCAGCAGCAGGGGGTCCGACTGCGCGCCGGTGCCCGCGGCCATGAGCGCTTCGAGCTGCTCCCGCGCAGCATCCTCGCGGCCGAGCTCCGCCTGCACCTGCGCGAGCAGCATCCGCGCGGCTGCGTGATCCGGGTGGCGGGTCAGCCAGGCGCTGAGCACTTCCTCGGCTGCCGCACGGGCGTTGCCGGCACGCTGGACCTCGATGAGCTTTTGCAGCACGCCGATGTCGTCCGGATAGCGCCGCATCAGATCCTCGACGACACGCTGGGCGCGCTCATACTCGCCATATTCGACCAGCAAATCGGCCTTGGCCGCGGCGAGACGAGGTTGATTGTCCGTTGCCGCCAGCAGCCGATCGAGGAACGCCACGCGCCGCTGCGGATCCTGATAGAGCTTTCTGCCGGAAGCCAATGCGGCCTCCAGCAGGGGGCTGTCCGGCGCCCGCGCAGCACCTTCGAGCAAGGCGGCCTCCATGGCATCGCGATGGCGCTGTCGCGCATGGATGCCAGCGGCCAAAAAGAAGGGGGCTCCTTCCTCGGGGGTCCTGAGCTGGAGGGCCTCAAAGGTGTCCAGCGCCGCATCCAAGTCACCCATGGCCGCTTGGCTCTGCCCCATGAGGCGCAGCATTTCCGGGCGTCGGCGCATGCGCTCGGGCGCGGACTGCAACAGACTGCGCGCCTGCTGTGCCATGTCGTTTTTGAGATAGCTGCGCGCGAGCGCCAAGCGAAAACGCACCTCGGTGGGCGCGGCGTCCACCGCCGCTCGCAGCCGGCGCTGCTGGCCACGCAGGTCGTCGCCGCTGGCGTCGAGCTCTGCCAGGGCCAGGGTCGCTTCCACATGAGCGGGCGCTGCGGCAACCACCTCTTCCAGCAGCGTTCTGGCGCCCTTGGGATCACCGTCACGCAGACTGAGTCTGGCGAGATTGAGGGCAGCGTCCGGGAAAGCCGGAGCCGCGTCCAGTGCTGCACGGAACGACTGCCGGGCCGCCGCCGCATCATTGACACCGAGCTGCGCCAGGCCCAGGGCATTCAGTGCCTGGGGGTTATTGGGGCGCGCATCGGCCAGTGTGGTGGCCAGCGCCAACGCCTGGTCCATGCGCTGCTGCTCTAGAAGGAGCTTGATGCGCAGCAGCTGCGCGGTTCGGTTGAGCGGATCCAGCGCCAGCGCTTCGGACAGCTGCTCCAGGGCTGCATCGGGCTCACCGAGCCGCTGCAAGCTCTCGGCGGCGGCGATGCGAAAGCCCGCGACCTCGGGCGCGATCTCGACCAGGCGCAGCAGCGTCTCGTTGGCATCGGCCCAGCGCTCTTGACGCAGCAGGGCGGTGGCCAGCGTCGAGAGCAGCTCGGGATGGTCCGGCGCGGCGCGCAGTAGGTCGCGCATCAGCGCCTCGGCGTCCGCGGGACGGCGCTGACGCAGCAGCACCTCCGCCATGGCCCGATTGGCCTGCACCGAATCCGGCACCATCTTCAGATAGCGCTGCAACAGGTCTGCCGCCAGATCCAGATTGCCGCGCTCGGCCTCGCCGACCGCGGTCAAATAGAGTGCGCGCAGATTGTCCGGGTCATAGCCAAGATAGGTATCCAGCGCATTAAGGCCGGCTTCCAGCTCGCCCTGCTTCAGCAGCAACGCACCGCGAGCGAAGAACAGGCCCGGGAAGTCCGGGAAGGTTTCGGCCACCACGTCGATATCCCGCGCCGCCGCATCCAGCTCGCCGAGCTCCAGCCGTGCAAGGGCTCGCTTGAAACGCGGCATCCATTTGTTGCGACCGGCAATCACGGCCTTGACGAGCGATTGCTCCGCGGCGGCGTAGTCACCACGGGCGAAGTCCACTTCACCGAGCAGCTCCCAAGCGCGGGCCGCCTGCGGGTCCGCGGCCGTCGCGGTCTCGAGAATGGTGCGGGCGTCGTCGATACGCCCGGCCGCCAGCGCCAAGCGGGCCTTGCCGAGCAGGGCATCCGTCTGGGCGGGATCCAGCCCGAGGGCCCGCTCGTACTCGGCGAGCGCGGCCGCCTCGTTGTCGAGTGCGCGCTCGGCATCGCCGCGCAGCGCCGCGAGCACCGCTGCCTGCGCCGGGCTCGAAACGGCGGCCACGGCAACCTCATCCAACAGCCGCCGATACTCGCCTGCGAGCAGCCAGGCTCGGGCCAAGGGCTCCAGGATACGCGCCCGGGCCGCCCCCGCCGATTGCGCCTTCAGCAGCTCCCGTTCCGCCGCCTCGGCTTGGTATAGATCCAGGTAAACCCGCGCGAGCAGGATGCGCGCCTGGACGTCCTCCGGGCTCCCGCTGAGGTGCTCCTTCAAGACCAGTCCCGCAGAATTGAGCTCGCCCTGCTCCCAGTAGGCGCGGGCCTCGTCCAGGGCGTCGGCAAGCCCGAGCGGGGCCCAGCACAGCAGGCTCATTGCCAGGAGGGCTGCGGCATGGGGCATCCGCCGGCCAGACAAAACCAGTCGCGTCATCGGATCACCTGTGGTCACATGGGGCTGATCACACGGGAGCGGCGACAGTCCGCGCGGCTCACGTGCCCCGCGGCTCGCAGCTCGCGCCGCTCACGTGGAGTCCGGCTACCATGTTATCGAATCCCCGGGGCCCAGTCCGAGCCGGCTATCCGCCCGGCCTTGGTTGACGGCGATCTCCAGCAAGCCGAAAGCGTTCTCGTACCAAAAGGCAATCCCGACGGGGACGTCGGAGAAGGTCCGCGCCCGGGCGACCCGGGCACCGCGGACGCTGACCACGGCATCGTCCCGAACGGCTCGGGCCGGCATGCCTGTCATGGCATTGCCATAGGAGTCCAGGTAGCACACCGCTGCCAGGGAGGCCGGCATGCCAGCGCCGACCAGGTCGGCTGTCTGAATGGGCGTGGCCCGGGGCAAGCGGCCGTCGATGATCCGCTGTGCGATGGGCATGAACACGTCGCGACCGTGAAAACTGGCCGACGCTGTGGACGGTCGCCAGTCCACTCGAAACAACGCTGGCTCTCGCTCGGACGATTGCAACAGCAGCGGCACCAGCAAGCCGTTGTCCGGTGCCAGGAGCCAATCACTGCCGATGCGCAAGGCCAAGATGCCGCGCTCACTGCCCACACCGGGATCGACGACACAGAGATACAGCGTGCCGGGCGGCATGCCACGCAGCAGACCAGGCAATAGATAGCCCGCAAGGTCCGGGCGGAACGGCGTCAGATCCGCAATGAGATCGATGACGGGGAGAGACGGCGCGGCGGCGGCCAACAGGAGACGAATCTGGCCGCTATAGGGACCCACCCCGAAATCCGTGATCAGGGCAATGCGCTGCGGCCGTTGCCCGCGTGCAATGGCGTGACCGTCATCGCCTTTGGCCATCACCTGCGACGCAAAAAGGCCGGGGGAGCCCCGGCCTTTGCTAAAGCCCTGCGGCCGCGCACGTCGATGGTCCGACGTGCGCCCGACAGCCGTGGATCAGATCGCATCGACCTCGTCGTCGTCGGTCTCATCGGACATCGGTCGATCGACCAGCTCGACAAAGGCCATGGGTGCGGCGTCGCCGGGGCGATAACCGCACTTCAAGATGCGCAGGTAGCCCCCTGGACGGGCCTGATACCGCGGCCCAAGCTCCGTGAAGAGCTTCCCCACGGCCGCCTTGTCGCGCAGGCGGGCAAAGGCGACACGACGATGATGCACCGAGTCGGTTTTGCCGAGAGTGATCAGCGGCTCCGCCACCCGCCGCAGCTCCTTGGCCTTCGGCAAAGTGGTCTTGATCAGCTCGTGGCGGATCAGCGAGCCCGCCATATTGCTGAACATGGCGTCGCGATGGGCGCTGTTGCGGTTGAGTTGCCTGCCGGCTTTACGATGGCGCATGATCTTGTATCCGTATGCTCTGATCCCGAGCGGGCCCGGAAAGGGAGTACCCGCGGGGTTATTTGACCATCAGCTCGTCGATATTCTCGGGTGGCCAGTTGTCGAGCCGCATCCCCAGCGAGAGTCCGCGGGTCGCCAATACGTCCTTGATCTCGGTCAGGGATTTCTTACCGAGGTTCGGCGTCTTCAGCAGCTCCACCTCTGTGCGTTGAATCAGATCGCCGATGAGATAGATGTTCTCTGCCTTGAGGCAGTTCGCCGAGCGCACCGTCAGCTCAAGCTCGTCCACTGGACGCACCAGAATGGGATCGAAAGGCGGCTCTTTGGGGGCATGCTCTGCGGGTGCCTCGCCGCCCACCGAAGTCTCAAGATCCACGAAGCTCGACAGCTGATCGCGCAGAATGACCGCGGCACGCTGGATGGCCTCCTGGGGATCGATCGTGCCATTGGTCTCCAGGTCGATCACGAGCCGGTCCAGGTCGGTGCGCTGCTCGACACGTGCCGATGGCACCTCGATCGCCACACGCTGCACAGGGCTGAAGGAGGCGTCCAGTGGCAGCTTGCCGATGGGCCGATCTTCGGCGCCCTCGACATCGCGCTGGGTGGCGGGCTCGTAGCCACGGCCGCGACGCACGCTGATCGTCATGCTGAGCTCCGTGTCGCCGGTTAGATTGGCGATGAGCAGCTCCGGGTTTGCAATCTCGGCCGTGTGATCGATGGCGATATCGCCGGCGGTCACCGGACCCGGGCCGACCTTGCTCAGCGTGAAAGTCGCCTCGTCACGCCCGTTGAGGGCTATGGCGAGATCCTTCAGGTTGAGCAGGATCTCCAAGACGTCCTGCTGCACGCCTTCGATGGTGGTGTATTCATGGAGGATGCCTTGGATCTCCACTTCAGTGACCGCGCAGCCATCCATCGAAGACAGCAGGATGCGGCGCAGCGCGTTACCCAGCGTGTGCCCGAAACCGCGCTCGAGGGGCTCCAGCGAGACCCGAGCGCGATGCTTCGAGCCTTCCACGGGCTCCACTTTGACAATGCGCGGCTTGAGGAATCCGCTCCCGGCCTCTGCCATATTCAAACCTCTGGGCTTGATACCCTGAATGCGTTACTTCGAGTACAGCTCGACGATCAGCGATTCGTTGATGTCCGCGGGCAGATCCGAACGATCGGGAATGCGCTTGAAGACGCCCTTGGCGGCCTTGGTGTCCACCTCGATCCAGTCCACGAACCCGTATTGCTCGGCAAGCGCCATGGCGTTTTGCACCCGCACTTGCTTCTTGGCCTTATCGCGAACCTCGATCTCGTCTTCGGGCGCAACCACGTAGGACGGGATGGAGACGACCCCGCCATTGACCAGCACGCCCTTGTGGTTGATCAGCTGTCGCGCCTCGGCGCGGGTTGAGCCGAAGCCCATGCGATAGACGACGGAATCCAGACGCCGCTCCAGGAGCTGCAGGAGATTTTCGCCGGTGGCGCCCTTGCGCCGCGCGGCCTCCTGGTAATAGCCGCGAAACTGCTTCTCCATCACGCCGTACATCCGGCGCACTTTCTGCTTCTCGCGCAGCTGTACGCCATAGTCGGACAGCCGCCGCCGGCGCTCCATCGATTGCCCCGGCGTCTTCTCCATGTTGCATTTGGATTCCAGCGCCCGCGCCCGGCTCTTGAGTCCGAGATCGGTGCCCTCGCGCCGCGCGAGCTTGCAGGTCGGTCCGACGTACCTTGCCATTACGAAACTCTCTCCGGTTAGACCCGCCGCTTCTTCGGCGGACGGCAGCCGTTATGAGGGATGGGCGTCACGTCGGTGATACTCGCCACCTTGAAGCCCGCATTGTTCAGTGCACGCACCGCGGACTCGCGCCCGGGTCCAGGACCCTTGACATTGACGTCCAGATTGAGCACGCCGAACTCCTTGGCCGCCGTGCCTGCCCGCGACGCGGCGACCTGCGCGGCAAAGGGTGTGCTTTTACGCGACCCCCGGAAGCCGGAGCCGCCAGCGGTGGCCCAGGCCAGCGCATTGCCCTGGCGATCCGTAATGGTGATGATGGTGTTATTGAAGGAGGCGTGCACGTGGGCGATGCCGTCGGCCACCTGCTTCTTGACCTTCTTGCGTGTTTTTACCGGCTTGGCCACCAAGAACTCCCGCTAGAAAACTGCGCCACCGCGGAACGCGGCAGCCCGTGTAGTGATTCTGCGCCCGGCGCGGAAGCGCCGGCGTCAGCGCTTGATCGGACGGCGCGGGCCCTTGCGGGTGCGCGCATTGGTGCGTGTGCGCTGCCCGCGCAATGGCAGGCCGCGACGGTGGCGAATGCCCCGATTGCAGCCTAGGTCCATCAGGCGCTTGATGTTCATCGAGACCTCGCGACGGAGGTCGCCCTCGACGCTGTGCTTGCCGACCTCCGTGCGCAGGCGGTCGACTTCATCCTCCGAGAGATCCTGAATGCGCGTCGTCGCCGGGACGTTCGCGGCATCGCAGATCTGTGCCGCGCGGGTCCGTCCAACGCCGTAGATGGCAGTCAGCGCAATGACCGTATGCTTGCGGTCTGGAATGTTGACGCCGGCTATGCGGGCCATGCTGAAGACTCCTCACTGGTCGATGCGAGCGCGAACGTAAACCGCGCAGAATACCAATCAATTATAAACACGTCAAGGTCTTTGATGTCAGCCCTGACGCTGCTTGTGCCTGACGTCCTTACAGATCACGCGCACCTTGCCGTGCCGGCGAATGATCTTGCAGTGACGGCAAACCTTCTTCACCGATGCTTGTACTTTCATTGCTCTCTCCCGGCGCCCGCCGCGCCTATGCCGCAACCAGTGCGATGGCGCAGCCCGTTCTTGTCTGTGGCGTCAGTAGCGGCCCGCGCTCAGCGCGAGAGGCCGGCACCCGGCGCTTTGAGATTGGCCTTTTTCATCAGGCCCTCGTACTGGTGAGACATCAGATGTGCCTGCACCTGTGCCATGAAGTCCATCACGACGACGACCACGATCAACAGCGAGGTCCCACCGAAGTAGAAGGGCACGTTCCAGCCGACGATCAGAAACTCCGGCAACAGGCAGACCGCGGTGATGTATAAGGCACCCGCGGCTGTCAGCCGCGTCATGACGGTGTCGATGTAGCGCGCCGTCTGCTCGCCGGGTCGAATGCCCGGAATGAAGGCGCCGGAGCGCTTCAAGTTGTCGGCGGTATCCTTCGAGTTGAACACCAGCGCCGTGTAAAAAAAGCAAAAGAAGATGATCGCCGCGGCGTAGAAGATCACGTAGATCGGCTCGCCGGGCGACAGCTTCGCCGTGATATCCGCGAGCCAGCGCAAGTCCTCCGACTGCCCGAACCATTGGCCGAGCGTGCCCGGGAACAGAATGATGCTGGACGCGAAGATCGGCGGGATCACGCCGGCCATATTCAGCTTCAGCGGCAGGTGAGTACTCTGCGCCGCCATCATCTTCCGCCCTTGCTGGCGTCGCGCATAGTTGACCGTGATCCGGCGCTGCCCACGCTCCACGAAGACGACGAAGGCCGTCACCGCCAGCGCCAGCGCGAACAGGGCCAACACGGTGAGCACGTTCATCTCGCCGGTGCGCACAAGCTCCAGGGTGCCGCCCACCGCGGCCGGCAGCCCGGCGACGATACCGGCGAAGATGATCAGCGAGATACCATTGCCGATACCGCGCTCGGTGATCTGCTCGCCGAGCCACATCAGGAACATGGTCCCCGTGACCAGCGACACCGCAGACGTGAACACGAAGCCGAAGCCCTGTTGCACGACAATGGGCGATCCACCCGCCGTCTGCCCCTGCAGCGCGATGGAGATACCGATCGCCTGGAAGGTGGCGAGCACTACGGTGCCATAGCGCGTGTACTGCGTGATCTTTCGCCGGCCGGACTCACCCTCCTTCTTCAGCTGCTCCAGCTTCGGGATCACGGCCGCCATCAGCTGCATGATGATGCTCGCAGAGATGTACGGCATGATGCCGAGCGCGAGGATGCTCGCGCGCTCCAGTGCACCACCGGAGAACATGTTGAACATGTCCAGGATGGAGCCCTGATTCTGGTCGAACAGAACGGCCAGCGCCTCCGGGTTGACACCCGGCACCGGGATGAAGGTGCCGATGCGATACACGAGCAGCGCGCCGAGCACGAACAGCAACCGCTGCCGTAGCTCGGTGAGCCTGCCCATGCCCCCGAGGGACTGCATGGCCGATGCACTGCTTTTCGCCATAGGTCTCTCGCCGAACCCCTGGTTGAATCAGCCCGCTACTGGCGCTTGCGGGAGCCTGTCGCCGGCAGCCGGCGTAATGATTGCGATGTCGAGAGCCCACGGCGGGCTCCCGCGGCGGGCTCAGGACTCCACGGCACCGCCAGCGGCTTCGATGGCGGCGCGCGCACCGGCGGTGGTCGCCAGCCCGCGGATGGTCACCGCCCGCTTGACCTCTCCGGACTGGATGATCTTGACCCGCTTCACCGTGCGGCTGATCAGACCGGCCGCGCGCAGCGACTCCAGCGTGACCTCGTCGCCGGCCACGCGACCGAGCTCGCTGAGCCGGATCTCGTCACGCTCCAAGGCCGTACGCGAGCGAAAGCCGACCTTCGGCAAACGCCGCTGCAGCGGCATCTGGCCGCCTTCGAAGCCGAGCTTGTGAAAGCCGCCGGAGCGCGCCTTCTGCCCCTTGTGGCCGCGCCCGCCTGTCTTGCCGAGTCCGCTACCGATACCGCGGCCGACGCGCTTGCGCGCCGAGCGGCTGCCGGGAGCCGGATGCAGATCGTTCAGTTCCATGTCAGCTCCCCGTAACCTCGCGCACCATGTAGGTGACCTTGTTCAACATACCGCGGGTGGCGGCTGTATCCTCCACCTCGACGGTGTGATGCAAGCGCCGTAGCCCGAGACCGCGTACGCAGGCCTGGTGCGCCTTGCGACGACCGTGCATGCTGCGGTAGAGCTGGACCCGCATCGTGGGCTTGCCGCTCATGAGCGAATCTCCTCGACACTCTTGCCGCGCTTGGCCGCCACCAGCTCCGCATCCGCCATTTCGGCGAGGCCGTTGATGGTGGCCCGAACGACGTTCATGGCGTTGTTGGTCCCGAGGCACTTGGCGAGGACGTTTTGCACGCCTACCACCTCGAACACGGCGCGCATCGCGCCGCCGGCGATGATGCCGGTGCCGTCTGACGCCGGCTGCATATAAACCCGCGCGGCGCCGTGGCGGCCCACCAAGGGGTACTGCAGGGTGCTGCCCTTCATGCGCACATCGACCATGTTCTTCCGCGCAGACTCCATGGCCTTCTGGATGGCCACCGGGACCTCGCGCGCCTTGCCGGTACCGAAGCCGACACGGCCCTTGCCGTCACCCACCACCGTGAGCGCGCCGAAGCCGAACACGCGGCCGCCTTTGACGACCTTGGCGACGCGGTTGACGGAAATGAGCTTCTCGAGCAGCTCGTCGCCTTCCGGCTTGGGATTGAATGCTGCCATTTGCCCTACCTCAGAACTTGAGTCCGTTTTCGCGCGCCGCGTCGGCTAGCGCCTTGACACGGCCGTGATATTTGAATCCGGAGCGATCGAAGCTCACCTGCTCGATGCCCGCCGCACGGGCACGCTCGGCGACCATGCGACCAACCGCGGCGGCCGCGGCGACGTTACCCGAAAAGCCGGCGGCGCTTTGCCGGTATTCCTTATCGAGCGTCGACGCACTGGTGACCACTCGGTCGCCCGAAGGCGAAATGATCTGTGCATAGATATGCCGCGGCGAACGGTGCACGCAGAGCCGATGGGCGCCGAGGTCGCGGATCTTCGCGCGGGTGCGGGCGGCGCGCCGCAGCCGTGATTGTTTCTTGTCCATCGCTGACACCCTTATTTCTTCTTGGCCTCTTTGCGCACGACGTATTCGTCGGCATAGCGCACGCCTTTGCCCTTGTAGGGCTCGGGCGGCCGGAGACCGCGAATCTCTGCGGCCACCTGGCCGACGCGCTGCTTGTCCGAGCCTTTGACGACGATCTCGGTGGCCGCCGGCGTTTCGATCTCGATGCCTTCGGGCACCGGGTAGTCGATCGGATGGGAATAGCCGAGCGCCAGGTTCAGGACCTGACCCTTGGCCTGGGCGCGATAGCCGACGCCGACCAGAGTCAGCTTGCGCTCGAAGCCGGTGCTGACGCCCACCACCATGTTGTTGATGAGGGCCCTGGTGGTACCCGCCATGGCCCAGTGCTCCGGGCGGTCCCCCTCTGGCGTTACGCGCACGACGCCGTCCTCGAAGGCGACGGAGACGGTTTTGTGCACCGTCCAGCCCATGGTGCCCTTGGGGCCCTTGACCGCTACATCCTGCCCGGTGACCTGCACCTCCACGCCGGAGGGGACCTTGACGGGCGCTTTTGCAACTCTCGACATGCCCGGCCTCCTGTTAAGCGACGTAGGCGATGATCTCGCCGCCGTGGCCCGCTTCACGGGCCTGGCGGTCGGTCATCAGCCCCTTGGACGTGGACACGATGGCAACCCCGAGGCCCGCCCACACGCGTGGCAGCTCGTCTCGCCCGCGATAGATACGCAGACCGGGGCGCGAAACTCGCTTCAGCTCCTCGATGACCGGCTTGCCGCGGAAGTACTTGAGCCGCACTTCCAGCTGCGCTTTGCCGTCGACGTCCTGCACCGCGAAGTCGCTGATATAGCCTTCATCTTTGAGCAGAGTGGCGATGGCCTGCTTCTGCTTCGACGACGGCATGCGGATGGTGATTTTGCCGCGCACCTGGCCGTTGCGGATATGCGTCAGCATGTCCGCAATGGGATCCGACATACTCATGGATATGACTCCTTGGGTCAGCCCGCCGCGCTCGGCGCGATACCCGGTTCAGCGCTGTTGCGGCGCTTATCGCCGCAATCAGCTCATCGCCCGTGCCACCGGGCCCAATTACCAGCTTGCTTTGACGACACCAGGGACGTCACCGCGCATCACCGCTTCGCGCAGCTTGTTCCGACACAGGCCGAACTTCCGATAGACGGCGTGCGGGCGCCCGCTGACACGGCAGCGGCGCTGCTTGCGTGCGGGACTCGCATCCCGTGGCAGCTTTTGCAGCGCAATCACCGCGGCGTCGATGGTCTCGGGCTCGGCGCTGCGATCATTGACGATGGCTTTCAGCCGCTCACGCTTGGCCGCGAACTGCGCTGCGATGCGCGCCCGCTTGACTTCGCGGGCGACCATGCTCTTCTTTGCCATGATTCGACCTATGTCCGAAACGGAAAATTGAATGCGTCCAACAGGGCCCGGCCCTCGTCGTCGGTGCGTGCGGTGGTCGTGATGGTGACATCGAGACCGCGGATCGCGTCGATCTTGTCGTAGTCGATCTCCGGGAAGATGATCTGCTCGCGCACGCCCATGGAATAATTACCGCGGCCGTCGAATGCCTTCGGGCTCAGGCCGCGGAAGTCGCGGATACGTGGAATGGCGATGTTGATGAGCCGATCGAGGAACTCGAACATACGCTCGCGCCGCAACGTGACCTTGCAGCCAATCGGCCAGTCCTCGCGGATCTTGAAGCCAGCCACCGACTTACGCGCCTTCGTGATGACGGGCTTCTGTCCCGCGATCCGTGTCAGGTCGCCCAAGGCGTTCTCCATGATCTTCTTGTCGTTGATCGCCTCGCCGACGCCCATGTTGAGCGTGACCTTCACCAACCGCGGCACCTGCATGACGCTCTTGTAGCCAAAGCGCTCCTGCAGCTGGCCGACGACCTGCTCCTGGTATTGTGTTGCCAGTCTGGACATATCTGCTCAACTCAAACGTCGACGACTTCGCCGTCGGATTTGAACACTCGCACCTTCCGGCCGTCGCCGAGCACCTTGAAGCCGACGCGGTCGGCGCCGTCTTTGCTCGGGTTGTACAGCCCGACGTTGGAGACGTGCAGCGGCATCTCTTTATCCATGATGCCGCCGGCGACCCCTTGATTGGGGTTGGCCTTCTGGTGCTTCTTCGCCACGTTGACGTTCTCGACCACGACATGCGTCGTGTCGATGACACGCAACACGGTGCCGCGCTTGCCGTTGTCTTTGCCGGCGATGACCATGACGTCATCACCCACCTTGATCTTGCGCATAGCTCTTAATCCTGCCCGCAGTCACCCGGCGCTCACAGCACCTCAGGCGCCAGCGAAATGATCTTCATGAAGCGCTCGCTGCGCAGCTCGCGCGTCACCGGGCCGAAGATTCGGGTCCCGATGGGCTGGAGCTGATTGTTCAGCAGCACCGCGGCGTTGCCATCGAAGCGGATGAGCGACCCGTCGGGGCGGCGGACGCCTTTGCGGGTCCGCACCACGACGGCGTTGAAGACGTCGCCCTTTTTGACCTTGCCGCGCGGAATGGCATCCTTGACCGTCACTTTCACGATGTCGCCGATGCCCGCGTAGCGCCGATGCGAGCCGCCCAGCACCTTGATGCACTGCACGGCTCGGGCACCGCTGTTATCCGCGACGCCGAGGCGGGTTTGCATTTGAATCATTGTCGGGACCTACCTCTGCAAAAATGTCCTGTCATGCCGGCGGCGATGTCGTCCGGCGGATCAGCGCGCCTTCTCGACGATCTCGACCAGCCGCCAACACTTGGTCTTGGACAATGGCCGACACTGCTCGACGCGCACCCAGTCGCCCGGATTGCAGGCGTTGTCGGCGTCATGGGCATGCAGCTTCATGGACCGCCTCAGAAATTTGCCGTACAGCGGATGCTTGACTCGACGCTCTACCAGTACACTAATGGTTCGGTCCATCGCATTGCTGACGACGCGGCCGCTCACGACTCGGTTGCTTTTATCTTCGGACATGTTGTTGTGTTCCGTCTTGGCTGGCTCGCCTGCGGCGCTGCCATCGATCACTTGACGACCGCTCGGGCGATCACTCGGGCGCTCACTGGGACGCGGCCTGCTCCGCCAGCACCGTCTTGACACGCGCGATCTCGCGACGCACCGCCTTGAACTGCGACGGCCGGCTCAGCTGACCGCTACCCTTCTGCATACGCAGATTGAACTGTTCTTTCAGCAGCTCGAGCAGTTGCTTCTCCAGCTCGTCACGGGGCTGCCCACGCAATTCGGCCGCTTTGCTCACAGCATGCTCCTCTTCTCGAACTTGGTCTGCACCGGCAGCTTGGCTGCGGCAAGCCGGAACGCCTCACGCGCCAGCTCCTCGGACACGCCCTCGATTTCGTAGAGCATGCGTCCCGGCTGCACCGGCGCTACCCAGTACTCGACGTTACCCTTGCCCTTACCCATGCGCACCTCGAGGGGCTTTTTGGAAATGGGCTTGTCCGGGAACAGGCGAATCCAGAGCTTGCCGCCGCGGCGCACCTTGCGCGTAATGGCCCGCCGCGCCGCCTCGATCTGGCGGGCAGTGATGCGCCCCCGGCCCGTGGCCTTGAGCCCGTACTCGCCGAACGAGACCTGGTTGCCGCTCTGCGCAAGGCCGCGGTTGCGGCCCTTGTGCTGCTTGCGGAACTTGGTTCTTTTCGGTTGCAGCATGTTTTATCCCCTCCGTGAACTGCGCTTCTCGGCCGGCTGCGGCTGCTCTTCGGCCATACCCTCGAAGACCTCACCACGGAAGACCCAGACTTTCACGCCCAGAATGCCGTAAGTCGTGCGCGCCTCCGCGAAGCCGTAGTCGATATCGGCGCGCAGGGTGTGCAGAGGCACACGGCCCTCGCGATACCACTCCGAGCGGGCGATCTCGGCGCCATTCAAGCGTCCGGCGATGTTGACGCGCACGCCCCCGGCGCCGGCACGCATGGTCGACTGCACCGCCCGCTTCATGGCGCGGCGGAACATGATGCGCCGCTCCAGCTGCTGCGCGATGCCCTCGGCGACCAGCTGCGCGTCCAGCTCCGGCTTGCGGATTTCTTCGATGCTAATGTGCACCGGAATCCCCATACGCCGGGAGACCTCGGCGCGCAGCTTGTCGATCTCTTCGCCCTTCTTACCGATGACGACACCCGGTCTCGCGGTGTGGATGGTGATGTGGGCGTTCTTGGCCGGACGGTTAATCTGGATCCGGCTGACCGAGGCGGCCGCGAGCTTCTTCTTCAGGAAGCTGCGCACCTCGATATCGTTGTTCAGAAAGTCGGCGTAGTCCTTCGAATCGGCATACCAGGTGGACGTCCAGTCCTTGACGATGCCGAGCCGAATGCCGGTCGGATTAACTTTTTGTCCCATGACCTTTTGCGACCTCAGCCTTCGGCGACCGTCACACTGATGTGACTGGTCCGTTTGAAGATGCGCGTGGCCCGACCCTTGGCCCGGGCCCGGATGCGCTTCATGGTGGGCCCTTCGTTGACCTGCACGGCCACCACTTTGAGCTCGTCGACATCGGCGCCCTCGTTGTGCTCGGCATTGGCAATCGCCGACTCGAGGATCTTGCGGAACACGCCCGCCGCCTTCTTGGTGCTGAACTGCAGGTCGTTGAGGGCACGCTCGACCTGCATGCCCCGGATCTGATCCCCGACGAGCCGTGCCTTCTGTGCCGAAACTCGCGCGTATTTCAGTGTCGCCATCGCTTGCATGATGATTCTCCTGAACGTCCCGGCTCAGCGCTTCTTCGCCTTGCGATCCGCGGCGTGGCCGCGAAACGTCCGGGTCAGCGCGAACTCGCCGAGCTTGTGGCCGATCATGTTCTCGTTGATCAGGATGGGCACATGCTGCCGGCCGTTGTGAACGGCGATGGTGAGACCGACCATCTCAGGTACGATCATCGAGCGCCTGGACCAGGTCTTGATCGGACGCTTGCTGTTCTGGGCCACGGCATCGGTCACCTTCTTCGCCAGATGGTGGTCGATGTAAGGGCCTTTTCTGATTGAGCGTGGCACTGACTGATCCTCGAAGCTGCTCTTACTTGCGACCGCGGCGGCGCACGATCGCGCCGTCGGTGCGTTTGTTCTTGCGGGTCTTGTAGCCCTTCGTCGGCACGCCCCAGGGCGTGACCGGGTTGCGACCCCCTGAGGTGCGGCCCTCGCCGCCACCGTGCGGATGGTCCACCGGGTTCATGACGACACCGCGGACGGTGGGCCGCTCACCCCGCCAGCGCGCCGCCCCGGCCTTACCGAGCTTGCGCAGGCTGTGCTCGCCATTGCCGACCACACCGACGACGGCGCGGCACTCCGCATGCACTTTGCGCATTTCACCGGAGCGCAGGCGCAGCGTTGCGTGATCGCCTTCACGCGCCACCAGCTGCACGGAAGCGCCGGCGGAGCGCGCCAGCTGCGCACCCTTGCCGGGCCGCAGCTCCACGCCGTGCACCTCGGTGCCCACCGGGATGTTGCGCAGCGGCAGGCAGTTGCCCACGGCAATGGGCGCCGTCTCGGATGCGACCACGCTGTCGCCTGCCTTCAATCCCTTGGGCGCGAGCACATAGGCCCATTCGCCGTCGGCATACTTCAGCAGCGCCAGGTTGGCGGAGCGGTTCGGGTCGTACTCGAAGCGCTCCACGGTGGCCGGCACGCCCTGCTTGCGGCGCTTGAAATCGACGATGCGATAGCGTTGCTTATGCCCGCCGCCGCGATGGCGCACGCTGATACGACCAGCGTTGTTGCGACCGCCGCCGCGGCTCTTCTTCGCCAACAATTCCTCTTTGGGCGGGCCCCGATGCAGCTCGGGACTGGTCACCTTGACCATGAACCGCCGCCCGGGCGACGAGGGTTTCATTTTTGCGATAGCCATATCGGTCTACTCCCGTGCGACTGCGCTCAGGCGCCGCCGCCGAAATCGATGTCGTACCCCGGCTTGAGGCCCACATAGGCCTTGCGCCAATCCGGACGGCGACCGCTGCGGGCACCGAAGCGCTTCTGTTTGCCCTTGACGTTGAGCACGCGCACGTTGTCCACCTTTACGTCGAACAAGAGCTCGACCGCACGGCCGATTTCCTGCTTGGTCGCGTCGGTGGCAACCTTGAACACGAATTGCCCGCTGCTGTCGGCGGCCAAGGTCGATTTCTCGGAGATCACGGGCCCCAGCAGGACCTTCATCAAGCGTTCCTGATTCATGCGAAGCGCGCCTCCAACCGCTCCAGTGCTGCCTTGGTGAGCACCAGATGCTCGAACCCGATCAGGCTCACCGGGTCCACCCGCAGCGCCGTCGACACGTCGACACGCGGCAGGTTGCGCGCAGCGAGGCTCAGATGATCGTTGTGCTCGTCGATGACGATCAGCGCCTCGTCGAGGCCCAGGTCGTCGAGCTTCGCCTTCAGCGCCTTGGTCTTAGGCGCATCCAGCTCCAGGACATCCAGCACATGCACCCGACCCAGCCGCGAGAGCTCGGAAAGAATGGCGCGCACCGCGCCCCGGTACATCTTGCGGTTGACCTTCTGCTGGTAGCTGCGCGGCTCGGCCGCGAAGATCTTGCCGCCCGAGCGCCACAGCGGGCTGCGGGTTGTGCCGGCGCGAGCGCGACCGGTGCCCTTCTGGCGATACGGCTTCGAGCCGCCGCCGCTCACCGCCGCACGGTTCTTCTGCGCCTTGGTGCCAGCGCGGGCACCGGCCAAGTAGGCGGTGACCACCTGGTGCACCAAGGATGCGTTGTAGTCGGCGCCGAAGACCGAGTCCGAGACCTCGACCGTCACGCCATTGGCTGCGTTGAGCTGCATGACTCCCTCAACCCTTGTTCTTCTGCTTGACCGACGGCAGGACCACCAGACGGGCACCGGCGGGCCCGGGCACACCGCCCTTGACCAGGAGCAGGTTGCGCTCTGCGTCCACGCGGACGACCTCCAGATTTTGCTGACAGCGGTTCACGCTGCCGTGCTGGCCCGCCATACGCTTGCCCTTGAACACCCGCCCAGGCGTCTGGCACTGGCCGATGGAGCCGGGGGCGCGGTGAGCGAGCGAGTTACCGTGGCTGTTGTCCTGGCCGCGGAAGTGGTGTCGCCGGATGCTGCCGGAGAAGCCGCGACCCTTGGTGACACCTCGCACGTCCACCTTCTGCCCGACCTGGAAGAGGTCGACGCCGAGCTCGGCGCCCGGAGACAAGTCTTCGCCCTCGCCCGCATCGAGCCGGAACTCGCGCAGCGCGTCGCCGGCTTCCACACCAGCCTTGGCGAAGTGGCCCGCCATGGGCTTGGTCACGCGCGAGGCCCGGCGCTTGCCGCTGGTCACCTGCAAGGCGCGGTAGCCGTCGGCGTCCTCGGTGCGGACCTGGCTCACCCGATTGGGCGTCACCTCAATGACAGTGACCGGGGTGCTCGCGCCGTCTTCTGCGAAGATGCGCGTCATACCGGCCTTACGCCCGATTACTCCAATGCTCATGTCTGCATTCCCGTTCTACGCGGGGCGTCGCTCAGTGCACGCCGCCTCGCGAGGATCTTAGTTCTGTCAACTGAGCCGGATGGACACGTCCACGCCGGCCGCGAGGTCCAGCTTCATCAGCGCATCCACTGTCTTGTCCGTCGGATCGACGATGTCCATGAGCCTCTTGTGCGTGCGCAGCTCGTACTGATCCCGTGCGTCCTTGTTGACGTGCGGCGAGACCAGCACCGTGTAGCGCTCGTGCTTCGAGGGCAGCGGCACAGGGCCGCGGACCTGCGCGCCGGTGCGCTTGGCGGTATCGACGATCTCACGCGCGGACTGATCGATCAGGCGGTGGTCGAAGGCCTTGAGGCGGATGCGAATTCGTTGGTTGGCCATGTCCTGTTTACTCGACGATCTTGGCGACGACGCCAGCGCCGACGGTGCGACCGCCCTCGCGCACGGCAAAGCGCAGCCCCTCTTCCATGGCGATCGGCGCGATCAGGCGCACGGTCATCTTCACGTTGTCGCCCGGCATCACCATCTCCACACCCTCGGGCAGCTCGCAGGCGCCCGTAACGTCCGTGGTGCGAAAGTAGAACTGCGGCCGGTAGCCGTTGAAAAACGGCGTGTGGCGCCCGCCCTCTTCCTTGCTCAGCACATACACCTCGGCCTCGAAGTGCGTGTGCGGCGTGATGCTCTTGGGCTTGGCCAGTACCTGACCGCGCTCGACGTCTTCGCGCTTGGTCCCGCGCAGCAGCA
>NZ_NRRV01000060.1 GCF_016583825.1 Thiohalocapsa halophila | reverse complement strand
CCCCTCCTAGCCCCGGCGCCCGTCCGCCCCACCAAGCCCGCAGGACATTTTCGACCGGCAGCGCCCGAACTGCCGTCGACGCTGCGCGTGACACGGCCCCAACCGCTATCCGTTCGCGATGGCGCGCAGGGCGGGCGCGTGGCACGGCTCGCCGGGTGTGCCGGCAGGCCGCTTGTCACCTGAAGCGCGTCTCTCGCCGCGACGACAACGCCGGTCGTTGGGGAACCATCTCGTGCCGTGCCTGCCCAAAACGCCGATATCCAGGTTTTGTCCAAGCCCAGGCAGCCAATCATCGGAAAATCCGCAGCCGGTGGCTTGACAATGCCTACCGCAAAACCAAGTTCCAGGCTAGGATATTCGATATCGGCGGGCGGCAGCCCGGGGCGACCTGAGATTTCGCCCCCGGGCAGTCGCTGGAGACTTCGACGGCCCAGCGCCCCAACGCATTCAAGGCATCGCACCATGAGACTCTCAACCAAAGGTAGGTACGCGGTCACCGCCATGTTGGATCTGGCCCTGCACTCGGGAAAAGGGCCGGTGACACTCTCGGACATCTCGGTCAACCAGGGCATCTCCCTGTCCTATCTCGAGCAGCTGTTCGCGTCGCTGCGCAGCAAGCAGTTGGTGCGCGGCATCCGCGGTCCCGGCGGCGGTTATTATCTCGGCAAGGCGGCAGATGAGATTTCCATCGCGGACATCATCTGTGCCGTCGACGAGTGGGTGGAGTTCACACGCTGCGGCGGGCGCGAGAACTGCCGCGACGGCCAGCGGTGCCTGACCCACTCCCTGTGGGATCAGCTGAGTGATGAGATCTTCACCTTCCTGAGCGAGATCAGCCTTGCGGATCTCGTGGAGCGCGGCCAACGGGAAACGGCGGTGGACAGCAAAGGGCTGATCGGCGGCAAGCAGCGCGCGGCCTGACGGCGCGCCCGCACCGCATCGCCAGACCTGCAATGCCAGCTAACACGATGCGGCGGCGCCGTCCGCCGCGACGTCCGTGTCTGTCACCGAACACCTGGACCGCGACTGTCGGCGCTCGGCTGCGAGGCGTGATCCTCTGCACCGGCATTTCTGATCAGCGGCAGCAGCACACGCGCTTGCGTGCCGTCTGACAGCGCGTCGAGCTGCACTTCGCCGCCATGCAGGGCGACCAAGCGCTGCACGATGGCCAGGCCCAGCCCCGTGCCCCCCTCCTTGGCGCTCACGAAGGGCTCGAAGGCGCGGGCCAACACGTCGGCCGAGGGCGGGGTGCCTGGATTGATGATCCTTATCTCCGCCCGGCGCTCGCCCAAGGTGTCCACAGACACCCGGATGGTTGCGTCAGCGGGTGCCGCGTCGCAGGCGTTTGCCACCAGATTGATCAGAACCTGCTGCAGGCGATCGCGGTCTCCGAGCACTTGGATACCGGGCATCCCCGGCTCTAGCCGAATCCGGCGGCCTGCACAGGCCTTCTGGCCTTGCATGATCTCCACAGTCGCTGCCGCCAACGGCGCCAGGCTCACCGGCTCCGATGCGAGCCGCAGCGGCTTGGCGTACAGCAGGATCTCTTCCAGAAGCCGTTCCATGCGATCGCGCTCACCCTGCGCCAGGGTGAGACGGCGGTGTGTGGTGCTCGACAGATCCAGGCGCGCGAAATGCTCCAGGGCCAGCGACACCGTCGCCAGCGGCGAGCGCAGCTCGTGGACGATGGCGGATGCGAATTCGCCGATGGCGGCGAGTCGTTGACGCTCGGCGAGGCGGACGGTGCGTCCGAAGCTGGCGCTGAGCAGTTGCGCGATGTTGCTCAGGAACGCCAGGTGGGCGGCGTCGTACCGGCCGGCCTCCCGGGTCGCGAAGGCCACTGCCGCCGGCACCGGCGTCTCTGTGGCCACGGGCAGAAAGATGGCATCCGCGAGACCGCGCCGGGCGATGTCGCGCAACAGCTCGTAGCTGGGGTTCGCGGCCGCGGTCGCGGTCATGTCGCGCACGTGGAACGGTCGGTCCGTGGCAAGTGCCTCTTCAAGCAAGGTGCCCTGAAAGCGGAACAGCGCCTTGTCGCCGGGCTCCGGCGCTCCGTCCAGCGCGCTCGCCTCGAGGCGGACCGTGGCGTTATCGGGAGTCACCAGCACGACACCGATCCAGTCGAAGCGCAGCAGCCCGCGGAAGTCGTGGCTCAGAAAGCCCACGAGATCATCGAGATCGTCGCCGCGCTGGAGCCTGTCCAACAGCTGAAACAGCAGGTCGAGCCGAGCCGACAGGGCGTTGAAGCCGCCGGCGAGATCGCGCAGCTCGGTGGCGCCGCGCACCGGCACCTGCTGAGCAAAGTCCCCGGCGGCCGCCGCACGCACGCCCTCCAGGGTGCGCCGCAGCGGCCTCAGGCCATAGGCCTGCAGCAAGACCAGCAACACCAGGGCGACGACGACGGCACCGCCGAGCATCAGCACCACCAGCCGGCGCAGGCGCGCGTGCTCGGCAGCCGCCCATTGCCGAAGCTGATCGGCCAAGGCATCGGCGGCGTTCTCGACCCCTGCCAGATGCTCGAGGTTGTACTCTGCGGCCCATTCCAGCCGCGGCTCCTCGGTACTCGCTCCGAGGGCGTCCATCAGGCCGGCGCGGTGCGTTTGCCAGGCTGTCTCCAGTGCGGCTACTGCGGCGTCGAGCTCGGGCTCGCGAGCCGGCTGCATCCAGGCCGCCGGCCGCTCCAGCACGGCACTGAAGTCGCCGCTCATGAAGCCGTCGACCACTGCGTCGAAGAGGCGGACCTGAGCCATCAAGTCGCGGTAGAAGAGCTCCACGTCCCGGTAATAGGTGGGATAGTCGCGCGGTGCGTGCGCGTCGTAATTCATCGCCTGCATGTGCATCTGGCTGGCGGTAAGCTCGAGCCGTGCTGCAATGTCCACCACGGCGTCGGCGTCCACCTGGCGCTGGAAGGCGGCGAGGGTGGCCAGGCTGGCGCCGGCAAAGAGGGCAATCAGCAGCACGAATGCGGCGCCGACTTGAAAGCGCAAACTGGTGAGCAGGCGGTGCAAGCTGACCCCCGTCAATGGGCCCGGGACTCTCTGAGTCGGGCGCGATTTTGGTGCTATCCTTCGGTTTCCACGGCGTTTGCGCGCCCTGCATCCGGGCCCCTGCACCGAGGCAATGCAAGCGCTGTCGCCGCAGCCGATGCGAAGAGGCTTTGCCAGCCCAGATGCTCACCGAAACCGACGCGCTCATCACCATCGACGACCTCGTGCGCTGGGGCGCGAGTCGGTTCGCGGCGGCCGGGCTCCACTTCGGACATGGTACCGACAATCCCCGCGACGAGGCCCATTGGCTCGCCGCCCATGCGCTGCATCTGCCCTTCGAGCTGGCGGCGGCCTATGGCGGCTGCCATGTAACCGCCGCCGAGCGCGATGCCGTCTTGGCATTACTGCGCCGGCGCATGGACGAGCGTAGGCCGGCGGCCTACCTCACCGGCGTCACCCGCTTTGCCGGCCTCGACTTCGACGTGGATGACGCGGTAATGATCCCGCGCTCGCCGCTGGCAGAGCTCATCGAGCAGGGCTTCGCACCTTGGACCGAGCCGGACGCCGTGCGCCGGGTGCTCGACCTCTGCACCGGCAGCGGCTGCCTCGGCATCGCCGTCGCCGCGCACCTGCCGCAGGCCATCGTGGACCTGGCGGACATCTCGCCGGCGGCCTTGGCCGTGGCGCGGCGGAACATCGCCCGCCACCGGCTGCAAGCTCAGGTGCGGGCGCTGGAGTCCGATCTCTTCGCCGGCATCGGCGGCGATGACGACGACGGCTATGACGTCATCGTCTCCAACCCGCCCTATGTCGGTGCCGCGGAGATGGAAGCCTTACCGCCCGAATATGGCCACGAGCCCGCGCTGGCGCTGGCGGCCGGCGAGACCGGCCTGGATCTCGTGCTCCGCATCCTGCGCGATGCACCGGACTACCTCGCCGATGACGGCATATTGGTGGTGGAAGTGGGCAACAGCGCCGAGGCCCTGGCGGCGGCCGTGCCGACCGTCCCTTTCACCTGGATCGATTTCGAGCGCGGCGGCAATGGTGTGCTCACACTGGACCGAGGAGCGCTCGCCGCCTATCACGACCAATTCGCGCAAGCGGTGGCTGCCCTATGAGCGCCCTCCGGCGGAGCTCGACGGGCCCGTATGCCGCTCGACCTCGCCAAGTCAGCGCCAAACGCGGCGGCGGTGGTCTCGCTCCGCAGCTAGGCGCGGGCACTGTGGGTCTCCGCCGCGAAGCCCTGCCGTCCTCGAAGCTCGTGGTAGGCTTCACCCACGCGGTTCTCTTCTCAAACCCTATTGAAACAGATCACCGAGACCCACCGTCGCGGGCTCGAGCTGGAGGATGACGATGCTTGACCACACCCGACCCACAGCCGGCGAGCAGCCTGCCGAGACGGGCGCGCGTCCCGCCACGTCCGCCGGCGATGATCAGCGCACGGTCTTCGACCTGGACCTGATCAAGCGCTACGACCAAAGCGGTCCGCGCTACACCTCCTATCCCACGGCGGTGGAGTTCGACCCGGCCTTCGATGCCACGCGCTACGCCGAGGTCTGCCGGGAGACCAATGCCAGTGGCCGGCCGCTGTCGCTGTACTTCCACATCCCCTTCTGCGACACGGTCTGCTTCTACTGTGCCTGCAACAAGATCGCCACTAAGGACCGCACCCTGGTGCAGCCCTACCTGGAGCGCGTCTATCAGGAGATGGCGATGCAATCAGCGCTGTTCGATGACGATCGCGTAGTCGAGCAGCTGCATTGGGGCGGCGGCACGCCCACCTTCATCAGCCACGCGCAGATGCGCGAGCTGATGGACCAGACCCGCAAGCACTTCAAGCTCGCCGACGACGCCCACGGCGAGTACTCCATCGAAATCGACCCGCGCGAGGCCACCGGCGACACCATCGAGCTGCTGCGCGAGATCGGCTTCAACCGTATGAGCCTCGGCGTGCAGGACTTCGACCCGAGGGTGCAGCAGGCGGTCAACCGCATCCAGTCCGAAGAGGAAACCATGGCGGTGCTGGAGGCGGCCCGTGCCGCGGGCTTCCGCTCCATCAGCATCGATCTCATCTACGGCCTGCCGCATCAGACCGCCGAGAGCTTCATGGACACCGTCGAGCGCATCATCGCCGTCGCTCCGGATCGGCTGTCGGTGTTCAACTATGCGCACCTGCCGGCGCGCTTCATGCCGCAGCGGCGCATCGACGACGACGACCTGCCGCGGCCCGAGGTGAAGCTGGAAATCCTCCAGGCCGCCACCGAGCGCCTCACCGAGGCCGGCTGGCTCTACATCGGCATGGATCACTTTGCACGCCCTGACGACGAGCTGGCCCGCGCCCAGCGCGATGGCACGCTATACCGGAATTTCCAGGGCTACTCCACGCACGCCGATTGCGACCTGATCGGCCTGGGTGTGACCTCCATCGGCAAGGTCGGCAAGACCTATGGCCAGAACCGCCGCGAGCTCGACGCCTACTACGAGGACATCGACGCCGGCCGCCTGCCCGTGTTCCGGGGCATCGAGCTGAACCGCGACGATGAGATCCGCCGCGATGTCATCACCCGGCTCATCTGCCACTTCCGGCTGGACTTCGCCGATGTGGAGCGTCACTGGGGTATCGACTTCCACGACTACTTTGGCCGCAGCCTGGCCAAGCTGGAGGGCATGCAGCAGGACGGACTGCTGGAGGTGGATGCCCAGGGCATCGGCGTGCTGCCCAAGGGCCGGCTGTTGATTCGCAACATCTGCATGGCCTTCGATGCCTACCTGGAAGCCAAGCAGGGCCCCGTGGGCTTCTCCAAGGTCATCTGACGGGCACGCCGGTGACCGGGGACAAGCCGGGCCAAGCGCAGACGGTCGGCGGCGCCGACTTGGTGGGCCGTTTTCGCGCCAGTGCCCGGCTGTATCCGGAACGGCCTGCGATCTTCGCCGACGCCCCGATCTGGACCTTCTCGGCACTCGACATCGCCACCGACGGCGTCGCCGCGTCGCTCGCCGAGCGCGGCATCGGCCCGCGCGAGCGCGTCGCGCTCTATTGCCCGAATGGTGCCGATTTCATCGTCGCTTACCTGGGCTGTCTCAAGGCGGGTGTCGTCGCGGTGCCCATCAACCTGCTGCTGAGCCCGCGCGAGATCGCCTTCATCCTGCGCGACAGCGGCGCCCGCGGCCTCTTCTTCCATGCGAGCCTCGCCGGGCCTACTGCGGCGGCCCTGGGCGAGGTGCCCGAGGTGGGGCTGCGTATCGGTATCGGCTTCGACGACGATGTGCCGCTGCTGGACTGCCATTTGCACCAGCTGGTTCAGCCGAAGCCGGCCCCGGCATCGGCCCCCACGGCGGCGGACGACGCCGTGATCCTCTATACCTCCGGCACCACGGGTCGGCCCAAGGGTGCTGTGCTGACCCACGGCAATCTCGGCGCCAATGCGCTCGCCGTGGCGGACGTCCTGGGCGTCAAGCCCGGCGTGGACCGGGTGCTGGTGGTGCTGCCCATGTTCCACGCCTTCGCCGGCACCGTTGGCCTCGCCATGCCGCTGTTGGCCGGGGCCGCCATCGTACCGGTGCCGCGCTTCGACCCGCAGGCCATTACCGACGCCGTCGGCCTGCACCACGCCACCATCTTCCTCGGCGTGCCGAGCCTGTACTCGGTGTTGATGCGCCTCGCCGATGAGCAGTTGGCGGCCTGGAAGTCCGTGCGGCTCGCCATCTCCGGCGGTGCAGCCATGCCCCTGGCCCTGATGGAGGCCTTCGAGCAGCGCTTCTGCGTGCCCATCCTGGAGGGCGACGGCCCCACGGAATGCGGGCCGGTCACCGCCGTCAATCCGCCGGCGGGCCCGCGCAGGCCCGGCTCCATCGGCCCGGCCATTCCCGGCGTGGAGATGCGCATCTGCGACGATCAGGGCAAAACCTTGGCAGACGGCGAGTACGGGGAGGTCTGCGTCCGGGGCCCGGGGGTGATGCGCGCCTATTGGCAGCTGCCGGAGGAGACGGCGGCTGCCTTCTTCGGCGACTGGTTTCGTACCGGCGACCTCGGCTGGCGGGATGCCGATGGTTATGTCTATCTCGTCGACCGCATCAAGGATCTCATCATCAGCAACGGGATCAACGTCTACCCGCGGGTCATCGAGGAGGTGCTCGCACGGCATCCGAGCGTTGGCGAAGTCGCCGTGGTGGGCGAGCCGCATCGCACGCACGGTGAGCTGCCCATCGCCTATGTCACGCCGGCGGCGGACGCGCAGCCCAACGCCGGTGCGCTCAAGGCCTGGTGCCGGGAGCATCTCGGCACTCATGAGATACCGCGCCGTATCGAGGTTCTCTCGAGCCTCCCCAAGAATGCCGCAGGCAAGATCCTCAAGCGGGAGCTGCGGCGCACCGGCGAAGTGGACCGCGGTGTGTCCTGAAGCTGCCGAGGGCTAGTGCAGGGTTTCCGCGACCTGTGCCTGCGTCATGTCGTTGTGGAATCGGGCATCCGCAAGGCCACGACAGCCCGCAGCGGCGCTATCGGGCACTGTTGCTTGGGTGTACTGGCAGCGCCCGGCGGAGCCGGGGCATGGCCCGGCGAGGCATGCCCGCGCGGCGCATAACAAGAGAGAGGCCAAGAGAGAGGCAGGCCGTGCTCGTCAGCGCGGCGTCTGTGACTTGCGGATGCGCTCCGCTTCTGCTTCCGAGACTGTGCGGGCATCGGACTCGATGAGGTCCGGAATGTCGTCGACGATGGGATACGCGAGACGCGCGGCGACGGAGATCAGCTCCTGTGCCTCGCGGTCGTACACCAGGGGCCCTTTGGTCACGGGGCACACAAGGATGTCCAAGAGCTTCTTGTTGAGCATCGAGTCTCTCCGGGGCCGGCCTGCGGGCGCGGGCGTTGCGCCGAGGCCGTCAGGTTAGCCGATCCGCCGCAAAGACGGTACGCGATTTTCGGTGCATTGTTCCGTGGACCGGCGCAAAGAGTCGGGAATGTGCGACGCGGTTTGCTTTGCAAGTTGCAAAAAACTGCCTTCTCTCGCGCGAAATGGCGCTCAAGCCGCTGTTTCCGCGAGGGGCTACGCCGCTGGTCTGCATTGTGCATATCCAGGGCAGAGCAGGCAATGCCACGGCAACCTGCCATCGACGGTCTGCGCACCATCTGCGAAAGGGCACTGGCCGCGGCCGTAACGGCCAGGACTGGTGCCGAGCGGACCCAGCGATGACGCCACGAGAAGAGGGGCCTAGCCGCCAAGCGACGCACACAAGGGACTCGCTGGCTCGTCCGGTACCAGCGCCGGCTCGATGGACCAGGCCGCGGCCCGCTGCCGGCGGGGCTGGCCAGGACCGCCAGGCGCTGATGGCCAACAGACCGTCATAGCCTCCGCGCCGGGCGACGCCCAACGGCGCTCAAGACAACAGCGAACAAGCAACCGTATTGCCGGCACGCGCCGGCATTTTTTTGGCGCACGGGAAGTCCTGTATTCATCCCACGTGGGCCCGCCCGATATAGTCGTTGGTCTGCATTTCCGTCAGCCGGCTCAGCGTCCGTGCAAAGGCGAAGGCTAGGTCGCGGCCCCGATAGAGCTCGACAGGCGGTGCATCGGCGCTGCACACCAGCTTGCAGCCGCGATCGTACAGGGCATCCACCAGCGTCATGAGCCGATGGGCACGGTCGCTTTGCTCGTCGTTCAAGGGCCGTAGATTCGCAAGCAGCACCGTGTGAAAGCCGCGCGCGAGCTCGACGTAATCGCTCTTCGAGCGCGGGATGTTGCAGAGGACGTCGAAATCCAGCCAGACCACGCCCCGGGTCCAGGCCACCGCGGGGATCGGCCGCCCGTTGACCATGACCGGGTCGCTGCTGGCATGCGCACCCGCAGTCAGTGCCGCAAAATGGCGACTGAGCGCCGTATCCGCGGCGGGCCCGGCCGGCATGACGTAGACGGATGCCTGCTCCAGCTGGCGCTGGCGGTAATCCGTGGCTCCGTCCAACTCCAGTACCCGGCAATGGCGGTACAGCAGGTCGATGGCGGGCAGAAAGCGCTGGCGTTGCAGGCCCGCGCGATAGAGCCCCTCCGGCGGCACATTGGAGGTGGTCACGAGGGTGACGCCGTGCTGGAACAGGGTGTCGAGCAGCCCCGCCATCAGCATGGCGTCGGTGATGTCCTCCACTTGCATCTCGTCCAGGCACAGGACCCGCGACTCCGCGGCGAGCTGAGCACCGATATGCGTGAGCGGATTCCGTCGGCCTGCCATACGCCGCAGGCGCTCGTGCAGCTCCTGCATGAAGGCATGGAAGTGCACACGCCGCTTGGCGCCGACGGGCAGGCCATCATGGAACAGGTCCATCAATAGGGTTTTGCCGCGCCCGACGCCGCCCCAGAGATAGAGACCCGGCACGGCGGCGTGGGCCGCTGGACGGCCGAGCAGCCGACGCCCCCAGCGGGTCATCGGCGTCGCAGCCGGCGCCTGGGCCGGCGCCGCGCTCAGCTCGCCGTGGAGCGCATCCAGCGCAGCCACTGCATGCTGCTGAGCCGGGTCCGTTTGGATGCGACCCGCCTCGACCGCGCTGCGATAGGCGGCGGTCGGGGTCATGACGCCCTGCTGCTGGCGCAAGCTCAATCCTGGCCCGGTGCTTGCGGATTGCTCGGGCCTTGCGCCGCCCCCTGCGCCGCTGCCGGGACTTGCGGCACGTCTGAGCAGTCCTCGGCCAGCCCTATGGCCACGCGCTCTGCTCGGGCGACGTCCAGGAACAGACGGATGTCGCGCTCCCGGCGAGCCAGCGTGAGCGTGCGCCCCTTGGCTGCCTCCCAAGCCTCGGCGATGCGCGGGTACAGGGTTTGCGCGCCCTGGGTATCGCCCATGTCCCGCAGAATGGCGGCCTTCAGCGCCCACCCCCGGTGAATGTTGTGCTCATTGCCGCGAGCGATGGCATTCTCGGTAAGCTGCAATGCCTGGGCATGACGGCACTTGCTCAGTGCCAATAGGGCCAGGCGGTTGTCCGGCCCCATCGGGTCCTCGCCGCAGCCGGCGAGCAGCGCGAGCGCGGCCAGCAGGCAGGCGGCCTTCAGGGGTGAGGGAAGTAGTCGCGGCATGGCGGCGAGGGCGGCGTTGTGCATAGGGGTGGTTGCGATCAGGGGTGCAATTGAGCCGAGGCGGCAGCCGGCACCGCGCCGGCTGGCGTGCCTGCGCCGAAACCTGCCTGCGCCAGACGCCGCGCCGCGGCGAAATCCGTTTTGCCGCTGCCCAGCTTGGGAACGCCGTCGACCTTGACGATGGCCGCTGGCAGCAGCAGCGGATTGACGCCCGCGTCCAGCAGGGCCGCGCGCAGATTATCAGGCTCCAGTTCCGCGGCGAGCAGCAGCACCACGCGCTCGCCTTTCTTCGCATCGGGCAGGGCGACGGCGCAGAGCTCCAGCTCCGGGCGGCCCAGCGCTCGGCGTACTTGGTCTTCTACGGCGCCGAGGCTGACCATCTCGCCCCCGAGCTTGGCGAAGCGCGAATAGCGGTCGACGATGGTCAGGAAGCCGTCGGCATCCAGATGGCCCTTGTCGCCGGTTTTGTACCAGCGCTGTCCGTCCAGCTCAACCACCGCGGCAGCGGTGCGCGCCGGGTCGTTGAGATAGCCCTTCATGACTTGAACGCCGCCGATGAGGATCAGCCCGTCCTCACCGGTGGGCATTGGCGCCAAAGTGTCCGGATCGACAATGCGAAAGCTCGTGCCGGGCAGCGGCATGCCCACGGTGCCGGGCTTGCTGCCGACCTGGACCTTCCAATTGCCCACCTCGATGGCGTCGGGCACGTTGACGCTCGCCACCGGCGTGGTCTCCGTGGCGCCATAGCCCTCGTAGAGTCGCTTGCCGAACTTCACGGCAAAGGCATCGCGCACGTCCGGGCTCAGGCGCTCGGCGCCGGCGACGACAATGCGCAGACTGTCGAGCATCAGCGGATGCACCCGGCGGTGCCTTACATAGAGCCGCAGGAAGGTGGAGGTGCTGCACAGCACCGTCGCCTTGTAACGGGCGATGGCCTTGGCATTGCCCAGGGCATCGGTGGGATCCGGATGGCAGACCATGGGGATGCCCTCCAGCAGCGGCAGTGCCGTCGTGGCCGTGAGGCCGAAGGCGTGGAACAGCGGCAGGTTCGAGAGCATCAGGTCGTCGGTCTCGGTGTTCAGGACATCGGCAATCTGACGCACATTGGCGAGGATGTTCCGATGCGTGAGCTCCACCCCCTTGGGCTTGCCCTCGCTGCCCGAGGAGAACAGGATGGCCGCCGTGTCTTCGGGATGCACCCGGTGGCAGTATCGCGCCCGCAGCAGCCAGGCGGGCAGGGCGATGGCGGCGGTGAGCATCGCGAGGCTCTGAACCTTGCCGACACCGGCGCGGATGTCTTCCATGGCATGCAGCTCCACGCCCGCCAGCAGTGTTTCGGCGTCGATGCCGCGCTGCTCCAGCTTGCGCAGGAAGCGCTTTGCGCTGACCACGTTGCGGATGCCGGCGGTGTCCAGCGCGGCCCGCAGGGCTTGTGGGCTCGCCGTGTAATTGAGATTGACGACGGTCTTGCCGGCGAGCCAGCCGGCGAGGTTAGCGATGACGCCGGCGCTGGAGGCCGGCAGCAGGATGCCGAGGTTTTGCTCGGGGCAGCGCTTGCGGATCGCCCGGGCGAAGACGAGCACCGCGGCGATGAGGCGGCGGTTGGTGAGTGCAGTGCCGCCGGCGGCGTCGAAGACCACTGGTGTGCTCAGCCGGCGCTTGGCCGTCGCCAGCCAGGCGGCGGGCAGCGTCGGCAGCGTCTGGACGTGCTCCGCCCAGGAGCTCACCGAGAGCTCGAACACGGCCTGCTTCACCTGCTGAGCGCTGCTGGTGATGGGCAGCGGCGGGCCGAAGGCGACGATCACGTCCCGAGCACGGCCGTCGCGGCGGCTGGCCTTGAGCTTCTCGCTGGCGTTGGAGAAGCGGCTGCCCCAGAGGCCGCGTAAGTAAAAAGGCAGGATGACGCCGTTCGCACCCTCGGCGGCGCGCTCGAAGCCGCGCTTGAACTCCGCCAGCTGGGCGTTCTTGCTGAGCGTGCCTTCCGGGAAGACACAGACCACCTCGCCGCGGTTGATGAGCTCGGTGACCCGGCGCAGCGCATGGCCGCTGCTGCCCCTGGAGATCGGCACCACCCCGAAAAAATCCAGAAACCATCTGAGCCACCAGCGCTCGTAGATCACCCGCTCCATGACGAAGCGCACGGGCCTGGGGCTCGCCATCTGCACCATGGCCCAGTCGATCCAGCTGATGTGGTTGCCGAGCATGAGTACGCCGCCCTGGGCGGGCATATTGTTGAGGCCGATCACCTGCAGCCGATAGCGCGCGGCCATGAGCCGGGCGATGAAAAAGCGCACCAGCGACTGCGGCAGCTGCCAGACCGTATAGATGGCGCCCGCCAGGCCCACCGCCGCCAGCGCCATCATGATCGCCCGGCTGCCGGTGTCCGCCAGTGCCGAGAGCACGGTCACGATGAGCCCGCCCAGCATGATCCAGTGCAGGATGAAGTTCTTCGCCGCCAGGACCCGGCCCAGCTCCCGCTCGCCGGCGTTGAACTGGATCAGGGCATTGAGCGGCACGATGAACATACCGGCGAGGAGCCCCAGCAGCAGGAAATTGAGGCTGTGCAGCCAGGTGACGCCGATGGCGGGCAGGGCGAACAGGGTCGCGGCGATGCCGAGCGCGCTGAAGGGGATCAGCCCCGTCTCCACGTGGTCGCGCGCGATGCGCCCGGCGATGGCGGCGCCCACAATGATGCCGATGCCGGCAAAGGCCATGACGCCTTGGATGACCACGGTATTGGTCTCGCCGAGGCTGTCCTCCACGAAGGCCGGGAAGGCCGCCAAGAGCACCTGGGAGATGCCCCAAAACACGCCCAGGCCGATGATCGACAGCCAGATGACGCTGTTGTCCCAGGCGGCATGCAGGTTATGGCGCAGATAGCGCCCGGTCAGGTATTGGGACCAGTCGAAGTGCATGGCCGGCGCGCCGGCGCGCTTGTCCGGCAGCCGGTAGGCCAGGGCCACTTCCACCAGCGAGCCCAGCACCAGGAACCAGCCCACCGGCGCGATGGTGCGCATGATCTCCGCCGGCGGCAGCCCGGTGCCGCCGACCTCACCCGTCGGCGTCGCCAGCAGCAGCTCGAACAGTACGGAGAAGCTCAGGATACCGGCGAGGATGGCGATGCTGGAGCTCGCCTGCACCCAGGCGTTGGCGGGCGTTAGCGCCTCGATGCCGCAGAGCTCCTTGATGTAGCCGAACTTGGACGGCGAATAGATGGCGCTTTGCAGCGCCAGCACGAAGGTCATGGCGAACGCCGGCCAGAACAGCCCGAGGTAGTAGCAGGTGGTGATGCCGAGGGTGATGCCGACGGCCACCCAGGCGGCGGTGCGCATGACGCGGTTTTTCGGCCAGCGGTCGGCAAGCCAGCCCGAGGGCGTGAACAGCAGGATGAAGGGGAGCAGAATCAGCGCGTTCACCAGCGCTGTGAGCCAGATCTGCTCCGGCCCGTCGTAGGCCTTGAACAGCGTGTTCTGGATGATGATCTTGTGCCCGAGATCCACGAAGCTGTTCAAAAACACCACCGCCACGAACGGCAGGAAGCCCGGGATACTCGTCAGTCTGGTCAAGGTGGCGGCCTCCGCTCGCGCAGGCGTGGGTTCGGCTGCGGCAGCCCGCATTCTAGCGGCGGATGGGCGGCGTGTGAGCGTGGGCGCGCGCGTCGCCGACGGAGCAGGTGTTTCTGCGCGCCATCGACTACCCCTCGACCGAGCAGCACTGCCGCGAGCATGCCCTGCAAATGGCGGAATTCGTGGACCTGCGGCGGGCCGTCGCCCGGGACCCGGGCGCCTTCGGGGCCGACGAGCGAACCGGGATACGGCAATGGTTCTTCAATCACGTGGTGGCCGAGGACCGCCGCTTCGGCGCCTACTATCGGCGCGTGGTGTGTGGCGCCGCGGAGTGAGCCGCGCGCTTTGCGCCGATTTCCCTTAAGCTGCGCGTCTTTTCACAGCTCGCCGAACCCGAGGAGACGCCGTCATGTTCAGAGCCCTGTGGGGGGATATCCAGCACGGGCGCCTTCAGCGCCTGCCCTTCCTCGGCTGGTATCTGGTGCTGGTGCTGCTGGTGGTCGTCCTGGCCTTTGCTCTGGGTGCCGTGATCGGCGCCACCGAGCGCATGGCGGGCGGCGAGCCGCTGGAGACCCAAGTCGCGTTGGGCGAGAGTCTGGGCCCCTTGGGCCTGCTCACCGTCGCCGCGGTGTTCGCGCTGCTGCTGTTGGGGCAGCTCAACATCATGGCCAAGCGCGTGCGGGACATGGGACTGCCCATGGCCTGGGTCATCGTGCTCGCCTGGCTGCTGCTCTCGGGGGTGCTCTCGTCCGTGGCGGGTGCGGCCCTGAGCGGCCCGGTGAGTCTGCTGGTTCTGCTGGCGCTGCTGTTCGTGCCCACCGGCGCATTCGGCAAGGGTGGCGGCGGGGCGGTCCAGCCGTGACGCCGCGCTCAGGGTGCAAGCTCCCGCAGGTTATGGGCGCCGGGAAAGAATGATCGACAGGCGTGCTGCAACGGCACCGGCAATGTCATCCTCCCAACAGGTGGGTACGCGCTCCGGCGAGTAGCCCAACCGGCGATAGGCGCCCAGGATCGCCTCGCCGAGGGCCTCGGCAGCGCCCGCGTCCTCGAATCGCAGTCCGTCCGCTTGCAGCGCCAGCCCCTCCAGATAGAACACTCGCCGATAGCGCCGGCGGGCGCCGGCAACCAAGTCATCTGTCGCCAGCGCCAGCTGCTCGAAGTAGGCGATGCTGTCCGGCAGGGCGCGGTCCAGGAACAGGGGCTCCTGCGGGTCCAGCGCCTGCTCGATCTGCTGCTGGCGCGCGGCGATGCCGTGCTGGATGCGCGCCTGAAGGGCCGGGTCGGCGGCGATCTCCGCGGCCGTGTGGCCGAGCTCGGCGATGTGGACCCGCGCCGCCTCCGGCACCACCCGGTGACCGCGGGCGGCGAGGGCCTCGATCAGCGTGGTCTTGCCGGCGGAGGGCGGCCCGGTGATGACGCACCAGGCGGTGGGTATGGGCCGAGCATCCGCGGCGTCCGTCATTTTAGGTCCGGCTCTTCTGCGTGAGCTTGTGGGGGCGGCGTCCTTGCCGCGAGATCACCGCGCCGGCTCAGTCGCTGTCTTTGCGCGCGCCGATGCCGCGCTCGCGGGCGAAGTCCAGCATGCGCTGGATGGGCACCACGGCGCGCCGGCGGATGGGCTCGTCGATGAGGATTTCCTGGTCGTGGCTGCGCAGCACCTGCTCCAGGTTCTGCAGCGCGTTCATCGCCATCCAGGGGCAGTGGGCGCAGCTCTCGCAGGTGGCGCCTTCGCCGGCGGTGGGTGCGGCGATGAGGTGCTTGTCGGGTGCCAGCTGGTGCATCTTCCAGAAGATGCCCTCGTCGGTGGCGACGATGAACTCCTGGTTGGCCATGTTCTGCACGGCCTTGATGAGCTGGGTGGTGGAGCCGACCACGTCGGCCTGATCGACGACCTCGTCCGGCGACTCGGGGTGCACCAGCACCGCGGCGTCCGGGTGCAGGCGCCGGACGCGGTCCAGCGCGAAGCCCTTGAACTCCTCGTGCACGACACAGGCGCCGTCCCAGAGCAGGATGTCGGCGCCCGTCATGCGCTGCACATAGTGGCCAAGGTGCTTGTCCGGGGCCCAGAGGATCTTCTCGCCCTGGGCATGGAGGTGCTCCACCACCGGCAGTGCGATGCTGGAGGTGACCACCCAGTCCGAGCGCGCCTTCACCTCGGCGCTGGTGTTGGCGTAGACCACCACGGTGCGCTCCGGGTGGGCGTCGCAGAAGGCGCTGAAGGCATCCGGCGGGCAGCCTTCGTCGAGGGAGCAGGTGGCCTTCAGCGTCGGCATCAGCACGCGCTTCTCCGGGTTCAGGATCTTCGCCGTCTCGCCCATGAAGCGCACGCCGCAGACCACCAGGGTCTCGGCATCGGACTCGCTGCCGAAGCGGGCCATCTCCAGGGAGTCGGCCACATAGCCGCCGGTCTCCTCGGCCAGGGCCTGCAGATCGCCGTCGACATAGTAATGCGCCACCAGCACGGCGTTCTGCTCGGCGAGCAGGGCCTTGATGCGGTCCTTGAGCGCAGCCTTGTCGGCGCCGCCGAGCTGCGGCCACTGCGGCTGCTTGGGCACCTGCATGCGGTCCCGGGCCAGGGTGGCGAGGTCCGGGTTGTCGGTGGCAGCGGTTGTCATGGTGGGTCTCCGTTGGCGGCGGTGCGCTCGGCCTGGATACTCCCAATGGAGCACCCCATACGAGGCGGGGGGCAGCGGCCGGTCGCAATGGTTGCGGGCTTCACCTGAGAAAGGCCACCTGCTTGCGGTCGGTGAGCCGGTAAAGCCGGGCGGGGCGGTGACTGCCGCGCCGGCGCACCTCGCCCGTGGCCTCGATCTGCTCCAGGGCCAAGGCCCACTTGCGGAAGTTGCGCTTGTCCAGCTCGGCGTCAAGCAGGGTTTCGTAGACCCGCTGCAGCTCCCCCAGGGTGAAGGTCTCCGGCAGGAACTGGAAGGCGATGGTGGAGTAGTCCAGCTTGGCCACCAGACGGCGGTGGGCGGCGGCGATGATTTCGGCGTGGTCGAAGGCAAGCTCCGGCAGGGCATCCAGCCGAAACCAGCCGGTCGCGGCGGCATCGTCGCCGGCCTGCACCGCCAGGCGTCCCGCCGGCGCCAGCGCGAAGTAGGCAACGCTCACCACCCGCTCGCGCGGGTCCCGCCCTACGGCCCCAAAGGTGTAGAGCTGCTCCAGATAGATGTCGCGGACCCCCGTCTCCTCGGCCAGCTCCCGCGCCGCGCAGGTGTCCAGGTCCTCGTCGATGTCCAGGAAACCGCCGGGCAGCGCCCAGGCGCCGGCATAGGGCGGGTTGCCGCGGCGGATCAGCAGCAGCTGCAAGGCGTCCTCGCGGATGGTGAACACGGCGATGTCCGTGGTCACGGCGGGGTGCGGGTAGGCGTAGCAGTGGGGCTTCGGTTGGGACATCGGCGGCGCTGTCGGCTCGGCCGTGGGCTCGATCTCTGCTTAAGAACATAGTGTAGAGGATACACTTATGCAAGGCGGGCCGCCGTTTCGGCAGTGGACATGCTGTCTTCTGGATCAGATGCACCGCTGGGGATGGCGACAGGTCATGTGGGCGGTGTGTCGAGATTCGACAAACGCCGTGGACTGGTTTGAAATCGCGGTGGGGGGCGGGTTTTTTCGGTCCGGTTTTCGATCCCGATTTCGAATGCGATCCCGATGGCCACCCCGAATCGGCGGTCGTGCCGGCCGCGAAGACAGCGCCAAGCGCACAGGAGCCTGAGCCATGCATGCACGCCATCTCGCCGGTGGGCTCTTTATCCTCGGCTTCGACGGCACCGCGGTCGACGCCGCGCTGGCGGAGACCATCGCGCGTTGGCGCCCGGCGGGGCTCATTCTGTTCCGCCGCAACATCGGCACGCCGGCGGAAGTTGCGCGGCTCTGCCGCGACCTGCGGCGGCTTTATCCCGCGGACGACCCGCCGCTCATCAGCGTGGACCAGGAGGGCGGTCGCGTCGCGCGCCTGCGCGCGCCCTTCACGGAGCTGCCCGCGGCGCGGGTGCTGGGCCGGCTCTACCGGCGCACCGGCTCGCTGGAGCTGGTGCACAAGGCCGCGGCCATCACCGCCGCAGAGCTCACCGCCGTCGGCATCAACTTCAACTACGCGCCCGTCCTGGACGTCGACAGCAATCCGGCCAATCCCATCATCGGCGACCGTGCCTTCGGCGGGACGCCCGAGCTGGTCTCGGCGGTGGCCGGGGCGGTGATCGACACCTATCAGCGCCATGGCCTCCTGGCCTGCGGCAAGCACTTTCCCGGTCATGGCGACACCGACACCGACTCGCACCTGGCGCTGCCGGTGGTGCGTCGCGACCGCGAGTCGCTGGAGGACATCGAGCTGCCGCCGTTCCGGGATGCGAACGCCGCCGGCGTGGCGGCGATGATGACCGCGCACGTGCTCTACCCGGCACTGGACCCGGATTGGCCGGCGACCCTATCGCGCCCCATCCTCACCGGGCTGCTGCGCGAGGAGCTCGGCTTCGAGGGGCTCATCGTCACCGACAACATGGAAATGCGCGGCGTCTGGGGCCGCTGGCCGGCCACTGAGCTGACCCGCCGCGCGGTGGACGCCGGCTGCGACTTGTTCATCGGCGGCGGCGGCGGGCTCGACGGCCGCCATCCGCAGACCGACATCCAGTTCGCGCTGATGGAGGCCCTGGCGGCGCAGATCGCGGCCGGGGAGGTGCCCATTGCGCCGGTCGAGGCATCGCTGGCGCGCATCCGCCGGATCAAGGCATCGGTGCTGAGGGCGCAGCCGGACATCGACCCGACTCGCGTCGCCGAGCGGATCGGCACGGCCGAGCATCAAGCCGTGGCGGCGGCGCTGCGCGAGGCGGCGACCGCGGCCTAGGGCTCGCCGGCGATCAAAGGGGGGCGGCATTTGCGCTGCAACGTCGAGGCTGGCTTAACGCGCCGCCCGCGCCAGCCCGGCAAGGCCGGCGGCTGCGATGCGCTCACCTGCGCGCCGCCCTGCCATAGGTGGCCTTGGCCTCGCAATAACACACGAAATTGCCGGCCGTTGCTGCCAGGAGCCTATATGACATCAGGAAGGTTAGGCGCACAGGGCTGCGAAAGTATCTTGCACTTGGGTGTTACGTGGGAGACCCGCGCGTTTCTTGACGCGCTGTGGTGCCCTTTGACGCCGCGCTGAGCCGAGACGATACTCTAGCCCTCAGGCCTGAATCGGATCAGAGACATGTCAAGCCAAAGCTCAGCGGGCTCGGCCCCGCTTATGGACGATGTCGCCTTGCCCGACTTCGAGCAGGACCTCGTCGCCTGGGCCGAGGCCAACGCCTGCCTGCTGCGCGCGGGCCGTCTCAGCGAAGTCGACGCGGAGCACATCGCCGAGGAGCTGGAAGACGTGGGCAAGAGCGAGCGCCGCGCGCTGGGGAGCCACCTGCGCAACCTGATGCTGCATCTGCTGAAGTGGCAGTTCCAACCGGGCCTGAGGCGGCCGAGTTGGCGGCGTTCCATCCAGAACAGCCGCCAGGAGATCCAAGTGGTGGTGGCCGACAGCCCGAGCCTGCGGCCCCGCGTGCAGGACCTCGTCGCAGACGAGTATCCGCGCGCTCTGCGCCTCGCCGAAACCGAGACCGGCCTGCCGGCGCGGGCCTTTGCTGGCGATTGCCCCTACGCGGTGGAGCAACTGCTTGACGACGACTGGTTGCCCGACCCAGCGGGCGGCTGAGCTAGGCGTTCGCAGCGGTGGATTGCTCGCCGCATCACTGCCCTGCAACCACTCCGGCCCGCCTCTGACGGATCGTCGCATCCGCCTGGGCAAACGCATCAACCGGCACGAATGTTCCCAGATGCTGAGGTTGTCGTTTTCGCTGGCAGGTTGGGTGGCCCGAAGAGCAGCTTGTTGAGATACGTATCGTCCCAGCCGGTGCGCGGGCGGGCCCCGATCACAACTCGCCGCCATCCCGTCGTCAGGAACGACGGACGAGGTCCGTCAATGACGGTGAGGTAATGCAAGCGCATCTGCGCGCCTAAGACAACCGCAACAGGGGGCGACGACGAGAGCCCCGTGCCGAAATATTCCGACGAGCGCAAAGAGGCACTGCTGCGCAAGATGCTGCCGCCGCACAACGGCCCGCTGGGCGAGCTGGCGGCGGAGGAGGGCAACAGCGAAGCGACGCTGTACAACTGGTGCCGGGCGGCCCGCGAGCAGGGCCGGCGGGCGCGGCGGACCGGGGCTCGGGTTGAAAATGCGGCTGCACCGAACAACAGGTACAGCACTGGCAACACCCGCAAATGGCCGGCAAGGCGGCCGCTACACTCCGCGCCCACATCAGCACCACTCCACCGGACACCCACCATGGAAACGCACGTCTCTGTCGGGGCCGAGCTCATCATCTTGAGCATCTTTGCGGCTTTCGCCGTCTATTTGCTCTTCGCTCAGCTGGCCCACATGAAAAAGCTGAGACGGCGAGACCAGGCCAATGCCGGATCCGCCCACCAGCCTGCCTCGGGAAAGGAGCCGAGCTCATCCTGAGCTGGGCTGACGCCAACGCCGCGTCCCGCCGTGGCCGGGGCAGCACGATGGGCGAAAACAGGCGCGCCAAAGCAACGGCAGGCGCGACTTTGCTCAACGGCGCCTAGCCATCGGCGACCTGAGCAGCGGACTCTTCGCCGCTCGCCGGCCACAGCATCGCCGCCCCGCGCACGCCGCTGCTGTCGCCGAAGCGCGGCCGCAGGATGCGCGTCGCCAGGCCGTCCGAGAAGACATGCTCGGCCACCAGGGCGGGTAGGTGCCGGTACAGGCGCTCCAGCTTCGATAGGCCGCCGCCGAGGACGATCACCTCCGGGTCGAGCAGGTTGATGACGGCCGCCAGCGCCCGGGCAAGGCGTTGCTCGTAGGTCCTGAGGGCCGCCTCGGCGCTCGCATCGCCCTGTGCGGCTGCGGCGGCGATGGCGGCGGCCTCCAGGTGCCGGCCGTTGGCTCGCTCGAAGGCGGCGCTGAGTCCGGGGCCGGAGCAGAAGGTCTCGATGCAGCCGTGCCGGCCGCAGTAGCAGGCCGGGCCCGGCAGCTCGTCGGGCTGCGGCCAGGGCAGGGGGTTGTGGCCCCATTCCCCGGCGATGGCGTTGGGGCCCTGTTGGAGGCGCCCATGCACCACGATGCCGCCGCCGGTGCCGGTGCCGATGATGACACCGAAGACGCTCGCCGCACCGGCGGCGGCGCCGTCGGTGGCCTCCGACAGCGCGAAGCAGTCGGCGTCGTTGGCGGTGCGCACCGGGCGCCCGAGGCGCACCGCCAGGTCGGCCTCAAGTCGGCGGCCATTGAGCCAGACGGAGTTGGCGTTGCGCAGCCGACCGTCGAAGGGCGAGATGGCGCCCGGGGTGCCGACACCGATGGCGGCGGCGCAGGGCGCCTGCGCGCCGAGGTCCGCCACCAGCCCGGCGATGGCGGCGAGGGTGGCGTCGTAGTCGTGCCGCGGGGTCGCGATGCGGCGGCGGTGGCTGAGCTGCCCCGTGGCAGTCAGGACCGCGCCTTCGATCTTGGTGCCGCCGAGGTCGATACCGATGCGCCCCGGTGTTGGCGCGGCACTGTCAGGGCGCTCGCGCATGGGCATGCCCTCGCGGGTGTCAGTCCCTGAGTCCCTTGGGGTTCGTGAAGCGCTCGTTCAGACTCTGGACATAGCTCTCGCAGTCGTGCAGTACTTTGCTGATTCGGCCCTCGGACCAGCTGCTGAAGCCGTAGGGACGCCCGGCCAGCTCTCGACCCCAACGCTTGGTATTGGCCGCGAAGGCGGCGAGCACGTCGCCGGGCAGCGCCTTATCCTTGGTCGTGCGGCGCAGCCAGCGACGCACCGTAGCTGCGGCAATGCTGCGTACGCCGAAATGCAGGCCCACCAAGAGCAGCAGGCCAACGCCCTCCGCATACTGCAGCGCGTAGTCAATGCCTTGGGCTTCCATCCACGCGAGCCAGTCGGGGCGATAATCGAGCCCCTCCCAATGACCGGCGGTGATGCTCCAGCCGAGGAACACGGCGGCGACCCCGATCAACGCCACCACATCCAGCACCAGGGTGCGGGCGCGCCACTTGCGAACGGCGCGGGTCAGCGTCGGCAGGGTGTCATCGGCGAGCTCGTTGGCGACCGCGCGCAATGATGCAACGATGCGATACGCGCGCTCCACCTCCACCTGGTCCATGCGGTGGTAGATCTCTTCCAGATCCGCATCACGCTTGGCCTCGAAGCGCTGCCGGCGCGTCTCGTCGGCGATGGGCGGGGCGGATTGGCTGAACACCGTGAAAAAGCGACCGGTGGTCATGCCGGCTTCGCCCAGGGCCCGCAGCCAGGCCGCGACCACGTCCTCGGGGTTGTCTTCTTTCGCGGCGGCGTCGAGCTGATTGAGCACGAACAGGAATTTGCTGGAGTCGGAGCGGTGCTTGGTCTCCACCACCAAGTGCTGCAGCGTATCCCGCATGGCCCCGGGCTCCGGGTGACGGGCGTCGAACATGACGATCACCAAGTCCGACAGCCCGATCATGTGGTCGGTGATGCTGAGGATGGCGTCGCGCTGGGCATCGGCGTCGAAGCCCGGCGAGTCGATCAGGATCTTGCCTTTGAGCCGGTCACTGCGGCAGGTCTTGAGCTGAAGATAGGCATCGATGCGCTTGCCCTCGCCACCGGCAACGCGCTCGATCTGTTGCGACATCTGATAAAACGGAAACCGTGGGTCGGAGTCCAGCGAAATACCCGGCAGCGTCTGGCTGCGGCTCTCCGGGGTGTAGACGATGACCGTGAAGCGGTCGTCCACCGCCTGATTGCCGGTTCGCTGAATGGTGTGGCCCAGAAAGTCGTTAACGAAGGTGGATTTACCCGCGGAGAAGGTGCCGAGCACCGAGATCAGCGGCCACCACGGCACCCTGCTTGCGAAGGATTGGCTCTCCGGCAGCAGGCGCATGTCGTAGGCGACCCGGTCGAGGGTGCGAAAGCTCTGCACTGCGTTGAGCAGGATCGGGTTCTCTTGCTCAAGGTGGGCCTCGAGATCGCTCAGGCGTTGCTGCACGGTTTCCGGTCCGAGCGCGGAAGGCATCGGCAGTGTCCTCTTCGCTGTGGGGTGGTTGTCCGCCGGTATTGGCTTGCGATGGCGCAGGCGCTCCAGCGGGCGCGGTGCAGCCTCCGGGGCGCGCCCCGACCTGGCGCGAGCGTACGAGCGGTGCGCGAGCGCATGCGGGCCGTTACTATACGACGATATGCGAAGCATCGGGCATACACCGCCGCGGCACGGGCAACGCTGGTTTTGCCGAATGGAGACAGCCGCTTGAGCGGGCGCACTCGCGGGCGCGCTCGCGCGTCGAAGACACGGAGCCAACGGCTTGATTTGGATCGGGTTAGTGGCCTATCTGCTTGAAGTCCCCGGACGATTCCGAGATACTAGGGGACTGCGCCGCGGCTTTTCCCGTCGTAGCCACAGCATAAAGACAACCCGCGCCGGGAGCGTGCGCTGACAGATATCGACAACACCGCTGCCATCGCCGCCCGGGTTTCGGTCGACCGGCCCGGGTCGCTGGCGCGTGTCGAGGTGAGCGACCGCCATTGCGACTTGCGTCGGCTTGATCGGATCTCGACACTGCCCGCCGAGCGCGCAGCGGCTGAAGCCGCGACCCGCATCACCACATACCGCTGTCTTCAGGAACCCGTACACATGGGCAAAACCTCCCCCGCCGTCGCTCGGCTTTTCGCTGCCTGTCTCTTGCCGGCCATTGCCTTGGGCGCTGCCGCGCAGGGCGCCGACGGCGTCTATGTCGTCAAGCAAGCGGAAGGGCTGCCGACGGTGTCGGTCGGCGGCACCGTCATCCCCTACAAAGAAGTCACGCTCGCCGCACAGCTCCCGGGCCGTGTCCAGTACATCGCCGGCATCGAGGGCGATGAGCTCGAGAAGGGCGACACCTTGGTCGCCATCGACGACAGCGAGCTTCGCGCCAAGCGCGAAGGGCTCATCGCGCAGCTTGCCACCGCCAACGCCAAGCTGCGCAACGCCGGCGTGCAGTACGGCCGGGAGCTCTACTCGCCCCGCTCACGCTCCTCACCCGGCGGCATGGGCGTGCCGAACCTGTTCGATCAGTTCTTTACTCGCCCGATGGAGGACTTCATCGGCGACCGCGACCAGGATGCGGAGCTCTCGGCGGACCTGTATGCCTCCGGCACCCAGATCCAAGAGGCGCGCAACGCCATTCGGTCGCTGCAGGCGGAGCTTCGGGCGTTGGACTCCAAGCTGCGCGATGCGCGTGCGGTGGCGCCCTTCGACGGCGTCATTGTCGAGAAGTTCATCGAGGTCGGCGACACCGTGCAGCCCGGGCAGCCGCTGATGAACTACGCCGATGTCGAATACCTGCAAGTGGAAGTCGATATTCCGGCTCGCCTGCGCCCGGGCCTGCGCGAGGGCATGATGCTGCGCGCCGAGCTCGACGTGCCGGCGCGCGGCGGCACGGCGACCGACGGGCCCGGGGTGCCGGTGCGCGTGGCGCAGATCTTTCCGATGGCGGACCCCCAGCGCCATACCGTCAAGGTCAAGTTCGACCTGCCCCAGGGCGTCTCCGAGCCGGGCATGTATGCCAAGGTCCTGGTGCCCGATTTCAACGCCCCGGCACGCGTCAACCCGGTGGTGCCGCGCTCGGCTATCCGCTTCAACGGCAGTCTGCCCGGTGTCTATGTACTGGACGAGCAGGGCAAGCCGGAGCTGCGTCTCATCCGCGTCGGCGAGCCGCGGCCCGACGGCAAGGTCACCGTGCTGAGTGGACTCCGCCCGGGCGAGCGCATCCTCGAGAACCCGGGGGCCAACGTCACGAGCAACTGGTCCCGCGAACAGGACGAGGGTCGCTGAGCCGCGTGTACGCCGGCCCGGCGGCTGGCGTAGATGCCGCTCCGGGCGCCACCCCTGAGCATCGCATCACACTTCCGAGTACCGCCCCTATCGATCGTCTAGTGATCGCCTAGCGATCGCCAGCGCCGCGGCGATCCCCTGGGGCTGCCCGACAATACGGCGACAGACCACTGCGTGCCTGCACCGATCCGTCTCCACCTCGAATCCGATACCCAGTCATGAGCCAGGACGACAGCACCCGGGCCAACACCGGGACGCCCCCCAAGAGCGAGCCGCCCTACGACGAGGAGGACCTCGGTCTTGCCGGCCGCACGGCGCGGTTCTTCATCCGCTCGCCGCTGTCGCCGCTGTTCTATGTCGCGATGCTGATGATGGGCCTGCTCGGGCTCATCGCTACCCCGCGCCAGGAGGACCCGCAGATCTCGGTACCCATGATCGACATCATGGTGCAGTACCCGGGGGCCTCCGCGCAGCAGGTGAGCAATCTCGCCATGCAGCCGCTGGAGCGGATGATCAGCGAGATCCCCGGCGTCGACCACGTCTACTCCGCGGCCGAGCGCGGGCAGGGCATCGTCACCGTCCAGTTCGAGGTGGGCGAGGAGATGGGCCCGTCGCTGGTGAAAGTGAACGACAAGCTCGCCTCCAACATGGACAAGATCCCGCCCGGGGTCATGCCGCCCTTGGTGAAGAGCAAGGGCATCGACGACGTGCCCATCGTCACCCTGACGCTCTGGTCCAAGGACGTGGATGGCGACGGGCGACCGGACGTCGACGACGGCCAGCTCCGGCTGTTGGCCCAGGACGTCTTGCAGGTGCTAAAAGAGGTGCCGGACACGGGCAACGCGTTTATCGTCGGCGGGCGACGCGAGCAGATCACCGTCAACGCCTTCCCGGAGCGGCTGTCCGGCTATCGCATCAGCCTCGGCGATGTCGCCAATACCATCAAGAGCGCCAATGCGGAGTCCACCGCCGGCGGGGTCGAATCCAGCGGCTCACATTTCTCGGTGACGACGGGCTCCTTCCTCAAGAGCGCCGATGAGATCGCCCGGCTCGTGGTGGGCACGTACAACGAGATCCCAGTGTACGTTTACGACGTAGCCCAGGTGAAGCGCCAGCCCGAGGATGCCGAGCAGCTGGTGGCTTACTACACCGGGCCTGCGGCCCCCGAAGGCATCGAGGCCGACGGCGAGCCGGCGGTCACCATCGCCATCGCCAAGAAGGAGCTGACCAACGGCGTCTCGGTCGCCAACGCCATCCTCGACAAGGTCGAGGAGCTCAAGGGCGGGCGTATCCCCAATAACGTCGAAGTCAGTATCACCCGTAACTATGGCGAGACGGCGGACGAGAAGGTCTCGGACCTGATCAAAAAGCTCTTCATCGCGACCTTCTTCGTGTTCCTGCTCGTGCTCGTGGCCTTCCGCGCGTTGAAGCCCGCCATTGTCGTGCTGCTGGTCATCCCGGTGGTGCTCTTGATGACCATCTTCGCCGCCTGGGTCACGAGCTACACCATCGACCGCGTGAGTCTGTTCGCGCTGATCTTCTCCATCGGCATTCTCGTCGACGACGCCATCGTGGTGGTGGAGAATATCTACCGCCGCTGGCTGGAAGAGGGCCGTACCGACGACTACACCGCGGTGGACGCCGTGCGCGAGGTGGGCAACCCCACCATCCTCGCCACCTTCACGGTCATCGCCGCGCTGCTGCCCATGGGGTTCGTTAGCGGCATGATGGGGCCTTACATGGAGCCGATTCCAGCGCTTGGCTCGGTGGCCATGTTGATCTCCTTGTTCGCGGCCTTCGTGTTCACGCCCTATCTGGCCATTTCCAAATGGCTGCGGCCCTCCATGCGCTATCTGGAGATCGCCGAGCGGCGCGAGCACCGCGAGGCCGAGGGGCTGGAGAAGCTCTACGTGGCCATCCTGACCCCGCTGATCGAGAGCAAGCGCAAACGGCTGGTGTTCAAGCTGGTCTTGTGGGGCGCCTTCCTCTTCACCCTGGCCTTCTTCTACTTCAAGTGGGTACCGGTGAAGATGCTGCCGCTGGACAACAAGCCCGAGTTCTCGGTGGTGCTGGACATGCCCGAAGGCACGGCGTTACCGGTGACCGCCAACCTGGCCCACCGCATGGCCGAGAAGCTCCGGACCCTGCCGGAGGTGACAGCCCTTCAGCTCTATGCCGGCACCGCAAGGCCCTTCGATTTCAACGGCATGGTGCGCCACTACTACTTGCGCGAGGAGCCCTGGCAGGGGGAGCTTCAGGTCCAGCTCAAGAACAAGAAGAAGCGCAAGCGCTCCAGCCACGAGATCGCCGTCGAGGCGCGCAACCTGCTCAAGCCCTTGGCGGACGAGAGCGGCGCCAGCATCGCGGTGGTGGAGATGCCGCCCGGCCCGCCGGTGCTCCAATCCGTGGTGGCGGAGGTGCACGGTCCCTCGGCCGAGGTCCGGCGGGACTTCGCCCGCGATCTGACGGACATCTTCGCGCAGGCCGAGAGTACGCGGGACGTCGACAACTACATCCGCGAGCCCTTCGACTACTGGCGCTTCGACGTGGACACCGAGAAGGCCGTGCGTCGCGGCATCTCCGTGGACACCATCAACCAGAACCTGTCCATGGCCCTCGGCGGCGCTGCCCTCGGCGACGTCAAGATGAAATCCGGCCACGAGCCAGTACACATCGTGCTCCAGGTGCCGCTGGCCGAGCGCTCCCAGATCGACCGCTTGGGCGACCTGCCGATCCGCTCCAACGCGGGCTTCACCGTGCCCCTGCGCGAGCTCGGGCGCTTCGAGCGCGTCCCCGAAGAGCACATCATCTATCGCAAGGATCTGCGCGCCATCGAATACGTCGTGGCCGACGTCGGCGGCGATCTGGCCGCACCGGTCTACGCAATGCTCCAGGTGCAAAACCGGCTCGATGACATGGGCTATGTCGCCCCGGACGGTACGGAGCCGAAGGCATACTGGCTTGGGCCGCCGCCGACGGATCGCGTCTCCGGCTTCGAGTGGACCGGCGAGTGGACGGTCACCTACGAGACCTTCCGCGACATGGGTGCTGCCTTCGCCGTGGCCTTGGTGCTGATCTATATCCTGGTGGTCTGGGAGTTCGGCAACTTCCGGATCCCGTTGGTGATCATGGCGCCCATCCCGCTCACCCTGCTCGGCATCATCCCGGCGCACTGGCTGATGTTCGAGCTGGGGCTGGGCGGCGAGTTCACGGCGACCTCGATGATCGGCTGGATCGCGCTGGCCGGCATCATCGTGCGCAACTCCATCCTGCTGGTGGATTTCTCCATCCATGAGGTGCAAAAGGGCGTGCCGGTGGCGGAGGCGGTGATCCGTGCCTGCAAGACGCGAACCCGGCCCATCGTTATCACCGCGTTGGCCCTGGTGGCGGGCTCCAGCGTCATTTTCACGGACCCGATCTTCCAGGGCATGGCCATTTCGCTGTCATCGGGCGTGCTGGTCTCCACCATCCTGACGCTCATCGTCATCCCGCTGGGCTGTGTCGCCGCGAGCCGGGATCTGTGTGAGGTGGCAGTGGCCAGTGCACCCCGGGGTACAACGGTGCCGTGCGCGGAAGAGCTGCTGGACGACGGCCGCGATGACCGCGAGCGCGCGGCGCCGGCCCGCCAGCGCGAGCCCTCGCCGGTGCTCGCCAAGATCGGCGGCGTGCTCATGATGGTGTTCTATCTGGTGCGCGGCATTTTCCTGCTCCTGTTCGATTGGCTGAAGACCCTGCTACGGCGCAAGAAGCAAGCCCGGGGTCCCGGCGGCGGCGGCCCGGGGAATGCGCCCAGTGGCGGCCCCGACAGTGACGGGGGCGGCGCAGCGCCTACGGGCAGCGCGCAGCGCCCGGCTGACTTGACCTATGATCAGCGCAGTGCCGACGCCGACGTCCAAAACGCGCTGCGTACCAGCGAAGGCCAAGGGGCAGTCAAGGCGGCGGAGCCGGAGTCTGCCGATGCTGCGGCGGCGGCAGTGCCGGCGAAGAAGGCTGCCGGCGCGGGCAAGACGCAGAAGCGCACCACCAAGAAAAAGGCCGCAGCTAAATCCGCTCCGGCGGCCAAGTCGAAGGTCGCGAAGGTGCAGAAGAAGGCGGCACGGCGCGGCATTCGCTTGAAAACGGATGACGATACCGAGCAGGACTTCGAGTAGAGTAGGGCCGCCGTCCGGTGGCTCGGCGCCGCTGCGGCTAGACTGAATACGACGGCCGCCCGCCGCGGCCGATCATGGACCCAGCCGCTGGTGGTGTGACTCATGCTGAGACTTTTGGCCCTGATCATCTGGCTTGCGCCGGGCGCGTTCGTCGCGAGCCCGCTGATGGCCGAAGACCGCTACGGCGCGCCGGACCCGGGCTGGTACCAACAGGGCAGCGGTTATCGACCCGACGTGCGCACTGGCCAGTCCGGCTCCGGCGACTCCGGCAGCGGCGGCTATCACTATGATGACTTCCGCGACGGGGCTGACGACAGCGGCGCTTACCAGCCCTACGCGTGGAGCCGAGGCGCAGACGACGGCTCCGCGTACGTCCGGCCCAATTACGATCAGCCCAGCTACGATCAGCCCGACTCTCGACGCTACGCCTCACCTCGACGCCGCGGTGACGACGCACGCCGGCGCCGCTCTGAGACAGCCGAGCCTGACGCCGAGCGGCGCTCGCCCAATGGCTATGGCGCGCCGGATTGGGCACAGCAGCCCTTGCCCCGGGACCGGGGCCCTGCAGGCTACGCGGAGCGCCAGGTCGATACCTGGGCCGACGACTGGGGCGACGACTGGGCCTTGGAACAGCAATGGAGATCCGACGGCGGGCGCTATACGGACGACCCAGGCTGGCGCCGACCGCCGGCACGCCCCAGGTACCGCTTTCGCGAGGATCCGGACTTGGAGCAGGCAGCGGCCGACCGCCGCCTGGATGACTATCAGTTCCGGCCCTTGAGCCCGAGGGAACAGGAGCGCCATCGCGACGCGGATCGCGACCCGCGCTTCGCCGACCCCTACTCGGATAGCCGCTATCGCTCGCCCACTCGGGAGCAGAGACGCCGGAAAGGCGAGCGCGGGACCGCCTTCGGTTATGCGCCAGTACCCGGGCGGGTACCGCCGGATGATTTCTACCGGCGCTACTATCGCAGCCAGCCTTGAGCCAACACCGATTGATCCGCGCTCTTGCGTCCCGGGCAAGGCTCGCGCAGCCGCGTTGGCGCTCGGCGCCTTCGGCCTGGCCGATGGCCTGCGGTATGCTTGCGCGCTGTTGTTGACGCCGGCCCAGGGGAGCGAGACCTGCATGATCACGGTGGTTGGGAGCCTGAAGGGAGGCTCCGGCAAGAGTACGCTCACGTTCAATCTCGGCGTCTGGCTCGCGATGGCCGACGTGGATATCCAACTCCTGGATGCTGATCCCCAGGCAACCCTCACCGATGTTACCGAGGTGCGCACCGAAGAAGGCTTCGAGCCGCGGTTGGTGGTGCGCGACCGCGGCGCCTTGACGCCGGAGGGCCTCGCCGAGCACGAAGAGACCATTATCGATATCGGCACCGCCGACATGGACTCGGTGCGAGCGGCGCTCGGGCTCTGCGATCGGGTGGTGGTGCCAGTGCCGCCATCGCAGGCGGATATCTGGTCGACGCAGCGCTTCGCGCGGCTGGTGCGCTCGGTGGAGCGCAGCAAGCCGCCCGAGATCATCGGCTTCATCAACCGGGGCGATACCCACCACGCCGTACGCGAGACCAACGAGGCCGCGGCCGCGTTGGTGTCCCTGCCCGATGTGCGCTACATCAAGCCGCGCCTGTCGCAGCGAACAGTCTTCCGCCGCTCTTTCAGTGAGGGGCTCGCCGTCTTCGAGCTGGACCCGCGGGGCAAGGGGGCCAAGGAGTTTTACGCCCTCGCCGCGGCACTCTTTCCGCATCTGTTGAGCTGATTCTCGCCACGTTCCGTCGGACGGTGGGAATTCCGAGCCTTTGTGTTAGTCTCTATTGGCAGATACCCGAAGACTTGCACCTTCGACGCCGTCCCGAGCTCGGGACGGGCCGGCGCCGAAGCTGTTCTGTGCATAAGAAGACTCGTTCACTGAGGCAATCACGGCGATGGCGCATCCCACATCCGACTCCGACACAGGCGCGCCGCAGGAGCCCGGTCAGACGCCGGACACGCTGCAGGACGATGCCACGGACTCCCAGGCCAACGCCTTTGCGATGGATCGGCTCTCCCAGGCCTTCGAGAACAGTGCGCGTCGCTGGGAGCTCATCGTTTACCCGTCGCTGTTCGCGTTCATCATCCTCGCCGCCTACGGCTTCTATTTGGTGTTCAGTCTGGCGAAGGATGTGCACTATCTGGCTATCAGTGTCGACTCGAACATGACGGTGCTGGCCAGCAATATGCAGTCTATTTCCGACAACATGGGCCAGATCAGCTCAAACGTGCGCACCATGGCCGTGGGCGTCGACTCCATGGCCCGGGACGTGAGCGTGCTGGAGCCCATGCTGACCACCATGCAGGGCATGGATCAGTCCATGCAGTCCATGACCTATACCACCGCAAACATGCGCGACGACCTCGGCCTCATGAATCGCAACATCGGCCGGCCGATGCATTTCATCAATACTTTCATGCCCTGGTGACACCGCCCTGGCGACATCTCGCCCTGCTGACCTCCACCCGGTTGACTTCCCCCCCTGCTGACTTCCCCCGGTGACGACGAGCGAGCCTCTGGCGATTCCACAGCCCACTGTTGCAGGGCTCATCGGCGAGGGGCGCCGCGCCCCCGGGTCTGACATGGACGGCGGCGCCACCAAGCCCATCCGCCTGACGGTTGCTATCTCCTCGCGGGCTTTGTTCGATCTCGATGAGTCCCATCGCGTCTTCGAGCAGGAAGGCGTCGATGCCTACCATGCCTATCAGGTGGCGCGGGAAAACGATGTGCTGTCGCCGGGCATCGCCTTTACCCTGGTGGAGAAGCTGCTTGCACTGAACGAGCGCATCGGCGACGCCGGGCGGGTGGAAATCATCCTGTTGTCCCGCAACAGCTCTGACACCGGGCTCAGGGTGTTCAACTCCATCCACCACCACGGGCTCGACATTACGCGGGCGGCCTTCACCAGCGGTGCGAGTCCCTATCGGTATGTGAGTGCCTTCGATGCCCACCTGTTCTTGTCGGCGGACCCGGATGACGTTCGCCAGGCGCTGGCGGCGGGCTGCGCTGCCGCGACGCTGATGCCGGCACCGGCGAGGTCCGCCGGCGATGCCGACGCACCGGTGCGGATTGCCTTCGATGGCGACGCCGTGCTCTTCTCCGATGAGGCCGAGCGTGTCTATCGCAGCGAGGGCCTCGCCGCCTTCAACGAGCGCGAGGTGGCGGCCGCTGCCGTACCCCTGTCCGCCGGGCCCTTCAAGGCCTTCCTGCTGGCGCTGCATCGCATTCAGGCCTTGTTTCCGCCCCGCGACGCGCCGCTGCGCACGGCGCTCATCACCGCCCGCGGGGCGCCGTCCCACGAGCGCGTCATCCGCACCCTCAGGGATTGGGGGATCCGCATCGACGAGGCGCTGTTTCTCGGCGGCCTGCCCAAGGGGCCTTTTCTGGAGGCCTTCGATGCGGATATCTACTTCGATGACCAGGAAGGGCACTGCGCGGATGCCCGCGGGCGGGTGGCCACAGGTCATGTGCCGCACGGCGTGGCGAATGCGGGCTGAGGCGAGCATAGCGTTTCAGCCCGCTTTCGGCCTGCGTCTAGAGGTGCAGTGACAGCCGGTGGGTATCGCCGTCAGGCCGAGAGCCTTCGGGCTCGGGGGCCGCGGGCAGATCCAAGCCGCTCGCCGGCGCCTGCAGTTGGTTGCCCTGCACATACTCGACACCGGCATCCCATAGGAAGCTCAGGGACTGATTGTCTTCGACGCCGGTGACGATGGTGCGGGCCTGTCGAGCCCGGGCCAGACGGGTCAGCTCGAGCAAACGCTGCTGCTTGTGCTTGTCGCCGGAGAGACCGGCCGCGAGGCTCGGTGCCAGCTGGAGGAAATCCGGCTCGCCCGCAGCACGGCTATGGAGCCTGTCCACGCGCTCGCATTGGCTCAGTCCGATGCGGCAACGGATCTCCCGCAGCCCCGTCACCAGGTCTGCCCAGCGCTCGGAGTGGGCCAGGGCGTCTTGCTCGCGCATCTGAAACGTCAGCCAGCTGCCGCGGATCTCGTACTCGCGCAGCGCGTCGCAGAGCCAAATCAGGAGCTGTGCGTCGGCGAGGATCTCCGCCGACAGGCTGATGAACAAGGCCGTCTTTTCGCCGATACGCCGCCGCTGACGGAGCAGAGCCAGCGCCGAGCGGATCATCCAACGATCGATGTCCGCCATACGCCCGCGTGCGGCATCGGCGGCGAGGATCTGCTCCGCGCTGGCCAGGCTGCCATCGCGGCAGCGCAGGCGTAGCAGCACGCTGTAATGCTCGCGGCTGTCGCCCATGAGGCTCACGATGGGCTGCAAGGCGAGCTGGAAGCCTTGGCTGTCCAGCGCCTCCCGAATGCGCTCGTCGAGGTCACTCGGTCCCGCTGCGTTGCCGGCCTCGTCCCCCGCCGCTGAGCTGCGCGCTTGTTTTGGCTCGCAAGCCGGGCTCGCCGGGTACGCCGATGGCGCAGCCGGCGGCGGCGTTGCACACGCCGGTTGCGCCGTCGGCGACAGTGAGGGGGGCTGATGCGAGTCCAGGCTGTAGCTCGGTGCGAGCAGATCGAGACCTTCCGTGGTGTCATGGCCGACCGACTCGGCTGTGGTTTGTCGATCCGATTCTGCATCCGCGAGCGCAGCATCCAACAAGCTCGATGGTGCGCCTGCGCCCGGTGCCACCCGCGCGATGCCGATGCGAATCACGAGCTGCCGCACCGCGGCTGCCGCGGCGGCCGCCGGTGCGGCGGCGAGGCGGCGCCGCAGTGGCTCCAGCTCGGCGCCGCTCAGGTCCTCCACCAAGACGGCCACGCTGTCGTCGGCGACCAGGAAGGTGCTGCTCTGCGCCGGTGCCGCGTCCGCGAGACAGTCCGCCAGAGAGCGCAGCAGGGCCGCCGCGCCGGTAAAGCCGAGATTGCGGCGGCGCTCGCTGTAGCCGCCGACGACGACTAGAGCCAGGGCCGAGCTGCGCTCCACAGGGCTGGCATCGTCCATCAGCGCGGTCAGACGTTGCAGCAGCCGGCGATGGTCTGGTGTCGTGGCCCGAGCGACAGCAGCCTCGATGCCAGCTGTTGCGGGCGTGACCATGACGGCCAGCCCCTGAGCGCCCTCGAGGGCCAGCGGCGCAGCCGACACCTCGGCGCTGAAGGCCGCTCCGGTCTGCGGCAGGAAGTCCAAGGTCTCCCGGGTGTGCTCCTCCAGATCCAGCAGCAATGCCCGGGCGAGCAGAGCCGCTAGCCCCCGGGCGGCGTGCGGTGCGGCGAAGTCGGCCAGCGGCCGGCCGCGGACCGCGGTGGTATTCGCGAGTCCGAGCAGCCGGCAGAAGCTCGGATTGGCGTGCACAACAACGCCATCTCGCACCAGGACCAGCGGTTGCTCGATGCGGTCCGCCAGTGTGCCCAAGGCGCTGCTGGCGGCGGCTCCCGGCGCAGCGTCGGGGCCGGCATCGGTGGTGCTCGCGCCACGGCGCAGCGCCGCGGTGAGTGCGGCGCCGTCATTGTCGCGTGCCAGACCTACGGCACCGGCGGATATCAGCTCGAGCAGGACGCTCGCTGCCGCGTCCGGTGCCGCCGCCAGCACGAGCCCGGGTGCTTTCGCCTGCCGCGCAATGGCCACCAGGGGTGCGGTGGGCGTGTCGGCACCGACCCTGACCACCACCATGGCGTTGCGATGCCCCTCCAACAGCGGAGCAAGTGCCGTGGTGTCCGTACAGATGCGGATCACCGCGCCGGGCAGCGCGCCCTGCAACAGCGCCGCCGTCTGCGCTGCCCAGGCGGTGGGGCCGAGGATCACCAGCAGGGTGTGGCCAGCGGCGGGTTGGGCGGCGGGCTGGGC
>NZ_NRRV01000059.1 GCF_016583825.1 Thiohalocapsa halophila | reverse complement strand
TGTCGAGCAGTGGGTCGAGAGCAACCTCGGGCTTTCCATCCTGGCGCGACGCCGGCGCGCCTTCAAGGCAGACATGAAAACTGCATGAACGGATTGGGCGTCAGACACGGTAAAGTGAACAACCTAGCCACTGGCCAAGTACTAAAGCGAAGCGGGTGCTCGCCGCTCTACGCCGCAACGGCTGGGAAATCAAGCGGCTAAACTCCGAAGCTGGCCAAACAGCGGCCAGCTCGGGTAAGCCATGACGTTATGCAGGCTGCTTACCTCTGCAAAGGGTCGTAACCGGCCAGTCGCCGCACGCCACTTCCGTGTCCGCGTCCGGTACTTCCTTCACCGCACCTATGGGGATGGCGCAGGCGACCCGCTGGGCCACGCCGTCAACCATATCCGAGTCCGTGCTCATACCGGCGGCGGCCGCCGCCCCACCACGACCGGCTCCCACCCGGACTCCAGCACCGACATCGCAAACCGCTCGGCACTGACGGCGACGAGATGATCGCCAACGCGAACACCGCGCACGTTCAGTCGGTCGCCGATCTCCAAGCCGCCGACCCCGATTGCCGAACCATCGAACCGTTCCAGGTCGTCGCGGGGCCGTCGCGGGGCCGTCGCGAGCGACCCCAAGCGAACATAACCGGGTTGCGAAGGGCGGCAGGAGTGTCGGTGGAGCATCAGAAGCGGCGGGCGAAACCACTCAAGCTTGTCAGCCGCAGGCCATTGAGCACAATACCCTTGTCCTTCACTCGGCTGCCTTCCCAGGCCCTCATGCTTGGACAGGATGCCCAATCGATGGGTGTCGCCTAAGGCGTTGCCGGCACCGACGGCGCCGTACGCTCCGGCAGCGCCACCTCGATGAAGGTGGTGAGCGGCTCGCCTCCCGCCGGCAGCAGCGGGTCGCCGGCGCGCCGGAAGCAGCAGCGGCCGTGGCCGGTGATGCCGTACTCGGTCCAGGTGCCGTCCGGGTGGAAGACGCAATCCCCGACGGTGGCGCCTTCCAGGCGATAGTAGAGCGCCCCCATGACCCAGAAGTCCGCCGCCGACGGCTGCTTGTAGCCGAGCGCGGTGCGATAGATGGGATGGGTGTGGAACACCGGGATGGGCACATAGCGCGCGGACATGTGCGCGAACAGCAGCACGTCGGAAATCACCCCGGCTACGGCCCCGCGGGTGAGGAAGCAGCCGACCCGATCCTCCACCGTGTCGTAGATCAGATCCAGCGACATCTCGCAGCGCGCGCGGCTTTGTAGGGCCAGCGCCGCCTCGGGGCTCGCCCGGCCGGGGATGGAGCGGGCGTCGCGGGCGCTGCCGCGCTCGGCGAGCCGCTCCACCCGGGCCTCCCGCCAGCCCGCCAGCAGCGCGTCCGGCCGCTCTGCGTCCAGCAGCCGGCAGTCCCGCCACAACCGCGGGTCCGGGCGATAGCAATCGCGCGCGGCGGTGGACATGGACGACCACAGCTCGCTCGCGAAGGTCGGATTGGCCTGATAGACCTCGCTGGCGTCGCGCCGGCCGAGCGCACGGGCCGCCGCGAGCATGGACAGCGCCATGGGCCACAGCCGCGGCAGGGCCGCCTCGGCGGGCGGCTGCATGCGGGCCGGCCGGCGCAGGGACAAACCGCCGGTAGCCGGCGTCGGCACCTCGGACTCGGGCCCCAGAAGAAAACGCCGGCGCTGCGCCTCGCCGGGTGCCTGCGGGCTGGAGGCGGGATCATCGCGCCAGTCCGCGAACATGTCCCGCAGCGCCCGGTTGTCGAGCAGCTCCACCGCCTCCGCCAGCGGCATCCAGCAGGGGGCGCCCTCGGCGGTCTCCGGACCCAGGGTCACGGCGGTGTGATCGCAGAAGACCACCAATACGGTGCAGTCGTACTGCTGGAAAGGGCCCTCGCGGTAGCGCTCGGCAACGCGGAAGTCGGCCAGCGGCGGCGGCTTGGGCACGGCTTCTTCGGCCAGCTCGCGGCGGGCGTCTTCGCGCACGTCCACGCGCGCCGGCACCAGGCCGAAGGTCAGCGCACCGCGGCGCAGTCCCTGCACCGGGGAGTAGCCGCAGCGATACTCGCGGGTGCGCAGCAGCAGGAGCTGATCGGTCCGGGGGTCAATGCAGAGCACCTGCACCGTGGTCGGCGTATAGCCGGCGCGGTCCAGCAGTGCCGTCAGCGGGTGCCAGACGGTGATTTTGAACAGCCAGCGCAGCCATTGCGCGACACGCACCCGCCGCGACGGCACTGCTTGCTCTCGATTGGGCTCCATGACGACTTGGTCCACTCCCCTCTGCCGACGACACCGATCAGCGCCAAGCGGAGTGTAAGCCAGCCGCGGGCAGCGACCAAGGCGCGGTGGGCCGCGCAGGCTCAGGAGCGCGCGCGGGCGAGTCGCTCCAGATTGCGTAGCAGGCGGCGCAGCTCGCGCTCCAGCCCCTGCTTCACCAGCGCCGTGCCCACCACCGGCGGCACCATGAAGTCCGGGGTCAGGTCGGCGCGATAGGACACCCGCACGCCGTCCGACCGGGGATAGAGCCGCCACTCGGTGCGCCCGGCGCTGAAGTCGCTCGCCGCCGGCACGATGACGGCCACCAGCCGCTCCGGGCCCTCGCGTACGTCCTCCACGCGTGTGAGCTCCCGGCAGAAGAGCTGCTGCACGCAGGCGCGCACCAGGGTCGTGACACGGGCGTCATAGGGCGCCGGTGCCGCCTCGACACGGCTCTCGCGGATGGCGGGGTTCAGCGCGGTGAGATTGGCGTAGTCCGTGAGCTGCGCGTGGACTGCCGCCGCGGGCGCCGCGATCTCCATGTCCGCGCGCAGGCGGTAGCGGCCGTCGGCGTGGCTCACGTCCAGCGTCAGCAGGGACTCCGCCGCCGCCGGCATCGAGCCAAGCGCGGCGGCGAGGGCTGCGACGGACAGCCAGCCGCCCACCCGACCCGGCAAGCGACGCGGGAGCCGGCGCCGGCCCATGGCGCTCACAGCTCGCTCATGCCGCCGTCGACCACGTACTCGGAGCCCGTGACGAAGGACGCCAGCCCGGAGAGCAGGAACAGCGCCACCCGCGCCGCCTCCGCCGGCACACCGAAACGACCCAGGGGCACCTTGGCCAGCACGGATTGGGCGATGGCGTCGGCGGCCTCGTCCGGCAGTCCCGAACGGGAGAAGAAATCGGTCTGGATGGGCCCGGGGCTCACGGCGTTCACCCGAATGCCGCGGGGCGCCAGCTCCGCCGCCAGCACCCGCACCAGCGAGCGCAGCGCGCCCTTACTGGCACCATAGGCGGCCGCCCCCGGCAGCCCGCTGTCGCGCGCAACGGAGGTGTTGACGACCACCGCCCCGCCGTCGGCGAGCAGCGGCGCCAGCGCCCGCACCTGCAGCATGGGCCCGCGCAGGTTGACGGCGAGCTGGCGGTCGATGGCCTCCGCCGTCAGGCTCGCCAGGGGCTCGAAGCGCGCCATGCCGGCATTGAGGAAAGCGCCGTCGAGCCCGCCGAAGCCCTCGCGCACCGCCGCCGCCAGTTGCTCCGCCGCCGCCGGATCGCCGGCGTCGTTGACGCGCGAGGTGACGCCCGGGCAGTCCGCCTCCAGCGCCGCCAGACGCTCGGTGGACGTACCGGTGGCCAGCACCCTTGCCCCGGCGCCATGCAGCAGCTCCACCGCAGCCCGGCCGATGCCGCTGCTGCCCCCGGTCACCAAAAAGCGCTTGCCGGCAAAGCCGAAATCCAGGGAGTCACTCATAACCGGTGCAGTCCGCCGCCGTCATCATACCCGCAACATGGGCCCGCGCCCGCCCGCCAAAACCCCGCCGGGCGGCGCCCACCCACCGAACCGCGGTCAGCACCCCAGAGCCCGACCACCGAGCCCACCCCGCTGCCCCCAACAGGATGCGGGGACGGTATACTGAATTCGAAAAATTACGCTGAAAAATCACGGTGACGGTATACTGAGCATTGAGCTTGACCGAGCGCGGCGACACAGGCCCCCAAGCGTGGCCGGCGCTCCCGGCCGCCGTTATTATTGTCGCAGCGTCGACGCTGCCGGGCACATGCAGCCGGCGCCCTTGGCAACCGCCCTGTTCGACCCCATTTGACTCGGAACGCGTAGGGCGATAGACTGTCCTATCTTGTGAATGGGGGCGACTAGGCTTCGACGCGGGTCGCAAAACCCGAGGTGCATGCCGAGGTGCGGGATACCTCGTAAAACCATCCGCAAATCAATAGTTGCCAACGACGACAACTACGCTCTCGCTGCTTAACCCAGCGGGCCTCACACCGTCACTTGCCTGTGGGCGGCGGATTCGTGGGGTCATATCACACAGGATCGCGATGACGGGAGCCCGGACCTGATTCGCTAAAACCCCCAATTCGGGATCGCCGACCAGTCGCCCTGTCCCTCGGGCGGTGGAAGGTTAAACACAATAGAGCGGACTAAGCATGTAGGACCGACGGCGGAGGGCTCGCGGACGCGGGTTCGATTCCCGCCGCCTCCACCAAACAACATCCTCACGGCCCGCCTCGCGCGGGCCTTTTTGGTTGCGATCTTCCCCCACAGCTGTCCGCCGCCGCTGGTGCCGGACAACAACCCGAATCCGACTTCCTCGCCTGCTGCTGCTACGCTGGCCAGCACTACGTTCCCGTGTAGACATCGGTTGCTGGCAACCAAACGGTGTATGTGCCCGAGGGACGATTTCCGCGACAAGTGCCTGCGATAGGGCGTTGCTCCCATCATGGGAGGTGAATACACTCGACTCATGAGAGTGATCGCCAAACGAACCTTGCGGGAGTTTTACCAGCAGCCGCGTTTTCGTGACGCCAAAGGGCCGCTGGAGGCCTGGCACGCCGAGGCGATCAAGGCCAAGTGGCTCACGCCGCACGACATCAAAGCGCAGATCGGCACTGCGAGTATCGTTTCCCACTCTCTGGTGGCATTCAATATCGCCGGGAACAAGTACCGCTTGGTCGTAGACGTGGACTACGCACGACAAGCAATGTTCGTGAAGTTCGTCGGCACCCATGCCGAGTATGACAAACTCGACCTGAAGAGCAGGTGAAACATGGACATTCGACCCATCAAGACCGAGCAAGACTATGACGCGACCATGGCGGAGATCGAGGCCCTATGGGGGGCCGAAGTCGGCAGTCCCCGGGGCGACAAGCTGGATGTATTGATGACGCTGGTCGACGCCTACGAGGCAAAGCATCATCCCATTGCTCCACCCGATCCGGTGGAGGCCATCCTGTTCCGCATGGAGCAGGCCGGATTGCAGCGGAAGGACTTGGAGCCTTACATCGGCCACAGTGGACGGGTATCCGAGGTCTTGAGCCGAAAGCGACCGCTCACCCTGGACATGATCCGCAAACTCTGGAAGGGGCTGCATATCCCGCTGGAGAGCCTGATTCAGGATGAATCCGACGAGAACCATCGCCAGCATGCATGAGCGTGCACCCCGGAGCCTTGATCACGATCGCGTCCATGCATGGGCGAGCCCTGCACAGCCGCGGCTTCCAGCCTTGCTTCTGTCAGGCAGGGATCGCCTGACCACGCAGTGAGCGGACCACGTGGCCGGAGTGATGATCAAGGCCTTCCCCAGCCAGGGCACGGCATAAGAACTGGGCGATGTCACGTGAATGTAAAACCGATGCGCCGCGGTGCCTCAGCGCATCGGTGCGAAGCTACGGAGTGTCGCCCGTGAGGCCGCTGAAGCGGACATAGCCGACCGGCTTCCGCGGCGCCCGACGGCCTCAAGCCGGCCCAGACGCTCCGCGTCAGGCTTCGTCCAAGGCCCGAGCCCGCCGCGCCAACAGCGCACGCAGACGCTGCCGTACTGCCGGCGTCGGGCCGTCGAACTTGACGCCCAGCAGCCAGCGATCCTGAAACGCGACGTGGGCGACCCGAACCACCTCGCCCATGAGCCGAATCGGCTCGGCGCCCTCGGCCGGGTCCAATGACAGGAGCAATCGCGAACCGCGCGGAAAGAAGTCCCGGGTGGTAGCGCCGAGCCCGCCCTCGCTCAGATCCGACGCAAGCAGCGGGACGGACCGCGTCGTTTTGGCTCGCGGCACCGGCTCCACAGTGACGACGCCGTCGAAGCCCGCCCGACGAAAGCGCCTACGCTCCTGGCGAACCACGGATTCGCCCCCGACTCCATAAAACTCTCTCATCGCCTCAACGTCCTGGCGCCGAATCCGGTCGCAGCCGCAACATACTTGCCGGTAACGTGAAGTGTAGCCCCCCTGGTGTACCTTTGTAAGGGCATCTCTGTCATCTCGATCAGTAGTGTCCTGACTCTTCGAGAGAACAAGATCAATGACCCGCAGAGTGTTCTTGCCCACAGTGCAGCGCCGTAACGCGCCGCCTGCTGCTGGCGAGATGCCGATTGATTGGCCGCTTGCCTTGCGGGTCAGGCTCAGGCCGTGTGCCACCCGTACCGCCCGGAGACGGGGCCGATGGCTCGGGTCAGCGCACGGCTCCGGCCTGGGTCATGTCGCTCGGGCGCTGCGACCCGTGTTACGGCTACGGCGCCCCTGCCGTGGCGGCGGCTCCAACTGCACGGCGTGGGCGCAGTCGAGCACGCGCTGCTGCCAATCCGCGTCGGCCCGGCGGAAGGCGTCGAGGAGCCGCATTTCCTCCGCCGACATGGCGGTCGCCTCGCCGCCTTCCAGACACAGCAGGTACGCGGCGCTGACATTACCGAGTGCCTCGGCGAGCGCCTGCGCCCCCTCGACACTGGGGCGGCGAAGACCCTGCTCGTAGTTGCTGATCCGCGACTTGCCGTAGAGCCCGTCGGTCAGCGCCGCGAGCCCGGCGAGGCTGAGTCCGCGGGCGTGGCGGGCCGCACGCAGCCGGCGGCCGATCTCACGGGTTAGCTCAAGCTCTGATTCGGTCATGATCGTCTCTTGTTCTTACTCCACTCAACAGTCCGCTATGGTATCGCCTCCTTGTGTGCTCGTGTATATGAGACAGCGTCCCTCGGCCTAAATTTCGCAGGCTGCAACAAAGCGCCGCCGCCGCGGTCGTCCGCACAACTCTTGCGGTAGGTGACGGCGATCAAAACGCCAAGGGCAGCATTGGCGCCGGACAGTGCCTGCTCCAGGGCCGACTCGTGCGCAACCGAGGATGCCGTGCCCGGCGCTGGTCCTGTCGGGTCCGCGCAGGCGTGAACGCACGGGATCTGGCAGCTTGACGCGTGGGGCCCGCTGCGGCGGCCTCATTAGCGCGCCGCGGCGTCAGCCTTGGCCGCGAGCTCGATCATCGGCGCGGCCGCCCTGCCGGCCGACTGCCGGGTCCTGCGGGCGCAGGAGCCGCAGCGACAGCCGCAGCCAATCCAGTGCCGCCGCCAAATTCCGGGCGCCGGCGATGCTCAGCGGCTCGCCTAGCCCGAAGCGCTCGCCCCGTACCGCAAGGACGTTGAGAGCCGGCGCCATTGCGAAGAGCCGCTGATACACGGCGGCCAGGGCCGGCGGACTCAGGCTGTGGGTGGTGATGTCGAGCGCCGGGTCCGGGCTGACCTGCGCGACGCTGAAGGGCGCCGGACCGCTGGCGGCGGCATCGACGATAATGCTCCGGCGGCGCCCGCGCAGCTCCAGCGCGTGCTCGGGCTGGAGCTGGTAGGCGTCCAGCAGCTCCACCCGGCCGGTGCGGGCATCGGCTTGCAGGTCGGCACGCAAGCGCTCCAGCAGCAGTGGGCCGATGGCGTCGTCGCCGCGATCCGGGTTGCCGACGCCGATGACCAGCAGCGGTGCCCGCTGACTACCAGGCGCCTGGCGGGGCTCCGGGTCCAGCAGGCTCACGCCGGCGGCTTGGCCGAGGGCGACCCGGCATCCGCAGCACCACGACGGACGACGCCGTCCGGGTCCCGGCGCAGTACGTCCACTAGGGCGCCGTCGCCGCGCTCCAAGGTCACCGCCAACGGCATCTGCCCCAGCGCATGGGTGGCGCAGGAGAGACAGGGATCATAGGCGCGGATGGCGACCTCGATGCGGTTCAGGAGCCCTTCGGTCAGCGTATGCCCGTCCAGCTCGTCGCGGGCAACGCGGCGGATGGATGCATTCATCGCCTGGTTGTTGTTGGTGGTGGAGACGATGAGATTGGCGCGGGTCACCAGGCCGTCGGCGTCGATCTCGTAGTGGTGGAACAGGGTGCCGCGGGGCGCCTCGATGACACCGATGCCGCTGCGAGCAGGCGTGCCCTCACGCAGCAGGTCGCTGCCGGTGATGTCCGGGTCGTCCAGCAACCGGGCGATGGCCTCGGCGCAGTGCAGCAGCTCGATGAGCCGCGCCCAGTGGGTGGCGAGCACCGACTGCACCGGCCTGCCCTCCCCGGCCGCCGCGAAGACGCGCCGCGCCGCTTCGGCCCGCGGTGTGTCGATGAAATCGCAGTTGTTGACCCTCGCCAAGGGGCCGACCCGATACCAGCCGGCCTCCGGCCCGAGTGCCGCGATGAAGGGGAACTTCATGTAGCTCCAGGGCTTTACCTGCTCTTGCAGCAGCTCGCCGTAGTCTTGGTCGCAGGCGTGGTCGAAAATGGGCTCGCCGTCGCGGTCGTGGGCGCGCAGGCCGCCGTCGTAGAGCTCCAGCGCGCCGTCCGGGCGCACCAGGCTCAAGCTGTTGGCGGGCACGGTGGCGAAGCGGCGATACCCATCGCCGCCCGCCTCGAACAACCGCTGCATCAGCACAACCGCGTCCTCGGCCCAGTCGATGACCTGGGCGATGTCGGCGCCGAGCAGCTCGCGGTCCGCGTTGTCCAGGGCCTTGTTGACGCCGCCGGGGACGGCGCCGGTGCCGTGGATACTCTTGCCGGCGCAGACGCGGATGACTTCTTGGCCGTAGCGGCGCAGCAGCACGCCGCGGCGGGCGAGCGCCGGCTCGTCTCGGATGACACCGACGATGTTGCGATGCGCCGGGTCGTCGTCGGGGCCGAACAGCAGGTCCGGCGAGGACAGGTGGAAGAAATGCAGCGCATGCGACTGCAGCACCTGGCCGAAGTGCATGAGCCGTCGCACCTTCTCCGCCGTCGGGCTGAGCTCGGCGGCGCCCGCCAGCCGGTCGCAGGCCTTGGCCGCCGCCAAGTGGTGACTCACCGGGCAGATGCCGCACAGGCGCTGCACCGTCACCGGCAGCTCCCAGAACGGCCGGCCCTGAATGAAGCGCTCGAAGCCGCGAAGCTCGACGATGTGCAGGCGCGCCTGCTGGACGCGATCGTCGTCGTCCAGCAGCAGTGTCACCTTGCCGTGGCCCTCCACCCGCGTCAGCGGCTCGATGCAGACGCGGCGCAGTCGCTCCGGGTGGTCTGCGGTCTCAAGTGGCATCGACATCGGCTTGCGCTCCTGAATTGGGCCCGTCTGTCACCAGCGCCTTAGGCTCACGCAACGGCGCCGCGCCGCGACGACGGCTAGGTCCTGCGCCGACCCCGCTGGGTCTGTTGGGGCGTTGCGCGAGCCCTTGACTGCGCCGGGCCTTGGATCAGTCATACCGCAGCTGCGCCCAGGTCAGGTGCAGCGCCCCCCCCTCCAGTACCGCGGTGAGCAGGCTCCAGATGGCATCGGCACTGGGCGGGCACCCGGGCAGGAAATAGTCCACCCGCACCACCTCGTGAATCGGGTGCACCTGCGAAAGCAGCAGCGGCAGCTCCGGGTCATCAGGGATGCCCGGATTGACCAGACCCATGCCATGGACAAAGGCCTCGTCCAGCACTTCCGCCAGCGGCACACTGTTGCGCATGGCCGGGATACCGCCGGTGACGGCGCAGGCGCCCACCGCCACCAGGACCTTGCATTGGCGGCGAAATTCGCGCAGCACCTCGACGTTCTCGGCATTGGCGACACCGCCCTCGATGAGTCCCAGGTCGCAGGGCCCGAGGGTCTTGATGTCCGTCAGCGGCGTGCGGTCGAAGTCCACTCGCTCGACCAGGTCCAAAATCCGCTCGTCCATGTCGAGCACGGACATGTGACAGCCGAAGCAGCCGGCAAGGGATGCGGTGGCGACACGGACCTTTTGCCCCACGGGGGGCTCGGCGCGCATGTTCATGCCAGCACCTCGCTTTCCGCATCCGCGGCGAGCACTTCTGCGTCCGGGTCAAGGGCGACATCCCCCACCCGACTCACCGGTGCCAGATCGAACCGCCGCTGCCCGATGGGCACCCGGAAGGCCTCGTCCCGCGGCAGGATGGCGCCGACGGGACAGACGTGCGCGGCGGCGTCCTCGGCGCTGAAATCCGTGTCGCCCAAGCGCCCGCTCGGGGCATCGACGATGAGCTTGCTCGTGATCCCCCGGCCGCTGACGGCGAAGACGCGCTTGCCGTCGTGGTCCCGGCTCGCGCGCACACAGAGCTCGCAGAGGATGCAGCGGTTGTGATCCAGGATGACGTCCGGGTGGGAGGCGTCCACCGCCCGCCGCGGGAAGCGCTGCGGGAAGCGGGGGGTCAGCATGCCGCAGTGGTAGGCCACCGCTTGCAGGGTGCAGTTGCCGGATGCCTCGCAGGCCGGGCAGACGTGGTTGCCCTCGGCGAAGAGCATCTGCAGCACGGCCACGCGCAGCGCGCGGATGTCGGCCACCTCGCTCTCGACGCTCATGTCCGCCGCCGCCGGAGCGGTGCAGGCCGAGAGCTCCCGGCCGTCGGCGCGCACCACACAGACCCGGCAGCTGCCGTGGGGCGCATAACCCGGCTTGTGGCAGAGATGCGGGATATAGACTCCGGCCGCCAGCGCCGCGTCCATGATGGTCTGCCCCGGCGTGAAGGGAATGCGGCGGCCGTCCAGGGTGAAGGTGGATCGCTGTTGGTCGTTGCTCATCGCCAGTGCTCCGGTGCGCCCGTCATGCGTCTGCGGCCAGGTGGGCCTCGGCATCGTCGCGGTGGGCCAGCGCCCGCGCCTCGGCCAGCGCCGCATCCAGGTCGAAGGACGGCGTGTAATCGGACATCCGCAGCCGGTCCCGGTAGATATGCGGGAACTTGTCCAGGGTGTTCAGCACGTGGTTGGCCGCGGTGTGGCCGAGCCCGCAGTGGCTGGCGCGGCGCATCACCTGCGCGATGTCGCGCAGCTCGTCGAGGTCGTGCCTGCCGGCGGCACCTGCCGCCACCTTGTCCACCAGATCCAGCACCAGACGCCCGCCGACGCGGCAGGGCGTGCAGAAGCCACAGCTCTCGTGGGCAAAGAAGCCGGCGAAGTTCCGCACCATGTCCAGCAGGTCGCGGCTGTGGTCGAAGACCATGAAGGAGCCAGCGGTAGGCAGGTCCTCGAAGGCGAGCAGGCGGTGAAATTCGTCAGGTGTCAGGGTGACGCCGGCGGCCCCCGAGACCTGCACCGATTGCGTATCCTCGGCGCCGCAATCCGCCAGCACATCGGCCACCGGCGTACCGAAGGGCACCTCGTAGATGCCGGGGCGCGCACAGTCGCCGCTGACGCTCAGGATCTTGCTGCCGGCGGAGCGGTCCGTGCCCTCGCTACGGAACCAATAGCCGCCGTGCTCGGCGATCCGGGCGGCGCCGAGGAAAGTCTCGACGTTGTTCACCACCGTGGGCCGATCGAGATAACCTTCGGTGACCGGGAAGGGCGGGCGCTTGCGGGTGATGCCACGCTTGCCCTCCAGGGATTCGATAAGCGCGGACTCTTCGCCGCAGATGTAGGCGCCGGCGCCGAGATGGATATGGATGTCGAAGTCGAAGCCGCCGCCCGGCCCCTCGCCGGCGCCGATGCCGGTGCCGAGCAGGCCCTGCGCACGGCGGCGGGCGAGAACGGCCTCCAGGTGATCGAGCAGGTAGCGATACTCGCCGCGCAGGTACAGGAAGCCCGTCTTGGCGCCAACCACGCCGGCGGCGAGGGTCATGCCCTCGAACACCAGATCCGCATAGGCGCTCAGCAGTACCCGGTCCTTGAAGGTGCCGGGCTCGCCCTCGTCGGCGTTGCAGACGATGACCTTGTCCGCGTGCCCGTTCTCACTTGGGGCCTCGCGGCAGAACCGCCATTTGAGTGCCGTCGTGAAGCCGGCGCCACCGCGCCCGCGCAGCCCCGCGCGCTCGACCTCGGCGAGCACCGCCGGGCCGCCCCGGGCAAAGAGCGCGGCGAGTCCGGCCTCGCGCGTTTCCAAGTCGCCGAGCAGCAAGCCAGAGCGATGCACGTTGTTGGACACGGCAAAGAAGCGCTTCGGCCAGTGGGCGAGCGGGGTGTCCGCCTCTACCAAAGCGGCGATCTCGCGAATGCGAGCCGCATCCAGGCGCGTCAGTGCCAGGCCGTTCACCAGCGCGGCGGGCCCTTGGTCGCACATGCCGGTGCAGGAGGTGTAGTCCAGGCTCACCCGGCCGTCGGCCCTGGGCTCACCGGCACGCACGCCGAGGGCATCGCACAGCTGCGTCATGAGCGCCGCATTGCCGAGCATGCGGTCGGTGATGTTGTCGCTGACCAGGATGTCGAAGCGCCCGCGGGGCGTCAGGTGCAGGAAGGCGTAGAAATCCACGGCCGCGAGGATCTGCGCCCGGGTGACGCCGAGCTCCTCCACCAGCCGGCCGATGGCGGCGTCCGGTACGTGCGAGAAGACCTGCTGCTGGGCAATCAGGTGCTGCAGAACGGTGTCGGGGCCGCGTCCCAGCGCCGCCAGCGAGCCGCGCAGCACCCGCTCGATGCGCGCGGGATCCGCGTGTGCGCCGCCGTGTTCCGCAGCCAGACCTGAAGCACCGCTCATGGGACCTCCCGCAACGAACAAGGCGCCGCAAAACCTCTACGGACGGTCATCCAGCGCAAAACCCTGGGTTGAGTATAGTCATGGTCTCCCGGAGTTGTGACGGTAGAAACCTTGATGCCACAGGGCAGAATAACTAGACGTGGAGCGCTGGGCACGCCGACTGCGGTGTGCCCCCGAGGGTCCGACCCCAGCGCCAGAAGCATTCGACGACAGTGACCCGATAACGATGATCCGACGCCGCATCAGACGAGCAATAGCCGACACGCCGCATCAGCACCAGCCCGTGACCGGGCACACCGCCGCTGCCCCGATCGCCGCCGGCCTGTTGCTGGCCGCCCTGTTTGCACTCTTGTTGGCGCCCGTGTTTGCGCCGGTTGGGCACGCGGCACTGCCGACGGCGGTGGCCGGGCAGAAGCTCCCGAGCCTCGCCCCCATGCTGGAGCGGGTGATGCCTGGGGTGGTGAACATCTCCACGGTGACCCGCAGCGCCATCGCCGACCATCCGCTGCTACAGGACCCCTTCTTCCGGCGCTTCTTCGACATCCCCGGCCAGCGCCGGGAGCGCGAGAGCCAAAGCCTCGGCTCCGGCGTCGTCGTCGACGCCGAGCGCGGCATCATCGCCACCAACCACCACGTGGTGCAGGGCGCCGATGAGGTCCGGGTGACCCTGCACGACGGCCGCCGGGTGGAGGCAACGCTGTTGGGCTCGGACCCGGAGACGGACATCGCCGTGCTGCGGGCGGAGGCCGAGGACCTGACGGCGGTGCCGCTGGCGGACTCGGATGCGCTGAAGGTCGGGGACTTCGTGGTGGCCATCGGCAGCCCCTTCGGCCTGGCGCAGACGGTGACATCAGGCATCGTCAGCGCGCTGGGCCGCACCGGGCTCGGCATCGAGGGCTATGAGAGCTTCATCCAGACCGACGCCTCCATCAATCCCGGCAACTCCGGCGGCCCGCTGGTGAACCTGAACGGCGAGCTGGTGGGCATCAACACGGCCATCCTGGCCCCCGGCGGCGGCAACGTCGGCATCGGCTTCGCGATCCCGACCAACATGACACGCGCCGTCGTCGAGCAGATCCTGGAGCACGGCACCATGCGCCGCGGGCTCTTCGGCGCCACCGCCCAGGATCTGACGCCGGAGCTGGCCGAGGCGCTGGGCACCGAGGAGCCCCGCGGTGCCGTCATCGCCAGTGTCGAACCGGACTCCGCCGCCGAGCGTGCCGGTGTCAGGCCCGGCGACCTGGTGCTCGCCGTGGACGGGCGCCCCGTCAACAACGCCGCGGAGCTGCGCACCCGCATCGGCCTGCTGCGCGCGGGCAGCCCGCTGGAGCTGACGGTGCTGCGCAAGGGCCGGCGCATGACCCTCGACGGCGAAGTAGAGGATCCCTTCGCGGACTTCGTCCACGGCGAGCAGTTGCACCCGCAGCTGGAGGGCGCGCTGCTCGGCGAGCGCATCCGGGTGTCCAGGCAGGGCCGCCGCCGCGTGGTGCAGGTGGGCCCGCTGCGCCCCGGCAGCCCGGCCTGGCTCGCCGGTCTGCGCGAGGGGGACCTGCTGCTCGGCGCCAACGGCTACGAGGTGGGGTCCCTGCAGACGCTGCGCCGGGCCGTACAGCGCGGCATCGACAGCCTCCGCGTGGTACGCGACGGCCAGCTGCTGCTGCTGGCGCGGCGCTGACGCCGTCCCCACTTGCGTCGGCATGAGCCAGCTCAGCCTCTTCGACGACGATCCGGACGGCAGCCCCCGGCCGAACCGGGCCCCTGCACGCGCAACCCGCACGCCGCCGGTGGCCGCCGCCAAGCCGCCGGCCGAGATCGCGGCCCTCGCCACAGGACTACCGGCGGGCCTGCGGCTCGGCACCTCCAGCTGGTCCTTCCCCGGCTGGGCCGGGCTCGTCTATGCCCGGCCCGCAACCAAGGCCGTACTCTCCCGCGACGGCCTCACCGCCTATGCCCGCCACCCACTGCTCGGCACCGTCGGCGTGGACAGCGGCTTCTATGCGCCGCTGGACGCCGGCCGACTGACGCGCTGGGCGGCGCAGGTGCCGGCGGACTTTCGGTTCCTGGTCAAGGCCCCGGCGGCGGTCACCCAGCGCAGGCAGCCTGATGGCGACGGCCGATGGCGGCACAACCCGGGGTTCCTGGACGTCGACACCGCGCTGCGCGAGGCGGTGGAACCCTACCTGGAGGGCCTCGGCGAGCGTGCCGGCGTGCTCCTGTTCCAGTTCTCGCCCCAGGGCAGCCGCACGGACCCGCGGCGCTTCGCCGAGGACCTGTACCGCTTCCTCAAGCGCCTGCCCGCCGGCCCCACCTACGCCGTCGAGCTGCGCGATGCCCACCTGCTGACGCCGGACTTCGCCGCCGCGCTGCACCACGGCGGCGCGGTGCCGTCCTTCGCAGCCCATCCGCGCGTGCCCGAGCTGCCGGCGCAGGGGCAGCTGTTCCCGGACGACGCGACAGGCCCGCTGGTGATCCGCTGGCTGCTGCGCCGCAACCGCGGCTACGACGAGGCCCGGGACCGCTACAGCCCCTTCGACCGGCTCGCCGAGCCGGACCCGGACACCCGCGCCGCCATCCTGTCGCTGGCCGCCGCCGCGCTGGCCCGCGGCCGAGAGGTCTTCATCATCGTCAACAACAAGGCCGAGGGCTCGTCGCCGCTCAGCCTGGTAAAGCTGGTGCGGGGGCTAGCCGGCGGCCCATAGTCCCGAAACGGGGACGGTATATCTAACTGGCATGAATGCGGTCCCCAACAAGCGCGGAGACAGCCCCTCGCTCTGCTGCTCATGAGACGATGCCGGCCTGGCGCCGCCAGGCGGCGTCACCCCCGCATTACCAGGAACAACGCCACCGCCACCAACGCGGCCAGCCCCGCTGCAACCGCCACCAGCCGCAGCGCCCGGCGCAGATCATCGCCGGTGAGGTCGACGGGCCAGGCGTCAGCGCCCATCCAGGGCTTGTCCTGCCAGGCGCCGTGGTAGCTGACGGGCCCCGCGAGCCGTACCCGGAGCGCGCCGGCCGCGGCGGCCTCGCTCCAGCCGGAATTCGGGCTCGGCAGCGCCGCGTGGTAACGCCGGGCGGCCGGTAGCACGTCCCGCCAATGCTGCCCCAGGAGCGCGGCGGCGGCCGCCAGCAGGGGCACGGACAGCCGCGCCGGTAGCCAATGCAGCAGGTCGTCGCTGCGCGCGGCGGCCCAGCCGAAGCGCCGGTAGCGCTCGGTGCGGTAGCCCACCATGGAGTCGAGGCTGGAAACGGCCTTGGCGACGATGATGCCGGGCAGCCCGAACAGGGCCAGCGCCCAGAGCGGCGTCAGCACACCGTCCGTGAGGTTCTCGGCGAGACTCTCGATGGTGGCCCGCACCACCCCGCCGCGGTCCAGCGCCTGCGTATCTCGGCTCACCAGCCAACCCAGCTGTGCGCGGGCCGCCGGCAGATCGTCCAGCACCGCCAGAACGCGCCGCCCGTGGGCCAGCAGGTCGCGGGCGCAGAGCAAGCTGTAGGCGATATAGAGGTCCCAGAGCCAGGCGAGAGCCGGATGCAGCGCCGCAAGCACCAGATGCACCGACCACCAGGCGGCAAGAGCGCCCGCTGTTACCACGAGCCCGTGCATTGCTCCAGCGATCCGGCCCTTCCAGCCGCGGTCGAAGAGGCGGCGCTCCAGCGCGATACTGGCATGCCCCAGGAGACGAATGGGATGCAGCGGATAGTCCGGGTCCCCGAGCAGTGCATCCACCAGCACCGCCGCGAGTAGCAGGGCGAGTTGGGCGTCCATGGGCTCCGTGTTGACTGGCGTGAGGACGAGAGAAACCCTTACGAATCGGCCAAGACGCACGGCTTCAGCGGGGGCTTCTGCCTTGCGGATCGCGTCACGACGGCAAGCCGTGCTTGCATTAGTCTGGGGGATAGGATCAAGAACTGCCCCGCTTGAGCAAGGGGCCAACACGGGTATGGAGAGTCCACCATGTTCCGGGACGCACGCGCAGACAACCAAATCAACGCCGAACAGCCGCCCGCGGCCGGCGGTGCAGAGAGAAGCTACGTCCACCCCGGCCGCCTTGGGCGCACGGGCCGTCTGCACCGGCTCCTGATCGGTTGTTGCCTGCTCGCGGCGGGTCAGGCGGCCGCGGTCGACCTCTACAGCGACGACGCCACGGCGTCCTTCAGCCAGCTCGAGCGCATGACCGAGACCGCCGCCGCAGCCTATGCCGGCCCCCAAGGCCTGCGGGCGGAGCCCACCCACTGGCACAACCAGTTCCTGCGCCTCGCCGACGGGCGCATGGACTTCCGTCCCTACAGCGCCATCCGCTTCCGCATCCGCGCCGAGTCTGGCAGCGTGGACCCGGAGCTGGCCCTGGCCGACCAGAGCTGGGGCAGCGCGGTGCGCGTGGCGGAGCACGTGGACGGCGGCGTCATCGACGACAGCTGGCGGGAGGCCGTCATCCCCATGCCCTCGTTGGCCAGCGATGCGTTCGCGCTCGACAGCGTCTTTCTGATCGTCTTCCTGCCGCAGGACGAGCCAGCCCCCTTCTACGTAGACGACATCGGTCTCGTCGACAGGAGCGCGCCCGAGCTGCACGGCTGGTCGACGCCTTCCAACCGAGTGGTGAGCATCCGCCTGGAGAACCTCGACCTCGCGAGCGTCGAGGCGCCAGCCATTACCCTGAGCAGCCCGACGGATCCGGCCTTCGCCGACGCCGTGAGCGTGCAGGCGGCGGGCGTAGACCGGGCGGCCGTCGACGTCACCGACTCCGGCCGCACCGCCGTCGTCGAATCCCGCGTGCACTTGCTGCTGCCGCAGCCCCTGCGCGCGGGCCACGAGTACCAGCTGGATCTGAGCGCTCTCAGCGCCGGCTCCGGCGTCGGTCTCGCCGAGCCGCTGCTGACCGTGAGGTTCGATGCAGATGCCGTCAGCAGCAGCATCAAGGTCAACCAGGTAGGCTATCTGCCGCAGGCGACGAAGCTCGGCTTCGTCGGTAACTGGCTCGGCGACCTGGGCCCGATGCCGGTGGCCGACAGCACTTTCGAAGTGGTGGATGCCGAGACCGGCGCCGTCGTGCTCTCGGGCAGCTTGCTGCCCCGCGCCGCCGCCGACGTGAAAAGCGGAGAGAACGTCTACACCGCGGACTTCAGCGCCCTCACGGCCCCGGGTCGCTATCGGCTGCGGGTGCCGGCCATCGGCATCTCGCATCCCTTCTGCGTCGCGGAGGATGTCTATGCCGATGTCTGGCGCACCACCATGCGTGTCTTCTATCACAAGCGCAACACGGCGCTCACGGCCCCGTACGCGCAGCCTGGCTTCGAGCGCGCGGGCATCGATCCCCTGCTGGACGCCGTCTACCACCCCATCCTGGCGGAGTATCCGCTGAGCGTCGGCGAAGAGCCCTTCGCCCGCCGCCCCATCAGCGGCGGCTGGTTCGACGCGGGCGACTATGGACAATACGTGCACAACGCCGCGCCGGTGTGGGGGCTCGTCGGATTGGCCATGGACCTGGCGCCCGCCGGGCACTTCAGCGACGGCGAGCTCGGCCTCCCCGAGAGCGGCAACGGCATCCCGGATATCCTCGACGAGCTCCGCTGGGGCATGGATTGGGCCAGGCAGATGCAGGACACCGACGGCGGTGTCTACTGGCGCGTCTCCAGCGGACACTGGGACCTCGGCATGCCGGCGGACGTGAGCGAGCCCAGATTCCTCTACGAGAAGACCACCCGCGCCACGGCCCAGTTCGCGGCCATGGCCGCCGTCTATGCCCGGCTCATGGCGCCTTACGACCAAGCCGACGCCAATGCCGCGCTGGCCGCCGCCGAGCGTGCCTGGGAATATGCCAACACCGCGCCTGTCTACCCGCCGGAGGGCGAGCTCTACCAGAACCCGGACGAGTACCCCGGCGGCGGCACCTATGCCGAGCGCAGTGCCAAGCCCGACCTGCTCTGGGCCGCCGCAGAGCTGTACCGCAGCACCGGCATCCCCTGCTATAAGAACGCCTACCGGGACCTGCAGGAGACGGTCTCGGTAGACCTGAGCTCCGCGCCCTACCGCACCTTCGCGCATTGGGCCATGACCCAGAGCGAGCACGCCGGGCGCGACATCCTGCTGGTGGAATCCGCCCGCCGCGCGGTCATGATTGCCGCCGACATCAAGCTCGAGCGCGCCGCGCAGGACGCCTACCGCTCGCCGAAGCACCCGGCCATCGTCTTCACCGGCTGGGGTAACTTCTCCATTTCTCCCATCGACGCCCTGGCACTGCTGCAGGGGCATCATCTCTCGGGCGAGTCGCTCTACCTGGACAGGGCCCTGCAGGCCCTCGACATCATGCTCGGCGCGAACCCGCAGTCGCAGGTGTACCTGACGGGCATCGGCGCCGACCCAGTGCAGGATCCGCTGGACCGCATCTCGCTGAACGACTTCAATGCCGCACCCCTGCCCGGCCTCGCCGTCGGCGGCCCCACCTGGCACCTCAACGCCAGCCGCGAGCCCTTCGACGCCGTCAACGCCGCCTATTGGCCACCGGAGCAGCCCGAGCCGAACGCCGACGGCGAGCCCGACTACGCGAGCGCCTATCCGGTGTACCGGCGTTGGATCGACGATCATCAGCTGATCGCGATGAATGAGACCACAGTGCGCGAATGGGCCGCTGTGGCAGTGGCCTTCGGGCTGGTCCGAGACGGCGCGTCGCTACCGCCGCCCGCGACCAATCTCTATGCCTGGACGCCAGGCGACGGCGGCTCGACGACCATCTACCGCCTGGGCGATCTGCCGGTGACCGATGTGCCTCTGGTCTCACCCGCGCAGATCAGCGCCTTCGGCCCGGCGGCGCTGGACGCCTCCGCTGCGCACCTCGCCGCCCTCACACTGGAGCAGGTCGCCGCCCTCGATGCCCCGGACAGCCGCTACTGGGTCGGGCGCCTCAGCCGCGAGCAACAGCTCGCGCTGACACCCGAGCAAATCGCCGCCTTCGAGCAGTGGAGCCTCTTCACCGCGCTGCCGCCGCAGCAGGTGCGGCTCATCCCGCCGGCCAAGCTCCCGCTCATCGGTATCGAGCTGCAGAACACCACCGACGCCTGGAAGGCCGCCGTCACCGCCGAGCAGCGCGCCGCCATGAGTGCCGAGCAACAGGCCATCATGACCGACGCCGGCTACTGAGCACGCCCGGGAGGGCTGGCAACAGAATGCGGGGACAGTGATTTTATCTCGGATGCGCTGAGCATGTCGAATGCGGTGACAGGCGGCTTATCTCCGCTACAGTCAGTCCCTTTGGCGTCCGAACTGCATCGATTCAGTCTAGCGTCCCCCTGTTATCGGCGATGGAGTCGACCGCGCTCGGCCCATTTGCCAAGCTAGCCCCGTGGCGAGGGGCCCGCACCCGACTCGCAGCAATCGTCGACGTTCCGGCGGCAGGTGCGCAGCTCGCGCTCCAGCTCCATCAGCTCGCGCTCCAGTCGGCCCGCCGACAGCTCCGCGCGAACGCGCAGCTGACGCAGCCGGTGGAGGCGTTTGCGCACCCCGGTGATGGCGGCCTGCAAGCTGCGGGCACGGTGCTCGTGCAGCGAAACCACCCGCCCATCCGAGCCGACCTTGGCCGCCGTATCGCCGCCGTCGTCGTCGTCGAGCGTGGCCGGTGCCGAGTCGCAGCTGGCGGCGGGCGTTGGATTTCGACTCTGCATGGGACTCTCTCCTCGCTGGGCTGACGGGTGGGACCGGTGGGGTGCTCAAGCCAAAACCGACTTGTCGTAACGGCGCATGCAGCAAAAGCGGTGCCCGCCCGGGCGGGCCGGCGGCGCAGACGAACACCACCAAGGGCTCGCAGTCGTCACCATAGTGCTGCCGGCGTATCAACGTCGGCTGATCGACGCCAGCCACATAGTAGAGCGGTGCTTGTCAACCGCCCGCGGGGCAAAACACACATCGACCCCACCGGATTCCCCTACTCGCCGTACTGGAGGGCGCACAGCGCTGGCAAGTGATTTGCTGGGAGTGATGAAACGTGATCGTCACAACCACGGAGACATGACGCCATGCAAGCCCCTTCCCGTTTCATGTCCAGCAACTACCAGGGCGCCGCGTCCCTCGAGGCGGCACCGGCCCCCGCCGCCGACACCGACCCGCCGAGCGTACTGCGGGACTTGGCGGCACAGGCCAGCGTGCGTTTCAACGGCGAGCGGCCCTGGGACATCCAGGTTCACGACGCCGGCTTCTACGACCGCGTGCTGCGCGCCGGCTCCCTGGGCCTCGGCGAGAGCTACATGGACGGCCTGTGGGACACGCAACAGCTGGACGAGACCCTGACACGGCTGCTGCGCTCGCGCGGCGATGAGGGACTGGCGGGCGTCGCCGCCTGGCCCTTGCAGCTGCGCCTGCTGGCCGCGACGCTGCGCACCCGGCTGGTGAATCGTCAGGCCGGACGCCGCGCCTTCGAAGTCGGCGAGCAGCACTACGACGCGGGCAATGAGCTCTACCGCCGGATGCTGGACCCGACCATGAGCTACAGCTGCGGCTATTGGGCGGACGCCGAGGACCTCGACAGCGCCCAGCGGGCGAAGCTCGACCTCATCTGCGACAAGCTCGGCCTGGCGCCCGGCCAGCGCGTCCTGGACGTCGGCTGCGGCTGGGGCGGCTTCGCCGAGCATGCCGCGCGCAGCCGCGGCGTGGAGGTGCTGGGCATCACGGTCTCCCGCGAGCAGGCCGAGGCGGCCCGGGAGCGTTGCGCGGGGCTGCCAGTGGACATCCGCATGCAGGACTACCGCGACCTAGACGAGCGCTTCGACCGAGTGGTCTCGGTGGGCATGTTCGAGCACGTCGGCGAGAAGAACCACGCCGAGTTCTTCGCGCGCATCCGCGACTGGCTCAAGCCGGACGGGCTCTGTCTGCTGCAGACCATCGGCACCCGCAGCCGGCGCGGCGTCAACGATCCCTGGCTCGACAAGTACATCTTCCCCAACGGCCAGCTGCCGAGCGCCGAGGTCATCGCCGCCGCCTCGCGGCCTTACCTGGTCATGGAGGACTGGCACGCCTTCGGGCGGGACTATGATCGCACCGTGATGGCCTGGTGGGACAACGTCGCGCGCGAGCGCGACGCCCTCGAAGCGGCGGGCTATAGCGAGCGCTTCCTGCGCATGTGGCACTACTACCTGATGGCCTCTGCCGGGTTCTTCCGCTCCCGCCGCGGCCAGCTTTGGCAGCTGGTGCTGAGCCGCCCGGAGCGCGGCGGCACCTATCGCTCGGTGCGCTGAGCGCAGCGCAGCGGGGCCGCATGCCGAGCACGTCGACGCGGGACCATTTGCACCCATGGGCGGTGCAAATGCGCATGGCCGGCGAGCGCTCGGCGGCCTACCCCGGCCTACCCCGGCCTACCCCTGCCTGTATCGGCCCTTTCCGGCCGCGCCCGCCTGTCTGGTTGATTGGCGTCTTGCTTGCAATGCGCGTCGCAGAGCACTAAGGCCACGACAAGAGGCAGCCATGACGCAATTCGACGCCGAGCGCACCGCGCTGCTAGTCATCGACATGCAGCCCGACTTCATGCCCGGCGGCGCGCTGCCGGTGCAGGGCGCCGCGGGCCACAACGAGCGCCTGGTGGGCCCGGTGCGCGATCTGATGGACGCCGGACTCTTTCCGGTGCAGGTCGCCACCCAGGACTGGCACCCGGCGGGCCATGTGTCCTTCGCCAGCACTCATCCGGGGCGGGACATCTTCGAGCGCATCGAGGTCAACGGTGACGACCAGACCCTCTGGCCGGATCACTGTGTGCAGGGCACCAAAGCCGCCGAGCTGCACCCGGACCTGCCGCTGCATCGGCTCGCCGCGGTCGTGCGCAAGGGCATGGACCCGCAGGCGGACTCCTACAGCGGCTTCCGCAATAATTGGGGCCCGGACGGGCGCCGCGCGCCCACCGGGCTCGCCGGCTACCTGCACGAACGGGGCATCGACAGCGTCGTCTGCTGCGGGCTGGCGCGCGACGTCTGCGTCAAATGGACCGCCGAGGACGCGGTGGCGGCGGGGCTGCGCAGCCTGCTGGTCTGGGATCTCACCTGGCCGGTGGACGCCGGCAACGACCAAGCCACCCGGGCAGAGCTGGAGGCAGAGACCGTGGAGATCGTCACCAGCGACGCATTGCCGGAGCTGGCGGCCCGCTGACGCGCCGGCGCCGCAACGCGCAACACCCGGCCCGACGCCCAACCGCAGGAGACCGAGACCATGGCACATGCCGAGATTCACTCCCCCGACCACACTCGTACGGACACCCTGATGCGTACCGAGACCGTGCCGCCGAACGCCTGGCCCGATGCCTGTGCGGACTTCTCCCGCACCCATCACGGCTGGCTCGTGCAGGTGCTGACACTGCCCACCACCGCCGTGGCGGACGGTGACAGGACCAGCGCCAAGGAGATCGCCGCCGATCTGCCGCTTGCCGAGGTCGCCGCCGTCGCCGCCGACCCCTTGCCGAACATCGACATTCGCGTCGGCGACCAGCGCAGGCGCACGGTGCAGCGTGTGGAGCGCCCCAAATCGCTTAAGATCGAGAAGGACCCCGACGGCGCCGTGATGGGCCTGCGCATCGATGACAGCGATGGTGTCACGACCCTGGTGCACTTTCGCACCGTCATGCCGACGGAGCGGCTCGACGGACTCGCCGCCAGCGAGCACTGACGAGACGGCTTCGATTCCGGCGAAGACCATGCGTGCATGAAACCGCAGCAGATCACCGTCGACGTACTCCGGGAAAAGTACGCCCGCCCGGGCGAAGCCGATGCCGAGGCGATCCGCCGCCGCGTGGCCCGGGCGCTCGCGGCCGGGGAGTCCGATCCGGCGGCTTGGCAAGCGCGTTTTCTCGCGGCCCAGCAGCACGGCTTCATCCCTGCCGGGCGAATCAACGCGGTGGCCGGCACCAGGCTCGAGGCGACCCAAGTCAACTGTTTCGTCCAGCCCGTGGGCGACAGCATCGCCGGTGTCGAGGACGGGCGCCCCGGTATCTACCCCGCTTTGCAGCAGGCCGCCGAGACCCTGCGCCGCGGCGGCGGTGTGGGCTACGACTTCTCGGCCATCCGCCCCGAGGGCGCGCTTGTCCACAGCACCCAATCCCGGGCCAGCGGGCCCGTGTCCTACATGCGCCTGTTCGATCGCTCCTGCGAGACATCGAAAACATCATCGCCACCAATCCCTGCGCCGAGCAGCCGCTGCCCGCCTACGGCTGCTGTTGCCTGGGGTCCGTGGACCTGACGCAGCTGGTGCGCGCACCCTTCAGGCCGGAAGCGTGCTTCGACTTCGCGGGCCTCGCCGCGCTGGTGCCGGACGCGGTCCGAATGTTGGATCTGGTGCTGGATCAAACGCTCTGGCCGCTGGCGGAGCAGGCGCAGGAGGCCCGGGCCAAGCGGCGCATCGGGCTCGGGATGACGGGCCTCGGCGACTGCCTGATCATGCTCGGCCAGCGCTACGACAGCGAGGCGGCACGGCGCACCGCCGCGGACATTGCGCGCTGCCTGCGGGATGGCGCCTACGGGGCCTCCGTTGCGCTGGCGCGCGAGAAGGGGCCGTTCCCGCTGTTCGATGCGGACACGCTGCTGCGCGCCCCCTTCATCGCGCGGCTGCCCGAGCAGCTGCGCGAAGCGATCCGCGCGCACGGTCTGCGCAACAGCCACCTGCTGTCCATCGCCCCCACGGGCACCATCTCGCTGGCCTTCGCGGACAACGTCAGCAGCGGCATCGAGCCGGCCTATGCCTGGAGCTACCAGCGCAAGCGCCGGCTCGCCGGGGGCGACACCGCGACCCATCGCATCGAAGACCATGCCTACCGGCTGTTCCGCGAGCGCTTCGGCGCCGAGGCCCCGCTGAGCGATGCCTTCGTCTCGGCACTGGAGATCGATGCGCCGGCGCAAATGGCCATGCTCGCGGCCCTGACCCCCTATGTGGACGCGGGCATCAGCAAGACGGTGAATCTGCCGCGCGAGTCCACGCCGGCGGATATCCGTGCGCTGTACTACAACGCCTGGCGCGCCGGGCTCAAGTCACTGTCGACCTTCCGGGCCGGCAGCGCGCGGGCGGGCATCCTGAGCGCGGACCAGGACGGCGCGGGTGATGCCAGCGGCGCTGAAGACGCGACCGCGGCGGCCTGCGGGCTCAGTGCCGGCTGTGACTAACCCGACTGGAGGGCCGTCATGCAACGCCTGCTGATCGCGCTGGGTATTGTGCTGTTGCTGCTCGGCTTGCTGTGGCCTTGGCTCGGCAAGCTGCCGCTCGGGCGGCTGCCGGGGGACATCGTCGTCGAACGCGGGGGCTTCAGCCTCTATTTTCCAATCACCACCCTGGTGCTCGTGAGCGGGGTCCTGAGCCTGGTGCTTTGGCTGTTGCGGCGGTGACCGGGGGCTGCGGCTCGATCAGGCATGAAGTCGGGCCTGATCGCGATGTGCCGTGGCTTCCGGTTTCGATGGCGATAGCCGCTCGGGTGGGGGAGCGACGGCAAGGCCCCTTCGAATCCCGGGTGGACTGCGCTGCGCTTGTCCACCCTACGCGCTTGTCCACCCTTGTCCGCCCTCCGAGCGGGGCTGCTGCCGGAGTCCCGGTCAGGCGGCCAGGATCGCGCGCGCCAGCCAGGCGTTGTAGGCGGCGAACGCGAGCAGCAGCAGCGCGCCCTCGAGGCGGTTGATGCGGCCCTGCCCGCGCAGGCCGTAGCCCATCACGAACAGCGCGGCGAACAGGGCCATCATTACCGGCCAGTCGCGGGTCAGAACCTCCGGCGCCATTGACGGCATGGGCGCGATCACGCCGGCGATGCCCACCACCGCCAGCAGATTGAACATGTTGGAACCCACGACATTGCCAATGGCGATGTCGTGCTCGCCCTTGCGGGCCGCCACCACCGAGGCGGCGAGCTCCGGCAGCGAGGTGCCGAGCGCCACGATGGTAAGCCCGATGATCAGGTCGCTGACCCCTAGGGCCTCGGCAATGGTGACGGCGCCCCAGACCAGGCTCCGCGAGCTGACGATCAGCAGCACCAAGCCCGCCACCAGCCAAAACACGGCCCGGCCCAGGGGCATGGCGTGGCTCTCCAGCTCCTGCACGGTCTCCGCTTCCAGCGGGTCGCCGTGCCCGCGCAGGGCCGCCACCACGGACCAGCCGATGAGCCCGAGGAAGCCCGCCAGCAGCACCAGGGACTCAGTGCGCGTCAGCGCGTCGTCCCAGAGCAGCAGGCCGACGCCGAGGCCGATGGCGAACAGCAGCGGCAGCTCGCGGCGAATGATCTTCGAATGCACGGCGATGGGGGCCACCAGGGCGGTGACGCCGAGCACCAGACCGGTGTTGACGATGTTGGAGCCGAGCGCGTTGCCGATGGCCAGATCCGGATTGCCGTCCAGCGCCGCCATGGCCGAGACCACCATCTCCGGCGCCGAGGTGCCAAAGCCGACGATCACCATGCCGATCAACAACGACGGCATGCCCGCGTGCCCGGCGGTGGCCGCCGCCCCGTCCACGAAGCGGTCCGCACTCCATACCAGCAGCGCGAAGCCGCCCAAGATGGCCAATATCGCCGGAATCACATCCACTGCATCTGCCCTCGACAGCCTATTGCTCGCCAACACGGCACAGTAACCGGGAAAAGCGCGAGAAGAAACTGGCCCGCGGCCATGCCTCGGCGATCTCCTTCGCTCCGGGCCCGCGACGCTGGCAGGGGACTTGCTGCTCTCTGGAGTATCCACCACTGCCAACGGGAGCACACCATGCCCGATCCCATCGCGCAGCGCATCCAAGCCGCCGCCGAGCCCGTCACAGCCCCGGAGACCGCCGACCTCGACGCTCTGATCGAGCGACTCGGCAGCGCGCGGGTGGTCCTGTTGGGCGAGGCGACCCACGGCACCTCGGAGTTCTACCGCATGCGCGCGCGCATCACGCGCGAGCTCATCGAGCGCCACGGCTTCGACTTCGTCGCCGTTGAGGCGGACTGGCCGGATGCGCAGCGCATCGACGCCCATGTGCGCCATCTGGAGCTGCCGAGGCCCGAGTGGCAGGCATTCGCCCGCTTCCCGACCTGGATGTGGCGCAACGAGGAGGTGCGCGCGTTCGTGGACTGGCTCCGGGAGCACAACGCCGAGGTCGACGACCCGAGCGCCCGCGTCGGCGTCCATGGTCTGGACCTCTACAGCATGTACAACTCCATGGCGGCAGTGCTCGACTACCTGGACGACGTGGACCCGGAAACCGCCGACTTGGCCCGGCAGCGCTACGGCTGTCTGACACCCTGGGGACAAGAGCCGGCGGACTACGGGCTCGCCGTGGTCACCGGGCGCTGGCGCAGTTGCGAGCCGGAGGCTGTGGACATGCTGAACGAGCTGCTGGCCAAGCGGCTCGACTATCAGCGCCACGACGGCCTGCGCTTTCTGGATGCCGCCCAGAACGCCCGCGTCGTCGCCGATGCCGAGCACTACTACCGGGCCATGTACTACGGCCGCGCCGAGTCCTGGAATCTCCGCGACCGACACATGTTCGCCACGCTGCAATCCCTGCTGGCTCACCGCGACAACAGCAAAGCCGTGGTCTGGGAGCACAACTCCCACATCGGCAATGCCGCCGCCACCAGCATGGGCGCCCATGGCGAGACCAACGTCGGCGAGCTGGCCAGGAAGACATTCGGCAACGCCGCTGTGCTGGTGGGCTTCGGCACCGACCACGGCGAGGTCGCCGCCGCCGACGACTGGGACGGCCCGATGCACGTCAAGCGCGTGCGCCCCGCCCTGCCGGACAGTTACGAGGCGCTCTGCCACGCCGCCGAGCCCGACGCCTTCGTGCTGCCGTTGCGCGCCGACACCGAGGCCCGAGAAGCGCTCAGGCAGTCCTTGGCCCCGCCGCGCCTGGAGCGAGCCATCGGCGTCATCTACCGCCCGGAGACGGAGCGCCAGAGCCACTGGCTCTACGCGAGCCTGCCGGCGCAGTTCGACGAATACATCTGGATCGACCGCACCAGCGCCGTCTCGCCGCTGCCGGCGGAGCCTGAGCCCGGATTGCCGGATACCTATCCGTTCGGCCTCTGACGGCACGCTCGCCGGGCGCGCGAGCTTTCAACCTCTCCGCGTGACTGGCACCACAAGCTCAGTGCGCGGCGGCGCGGCCCGCGCCCAGGGTGTGGCGGTGAAAGCCGTCGTCGCCGAGCGCCTCGCGGGTCAGCTCGCCCAGGTGGCGATGGTGGGTGAACAGCAGCACCTGGGTCTGCTCGGCGAGCTCGCGCAGGATGGGCAGGATGGCCAGGCAGCGGCGGTCGTCGAAGGTCATCAGCAGGTCGTCGAGGACCATGGGCATGGGCTCGTGGTGCGCCAGGTGACGCTCGATGGCGGCGATGCGCAGCGCCAGGTAGAGCTGATCGCGGGTGCCGTCGCTCATGCCTTCCACGGCCACCTCGGTGTCGCCGCGCAGGCCCAGCAGCACCGGCGTGTCGTCGCCGGCGAACCCCGTCCCCAGGCCGTCGAAGCTCTCCGCGGTGGCGCGCCGGAACAGCTCGCCGGCGCGGGCCAGCAGCGGCCCCTGACTCTCACGCCGAAAGCGCTCGATCTGAGCGCGCAGCAGATGCATCGCGAGCTGGAGGCGCAGATAGCGGTGGGCGTCGCGGCGGATCCCGCTGGCGGTGTTCTTCGCGTCCTGAAGATGCGCGGCCGCCTCCAGGCCGGATTGCTGCAGCCGGCGCTTCTCGGCGTTGGCCTCGTGCAGGGCCCTGAGCGCCTGGTCGCGCTCCTGCTGGAGCCCGGCGATGGCCTGATCCAGCGCGTCGCGCTCGGCGCTCAGCGCATCGGCGTCCTCGGCGCGCACCCGCTCGATGAAGGCATCCAGCGGCTCGCCGCGGGCAAAGGGGTGCAGGGCCTGGCGCCGGCGCTCGATCTCGGCATCGATGGCATGGCGTCGCTTGAGGCCCGCCAGCAGCTCGGCGAGCGCCGGCTCGTCGGCGGCGCCGGCCTGCGCCAGATGCTCGGCGACCCGACGCTCGGCGGCGTCGAGATCGCCGCGGACCGCCGGCTGCCGCTCCTGCTCGTCGGTCAGGTCCCGCCGGGCGGCGTCCTGGCGGACCTCGCGCGCACGGGCCGCCTCCAGCGCCTGCCACAGCGCCGACTCCCGGGCCTCGACGCTGCCCGCCGGCAGGTCGAGGGCATCGGCCAGAGCCTGCACCCGGGCCTCGTAGTCGGCGATGTCCCGGGCTTTGCGGGCGAGCTTCTCCCCTTGGGCGTGCCAGTGGTCATAGCGCTGCACCAGGGCGTTGCGCCGCTCCATCAGGGCCAGGACGGTGGCGGCGGCCGCATCCGTTGGGAGTCCCAACGCGCGGCAGCGCGCCTGCCAACTCGCCAGTGCGGCCGCCTCGGCGCGCTCCAGCGCCGGCAGCCCGGTCGCTAAGGCCTGGATCTCCTCTTCGAGCTTGCGCGCGCCGGCCCGGCGCTGCTCGTGGGCGCCGCGGGCCTGGTCGGCCGCGCGCACCATGCGCTCCGCGGCCGCCCGCAGGGTCGGCAGGTCGTCGCCCGGGTGCTCCGGCAGCAGTGGGCGCAGCAGGGCCAAGGCCGCGTCGACGGCGGCCCGCGCCCGCGTGACATCGGCCTGCGCCGACTGCCACGCCTTGACGGCGTCGCGCAGCGCGAGCCAGTGATCGCGCCATTCCTGCATGGCCTGCGGCGTGTCGGGCGTGAGGCCGCAGGGCGCCCAGGCGTCCTGCCAGCGCTGCTGCCAGTGCGCGCGGGCGGTCTCGGCCTCGGTGCACGCCTGCCGGGCACGCTCGGCGGCGTCGGCGGCGGCCCGGCGCTGCTCGCGCAGGGACTCCGCCCGCGCGACGGCTTCGGACTCCGCACGCAGCCGATCGGCAATGTCATCGGCGGCGCGCACGGCCTGCGCATAAGCGTGCGCCAGCGGCGGCTCCGGCGGTCCCGGATCCGGCTCGCCGTCGCGCCAGACCGCCACCACACGCGCCCAGATCCCGTCGCGCTGCGCGCGGGCGGTGTCGAGGTCGCGCTCGCTGGGAAGCGTACCGTCGCGCTCCAGCCGGGCCAGGTCGGCGGCCAGGTCGCGGTCGCGCGCGTCGGCCTCGTCGGCGTCCTTCTCGGCCGCCGCCAGCTGCGCGGCGATGCGGGCGTCCTCATCGGCGAACTGCCGCAGGGCCGCGGCCGCGGGCACAGGGAGCGCAGCGGCAGCCGCGGCATCCGCCGGTGCGCCGGGCAGCAAGGCGAGCTGGTGGTCACAGTCGCGGGCGGCCGCCGCCAGGCCCGCATCGAGCTCCGGCAGCTTGGCGGCGAGCTGCGCCGCCGCCTGGGTGCGCGTCAGCGCATCGCGTAGTGCGCCGGGATCCGGAGCCGGCTCGGCGGCGAGCTGCTGCTCCAGCTGCGTCAGTGCCTGGCGGCGCTCCTGGAGCTTGGTGCGCTGCGCCTGCGCAGCGCCGGCGGCCTCCTCCAGCGCCGAGGCCGCCTCCCGCAGGGCGAGCACCGCCTCGGCACCGGCGCGCAGCGACTCCACGGCCTCCGGGCCGCCGTCGACGCCGAGCTCGCGCATGTCCGCCGCCAGCTCCGTGGCAAGGCGGGCCTGCTCGGCGGTGAGCGCCGCATGCTCATTGTGCCATTCGCGCTGCACCGCCAGTTGCTCGTGCACCGCCTCGATCTCGCCGGCGCGCGCCAGCACCCGGGCATCCGGGCGGCTCTCCGCCACCCGCCCCTCCAGCCGGGCGATGCTGCGTTCCAGCTCGGTGACACGGGTGCGGGCGGCGTTGCGGGCGGCCAGCGCCTGCTCGGCCTGCTCGACGAAGCCGGGCCCCCGGTCCGGCAGCGGGTCCGGCAGCGGCGGCAGCTCGGCGCGCAGGCGCTCCTGCTCGGCGAGGGCGCCGATGACGGGCAAGGCGTCCAGGCAGCGCTGCACCCAGTCACGGCGGCCGCTGCGCCGGCGCAGCTCGGCATCGCGTGCATCCCGCGCCGCCTGCGCCGCCTGCACGTCCTTCAGTGCCTGCTCCCAGGCCTCGGGGCGTACGGTGGCGTCGCGGCTGGCGTCCAGGCTGGTCTTGTAGGCGCCGAGCGCCGGGCGGATACTGACGCCCTTGGTCTTGCGGCCGTCGAACAGGGCCGCGGCGTCCGCCTTCAAGGCTTCGAGGATGCGGTGCACGGGCGTGCCCGCCAGGCTGGCGGAGAACAGGGCCTGGCCAATGTCTCCTTTGCCCTGGAGCAGGGACTCGGCGCCGGTGCGCAGGCTCGCCGAGTCCAGCGCGAACACCGTGGTGAAAAAGTCGCGGTCGACGACGCCGAGCAGCCCGTCCAGGGCGTCGTCCGGCAGCGGCGCACCCGCGGCATCCAGCAGGGTGTTCTTGTTGCCCTTGCGCCGCTGCACGGCGAGGCGCCGGCCCTCTCGGCCCTCCAGGGTCGCGGCGATGCGCAGATCACCGTAGTCGTGCAGGAAGCCGTCCTCGGTGCGGGGGGGGATGCCGTAGAGCAGGTCGCCGATGGCGCGCAGCAGCGAGCTCTTGCCGGCCTCGTTGGGCCCGAAGATCAGGTGCAGGTCCGCATCCCCGGCGGACAGGTCCAACGCGAAGTCCGTGAAGGGGCCGAACGCCGGCGCTGCCAGGCGGGCGAACCTCAAGGCTCACCCCCGCTGTGGCTCAAGGCTTCCAGCAGCAGGGCGCGCACCTCGGCGAGCAGCGCCGGGCGCCGGGTCGTATCCAGGGCACCTTCCAGGTCGTCACGGATCTCCGGCGGCAGGACGCCGAGCAGCTCCCGGACCTCGGGGGGCGTCTCGGGCGCGCCGCTGAGGGATGCATCCAGACCCTCCAGCAGAATGCGCGTGAGGTCGTCGCGCGCGGCGAGCGCGTCCAGATCGTAGACCGGCGCCGTGGTGGGCTCCAGCTCCTCGATCCAGATGCGCTCGCCGCCGACGATCTGCGCCCGTGCCTGACATTGGGCCCGCCAGTGCGGCAGGCTCCGCGCCAGGGCGCCGTGCAGGGGCGTGTTGCCGGCGAGCACCAGCCGCGCCGCCAGCAGACGGCCGTCGGCCTCCTCCAGCGCGCTCGCCAAGGCATCACCGATGCGGACCAGGGCGGTGTCCTGAGCCTCCACGCCGGTCAGGTCCACCACCAGCCGCGCCCAGCGCACCACGTCCAGCGAGCGGTGGTCCGCGCTCACCACCTCCAGCGCGTCGTCGACGGTCACCAGCCGGCAGCCGCGGGGGCCGGTCTCGCGTACGTGCCGTCCCTGGAGATTGCCGGGGAAGACCACCCAGGGATCGCGCGCCAGCACCTGCGGCTGGTGCACATGCCCGAGCGCCCAGTAGCCGTAGCCCTTGCCGGTGAGGTCCTTGAGCTGGCAGGGGGCATAGGTGGCGTGACCGGGGGCGCCGGTGAGGCTCGTGTGCAGCAAGCCGATGTTGAAGCGCCCGGGCAGTGGCTGCGGATATTCCAGGGCCAGGTTCTCGGGCACCCGGCGGTTCGGGAAGCCACGGCCGTGAACGGCCACCGGCAGCCCGCCCACCTCCAGGGTCTCGGCGGCACGGGTGGAGAAGAAATGCACGTTCTCCGGCAGGTCCAGCCGTCGGGTCAGCACCGAGGCCGCGTCGTGATTGCCGGCGATGACATAGACCGGGATGCCCGCCTGGTGCAGCCGCGCCATCTGCGCGGTAAAGAAGAGCCCGGTGCTGAAGTCGCGCCAGTCGCCGTCGTAGAGGTCGCCGGCGATGAGCAGGAAATCGACGGCCTCGTCGACGGCGAGCGCCACCAGGTTTTCGAAGGCCCGCCGCGTCGCCCCCCGCAGCGCCTCCACGGGCGCCCCCTCGTAGGCATCCAGGCCAACCAGCGGGCTGTCGATATGGGTGTCGGCGGCGTGGAGGAAGCGAAACATGCGCTCGGGGATCACAACGACTGCAGCGGCCACGATGCTAAATCATCGCCGCCGAGCTGTCGGTGGCAGATCGACCGCCAGGGCGCTGGTACCTCCGCCGCCGAGCGAGTCCGTGCCGCGCGCGGCGGTGGTGCGCCCCAAGCGGTTGCCTGCCGCCGCGCGCCGCCGTCAGGCCCCGCGCTCGCCGACCACGTTCAGCACCTCGACCTTCACCGGCGTGATACCGCGGCGAATGATGCCGAGCTTCTGGGCCGCACGACGCGACAGATCGATGATGCGGCCCTTGATGAAGGGGCCGCGATCGTTGACCCGCACCACGATGCTCTTGCCGGTGCGCGTGTCCGTCACCCGCACACGGCTGCCGAGGGGCAGGCTTTTGTGGGCAGCGCTCATCTTGCTCTTATCGTAGATTTGGCCGCTGGCGGTGCGATTGCCGTGCAGGCTGTCGTGATAGTAAGACGCGATGCCCGTCTGCACGGCACCAGGGTGCGAAGCGAAGGCCGGAAAAGACAGCAGCGCCAACAGCGCCGCGACCAGAGTCGGGCTCAGGAGCTTGAACGTCATTGGAAACCTTAGGAAGCGGCCATTCCCGCAAGGCACCGGCACCGTCAGTATGCTGACGGTGCAACGGTTGCGAGAGCGGCCCGGCTGAACGGAATGGCGCGAGGATACGGGAAAACCCGTATTAGGGAAAGCCCTAGTCGTCGCGGGGCGCCTTTCCCCGGGGATGCGCATGCGTTGGGGATGGATATGCGCCGAGTCGCTGTCAGCGCCTGTGCCGAAGGGATAGGGTCGGCGCGAGTCGATGCCAACCCCAAGGATCAACGCCTTGGCCGAGTCGACAGATCCGGGAGTGTGCGCTCAGGCTGTTGCATTCGCTGCTGGAAGCCGCTCACCGGCCGCGTGCGGGCGCCAACGACGAGAAGTTCAGCTCGGCGATGCAGTCCGCATCATTCGTAGCCACCATGTGCACACACACGTCCGCGCGCGCCGTGGCCTCAACCCGGTCCCACTCTGCAGCGGGATAAGGACAAACTCATGCACTGGCACGCCCTCATCCACGAAGCCTCGGTCCAGCCGCTGCTCGCCGCGGACTACGCGCACTTCGCCCGCCCGATCAGTGAAGCCCTGGTGGCGTTTCTGTCGGGATTGCCCCAAGGCGCACAGCAAGAGATCCTGGCCACCCAGGCCGCGCTGCCGAGCACGGCCACCACCGCAGAGCGCGTGCGGCGACTGGCGCAGCAGTGCCCGGTGCTGCACAAGCTGGGTCAGACGCTGGCGCGGGACCGACGCCTCGACCCCAGCCTGCGCTGCGAGCTGCGGGCGCTGGAGACGCTCCCGCCCAGCGTCCCGCTGGCGACGATTCGAGCGACCCTCGATCAGGAGCTCGGATCACTGGACGGCCTCGGCATCCGCGTTGACACGCAGGCCATCGCCGAGGCCAGCGTCGCCGTGGTCATCGGTTACCAAGACGCGCGGCGACGCGGTGTCTTCAAGGTCCTGAAGCCGGGCATCGAAGAGCGCCTCGCGCTCGAGCTCGAGCTGCTGCGGCGCATCGGCACCTTGCTCGATGAGCGCTGCGACGCGCTGGCAATTCCGAAGATCGGCTACGAAGAGGTCTTCCGCCGGGTCAGGGACAAGCTGCATGACGAGGTTCGACTCGGTGTCGAGCAACGCCATCTGGCCCTGGCAGCGGCGCAATATGCGGGGCGCAGCCGCGTTCAGGTGCCCGGACTGCATGAGTACTGCACTGCCCGGGTGACCGCCATGGAGCGCGTCGCCGGCCGCAAGATATCCGAGCACGGACACACCAGCATGCGCGAGCGGCGCGACACCGCCCAGCTATTGGCGTCGACGCTGCTCGCGCAGCCGCTCTTTTCGACGCAAGAGCGGGCGCTCTTCCATGGCGACCCGCACGCCGGCAATCTGCTGCTCACGCCCGACGGGCGGCTGGTGCTCCTCGACTGGAGCCTGGCCGGAACCTTGCGGCAGCGCGATCGCGAAGCGATGGTGCACGCGGTGCTGGGCGCGCTGTTGCGCGACGAGCGGCTGGTGGTCGACATGCTGGCCGCACTGTCCGACGACGCACCCGCAGGCAGGCCCGCGGACAAGGCGGCGTTGCGCGCGGTGGTGCGCGAGGCATTGCGCCGTTTGGGCTATGATCGGCCCCCCAGCTTCAGCTGGCTGGTCGGCCTGCTGGACGCCGCCGTCGAGCAGGCCGGCCTGACGGCGCGGACGGACCTGCTGATGTTTCGTAAGGCGTTGCACACCCTCAACGACCTGGTTGTCGACATCGGTGCGAGTGAGCGCTCGCTCGACCTGACCCTGTTTCTCGGTTTTGCGGAGAACCTCGTCGCCGAGTGGCCGCAGCGCTGGCTGGCGGCACCGGATTCACGCGCCTTCGCCACCCGCCTCTCGAACCTGGACCTGACTGGACTGATGTTTCAGTACCCGCTGCTCGCGGCGCGATTCTGGACCGCATTGACTTGACCAAGCATGACTGTTGCGAAGCACCAGATCGCGCCATTGCTCAACGCGGCCTCGCGCCTGAGCAATCACCACTCCCCGAGCCTGCCGACGCTGTGCGCGCGCACCGATGCGCTGCCGATGTGCCCACGCGAGATGCGGGACACCACATGACCGCCGCGGACCTGACCCTGACCCGATCGGTGGCGGCCTGGAACAGCCCGGCGTTCCGCCCGACCCTGGTTGACGAGCTCCAGGCGCTCGGGCCTCATCATCCCGTGCTCCGGCCTTTGCTGCAGGCGGCGCTGGCGCAGACGAGCGCGGTGGCCGAGGCCCCGATCAGGGTGCAGGTGCTGAGTACCCGCGAGGCGGCCGGCCGCATCCAGGTGCATCTCGGTGTGTTCTATGCCGGGGTCATCGCCGGCTGCAGCTGTGCCGACGACCCCTCACCGCTCGACAGCATTACCGAGCATTGTGAGTGCATGCTGGACATCGATCCGGCCACGGGTCGGGCGCGGGCAGCCCTGTGCGATCGCTAATCCAAAGAACGCCTCGTTGACCGACGCCCGACAGATGCTCGTCCCCATGCCGCCCCCTCGGGCCTCCACCGCGGCGCCGACTCGCGCGAGCGCCTGGTACTCTTGTCTAGTGACGTGGCTCTTCATGCGGCCTCGCCCTCCAACTGCTGGGGTGAAAGCGCCATCCTTCCCGCTCACCCCAGCCGCTCCCACATCGGCAGCGCCATCGCCGACAATCCATGACAGCAGTGTCGATGGCGGTCCAGACCCGCGCATCTTCGGTGAACAGCGCGGTAGATCGCCATCGAGCCCGGTGAAGAGCGTTTGGGTGGTGTTCGGTTGGGGAGGTTGGTGGCGGGCGCCCCTGGCGGGGTG
>NZ_NRRV01000058.1 GCF_016583825.1 Thiohalocapsa halophila | reverse complement strand
ACCAGTTGATCATAGGCGCGCTGCAGGAAGGTGCTGTAGATGGCGACGACGGGCTTTAAGCCTTCGCAGGCCATGCCGGCGGCGAGGGTGACGGCGTGCTGCTCGGCGATACCGACGTCGAAGTAGCGCTCGGGGTAGCGCTCGGCGAAGGCGACGAGACCGGAGCCTTCGCGCATGGCCGGGGTGATGGCCATGAGGCGCTCATCGCCGGCGGCGGTGTCGCAGAGCCATTCGCCGAAGATTTGGGTGTAGCTGGGGCCGCTGGCTTTCTTTTTGTGGATGGCGCCGGTGCTGCGGTCGAAGGGGGTCACACCATGGTAGGTGGTGGGGGCGTCTTCGGCGGGGGCGTAGCCGTGGCCTTTTTGGGTGACGACGTGCAGCAGCCGCGGCACGCTCATCTGTTTCATGTTCTGCAGCGTGCTGAGCACGGCGTCGAGGTCGTGGCCGTCGATGGGGCCGATGTAGTTGAAGCCGAGCTCTTCAAAGAGGGTGCTGGGCATGAGCATGCCTTTCATGTGCTCTTCCCAGCGCCCGACGAGCTGGCGCAGCTGGGGCAGGCCGGCCAGGGCCTGTTTGCTGCCTTCGCGCATGCTGGTGTAGACGCGGCCGGAGAGCAGCTTGGCGAGGTGGCTGGAGATGGCGCCCACGGGGGGGCTGATGGACATTTCGTTGTCGTTCAGGATGACCAGCAGGTTGGGGTCGAGCGGGCCGCCGTGGTTGAGGGCCTCGAACGCCATGCCGGCGCCGAGCGCGCCGTCGCCGATGACGGCGATGGCTTGGCGCGGCTCGCCTTTGGCCTTGGCGGCGATGGCCATGCCGAGGGCGGCGCTGATGCTGGTGCTGGAGTGGCCGACGCCGAAGGTGTCGTAGTCGCTTTCGCTGCGTTTGGGAAAGCCCGAGAGGCCGCCCTTTTGGCGCATGCGGTCCATGCGCGCGCGCCGACCGGTCAAGATCTTGTGCGGGTAGGCCTGGTGGCCGACGTCCCAGACGATGCGGTCTTCCGGGGTGTCGAAGACGTAGTGCAGGGCGATGGTGAGCTCCACCACGCCCAGGCCTGCGGCCAGGTGCCCGCCGGTGCGCGAGACGCTGTCGATCAGATACGCCCGCAGCTCCGCGGCCAGCTGCTTGAGCTGGTCCGCCTCCAGCCGGCGCAGGTCCGCTGGCGTGTCGATGGTGGCGAGGAGGGGGTAGGCGTCGGGTGCTGGTGCAGGCGTCAAATCGGCCATCGTCTTGGTGACCTCGGGTCGGTCTGTAACCCGTAAAGCCTAGAGCAACGGGCCGTTCGACGGCACCGTTAGATTTGTCCCGCATCAAGCAAAGGCGTCAAGGGACGGCTATTTGCGGGCAAGACGCGAAGCAGATCAGGGAGCCCGCCGGACCTCTACCCGGTGCCGGGACCGGTACGCACTTGCAGGCGCCCGAGCCAAGGCGCCCCAGCCCCCGGCGACCGTACCGGCGCCGACCCGGGCTCGGCTCAGGCCGGCGTCAGCGTCAGGTGGGTGATGGTCGCCAGCGGGCGGCCAAGCGCAGCCACCGCCGGCAGTACAGTGCGCAGGCGCCGACGCCAGGGCAGTAATGCCAGCAGGTCCTTCTCCGCCTGGTGACGGAGCCGTGGCGCAAGCTGCACATAGTCGCGGGTATCTGCGATGCCGAAGCGAAAGCGCACGCGCATGCGCCGAAAGCCATCGCCGAAGCGCGCAAAGGCCAACAGCGCCGGGTGATAGCCGTCCACCAACAAATCCGCCCCCTGGGGCGCCAGCTCCGCGAGTCCGCGCAAGGTCGCCGCCACGGCCGCCGGCTCGAGGTAGGGCAGGATGCCTTCCAGCATGAGCACGGGCGGCTTCTCCCCCAATTGCCCCGCCAAGGCGTCCAGCCCGTGCGGCAACGCCGCGCTGACGTGGCTGACGCCGGGCGACGGCGGCAGCAGTTGGTCCCGCAGGGCGGTCACCGCGGCTAGATCGGCGCAGAGCCAACGCGCGTGCTCGGTGCCGATACGCTGCGGCAGGGTGTCCAGGCCGCAGGCCAGCACCACCACCGTCCGCGGCTGCTCGGCCGCATCGAGCAGATCCCCCAGCATGCGCTCCAGCACCAGGGACCGTGCAATGCACAGACGCATGGTGAAGCGGTCGCGACCGACATCGCGCTCGCTCAGCCCAAGGCGCCGCGCCAGATCCTGGGCCGCAGGGTCATGGAAGCGCACTTCCGGCAGCAGCCGCGCGGCATGCGCGCGCCCATAGAGCGGAATCAGCAGCGTGCGGCTAACACCGGTCAGGTCGTGGCCAGCCGCCGTGTCGCTGACGGCTCGCTGCCCCGCGTCCCCTATGCTGCCGCCCATGGATTCAGCGCGGCACGGCACGGACCAGCAACGGCGCCGCCGGCACCAGCATGCCCGCGAACCGCGGCGGCACCCGCTCGGCATTGGCGGCGGCCGGGCGCAGACGGAACACACGCAGCGCCTCCACCAACACCAAGACCCCTTCCAGCAACGCAAAGCGCCGACCGATGCAGCTGCGGGGACCGCCGCCGAAGCCGAGGTGATGCCCCTGCATCATGCCGTCGGTGTTGAAGCCGGCGAAGCGCCCGGCGTCGAACCGCTCCGGCTGCGGCCAGTGCGCCGGGTCGCGGTGCAGCGCCGGGATGCTCAGCACGAGCTGGTCACCCGCCCGAATGTGATAGCCCCCGAGCCCATGCTCGGCGACGGCCTCGCGCAGCAGAATGGGCGGCTGCGGATAAAGTCTAAGTGCCTCCAGCAGCACGCCGCGCGCGAGCGGGAGGTCTGCGAGGTCCTCCAGGCTTTGCGGCAGCTCGGGCGCTGTTGCTGCTTCGGCCGAAACCTCAGCCTGCAGATCCGCGTCCAGCGCCACGTGATACAGGGCCCAGGCCAAGGCGATGGCCAGGCTGTGATGACCCGCGATGAGCATGGTCATGAGCTCATCGCGCATCTCCACGGCCGAAAAATGCTCTGGATTCCGGCGGCGCTGCTGCAGCCACTGCCCGAGCAAGTCCGCGGGCGCATCGGTGTCCGCCAGGTCTTCGCGGCGCTTGGCGATGATGTCGTCCAGGATGGCATTGACCTCTGCAATGCGCCGGCGAAAGCGCAGATTGGCCGGCGTTGGCCAAGACAAGGGCGGCGCCGCCAGCGCACTGCCTTGGCGCACCAGCTCGTCGAGCAGCGCATGGATCACGCCGCTCACCTGCGCCACACGATCGTTCAGCATTCCCGCCTCGCCGCGAATGCCGAAGATGCTATCCAGCAGGCTGGTCAGCGTGGTGCGCGACAGCTCGGCGACCAGATCCAAGGGCGCAGCGGCTTCACCCCCGCGCCAGCGCGCGACGGTCTGCGCCATGGCCTCGCGCATGGCCGGCACGTAGCGCGGCAGGCTACCGGCAGCAAGGGCCGGATTCGCGAGCCGTCGATGGCGCTTCCAGACCTCGCCGTCGTTGATCAGCAGCCCCTCGCCGGTGACCGCCCCGAGGCGGCGCATCAAGCTCGCCTTGCGATAGACCCGGCCCTTGTCCAGCAGGATCTCGCGCATCAGGGCTTCGTCGTTCACCTGAAGCAGGCGGAAGCCGGCGGCGTCCAGGCGCACCACGGACCCGCCCGCCGCGGCATTCTCGAAGAGCCGCAGCAAATCCCGTCGCAACAGCGGCGGCAGCGCGCGATGGAGAGCCAGCGTCGGCGGCCGTCGCAGCCCATGGCGGCGCCGCGGCGGGGCCCGGCGCTCGGACCTAGGTGAGCGCGCGCTCGCGGGAGCCGGTGTGCCCCGCGCTGACTCGGTACTGCTAAGACGCGTTGGCATCGCCGGGGGTTACTCTGGGAGCCTCAATGCCTGGCTACCGCAAAATTGGGAGCGCTGGCGGCTGGCGCCGGCGGTTGGAAGTGCGGGGTGGAGAGCGACGGCCGACTGAGCCGGCCACACACTCACCGTGGCGGCGGCTGATAACCGCCGCCACGGAGTACAGGATACGTGATATTTGATTCGATTGCGGCGCACAGCCGCTCGATGACCGACGCCGACCCTCGGCCGGCGCACACCGCCCGGGTCCGCTGGGCGGCGCTTGTCGCGCCGCAAGCGGGCAGCAGCTGACTCACTCAACGTGCAGGCACTGTGCCGCGGCGGGAGCCGCCGCGGCGCAGGACCACGCCGATCAAGCCATGGGCGCTGCTGGAACCGGCTTTCAGCCGATCGACCTAGCCGGACGACTTAGGCGCCGCCGAGCCAGTTGAAGTCGGCGCTGCTCAGCAGGATGAAGTGAATCAGCAGGGCCAGGATGAGCAGGAAGCCGAAAAGGGCAACCAGGGTCCTGCGCGGATCGAAGATCTGCCAGATCTTATGCATGTGTTATCTCCGAGTGAGTGCTATGGGTCGCCGCAAGTCTTGCTGCGGGGCCACTGGGGTTACGGTTGAGCCAGGAAAGGCGCGGCTTATAGCCAGGGGCGCCAGAACCATGCCAGCAGGTGCGCGAAAGCCGCGACGCCGATGAATCCGGACATGCTCTGCACGAAGATGCCGTGGAATTCCTGAGCCTCTTCTTCGGTCAGGCCGGACAGGCTTTTCTCTTCAGCCATGGATTACCTCCAGTTTGCTCGATCGGCCGCGATGGCCGTTGCCGCGTCAGTCCCCCGCGGCGGGGTTGCCCAAGGGGCGTTCCGGCAGCTGCTGCCGGTTCCTAGATTGTAGCGCCAGTCGGCGCTTTGCCGACGGCCATAGGCGCCAGGCGCCGGCCGAATGGGCGGTTCAGTTGACGGTTCTTGCCGGCGGCATGGCCGACATGTTCGACACCGGCGCTTGCGCCGTCTCCGTGCTGATCCAGTTATAGCCTGGGGACATCAGCAGGATGAAGTGGATCACCAACGCCAGTACGAACAGGAAGCTGAACAGCGCCATCAGCGCCCGGCGCGGGTCGAACCATTGCCAGATTCGATGCATGTGATTCCTCCGCTGAGGACGTTATGGTCGGCGGGCCTAATGCCCGCCGCCGTGGTTGGAGCGAGGTGACGCGCCGTTACAGCCAGGGGCGCCAGAACCAGGCCAGCAGGTGCGCGAAGGCCGCGACACCGATGAAGCCGCTCATGCTCTGCACGAAGATGCCGTGGAATTCCTGGGCCTCTTCCTCGGTCAGACCGCTCAAGCTTTTCTCTTCAGCCATGGGTATTACCTCTGTTCGTCGAATGGTGGTCGGCGGCGATGCCGACGACCGGTTTGGACCGGGTAATCCCTCACCCGTGAGGTCCTGTTCTAGTGCCGGAGCGTGCCCAACCTGCTAGCGCTGGGCCGGGGCCGGCGGGTACTGCAACGGTGCCGGCGGGTACTGCATCATGCTCGGCGGCGGATAGCGCAGTCGCGGCCCGGCCGATGCGGCCGGCTCGGTTGACTGCTCCGGGGGAGCCGCCTCGGCCGGCGCCGCCTCGGCGGGTGCCGCTGCGGGCTCGGCCTCGGGTGCCGCTGGTGCGGCCGCTTCCTGGGCCGGCTGCTCTTGCGCCGGTGCCGGGGCAGGGGCCTCGGCCTGCTCGGCCTTCGCCTGCTGCTGCTCGGTGGTGTCTTCCGCTTTCTTCCCGGCCTTCACGGCTTCCAGGCCACCCTCGGGCAGGGGCTGCGCCAGCGACGGATAGTCCTTGAGCATCTTCGCGCCGTAGAGGGGCTTGTAAGCGCCCTGGTGGCAGGTGGTGCAGTAGATCTTGTACACGTCGCCAAGCGGTCCCTTGCGGCTCGCCGGGATGATCTCGGAGAGCGGCACCACGTAGTCGTTGTTCATCTCCCGCACGTGCCGGATGGCATACCACGCGGTGGTACGCGCCGGCGCGCTCTGATCCCAGGAGTAGAACGAGCGGCTGTTGTGGCAGTAGGTGCAGTTCACCCCCAGCGCGGAGGACATATGCATCATCAGGCCATAGCTCCATTCCGCCTGCTTGATGGAGCTGCGGTTGCCCTGCGGCAGCACCGTCTCGCCGATGACACGGATGTCATTGTCCTGTAGCAGATAGGGCGTGAACGGGTCATAGGGCAGTGACGCATAGGCCACGGATTTGGCGGCGACGTTCTGCCCGGTGGGCGCGATCATCGACGGTTGACCCGGACCCGGATCGGACGTCCAGACGTACTCCGGTACCGGCTTGCCACGATGGCAGGTGTAGCAGGTGACACCGGTATCTGCGACATGGTCCTTCCAGTTCGCGTTGGTGGTCTGCGTCATCTGGATCATGCGCCGCGAGACGACCTTGGTGTAGATGCCGTCGTACTCGAAGCCCTCGTTGACGTGGCAGTAGTAGCAGCCTTCTTCCGGTGCGACCCAGTTCGTGAGTGCCACCATCAGGCGGTTGAACTCGGCGACGGTCAGCTCACCCAGCACCTGGACGTTCTTGTAAACGTCCTTGGCCATCGGGCCGCCGGGCGTGGCCGCCGGAATGGGCTCCGGGGGCACGTTTGCATCCAGCGACGCCTGCAGGCGGTCGGTGTTGTAGTTGGTCTGCATGCCGAGACCGCGGTAGCCGTTCTGCACCACCTCGGGAGGCGGCGCCTCGCAGCCGGTGATCAGCGCTGCGACGCCGACGGCTGCGAGAGCCAGCGTTTTGCCATTCAGCATTTTCATTGCGACACCCCCTGCAACAGACTCGGATCCTGGAGCGTCAGCTCGGACGGATAGGGCGCGACGATGCCGTGCTTGATACCCCACAGGTACCAGTTCTCGACGACGGTGCCCGTCAGCAGGATGCCGATACCGGCGGTAATGACCGTCAGCACTGCGAACCACCAGGCCCAGCGATGGATGGATTCCATGGTCGCGTTGAAGCCCATGGTCCAGCGCCACAGCAGCATGGCACGCTCGGCCGCGGTACCGCGGTCGGTGATCTGGTCGATCTCACGGTCACCGCCGTAGCGGGACACGGCCAGAATGGTGCCACCGTGCATCGCGAACAGCACGGCCGAGCCATACAGGAACACGATGGACAGTGCATGGAACGGGTTGTAATAGAAGTTGCCGTAGCGGATCGAGATCGCCGCGGTCCAGTCCAGGTGCGGGAAGATCCCGAACGGCACTGCCTCACCCCAGCTTCCCATCAGCACCGGCCGGATCAGGCCGAGCGTCAGGTAGAAGAAGATCGCCGCCGCGAAGGCCCATGCCACGTGCGTGCCGGTGCCGAGCGCGATGGCGCGCTGGTAGGTGCGAATCCACCACAGGATGATGGACGCGGTCAGGAAGAACCCGGCCATCAGCCACCAGCCACCATCGCCGAGCGGCGGAATGCTCAGCCCATAGGCGGGCGGTGGCGGCTCGAGCGCGAGCCAGAAGAAGTTCTTGATGAACTCGATCGGGCTCCAGTTCACCGACGCCAGCATATTGAAGCCGATGATCTCGATGGCGATGAAGCCGCAGATGAGGGACGCCACCCCGGCGAAGCCGAGATAGAAAGGTCCGATCTGCGCATCGCCGATTTTACCCAGCCAGTAGTTGAAGGTCGGCTTGCCGAGGCGCGGCATCTCGCCCTTGGGGAGCGAGACACCCGGGTAGCCAGGCTCACGGACCTGGACCTTGTTGAAGATGTTTTGATATTCGGCCATGTCGGTGTCCTCTTATGACCAGAACGGCAGCTGCAGCCACCAGTTCCACCACTCGGGCCAGCCGCGGGTCCAGAACGGGCCGCTCAGCACGATGCAGACGGCGCTCCAGAAGCCGGCGTTGATGGCCAGGAACAGGCCCAGACGATGGATGGCCAGCGCGCCGATGGAGTAACCGATGAAGTCACGGAAGAAGGTGTTCTCGTGCTCCGAGGTCTTGACGGGCTCACCCTCGCGCGGGTTCACCATCGACAGGATCAGCGAGCCGTGCAATGCCAGCGCCAGCGCGTTCGTGAAGAAGAACGTGATGGCCAGCATGTGCGCCGGGTTGTAGTGGAAGTGCAGGTACTGGTAGCCCACGTTCGACACCCAGTCCAGGTGACTGAAGATGCCGTATGGGAAGCCATGACCCCAGGCACCCATGAGCACGGGGCGAATGACCACCAGGGTGACATAGGCGAGGATCGCGAAGGCGAAGGCGAAGGGCACGTGTAGCCCAATGCCCAGCTTGCGGGAGATCTCCACTTGGCGCAGGGCCCAGGAGACGAAGGCACCGATGGCGCAGATGGTGATGATCTGCCATAGCCCGCCCTCGGTGAGCGGCGCCATCATGAGCCCATAGCTCAGATCCGGCGGCGCGATGTTGATGCGCCAGACATTCCAGGTGGGCCCGATGGCCGCACCCCAGATGATCAGCAGCGTACCCAGAGTGGCGAAGAAGACCGACGTGACCCCGAAGAAGCCGACATAGAACGGCCCCACCCAGAAGTCGAATAGATCCCCTCCCACCAAGGTACCGCCGCGGACGCGGTATTTTTTCTCAAAACTCAGCATGGCCATTATGAATTCCTCTGCTTGGGTGCCGCGGGGGATGTGCAGCACCCGCGTCGCGAGCTCGACGGCCGCCGCCGGCTGCCACCGGCGACACCGTCACTGTTCAGGCCCCTACATCTGCTGCGGCACGGCGGGCGCGGTCGCGGTCTCGACCGCCGGGATGCCGTCTTCCAGCCAGTTGAAGTCGGTGGTGCTGAGCAGGATCAGGTGGATTGCCAGCGCCAGCACGATCAGGAAGCCGAACAGGGCGAGGAGGATGGTGCTCGGGTTGAAGATGAGCCAGATCTTGTAGATTGCGTTCATGCGTACTCTCCGGGTTACGGGTTGAGTCGAGCCAAGTGCGTCGCGGGCGTGTTGCGCTCATGCTGGGCGCTGTTGGCCTCCCTTCGGGATCTCCACGGGGGCCCGACGACCGCGATGCGTTTCAAGACGACGTTGCTACTCGGTTCGGTCGGGGCTTAGAGCCAGGGGCGCCACATCCAAGCCAACAGGTGTGCGAAGACCGCCACACCGATGAAGCCGCTCATGCTTTGTACGAAGATGCCGTGGAATTCCTGGGCCTCTTCTTCGCTAATGCCGCTCAAGGACTTGTCGTCTGCCATGGTTTAACCCTCCACTGAGGTTCAAAGGGCCGTCAGGCCGGCGGCGCACGCTTGCGTGGCCGCGGGGCTGCCGGAGTCCGGCTCCGGCGGACCGACCAACCCGCATCGCGGGGTGGACAGACCTGGCGAACGTTCGGTCGGCGTACGGCGCCCTGCGCCGTCGCATCGCGACCGGGTGATCGCGGCGTCGAGCCGCTGCGCTGCGCCCGTGCGCAGTTGTGCGGGCAGCGTCATGCGGCGCGCCCGCCGCTGAGCGCGTCCCGTGCAGCACGGACGCGCGCAACTGTGACCTGCTCCTCGCCGGCGTCACGGGCGGCCTGCTCGGCCGCATCGCGCAGCCGCTTGGCCGCGGAGATCCGCGTCAGCACCGGATAGGCCTCCAACAGCCGATCCAGGTGCATCTTGGCCTCGGCGTCCCAGGGCAGCTGGCGGTTCTCCACCGCCAGGCGCGACGGTGTCGCGTCCACCTGGTCCAGCTCGGTGCCGAGGGGCAGGATGTTGAAGAGCGCATCGAACAGGGCGTTGCAGACCTCCTGCACTAGGTAGGTCGCCCCGCTGTAGCCCATGAAGGGCGTGCCGGTATGGCGGCGGATGATGGTCCCGGGCAGGGAGGCCGGGATGTAGGCCGCGCGCCCGCCGATCTCGGCGAGGTACATGCGCTCGTTGTAGCCGCCGAAGAGAATCAACGGCGTGTTGTCATGGATAGCCGCGCGCACCGCGTCGTTGTCCGGCTTGTGGCCGGGCCGGCGCGCGAAGGCAAAGTTGCAGGGCAGCCCCAGCTCGTCTTCCAGAAAGTGGCGCACACCGCGGGCATAGGTCTCGGTGGCGGCGATGCCGAAGCTCGCCGTGCCGAAGAAGTCTTGGGTCACGGAGCGCCACAGATCCCAGACGGGCTTGATGGTGGTGTGCTTCTCGCGCTCGATGAACGGCTCCGGGTCCAGCCCCAGGAGCTCCCCCAACGCGCGCAGGAACTTGGTCGTACTGTGCAGACCGATGGGGGCCTGCAGATAGGGCTTCTCCAGCGCCTCGCAGAGCTTGCGGCCGAATTCCCGATATAGGCAGATATTGACCTCAGCGTCGGCGAGCCGCGGGATGTTGTCCAGGTGCGTGCCGAGCGGGAAGGTCATGTTGACCTCGGCGCCGAGGCCTTCCACCAGGCGACGTACCTCGGCGAGGTCCGACCAGGTGTTGAAGACGCCGTACATCGGGCCGATCAGGTTGACGCGCGGCTTCTCGCCCTCTTGGCGGGCACGGGGCTTGGACATGCGGCCCTGCTTCTTGCCGTATTGCTGCCAGAGCCAGACCATGGCGCGGTCCGCGGACTGCCATTGGTCTTCGTCGATGGTGCGCGGCAGGAAGCGCTGGATGCTGGTGCCGGACGGCGTCACGCCGCCGCCGATCATCTCGGCGATGGAGCCCGTCACCACCACGGCCGGCTTGGATGCGTCCAAGGTCGAGAAGGCCTGGCGCATGGCGCCCTCGGTGCCTTCCTGACCCAGCTCTTCTTCCCCGAGGCCCGTCACCACCACCGGCAGCTCGTGCGGCGGCAGCGCGTCGGTGTAATGCAGCACCGCGGTCACCGGTAGATTCTCGCAGCCCACGGGGCCGTCGATGATGACCTGCATGCCCTTCACGGCCGTGAAGACATAGACGGCGCCCCAATAGCCGCCGGCGCGGTCGAGGTCCTGGATCAGCATCAGGAATGCCCCCCGGCCGACTTGTCGGCATGCGCGGGCATACGGTCCCAAATACCGGCGGTGTCGCCGTCGCCGACACCGGCGAAGAAGGCGTTCATGCGATCAAAGCGCGCACGGCTGGCCAGCGCGGCGTTCACCACCTGCGCCAGAGAGCCGGCACCGGCGGCGCCCATGAGCGGCCGCGCGGAGATCAGGTTGGTGAAATACAGCGCCGGGATGGACTGCTGCTTGGCATGCTGCACCACCGGCGTGGTGCCAATGGCCAGATCCGGCTTGACCGCGTCCACGGCAGCCTTGTCCTGCTCCAGCGCCGCGCGGAACTGCACCGTAGTGCCCCGGGCCTCGAGCCACTCCAGATCAGGCTTGGACCACTGTGTCTTGGGTGCGGCGGTGCCGACATAGGGCACGCGGGCGCCGGACTCCATCAGCAGCCGGGCCACCAAAAGCTCGGAGCCCTCGTAGCCGGAGACGGTGATGGTGCCGTCCACCGGCGCCTCGGCGAGCGCCTTGCGGATGATGGGCAGGAAGGCGTTCTTGGCGGCGGCCAGCTTGTCTGCGGGCACGTTGCAGGCGTCGGCGATGGCATCGAGCCAGGCGGCGGTGCCGTCATGGCCGACGGGGGCGGAGCCGACGACGCGGCGCCCGGCTTCCTGAAGCTCGCGTATGGACGCCGTGTAATAGGGATGAATGGCGGCGACCGCAGCGCAGTCGAGCGCCGCGTACAGCTCGCGCCATTCCCGGGTCGGCACGACCGGGCCGGCGGCGAGCCCCAGGGGCTCGAGCAGCATACCGACACCGACCGGATCGGCCGGGAACATTTCACCGAGCAGCGTCACGGTGGGCTTTTCGCTGCGCCCTTCGCGGGGCGCCTGGACCGGGCCCTGCTCCGCCTCGCCGCGGGCATACTTGAGCATGGCGCCGGCGAGCACGTCTTTCGCTTCCGCATGCGTCGGCACGCCGAAGCCAGGCACGTCGATGCCGATGATGCGCACGCCGTCGATGGCCTTGGGCAGGAGGCGCAGCGGCACGCCGGAGGCGGTGGGCACGCAGAGATTGGTCACCACGACGGCGTCGTACTTGGCCGGGTCGGCGAGCTGCTGCACGGCCGCGCGCACGTCTTCGAACAGTTTGCCGGTCACCAGCGTTTCGGAGTCGAAGGGCACGTAGCCCACCGAGCGCTTGGCACCGTAGAAGTGGCTCGTGAAGGTGAGCCCGTAGACGCAACACGCCGAGCCGCAGAGCACGGTGGCGGTGCGACGCATGCGCAGACCGACTCGGAGCGAACCGAAGGCCGGACACATGCTCTGGGGCTGATCATGGGGTCCGGTGGGATAGTCGGTGGCAAGACGTTGCAGCAGCTCGCTCTGACCCGCGGCCTCTGCGGCCCGGCGTAACTCGTCGGCACCGGCATGACAGCCGGCGCCGTCACCTGCGACCTGGGGCGCGTCCCCGGTCGGCTCCTGTGTCGTGTCCCCCGCTGGGCCCTCTGTCGGGGCTGCGCCGGGCTCTGCAGCGTCGCGCGCGGCCTCGTTGCCGAGCGGCGTGCGGCCCGCATCGTCGTAGACGACTTCGTCGGTGGGACGGTTTGCGTCGCCCATGGACTCGTCGCCGGCGGACATATAGAGGACTTTGGCCTGCATCTGTCTGCGCCCGCTCAGACGTCGTCGTAGATGACTTCGAGGGAGGGCTTGTCGAGGCTCGACTTGCCGCACATGTCCGCCACCGTCGCCGGCTCCAGCACCACGTCGCGGCCGACGGCGTCACCGGCGAACAGGTTCAGCAGCCCGTCCTGGGACAGAGGCTTCGGGCGCATCGGCGGCGCGTCGGCGACATTGGTGCCGAGCTCCTCGAACAGCGGTGCCCACTCGCCATCGGGCATACCGATGATCTGGTAGGCCGCGCTTTTGCGGCGGATGTCCTCGTGCGCCGGGATGGAAGCCAGCACGGGCACGCCGGCCTGCTCGGCCCAGGCGCGGGCCTCGCCGGTGCCGTCGTCTTTGTTGATGACGATGCCGGCGACGCCGACATTGCCGCCGAGGCCGCGGAAGTACTCCACCGCGGAGCAGACGTTGTTGGCGACGTACAGGGATTGGAGATCGTTGGAGCCGACGACGATGACCTTCTGGCACATGTCGCGGGCGATGGGCAGGCCGAAGCCGCCGCAGACCACGTCGCCCAGGAAGTCCAGCAGGACATAGTCGAAGTCCCACTCGTGAAAGCCCAGATTCTCCAGCAGCTCGAAGCCGTGGATGATCCCGCGCCCACCGCAGCCGCGGCCCACCTCGGGCCCGCCTAGCTCCATGGCGAAGACGCCGTCGCGCTTGAAGCACACATCGCCGATGGTCACGGCGTCACCGGCGGCCTTCTTCTTGGCGCTGGTGTCGATGATGGTGGGGCAGGCACGACCGCCGAACAGCAGCGTCGTGGTGTCGGACTTGGGGTCGCAGCCGATCAGCAAGACCTTCTTGCCCTGCTGCGCCATCATGTAGCTCAGGTTCGCGAGCGTGAAGCTCTTGCCGATCCCGCCTTTGCCGTAGATCGCGATGATTTGCGTCTTCGCAGCGTTCGGCGCGGTGGAGGCTGCCGATTCCGGCAGACTCACATTCACGGCGGCAGCGGCACTCGCCCCAGAGTTACCCATTCGCTCCCCTCCAATCGAGAATCATTTTTAGGCAGGCCGGATCATTAAAGGCCGTCTCGTACGCCATGGCGGCGTCGGCGGCGGGGCTGCGATGGGTGATGAGGCCGTCGCAGGACAGGCGTCCGGTGGCGAGGGCATCAAGCACGGCAACCAGGTCCGGCTCTTTAAACTCCGCCGCCACGCGCAGGTGCAGCTCGCGCATGAAGGCCGGCGGGAAGTCGAAGCTGATGGGCGCCTCGTAGAAGCCGGCGAGGACGATCTCGCCGCCACGGGCGAGCCGCCCGATGAGGCTGTCCAGCAGCGTGGCGTCGCCGCTCACGTCGACGATGGTGTTGTAGTCCCGGCGCTGATCCCGAGCCGGGTCGATAACGCTGTAGCCCATGGCGCCGTCGGCGCGCGTGGGATTGGTTTCCCAGACCAGCGGCGGCTCGCCGCCGTTGGCCACGACCACCCGCGCCAAGAGCCGTCCGAGGACGCCATGGCCGACGATCAGCTCCGGCATGCGTGCGGAGCCCGCAACCGCATGCTGCGCCGTGGCGGCCAGCGCCAGGAGGACGCCCTGCTCGCCGAGGCCGTCGGGGACGGGTAGCAGCCGCGCGCCGGGCACCACCACGCGCGAGGCGGCGCCACCGAACAGGCCGTGCACCTCGCCGTAGCAGCGCGCGCCCGGCACGAACACCGGCTCACCGCTGCGGCGGCCGCTCTCGGCGCCCGCATCCACCACGACGCCGACGGACTCGTAGCCCGGCACCAGCGGATAGCCCATCCCCGGGAAGGGCGGCATGCGGCCGTCCCAGAGCAGGCGCTCGGTGCCGGTGCTGATGCCGCTGTAGGCGATGTCCACGACACAGTCCGCGACGGTGGGCGGCGTCAGCGCGAGCTCGCGCAGCGCCAGCTGCCGGGGCTCCTGGAGCACCACGGCCCGAGCGGTCAGCTCGGCGGCGGTCATGTCGCGGTTGGTGGTCACGGTCAGTCGAGTCGGTGAGTCTGTTAGCGGTTTAGAAGCCTGAGCGAGCCGATGGAGGCCAACGCCCGTTCAACGTAGTGTCAGTCTAGCTTGACCCGCGCTGATGTCAATATAAATTTACAGTACACCTGTCAACCACGGTTGGCAATACCCTGCCCGCAGAGTGGATAAGCTAAGCGACCTTGGCCACCATGAGCCGCGTCTGCAGCGGACGGCGGGTGCGCACCAAGCGGATGTCGTCGAATCCGGCCTCGCGCAGCATGGCCTTGTGCTCCCGCGGCGGGCGGGTGCGACCGCTGCCCATGGCCAGCAGATACAGGCCGAAGTAGGCGTCGCCGACGGACTCCGCCCCAGGCGCCTCGGACATGGGCTCGGTCACCAGCAGGGTGCCGCCGGGCGGCAGGGCCTTGCGCACGGCGCGCAGGATGGTCATGGCGCCGTCGTCGTTGTGATCCAGGATCACCCGCACCAGCGAGATCACATCCGCGCCCGTGGGCACGCCGTCGGCCTTGATGTCGCCGCCGATGACGCTCGCGCGCTCGGCGAGGCCGGCTGCGGCGAGGTTCTGCTCCGCGCGGGCGACGACGGCCGGCAGATCGAACAGCATCAGTTGCAGGTGCGGCCAGCGCCGCCCCGCCTGGATCAGGAAGCGGCCCTCGCCGCCGCCGACATCCATTAGGCATTGATGACCTTTGAGCGAATAGGCGTCCAGGGTGTCCTCGGCGACGAAGCCGCTGGAGGCGGACATCAGCGTGCTGTACTCCGCCACCCGCTCGTCGCCGTCGGCGGCGGGGTCGGCAGAGCCGGCATAGGACCAGTAGCGGCCGAGCTCCGTCTCCTCGGGCTCGCCGCGAAAGAGCGCCAGCGGGTCGTCCAGGTCGTGGTAGAGCATGCGGTGGTGGCGGACCATGGCCGCGATGCCGGGGTTGCCAGGCATGGCGATGCCGAGCTTGCCGAGGCCGTAGCGCGCGGCGCCGGTGTCATCCTTGCCGCGGCGCTCCAAGAGATCGATGGCGACGCCGGCGCGCAGCAGCCGGTCCGCGGCGGCCACGTCCATGCCCATCTCCGGCGCCAGGTCGGCGGCGGTGCGGGGCTTGTCCGCGAGCTTGTCGAACAGCTCCAGCTCGACATAGGCGAAGAGGATCTGCGAATAGACGAAGCCGGCGGTGATGTCGAACAGCCCGCGGGCGCGGCGGGCGGCCTCGAAGCGGGTGAGCGGGAAGTCCGCCGCCCAGCGCTGAAACGCCGGGCTGGCGAGCTTGGCATCGCGCCAGGCGCGCCAGCGGTCAAGGAAAGGGAGTTGCATCGAGCTCTTCGTCTCCTATGCGCGCGCCGCGGTGAAAAGCCGCAGCTTGCTGCCTGTTTGATCAGTAACGAGTTTCGAGTATCAAGGAGCAAGGCAAACGATCACCGCGGACCTCGTAACTCGAAACTCGCCCCTCGTTACTCGCCCTTCAGCGCCACCGGCAGCAGCCGCTCCATCTCCGCCTGCGCCATGGCGGCGAGCTTGTCGCGGCCGGGGCAGTCGGGGATGGAATCGACGGCCTCCGTCAGCAGGTCTTTGAGCCTCGCCACGGCGCCGTCGACGCCGAGCTGGCCGACGGCGCTCGGGCGCTCGTGGGCGGCGTCCTGCCCCACGGGCTTGCCGAGCTCGGCGGCATCGCCGGCCACGTCGCGCAGGTCGTCCGCCACCTGGTAGGCCAGCCCCAGGTTCTCGCCCAAGGTGCGCCAGGGGCCGGGGTCCATGCCGGCGGCGGCGGCACCGGCCTCGGTGGCGGCGGAGAAGAGCGCGGCTGTCTTCTCCCGGTGATACTGGGTCAGGTCCACGTCGGTCTCGCACTCCCAGGCCTGACCGGCGACGATGCCGTGGCCGACACCGACGGCACGGGCGAGGATCAGGGTCAGGGGTCCGAGCCGCTGCGGGTGCATGCGGCTGTGCCAGGCGAGGTTCTCGAACGCGAGCACGATGAGCCCGTCACCCGTCAGCAGCGCCAGCTGCTCGCCGTGCTGCTCGAACAGCCGATGCACCGTCGGCGCGCCGCGGCGGGTGTCGGCGTCGTCGAAGACGGGCATGTCGTCGTGCACCAGGGACGCGCAATGCAGCAGCTCCAGCGAGGCCGCGGCGGCATCGGCCACGGCCGGCGCGTCGTCGCCGCAGGCGTCCGCCACCGCCAGCACCAAGCGCGGACGGGCGCGGGAGCCCGGCGTGAGCACCGCGTGGCGCACAGCACGGCCGAGCTTGGGCGGGCCGTTCTCGGCGAGACCGAGGGTGAGCGCCGCTTCCAGGGCCTGCTCGATGCGCTGCAACACGTCCATCCGCCATGTCTCTCCGCTGATGGGACCGATGCGGCGGGCCCACGGGCACCTGTCCGCATCACTTGTCATGATTCAGTGTCAAGTAAAATAGACAGGGCCCATCAGCGAGTCAATGTCGGCCCCGGGCCCGCGGCGGCCGGGATCAAGGGCTTGCGTTGGGCCGCGCCGGGAACCGCCGGTTTGGCTGCGCTGGATCAACCCTGTATCGACCGTCGAGTCCCTTACTGCTGAACGCGGCTGGGGCTATCGCTCTGATGAGAGCAGCGTCCCGAGCAGTGAGCGCACGAACAGCGATTACGCCTCCGACTATCAGGCATGGCTGGCGCATATCCGCGAGCGCCGCTGGCATGAGCTGGATGCGGAGCACTTGGCGGACGCCTGCCCATTCACCCTCGTCGAAATCCTGAGCGAAGTCCGGCTCCCGGAGACCTCGAACTGAGGAGACCTTGAGCCAAGGCCGCCGCGTTGCGAGACCCATCCTGGCGGCCGCCCGGCTCAGTGGCGTCCGCCAACAGCGGCCCACCAAAGCCGCGGCGGCCTTCCAACGCAAGAGCGGGACGAAGCCTTTGCGTCCGAAAGGCCCTAGACGTCCAGCACGATGGCGCGAAAGCCGTTGTCGCCGACAGTCTCCCGCAGTTGGCTCGGCAATACGGTCTTGCCGATGCGACGCGTCACGAGCGCGGAGCGCGCACGCCCGCTCAGGTGTGCGCCGTCGGGCCGATTTGCGGTCTTAGAACCGGACATTGGCGCCGAGGGCCGGCCCCCAGAAGGTGGCGTCCTCCAGCTCCATGTGGTCCGGCATCTCGTAGTGGAGGTAGCGGTAGGTGAGCGTCAGCTCGCCCCAGTCGAAGGCGTAGCCGACGCCCGTGTAGCCGCTGGAGGTGAGGTCCGAGTCGCCGGTGCCGACATCGATGTAGTAGGGCACGAACCAGCGGTCATCCAGGTCGACGCGCCCGCGCACGCCGACTACGGCATCCCAGTTGGTGATGGAGGTATCGAAGCGCCGTGGCAGCTCCCGCCCGCGCGGGCCCGTCAGCGTCAGCTCGTTCTCGGAGGTGAGGTCCAGCAGCCGGAAGCCGATCAGGCCGTCCACATTCGCTCGGGCGTTGTGCCAGAGGGTGTAGCCACCGGCCAGCGTCCACACCCAGCCCGTGAGCTTGGCATCCAGCTTGGTGCGGAAGCCGCCGCCCAGCTGCGCCGGCAAGGTTACGCCGCGGCCGGTCTTGTCCGCCTGGAGGTTCAGGTAGATGAGATCCGTCACGGCGCTAAAGCGGCCTTTGCGCACCAGCCCCGACCCCATGAAGGCGAACTGGAGCGCGCTCAGGATCTGGCCCTGGCTCAGGGACACTGTGCCGCCGCTCGGATAATCGAAGCTGCTGGTGACGCCCACGTCCGGCAGCCAGAGGTAGAGCCGCAGCATGGAGTGCCAGTCTTCCCTGTCGATGCCTTCTTCGGCAGCCCCGGCGCCAATGGCGCAGGTGGCGGAAAGTACAGCGGCGGCCAGTCGCAGCCGGTGTGACTGTCGTTGCATGGTTGTTGTGCCTCATTGAACCGCGTGGAGCCGCTCGAAAACGTCGTGGTCGCGCGCGTGGGCGATGATCGCCCCGCGGCGCCGGGCCGCGGCCTGAAGTCAAAGCGGACCCGGGTAGCGCCTGCCTTGGCGTGCAGGCCGGCCGCGCTGCCTGCTCCCCGAGAGCCCAGAACGCCGCCCGGGTGAGGCGGGTGCATTCGGCACGAACGTCACGGAAGAACAGCATCCCACGGCTCACCTCGGGAGATGCCGATCGATTGGCCATCCTGGCCGAAAATCGCACGGAACCTGCTCTGAATCCACCACAGGCGCGGCTTCCCGCTTTTTCTCATGTTCAGGTGTTTGAGAAGCTTCATATTGCTGCGGCATACTGCTCCGGACGGAAAAGGCCAAGACGTCGCCCACGCGGTCCATCGACCCCACTCATGGTGACGGTAACCTTAACGGGCTAACGCGGTGACCATCGGTCCTGCGTCGGGAGGGGGCCATCCCGTGGGCGCAGCACACGGGCGTCGCCCGCGACACGCAGCGCGGCCGCAGGCATAGCTGCGTCCGTTCCGCCTCGACACGATTCCCGCGCCCCGGCCGCAGCGTCGGGGTGGCATCCAGCACCGCGAGCCTCCAGCACTTGGGTCTTGCTCGGACCCGCGCACACCCAGGGGTCAATGCACCCCGGCGCTGTCTTAAGCTTGGGTCTGCCGGGATTGGTTGCGGCGTACGCGGAGGGCGGCATGCTCGAAAGCGACATCCTGATCTTCGACGGCGCCGCGCTGGAGCCAGTCGCCGGCCTGCCGGCGCTTGCGGCCATCGTCATGGTCGGCAGCATCGGCGGCTGGCGCAGCCGCCGTGAGCGCCCCGCTTCGGCGGCCGGCCAAAAGCCATCGGCGGAGCCCGCCTGGTATCACCTCAGCGCCGAGGAAGCGCTCGCCCGGCTCGGCGGCAGCCAGGAGGGCCTCAGCCCCGACGAGGCCCGGCAGCGCCTGGCCACCCACGGCCCCAACCGGCTGCCGGAGGCCAAGACCCGCGGTCCGTGGCTGCGTTTCCTGGCCCAGTTCCACAACGTGCTGATCTATGTGCTGCTCGCCGCCGGGCTGGTGACCACGCTGCTCCAGCACTGGCTGGACGCCGGCGTCATCTTCGCCGTGGTGCTGATCAATGCCGCCATCGGCTTCGTGCAGGAGGGCAAGGCCGAGGATGCCCTGAAGGCCATCCGCAACATGCTCTCGCCCCAGGCCATGGTCTGGCGCAACGCCCGGCTGGTGACCGTCGACGCCGCGGAGCTGGTGCCCGGCGATCTGGTGCAGCTGCAATCCGGCGACAAGGTGCCGGCGGACCTGCGCCTGCTGCGGGCCAAGGGCTTGCAGATCGAGGAGGCGCCGCTCACCGGCGAGTCCCTGCCGGTGGACAAGACCATCACCGCGCTGCCCGCAGAGACGCCGCTGGCGGATCGCCGCTGCATGGCCTACTCCGGCACGTTGGTGACCCACGGCCAGGGCACGGGCGTAGTCGCCGCCACCGGCGCGGAGACCGAGATCGGCCGCATCAGCGCGATGGTGGCCAACGTGGAGCAGCTCACCACGCCGCTGCTGCGCCAGATGGCGCAGTTCGGGCGCTGGCTGACGGCGGCCATCCTGGTGCTGGCCTCGGCGAGCTTCGCCTTCGGCGTGATGGTGCGCAGCTACACCGCCGCGGAGATGTTCCTGGCCTCGGTCGGGCTGGCGGTGGCGGCCATCCCGGAGGGCCTGCCGGCGATTATGACCATCACGCTCGCCATCGGCGTGCAGCGCATGGCGGCGCGCAACGCCATCATCCGCCGGCTGCCGGCGGTGGAGACCCTGGGCACCGTCGGTGTCATCTGCTCGGACAAGACCGGCACCCTCACCCGCAACGCCATGACCGTCGCCGGCGTCGACACCGGCGAGCGGGCTTTCACCCTCAGCGGCACCGGCTACGACCCCCACGGCGCCTTCATGCACGACGGCCAAGCCCTGCTGCGCCCGCAGGAGGACGCCCGGCTCGCCGAGGCCCTGCACGCCGTGATGTTGTGCAACGACGCCTCGCTGGAGCAGACCGACGCCGGGTCCTGGCGGGTGCACGGCGACCCCATGGAGGGCGCTCTGCTGGTGGCGGCGCTGAAGGCCGGCCTGGACCCGGAGACCGCCGCCAAGCGCTACCCGCGCACCGACCTGATCCCCTTCGAGTCCGGCCACAAGTTCATGGCCACGCTCCATCACAGCCACACGGGCGAGTCCTTCATCTACGTCAAGGGCGCACCGGAGGCGCTGCTCGACATGTGCGCGACCCAGCGCAGCGCGCACGGCGACACACCGTTGGAGCGCGACGCCTGGGAGGGACGCATGGAGGCCATGGCCGCCGCTGGCCAGCGGGTGTTGGCGGTGGCGGTCAAGCCCACCGAGCCGCACCGCTTCGAGCTGGACTTCGCCGACGTCGACGCGGACCTGACGCTGCTCGGGCTGTTCGGGCTCATGGACCCGCCGCGGGAGGAGGCCATCGCCGCCGTGCGCACCTGCCGCGACGCCGGCATCCGCGTGAAGATGATCACCGGCGACCATGCCGCCACCGCCCGCGCCATCGCTCGGCAGGTGGGACTGGAGAGCTCGGACGAGGCGCTGCGCGGCGTGGAGCTGGACGCCCTGGATGACGAACAGTTGCGCCAACGGGCGCAGGCGGTGGACGTCTACGCCCGGGTCACGCCGGAGCACAAGCTGCGCCTGGTACAGCTGCTGCAGGAGGGAGGCCGAGTGGTGGCCATGACCGGCGACGGCGTCAACGATGCCCCGGCCCTGAAGCGCGCCGACGTCGGCGTCGCCATGGGCATCAACGGCACCGAGGCAGCCAAGGAAGCAGCAGAGATGGTGCTCGCCGACGACAACTTCGCCTCCATCGCCAACGCCGTCGAGGAAGGCCGCACCGTCTACGACAATCTGAAGAAGGCCATCCTGTTCATCCTGCCCACCAACGGCGGCGAGGCACTAGTGGTGCTGGCCGCCATCCTGTTCGGCTTCCATGAGTTTCCGCTGACGCCGGTGCAGATCCTGTGGGTGAACATGATCACCGCCGTCACCCTGGCCCTGGCCCTGGCCTTCGAGCCGCCGGAGCCGGGCGTTATGAGCCGCCCGCCGCGCGATGCCCGCCAGCCCGTGCTGACGCGGCTGTTCCTGTGGCGCATCGGCTATGTGTCGTTGATCCTCACCGTCGGCACCTTCGGGCTCTTCCTTTGGGAGCAATTCCAAGGCGCGTCCATTGAGCAGGCGCGCACGGTGGCCGTGAACACCCTGGTGATGTTCGAGATCTTCTACCTGTTCAACTCCCGCTACATGATCGCCCCGGTGCTGAACCTCAACGGACTCTTCGGCAACCGCTATGTGCTCTACGCCGTGGCCCTGCTGATCCTCTTCCAGCTGGGCTTCACCTACCTGCCGCCGCTGCAGGCCCTGTTCGGCACCGCGCCCATCGATGGCGGCACTTGGCTGCGCATCGTGGTGGTGGCCTCCTCTGTGCTCTTTATCGTGGAGCGGGAGAAGGCGCGGGTGCGGCAGCTCGCTATGCAGACATGACGGAGCCCGACGACCTGGGGCAGCCGGCGCCCCGATCGCCGCCGGGGCGCGGGGCCAAGCCGCGGGCGCCCTGCTCAGCCCTGCGGAATCAGATCCCGATAGGCATGCCAGCTCGCATAGCCCAACAGCGGGAAGATGACCAGCATGCCAATGAAGGCGGTCGCGGTGCCGAGCAGCATCAGACCGACAATGATGGCGGCCCACAGCAGCATGGGCTTGGGATTCGCCGTCACCGCCCGCCAGCTGGCCTGGACGGCGGCGACCGGCCCCGCATCCCGGTCCACGATCAGCGGCACGGCGACAATGCTCGACGCGAACACCGCCGCCGCCAGCAGTGCACCGCTCCCGAGCGTGAACAGCATCATCAGCGGGTGTTGCATCCCACCGCCGAGGAACCCGGTGTAAGCCGTGGGCGCCACCGTGGTGACCTTGAGCGCGAACAGCACCGCCGTGGCCATAAGCCAGAACGACACCACCATCACCAGCACCAGCCCGAACAGCGCCAGGCTGGAGCGGCGCGAGGCATCCAGCGCCAGGCTCCGGCCGATGCCGGTGCGATCCCCGGACAGGCTGCGCCGCGCGGTGACATAGAGGCCCGCCGCCAGGAAGGGCCCCAGCATCAGCAGTCCAATGACAAACTTGACGGTCAGCCCCGGCATCGCCTGGCTCATCATCACGGCGCCGAGACCGGCGGCCGCGCACAGCCCACCATAGAAGGCGCTCACCAGCGGCGTGCGCCACAGCGTGCCCCAGCCCTGCCGCAGCCACTGCCAAGGCATGGACGGCGCCACGGCGCCGATGGGCAGCTGGTGGGCATCGACACTGTCCCGATGCCCGTCCGACAAGGCCTGCTCAGTCATTTCCCCGTGCATGATCCACTCCGAAAGTTGCGTTGGTGGTCCGGGCGCGCGTCGAGCCCAGTGAGCAAGGATTGCTCCGGCGCAAGGCGTGCGGGCGAGCCGCGCGACGGCGACCGAACCGGCTGGAATGAATATTAGCACTTACTAAAGTATTGATAAACACCGGCGATGCAAGGGCAATGCAGGGGTTGTCCACCCTTGGGGCAAGCCGGAGGGTGCCCTCGCCATCACCTGAGCTCCCGACACCCAGCCGGCATCCACCGAGGGCCGGCTGGTCAGCTCGGTCACGATCCCTACGCTTGAGCCCGGATGCGCGACACCGCTGGAGCCATGTCAGGAGCCAAACCGCGAGGCCAACAGGCTGCTGGAGCAACCGACCGAGCCCCGTCTCGAACCCTTCACTCGTCACTCGTTCCCAAGCTCTGCTTGGGAACGCGACCAGGTCTCGGGAGCGATATCCGCTCCGTTCGGCTGCGCAGGGTGCGCCCCCGCGGCGTAATCGTCAGTGCGGGCCGGGTGGACGAGCGCCAGCGAAGTCCACCCCGGGGCCACCCGTAGCCCGGTGGACTGCGCTTCGCTGGTCCACCCTACGCTCTGCGCCTGCTCAAGTGGTTCGAGTTGTGATCGGGGCCTGACGCGTCGCCGGCCGCTCCGCGGGCCTTGAGCGCTGACAGTCGCGCAGCCTCGGCGCCCTGGGTCGAGGGCGTGGGCGGGTGGCTGCCGGCCCGACAGCGGTATCGCTGCGGTCGGACGCCCGGGCCCTGGGGCAACAGGGCGCAGAGCGCCCGGCGAGGCGCGACACCGCCGGAGCGGTGTCGCGAGCCCAGGCTCACCAGATCCGCGCCACCCCATGGGTGGATTTGACGGTGCCAATCCTGTGCGGAAGGGACGGGCCGGCCAGCTCTGGGCTCGATTATCGCTCGTGACGCAATCTTGCGTCACGTCGGCGCCTACCGCCGGAACCGGCCACCCGAGCCCGGTACCGGACCCGACAATCCGGCCTTCCCCACCTGTCACGCTTGCGACAAATCCACGGCCGCTGACGCCCACACCCCTTTTGCAAACAATCACCTGCGCAACCCAGGGCGCGCAGGCACGACCTTTGCTTAAAGCCTGCCAAGCACTGCGAATCATGCTCCGCACCGCCGGCCGGTGCCGCATCGAACACGACCGAACTGCAACGGGGGACGCGCGATGGCGCTCGAAGCACTGGATCAACCCAATACACCGGCCGCCGGGGGCGGCTGCTCGTCCAGCGGCTGTGGAAGCAGTTCCGACAAATTGGCGCACCTGCCGGAGCACATCCGCGCCAAGGTGCACAACCATCCGTGCTTCTCTGAGGATGCGCATCATCACTACGCGCGCATGCACGTGGCGGTGGCGCCGGCCTGCAACATCCAGTGCCACTACTGCAACCGCAAGTACGACTGCTCCAACGAGTCGCGCCCCGGCGTGGTCTCCGAGCTGCTGACACCGGAGCAGGCAATGGCCAAGACGCTGGCCGTGGCGGCTGAGATTCCGCAGATGACGGTGCTTGGCATCGCCGGCCCCGGTGATCCGCTGGCGAATCCGGAGCGCACGCTGGCGACCTTCCGCGAGCTGTCCGCCAAAGCGCCGGACATCAAGCTCTGCGTGTCCACCAACGGCCTGGCGCTGCCGGAGCTCGTCGACGAGATCTGCCAGCACAACATCGACCACGTCACCATCACCATCAACTGCGTGGACCCCGAGATCGGCGCCAAGATCTACCCCTGGATCTTCTGGAACAACCGCCGGGTGCGGGGCGTCAAGGCAGCGCGCATCCTGATCGAGCAGCAGCAGAAAGGGCTGGAGATGCTCACCGAGCGCGGCGTGCTGGTGAAGGTGAACTCGGTGCTGATTCCCGGCGTCAACGACGAGCACCTCAAAGAGGTCAGCCGCGTGGTCAAGGCCAAGGGCGCCTTCCTGCACAACGTGATGCCGCTCATCGCCGAGCCCGAGCACGGCACCTTCTACGGGCTCATGGGCCAGCGCGGCCCGAGCAACGACGAGCTGCAGGCGCTGCAGGACGAATGCGCCGGCGACATGGCCATGATGCGCCATTGCCGCCAGTGCCGGGCGGATGCCGTGGGCATGCTGGGGGAGGACCGCGGTGCGGAGTTCACCAACGAGAAGGTCGCCGCCATGGACATCGACTACGAAGCGGCCATGGCCCGCCGTGCGGAGGTGCACGCGGCCATCGAGGCGAATCGGACCGCGCAGCAGCGGCAGCCCGATGAGCCGAGCGAGACCTTCGTGCCGATTGCGTCCCTGAAGCGCAGCAAGCGGCAGCCGGCACCCAGGGAGACACCGGCCGCCCGCTTCGCGGTGGCGACCACCGGCGGCGGCGTCGTCAACGAGCACTTCGGCCATGCCCGGGAGTTCCTGATCTACGAGGCGGCCGGCGACGGCGACGACATCGACGTGCGCTTTCTCGGCGCCCGCAAGGTGGATCTCTATTGCAGCGGCGGCGACACCTGCGGCGATGCCGAGGACGCGCTCGCCAAGACCATCCGCACCCTGGAGGGCGTCACCGGCGTGCTCTGCTCGAAGATCGGCATCGAGCCCTGGGACCGCCTGGAGGCCGCCGGGCTGGTGCCCAACGGCGAGCACGCGATGGAGCCCATCGAGGATGCCGTCGCCGCCCTCTACCGGGAGCTGCTGGCGGAGGGCCGGCTCGCGGCGCCTGTTGAGGCCGCGGCCCTGTCAGCTTAGTCCAGGCCGAGCACCGACAGCAAAGCGCGAGGTCTGCCGGCCGCCGGCGCCGGGCCTCCCGGCCTCGGCCCGACCTACGCAGTCAGGGGCTTGCGCTCCCCGAATCCTGACGAACAGACACGAGGACCGACCATGGCCTACCGCATCATCGACAGCTGCGTGAATTGCTGGGCCTGCGAGCCGCTCTGCCCCAGCGACGCCATCCGCCCTGCGGACCCGCCGGCGGTGGCCCACTTCACCATCGACGCCCGCGCCTGCACCGAATGCGAGGGCGACCATGCCGACCCGCAGTGCGCGAGCATCTGCCCGGTGGAGGGCGCCATCCTGGACGCCGCCGGCGAGGCCGTGAACCCGCCCGGCTCGCTCACGGGCATTCCGCCGGAGCGCCTGGCGCAGGCCATGGCGGAGATCCGGGCGCGCTGAGCGCCCAGGGCCGCCGGCGCAGCCCACTGCTGCTGCTTCTAGTCCCAATTCTGGGTCCCAGCCCAGGGTCCCAGCCCAAGGCTCAGCCGCACGCAGCACCAACGCCACCCGAGAGCATCGCCATGTTCGTCTTCGACACCGCTGCCCTGCTCACCGCCCACAGGGAACCGCGCACAACCCCGCCGGCGCGCGGCCTCCGGCGCCTGACCGGGGGCCTGACCGGGCGCCTACTGGCGGCGGCCGCGGCCCACCGGGAGCTGACGCAGCGCGGCCTGGCCCTGCCCCGCCCCGCCGGCTGCGGCTGGCTGCCGCGGCGGGCCTGGCGCCGCCATGGCGCACTCATCTGCCTGCGCGCGGGCGTCGACCCCGACGCCGCCCCAAAAAAGGGCACAGCCCCGGAGGATGCGAGCTGGTGAGCGCCATCGTCTTCTACGAGAAGCCGGGCTGCATCGGTAATGCCCGACAGAAGCAGCTCCTGGTCAGCCTAGGGCACAGGCTCGAGGTGCGCGACCTGCTGCGCACGGCCTGGGACGCCGACGACCTGGCGAGCTATTTCGACGGCATGCCGGTGCGCGAGTGGCTCAACCCGAGCGCGCCGCGGGTGCGCGACGGCCTGATCGACCTCGACGCACTGGACGCCGACGCGGCGCTGGCGCTGCTGGTGGTCGAGCCGCTGCTGATCCGCCGCCCGCTCATCGACTCGCCCTTCGGGGGCTGCGCCGGCTTCGTGCCGGGGCCGGTGCTCGCCGCCCTCGGCGTGCCGGATGCCGCCCGCGCGCTGGACAGCTGCGCACGTGGGACGCAGGCCCCGCAGAGCCTGGAGCCGTCCTGTGATGCGCGCGCCGCTGCCTGCCGGTCCGACACCGGGCGGCGGCCGACCGATGCAGACGCCCAAGGCACGGCCGGGCGCAGTCCGGGCCAAAACAGCCAAGCCACGGCTGCCGGGAGCGCCGAGTCATGACCTGCCCCAACCCCAGCAGCGCGACTCAGCCCGGCACCGGCGCAACACCAGTCGCCATCGCCGACGGCGTGCACTGGATCGGCGCCCTGGACCCGATGCTCCGCCGCTTCGATCTCATTCTGCGCACCGCCAACGGCACCACTTACAACGCCTATGCCGTGCGCGGCAGCTCGGGCGTCGCCGTGGTGGACACCGTCAAGGCGGAGTTCGCGGACACCTTCTTCGCGCGGTTGGAGCAGGTGGCGCGCTATGAGGAGATCCGCGTCATCGTGCTCAATCACCTGGAGCCGGACCATTCCGGCGCGCTGCCCGAGCTCATGCGCCGGGCGCCGCAGGCCAAGCTCGTCATCTCCACCCGGGCGCCGGCCATGCTCAAGGCCCTGCTCAAAGCGGACGGCCAGGAGATCCGCTACGAGACCGTCGACACCGGCGACGAGATCGATCTCGGCGACCGCCGGCTGCGCTTCCTGCACACGCCCTACCTGCACTGGCCGGACACCCAATGCACCTACCTGCTGGAGCAGCAGGTGCTCTTCTCCGGCGACGTCTTCGGCTGTCACCACTGCGACCCGCGGCTTTTCAACGACCGGGTCGGCGACTTCCGCTTCGCCTTCGAGTACTACTACGCACACATCATGCGACCATTCAAGACGCATGTGCGCGAGGCGCTGGCGCTCATCGAGCCCCTGCCGCTCGCCGTCATCGCGCCCACCCACGGCCCCATCCTGCGCGAGCGCCCGCGCCGCTATGTCGCGCGCTACCGCGCGCTCTCCGGCGCCGATGCGTCCCTGGAGCCCGTGCCCGCCGACGCCGAGCCGCTGCGCACCCTACTGGTGTTCTATCTCAGCGCCTACGGCAGCACCGCGCGCATGGCCGAGGCCATCGCCGCCGGCGCCGAGGCGGTGCCCGGCATCCGCGTCTCGCTCTACGACCTGGAAGGGGGCGAGACGGGGCCCTTCGTCGACCTCATCGAGGCCGCCGACGCCATCGCGCTGGGCTCACCCACCATCAACGGCGATGCCGTGAAGCCCCTCTGGGACCTGTTGTCGTCCCTGACGGTGGTGAGCCTGCGCGGCAAGGTAGGCGCCGCCTTCGGCTCCTACGGCTGGAGCGGCGAGGCGGTGGGGATGATCGAGGACCGGCTGCGGGGGCTCAAGCTGCGGGTGCCGGTGGCGGGACTGCGGCTCAAGCTGATCCCCACCGACGGTGAGCTCGATGACTGCCGCGACTTCGGCCGAGCGCTGGCGCAGGCGGTGACCGGCGCGGGTGCCGCTGGCTCGGAGGCCGGCGACACCGCGGCGAAGCCGGTCATTGACTTTGCCGACTTGGCGTGAGCCCGGGCGAACTGTCTCTCGCCTTGCCGCCATGCGATCAACAGCACAACGGACCGAGCGCCCTGCGCCCAGGCTCCGGACAGACGATGGTTCCAACCCTTAACCCAATCGGCCGAAGCATTGGCCAACATTTAGAGGACTGCCCATGGCAAAAGCGAAACTCACCTTCGAAGACATCGGCCAGAGCGTGAACGTCCCCGCCGGCATCCGTGTCATCGAGGTCTCCGAAAAGGTCGGCGCCGGGATCATCTACGGCTGCCGTGAAGGCGACTGCGGCACCTGCATGATGCATGTGACCGAGGGCTGGAACAATCTCACCGAGCCCTCGGTGCTGGAGGAAAAGGTCCTGCGGGAGAACATGGCCAGCCGCCACAACCGTCTCGCCTGTCAGGCGCAGGTGATCGGCGACTGTTCGGTGAAACCGGCCTGATAGAAGTACGGAGTACGGAGTACGGAGTACGGAGTACGGAGTACGTGCCCAGCCCGGGGACAACATCGGCCAACAGCGAGATCTGATGCCGCGTTGGGATCGCGCCCCGTACTTCGTACTTCGTACTTGCTTACGCGTACTTGCTTTCGCGTACTTCTCACCATCACCCCTTCAACCCTCACTTTGATCAACCATCGGAGCCCACCATGGCCCTCGTCACCTTCTCCAACCCCGACCACAAAGACAAGACGATCTATGCCGTCGCCGGCAGCCATACCGAGACCATTCTCAAGATCGCCAAAGAGAACAAGATCCCGGTGCAGTTCGACTGCCAGGACGGCGAGTGCGGCCACTGCCTGGTGCGTGTCACCAGCGTCGACGACAAAGAGCGCATGGGCTACCACCTGACCGAGAAGGAGCGCACAGTGCTAAAGGACCTCGGCAAGCTCAGCCAGGACGACATCGAGCGACTCATGGTCGAGGACCTGCCGAGCGAATGGCGCCTGGCCTGCCAGATGATCGTCCGCGACGAAGACATTCTGGTGGAGTATTGAGCCCGCTCGTGTACCGCCGCCCGGCGGTGCACGACGACAGCACACGCACAAGAGCGATGGACAGTGACATGAGCGCCAGCGCCAGCAACGCGGCCCGGCAGACGGGCGCGGGGACCGAGAGGCAGCGTACTCGTGGCGGCATTGCCGTGGCAGCGCCGTTGAGCCCGGCCGCGGCCGCCGCCAACGACGCCCGCGCCAATGCACTCTTCGCCGAGCTGGCACTGCATGCCGCGGGCGAGCCCAATGACGAGGTCTTCGCCTGCATGATCGCGAGCCTCTGCACCGGCGGCGGTGCGCTGCCGGACTGGCTCGGACTGGACCCGGCCGCCTTCACCTGCCTGCTGAGCCATCACTTCCCCGGCTTTCGACTCCAAGTCCCGCCCTGTCCGGGTCGGTCGCTGGACGCGGCGCGGAACGACGAGCACCATGAGCTGGTCGAACTGATGCTCATGGACAAGGCCGGGGACTCGCCGTCCGAGGTCTGGATGGCCCACGTGGTGGCCGCCGGCTGTATGGCCAGCGATCACCTCTGGCAGGACCTGGGCTTGTGGCAGCGCGCGGATCTCACCGCCCTGATGCGCCGCAACTTCCCGGCGCTCGCCGCGCGCAACGTCAAGGACATGAAATGGAAGCGCTTCCTTTACAAACAGCTGTGCGAGGCCGAAGGGATCTATGTCTGCCGCGCACCTTCCTGCGAGGTTTGCAGCGATTACCATGCCTGTTTCGGGCCTGAGGACTGAGTTCTTGTTCCTGGCGGACGGCACCGGCGACCGGGTCAAGCGCCGCGCCATCGGCGCCTACCTCGGACTCGCCGTCGGCGATGCCCTGGGCGCGACCGTCGAATTCCTGACGCCGTCCGAAATCCGCGCCGCCTACCGACAACACCGCGACATGGCCGGCGGCGGCTGGCTCAAGCTGCGCCGCGGCCAGATCACCGACGACACCGAGATGGCCCTGGCGCTCGGCCGCAGCATCCTCGCCGCAGGCCGGGTGGATGCCAATGGCGCCGCCGAGGCCTTCAGCGCCTGGATGCGACGCAAGCCCATCGACATCGGCAACACGGTGCGTCGCGGCATCGCCGCCTACCGGCGCACCGGCAACCCGGAGTCCCAGCCGAGCGAGTTCGACGCCGGCAACGGCGCCTGCATGCGCTGCCTGCCGGTGGCGCTGGCCACCATCGGCTCGGACATCGCCCAGGTCGACGCGGCCAACCAGGCACAGGCGCACGTCACCCACAACAACCCGACCTCCGACGCCGGCACGCTCTGCGTGCTGCGCATGGTGCAGACGGCCATGCTCGGCGGCGACCGGGCGGCGCTGACGGGCATCGCCGACGAGCTGGCGCGGGCGGACCCCGTTTTCGATTACGCGCGCAAGCGCAGCGAGAACCCGAGCGGCTTCATCGTCGATACCCTGCGCACGGTCTTCCAGTCGCTGTTCGCCACCGATAGCTTCGAGTCAGCGCTCATCGACTGCGTCAACCGCGGCGGGGATGCCGACACCACCGGCGCCATCACCGGGATGATCGCCGGCGCCCTCTACGGACCCACCGCGATCCCCACGCGCTGGGTGCGCCACCTCGAGCGCGACGTGCGCTTGGAATGCATCGAGCAGGCGCAAGGGCTGTTGCGCTTAGCGCCGCTGTGCGCGGCGGAGCAGCGCTAACGCGGCGTGTGGTGGGAGCGGCATCCCTGCCGCGATGCGGCGTGCTCGGCGCCCTGGAAGTCGTCGCGGCAGGGATGCCGCTCCCACACAGCACGCGGATCTCTGGGAGCGCCATCCTTGCCGCGATGCGGTGCCCTCGGCGCCCTGGAAGTCGTCGCGGCAGGGATGCCGCTCCCACGGGGCTATCGGATGACGCTCGCGCCGGCTCAGGCCGCCTGCGCCGGAATGGCGTCGCCGGTGCCGGTGACCTCGTTGCGCTCGTTGCAGTAGATCAGCGTCGGCTTGAAGCCGGCCGCCTCCTGCTCACTCATGCCGGCATAGCAGCAGATGATGACCCGGTCGTCGGGGCGTGCCTTGTGCGCGGCGGCGCCGTTGATGGAGATGATCTTCGAGCCCGCCTCTGCGCGGATGGCATAGGTGGTGAAGCGCTCGCCATTGGTGACGTTGTAGATGTGCAGCTGCTCGTATTCGCAGATGCCCGCGCGACGCATGAGCTCCTCGTCGATGGCACAGGAGCCCTCGTAGTCCAGCTCGGCATGCGTGACGCAGGCACGGTGCAGCTTGCATTTCAGCAGCGTGAGTTGCATGACCTGGATTCCTCCTATGGACTCGCGACCGATCATTCGCGGCCCGGATCTGATACTGTGATTCTGTGCGGCGTCGTGCTCGGCGTGCACGCGTACGGCGGCGACACGCTTTTGCTGCGGTGCAATATGCTGCTATTGTCGCAACGCATACCCCGGAGCCGCAAGCAGAATCCGGATTTTCCTTGACCGGCGGTCGAGCCCCCACCGAGCGCGCTTGGGCCTCAGCCCTCCGCAGTCCGTGCCGATGCGTCCCAAATACGGGCCCTGGCCCTGACCCCGAGCCAGGGACCACGCGGGGTCTGGTACCTGTGCTCAATGGGCCTCGGCGACGATTCGATCCAGCTCCAGGTTGTCGATGAGCCGCGCCCGACCAAGGTGTGCCGCCGCCAGCACCACGAGCGCCGTGTCCTGCGGCCCCGCCGGCGCCAGGTCCGCGCGCCGCCGCACGCTCAAATAATCGGGCTCGAAGCCCGCAACGCTCAGGGCCTGGGCCGCATCGCGCTCGGCCTGCGCCGGCGGGGTGCCGGCGGCCACCCAGGCGGCCAGTTCTTGCAGGGTCCGGAACAGCGCCGGCGCCCGCGCGCGCTCGGCCGGGGTGAGATAACCGTTGCGGGAGCTCATGGCGAGTCCGTCCGGCTCGCGCACCGTGGGCAGGCCGAGGATCTCGATGTCCATGCACAGGTCTGCAGCCATGCGGCGTATCAGCATCAGCTGCTGGTAGTCTTTCTGGCCAAACACGGCCAAATCCGGCTGCACCAGGTTGAAGAGCTTGGCCACGACCGTGGTCACACCGCGAAAGTGCCCGGGCCGGCTCGCACCGCACAATTGCGCCGACAGGCCCGGGACCTCGACCACAGTGTGGGCATCACGCCCGTGCGGGTACATGGCGGCCTCCGACGGCGCGAACAGCAGATGGCAGCCGCAGCGGGAGAGACGGCGGGCGTCGTCGTTCAGCGTGCGGGGATAGCTGTCCAGATCTTCGTGGGGGCCGAATTGCAGCGGATTCACGAAGACCGTGGCCACCACCCGATCGGCGCGGGCCCGGGCTGCCTCCACCAAGGCCAGGTGACCGTCGTGCAGATTGCCCATGGTGGGCACCAGCCCGATGCGCAGCCCATTGTCGCGCCAGTCGGCGAGTCTGGCACGCAAGGCGGGAATCTCGTGCAATGTCTCCATGGGCTAGGATCCCCTGGCGAGGGCTCGCGGTGGGTCTCGGGGCGCGCTGTCGCGCCCTCGGCAGGCGGGCCGGGGCCGGCGGTCAGTACAGGGTATGCCCGGGTCCGGGGAAGCTGCGCTCCTTGACCTCGGCCACATAGCCCGCCAAAGCCGCGGCGACACTGCCGTAGGCCGCGGCGAAATCCTTGCTGAATGTCGGTGAGCGCCCCGGCAGCAGACCCAGCATGTCGTGCAGCACCAGCACCTGGCCGTCACAGCCGCTGCCGGCGCCGATGCCGATCACCGGCATGTCGAGCTCGCCGGCGAGCGCCTGCGCCAGCGCCGCCGGCACGCATTCCAGCACCAGCAGCGACGCCCCGGCATCCTGAAGCGCCAGTGCGTCTGCGCGGATGCGCGCGGCGCCGGCGTCGTCCCGACCCTGATAACGATAGCCGCCGAGTCGGTGCACCGATTGCGGCAGCAGGCCCAGGTGCGCACACACCGGCACCCCGAAGCGCGTCAGCCGCGCGACGGTCTGTGCCAGCTCGCCGCCGCCCTCCAGCTTGACCATGGCCGCACCGCCGTCGCCCATGAGCCGCTCGGCGGCGGCCAGGGCGCGGTCGGCGGTGGCGTAGCTGAGAAAGGGCATATCGGCGATCACCAGCGACCGCGCGGCGGCCCGGCTGACACAAGCGCTGTGATAGACCATGTGCTCCAGCTTCACCGGCACCGTCGTCGGCTGGCCTTGGAGCACCATGCCGAGGGAGTCTCCCACCAGCAGCACCTCCAGGCCGGCGGACTCCAGCAGGCCGGCGAAAGCGGCGTCGTAACAGGTAAGACAGGCGATGGCGTCCCGGCGGCGTTTCATGGCCGCCAGCGTGGTGCTGGTGATCCGCTCGGCGGGCATCGTATGGCTCTATCGGTTTGAGATGACGACGGACATTGGAGCCGGTCGAAGCGAATCGCGGCCCGGCTGGCACTTGAGCACCACAGGCTCAGCGCGTGCGCTGCTTGCTCAGGATAGAGCGGCCTGCGGCGGCTTGCCATTGCTGCTGTCATCCGCAGCCGCATCGGGCCCGAGCGCACCAGCGGGCAGTGACAACGCGATGGGCGCGAGCGGCGCGACACCGTCCTTGGGCACAGCCGCGAGCAGTCCGTCCAGGCGACCCTGCCCGGGAATACCGAGGTCCGCAGGCGCCACCTCGGTCAGGGGCACCAGCACGAACGCGCGCCGGTGAATCTCCGGATGCGGCAGCACCAGCCCAGGCCAGGTCACTTGGCGCCGACCGAAGACCAGGATATCCAAGTCCAGCGTGCGGGGTCCCCAGCGGGTGCCGTCGCGTACCCGCCCGTGAGCCCGCTCGATGCCTTGCAGGGCGGTCAGTAGCGCCCGCGGCGGCAGCCGGGTAACGAGTCGGGCCGCGGCATTGATGTAATCCGGCTGATCTGCCGGCCCCACGGGCGCGGTTCGGTAAAGACGGGAGACGCCCTCGAGCCGGCTCGACGGCAGCGCGGTCAGGGCGACGGCGGCACGCTCCACATGCTCGCGCGGACCGTCGAGGTTGGCCCCGAGCCCGATGTAAGCCACCTCCGGGCGCCCCAGCAGCGCGGATGGGACCGGGTCAGCCATCGCCGTCACCGCCCGTGGCGCGGCCCTGCATGCCGGCCACGCTCTCCCCGCCGCCATCGCCGCCGCCGGAGGACGACCCGGCGCCCCCCGCCGACGCCTTCTTCGTTTTCCGCCGGCGCGGGCGCCGCTTTTTGTTGGCGCCGGTCATCTTGGCGCGATCGCCGGCGTTGGCATCCTGGAACTGGGTCCACCAATCGGCGAGCTCCGGGTCGACCTCGCCGGCCTCGGCGCGCAACAGCAAGAAGTCGTACGCCGCCCGGAAGCGGGGATGGCCGAGCAGCGCCATCGGGCGGCGGCCCTGGCGGCGCTCGAGCCGCGGCTGCAAGGACCAGATCTCGCGCATGGGCATGCCGAAGCGTTTGGGAATGGCTACATGGCGCTGCTGCGTCGATGCCACTTCATGGGACGCCAGCGCGATGGCGTCCGCCCAGGGGGTACCGCCCGCGAGCAGCTCCTGATAGCGCAGCCGCACCGGCTCCCAGAGCAGCACCGCGAACAAAAAGGGCGGCACAACGGACTTGCCGTCGAGCACCCGCCGGTCGGTGTTGTCGAGCCCGCGACCGACGAAGACCATCGGAAACGCGTGCTCCTCCCGCGCCAGGCAGGCGTCGGTGGCCGGGAACAGCTGGGCGAAGAGGCCGTAGTGACGCAGCTTCTCGAAGGCGTGCAGGCCATAGCCGGCATGGAAGAGCTTCAGCACCTCTTCGAACAGACGCGCGGCGGGCACCTCCCCGAGCAGCGGCGCGAGATCCGCGAGCGGCGCCTCGCAGGCCCCGTCGATCATGAAGCCCAGCTTGCAGGCGAAGCGCACTGCGCGAAGCATACGGACCGGGTCTTCGCGGTAGCGCGCCGCAACATCGTCACCGATGAGCCGTAAGCGCCCAGCCTCGAGGTCTGCGAGTCCGCCGGCATAATCCACCACCGAGAAGTCGGCGATGTTGTAGTAGAGGGCATTGACGGTGAAGTCCCGGCGCAGCGCATCCTCGGCGATGCTGCCGTAGACGTTGTCGCGCAGGATCATGCCGTTTTGCGTGCGCGCCACGTCGTCGTCGGTGCCGTCCTGGCCGGCGGGGATGGCACTGCCGCGGAATGTGGCGACTTCGATGATCTCCGGGCCAAAGAACACGTGCGCCAGCCGGAAGCGCCGACCGATGAGCCGGCAGTTGCGAAATACCTGGCGAACTTCCTCCGGCGTCGCGTCGGTGGCGACGTCGAAGTCCTTGGGCTCGTGCCCCAACAGCAGATCCCGCACGCCGCCGCCGACCAAATAGGCCGCATGGCCGGCATCACGCAGACGGTAGAGGACCTTGAGTGCGTTGGGGCTGATGTTGCTACGCGAGATACTGTGCTCGGCGCGGGGGACGATCAGCGGTTCTGGGTCGGCTGTTGCAGACAAGGGTCGGAACGGCTGGAGCGGGTGTTTGTCAGGATGCGGGCCGGGCCCTGCGAGGCTCGCGACGCGGCCCGGGCGGCGTTGCTGACGGGATTGGGCTGTGCCTGGCTGGCGCTGACTGGACCCCATGTCCCGGCAGCGGGCCGGCGCCGGCCGAGGCGCACGCCTAGGGGCCGGCAGGCTCAAGCGATCCTTGAGCAGCCCGAAGTTTCACGTATAATACGCGATTCTCGTCAGCACTTCCGCTCCCTTCGTCTAGCGGTTAGGACGCCGGCCTCTCACGCCGGTAACAGGGGTTCGAATCCCCTAGGGAGCGCCACTTTCGCCCGCCCACTGCCGCCCGCCCCCTGGCCGCGATGGCAATGGCTCGCGGCCGGGCAGCGCCCCCAGCTGGGCACCGCAGCCCAGCGCAGGGTGCATCTCGCGGCGCTCGCGCAAAGCAATGCTTCGCTGCGCAGCGTGCGCACGACACCCGGCCTTCGCCTCGGCCTGCACGCGCCAAGCCGAGGCTCGCCCGCAGCAAACCGGGCGCGGGCGCTAAGAAACCCCGGCGCCGCCGCCTTGCTGGGGCAGGCTCATCCGGGGCTTGGAGCTTGAGCTCGCGCCTGAGGCCGGGGCAGGCGCTTACCAGCGACGGCCACCACCCCCGCCGCCGCGCGCCGGGCGGTCGCTCTTCGGGCGCGCCTGGTTGACGGTGATGTTGCGACCTTTGTAATCGCTCCCGTTCAGTGCCTTGATGGCGGCATCCGCCTCTGAATTGTTGCCCATCTCCACGAATCCGAAGCCCTTGGAGTCGCCGCTGAAGCGATCGGTGATGATGTTGACCGTATCGACGTTGCCGTATTGCGAAAACGTCTCACGCAGATCCCCCTCGGTAACGCTGTAAGGAAGATTGCCGACGTAGATGTTCATGGTTGTGTCCTCGCGGAGGTCGGTTTTGGCTGCTTGATGGGGGCGTCGCGGTTTGCCCCGATGCCCACGCCCACAACGACGCAGACACTCGGGGCCGGTGCCGCGGCAGCACCGGACCGTCGTCGACACGGCCGGCGAGCCGGCGGTGCCGAAACGGCGGGAGGAGGCAGGGAGCTACAGATCTCGTGGGGAGCGGGCGGGGCCTGGGCGGCAGCTTGGCGCCGGTGCAGACCGGTCGGTCTCGTCGAAATGGGCAGATGCCTGATAGCCGGGCTGCCTGAACGGCTGAACGGCGACCTCGGCTTTCCTCGCGCGATACATTAGCAGCTTGGGCGCCCAGGTGCAGCCCTTTTTCGCTTGCGTCCGGCGCGAGCCCCTGCGGCGAGTGCAAGCGCGGGCATGGCCGGCATCAGACTCAGACCGTTGCCGGCGCTGTTGTCAGCTCAGGACTGACGGCTCGTGGGAGCGCCATCCTTGGCGCGACGGGCACGCTCTACGCTCGCATGGTCGCAGCGAGGACACTGCCCCCACGGCGCCCGTGATCAACAG
>NZ_NRRV01000057.1 GCF_016583825.1 Thiohalocapsa halophila | reverse complement strand
ACCAGCCAACGTGCAGGGCCTCCTCGCCATCGCGCAACGGCAGGTCGTTGAGCCACCGATAGGTGTCGGTGAGGCGCTGCTTGCCGGTCCAGCGGGTGCGTACCAACGTCGGCACCTCGGCGGTGCGCTCGAAATCCGCGATCCACTCGTAGAGCAGCGCATGCGAGCCGGGCAGGCAGACGAAGACGAAGTCGCAACCCTGCGCCAGCACCTGCTCGCAGAACGGCTGATGGCAGTACAGATCGTCGCCGAGCACCGTCGTGCGCCACGCCGCCAGTTGCCCGCCCCAGCGTTGCAGCCAACGGGTGCCGGCATTGAGCTCGCAGTCCTGCTTGGCCTGCCCGTCCTGCGGCACGACGAACGCCGGCGCGAGAGGCAGCACCGTTGCCTGGCCCGGGGCGAGGACCACCGGCGTGAGCGCCGTGTGGTAGTACTGCGTCTTCCCATTGCCCAAGGTTCGCGTGGAGCACTGTGGACAGTGAATCGCCTCCGAGCAGTGGTGCTCAGTGCCGTCGAGCGCCACCAGTAAGCGATCGTCGAGCGCGCGATGGGCGGCCAGCTCGCCGCTTGCCACCAGATTGTCGACGAGATCCATGAACACCGGTGCCAACTGCTCCGGCGCAACGGGATCGAGCAAGTTGCAGATCTGCTGCGTGCAGGGGATCTTGTGCACGCCGAACAATGCGTTGGCGTTGTTGCGACCGCGCGCCTTCTGCATCCGCACCTGGAAATCGAGGAACGACGGACTCTGCGTGAAGAACACCGAGAACGCGCTCAGGCCCGCGTCGCCCATCGCGTAACGCTGGTTGTTGCCGCCCTTGCGCGCGTCCGGCAGCTCGTCCAGCGCTCGGCGGATCCTCGTCACCACCGTTGCCGCCGTGAACCGCTGCGTAGTGGGCTCGGGCTTGGACTCCGGCTTGGGCTCGGGCTTGGGCCTCAGGACCATCGGACTCTCCAGTAACTTGTGAAGAGTCCTTCATAACATCATGCTTTTAAATTTGGAACTGCTGCGTCCTCGATAGCCGCCTTGACCCGCTCGGGCAGCCGGATGCTGCGAATGACGATGTCCTCGGCGTCGACGAAGTTGCGGCCCACCTCGTCGCGGGCCAGCAGCACCGCGGCCCCGAGGAGGCCGTTCTCGTTGGTGTAGATCTGCTCCGCCGAGAACCGGGAGAGCTCCCGGCGCAGCACGGACTCGGTCTGCGGTACCACCACCCGGTCGGCATAGTCCGGACCGATGCGCTGGTGCAGCAGCCCGAGCTGCGCCACCTGCGGCTGATAGCGGATGGCCAGCTCCAGGTGCACCGCCAGGCCGCGCACCGAGAGGACGTCGAATGCGTGCATGGCCACCTGACGGCGGGTCTCGTAGGGCACCATGGTGTCCCAGGGCGGAATGATGTGCAGCCCTTCCGGATAGACCCGCTCGGTCACGGTGCCGGTGAAAAAGCGATACAGCACGCCGGTCTCGCCGGGCTGGATGGAAATGAAGATCCGCCGCCAGAGCAGCGCCGAGACCAGCACCACCAGCAGCGCGACCACCAGCAGCACCGGCAAGCGCCGGCGCAGCCAGCGTGCGAGCGGGCCGCGCGTGTCGTCGGCGCTGCCGGGCGCTGCGTCTGCTTGGGCTGTTGTCTCTGCTTGCGTCATTGGCCTGTCAGCCTGCGTGGAGGCGCGGCACGCCCGTCATGGCTCGCCCGCTGCGGTGCCTGCGGTGCCTGCGGTGTCGGCCTGCGCGCTCGCCGCAGCGGCCTTGCCTTCCTTGACCGTGCGCGTGAAGCGTCGGCGCATGGCCCCGAGATCTACATCGAACAGGTTGCCGCCGCCCGCGAAGTGCTGCTGGAAGACCTGGCCCAGCGCATAGGTGATCGCCCCGCCGGCCACCGCCACACTGCCGCTGCCGAGCAGCGTGCCGATGCCCGGCATCAGCTTGACGCCGGCGCTCAGGCTCACGACGGACAGCACCGGCGCGCTGCCCGCCAGCAATGACGCGATCAGCGCGCGGGTGCGGAGCTGGTCGAAGGGCACGCCGTAGAGCCTGGACAGACCGTGCACGATGGCCACCTGGTTGCCCACCAGCAGGGCCAGGTCAAACACGGGCAGCGGTACCAGGCCCAGGGTCGTGGCGATCAGCACATGATTCTTGATCTGCACATCGGCCTGCCGGCGCCGCGTCGCCGCGTCGGCGGCGGCGATCTCCCGCACCACGTCCACCGGCTCGTCGGCGGCGTGCAGCCCTGCCGACGCTTGGTCATCGTTCATCTGCTGAGCTCCTGTGCAGCAGCCGGCCCCGCAGCACCAGGCGGGCATGATCCGCGATCGCAGGCCGCTGTCATGCCGGGTTATGGCAGCCGCGCTGCCTTGGCCAAGCCCGGCACCCAGGCGGCAAACTGTAAGCGACCACTCAGGCTCCCACAATGCAGCGGCGTATTCCATAGATCGCACACGCAGCGCTGCCTGGGCGTCTTTGATCTCAAAAACATTCCTGCTATCAGGATCTTATAAATTTACTCGAGCATGCCTGCTGCGCTGTTCGGCAGCGCCCGCTTGCCAGGCGCAACGGAATCTTTGGCGTGCGCAAGCCGGTGCGGTCGGAGTCGGTGTTTAGCTGACGCTGAGGCCTCTGCTGATCCCCCATACTACGGCTGTAGCAGAAGAGATACGCGTGCACCAGCGGGCGACCATCTTGGCGGCGCGGGTGACCGGCACCGCCGCCGACGCGACTGGCCCGGCCGAAACGGCCCCGCGCGGGAGGCGCCCGCCCTGAAGCCCTACGTCAGGAAACCCAGCGTCCGGTAACGGCTCGCGAGTGGGCTGGCCGGGGCCGGGGCGCCACCCACGGCTCAGCGCAGAACTGACGTACAGAGGCGACGCATGATGACTCCCACTACAGCGCACGTCGCGGAGCGACGCGCCGCCCGTAAGGCCGACCCAGTGCTTACCGGCGCGGGCTACCTCTCCGGCCCCGCGCCCGACGCCGCAGCAAGGCCCTGTCTGGTGCGGCCGGAAGGGCCGGCCCATCTCTTGGTGGTGGACGACGAGCCCGACGGCGTCGAGCTGGTGATCGCCCACCTGCGTGACTACGATTTCGCCGTCAGCACAGCAGTGAATGGCGCCGACGCCCTGGCCGCCGCCCACGAGCAGCGGCCGGACTTGATCTTGCTGGACATCTCCCTGCCCGGCCTTGATGGCCCCGAGGTGCTGCGGCGCCTGAAACAGGCGCCCGCCACTGAGAGGATTCCGGTGGTGATGCTGACCGGCCATCGCGACACCGAGCGCAAGGTTCGTTGCTTCGAGCTCGGTGCTGCCGATTATCTGGTGAAGCCCGTGGTGGAGGCAGAGTTGCACGCGCGGGTCACCGTCCAACTGCATCAGAGCCGGCTGCGCCAGGCCCTGTCCGCGAAGCTGCGCAGCTACGAGCAGCGCTTCGGCCCCTTGGATGAGCCTGTTGCGCTGGCGCCTTGCGGCGAAACCGGGGCACGGGCAGATGTGGCGCTGTTGCTGCGCGCGCGGCAGCTCCTGCGCGAACGGCTCGCGGATCCGCCTTCCCTGACGGAGTTGGCGCGCCTGGTCGGCACCAATCAACCGCGGCTGTCCAAGGGCTTCCGGACCCTGTTCGGCACGACTGTCTATGGCTTCGTGCGCGAGTCGCGGCTGCAGCGCGCACGCGAGCTGCTGGTCGAGACGCAGCTGCCGATCAAGAGCATCGCGCTGGAGGTCGGATATCGCGGCACCAGTGACCTCACCCGAGCCGTGAAGGACCACTGGGGCCTCACCCCCACCGCGCTGCGGCAGCGGCTCCAGGCGCCGCCAGCAGGTGAGCAGGCGCCGCCAGCACGTGAACAGGCGGCGCCAGCAGCGAGCAAATCTGCGCCATCAGCCGATGACTGGTCGCCGCCCACAAGCCACGCATGATGACTGCAACCGAAGCGCCGGGGCCGATCCAGCGCCCGAGCCGACGCCGAGGCACCGCGCCCCGATGCTTCAGCAGCCCCTGATGCAATGCCGGGCGCAATGAGCGCGGACGCCGACGCCGCAGACACCGAGCGCTCACACGACGAGGCCGCCCGCACCGGCTGGCGCCGGTGGCTCGCACCGCGGATGCCGTTCGTGTCCATCGCGCTGCAGCTGCTGCTGCTGCTCGTGATCCTGTTCGCGGACCGGATCTTCATCCGCATCCAGGCCGGTGAAGCGGGCGTGCTCTGGAACCGCTTCACCGGCACCCAGGTATCCAAAGTGTTCGACGAGGGGCTGCACATCATCAGCCCCCTGGACGAGATGACGTACTACGAGGTGCGCAAGCAGGTCACGCGACACAGCCTGGACGTGCTCTCCAACGAGGGGCTCACCCTCACCCTGGACCTCGCCATCCGCTACCAGCCCGAATACGACCTGCTCGGCATGCTGCACGAGCGCGTCGGCCCCGAGTACCTGACCCGTGTGGTGGTGCCGCAGACGGAATCCGTGCTCCGCAAGCAGCTCGGCGACGCCAGCGCCGAGGCTATCTATACCAACGAGGGCGGTCTGCTCACCCGCGCCATGCTCGCGGCCATGGAGGAGATCGGGCGCAACTTCGTCGCCGTCGAGGACATCATCATCCGCCGCATCCAGCTGCCGGAGTCCATCCGTGCCGCCATCGAGGACAAGATCACGCAGCAGCAGTTGCTCCAGTCCTATGTCTTCCGCCAGCAAACCGCCGAGCGTGAGGCCGAGCGCAAGCGCATCGAGGCCGGCGGCATCGCCGACTACCAGCGCATTGTCGACGAAACCCTCAGCGACGACCTGCTGGACTACCAGGGCATCCGCGCCACGCGCGAGCTCGCGGCGTCCGCCAACGGCAAAACCGTCGTCATCGGCGCCGGCGGCGACCTGGCGCTGCCGATCTTCATGAACGACCAGGGCGCGCGGCGCCCGCCCTCCGGCATGGCGCCTGATCGACCCGCCGGCGACGACGCCGAGGCCGATGTCGATGCGGCGCCGTCCGGGCTGCTGGAGGGACTCGACGACCCGAGCGATCCGAACGCGCGCTGATCTTCCGGCTGGGCAACAGCACGCCGTTATCCTCGGGTTATACCCCCACCGCCGCAGGCGGCCGTGCCATCACGCGGGACTCGATATCGGCCTCAGTCACGGATGTCGTCCGGCTCGATGCCGAGCTCACGGAGCCGCGCGGCCATGGCCTCGGCCCGCCGCGCAGCGGCCTCGGCTCGGCGGCGCTCGGCCTCGGCCCGCGCCCGGTCCCGCTGCCACCCGGGCAGCACGAAGTCGGCATAGACCGGATCATCGAGCAGCGCCTCGTCTTCCGGGCGGCGCAGCAGATCGGCGAGCCGGAAGCGAAAGCCGGGCAGGATGCTCGACGCAATCACGCCGTCGTGTTCGGGTATCGGCCGGTAGAGTCAGGACGCGGCATCGCGGCGGTAGAAGCCCCGCAGTCCGGGGTCGGCGTACAGGATGTAGTATTCGGGGACGCCGCCTTCGGCATATTCGCGCTTCTTCTGCTCGCTGTCGCGGTCGATGTCGGCCTGCCGGCGGTCGGACAGGGCCTCGATGCAGAGGTCGTAGATGCCCTGGTAGGCATTCTGCTTGAGGAGCAGCGGTGTGGGGTTGGTGTTGTGCACCACGGCCATATCGGGGCGGCGGATGACGGTGCCGGTGGGCAGGGCCAGGCGAAAACCCATGTCCAGGCCGGTGAGCGCGGCGATGGGATGACTGGTCAGGAAGGTCTCCAACAGCCGCCGCAGCCAGGCATAAATCAGAAAGGTCTCCTGGCTCGACACCGGCTTCTCCTCCAGTACGCCGTTGTTCCACTCGTAGCAGATATCCGATTGGCCATAGTAGTCGCGCCAAAAGGCGGCCTCCGAGACGCGGCGACCGGCCGCGGACGGTGGCCGCAGATCAGCGTCATCGGATGCCGCGCGCCCGGCGGCCGTCGGCGCCCGCTGGTGCCGGGCCTGGGACGGGGCAAGTGTTTGGTCGGACATGGTATTTCGGCTCGCTGGTGCGGCGTCGGTCAGCTCGCCTACAAGCCTAGCATGGTCGCCGCGGCAACGCCCCGGGCGGCGCGGCGAGCGCAGCCTCAGGCGGCTCGGCTTGTGGCGGCTCCGGCTGAGCGCTGAGCCGGGCCTCGATCATCTTGCTGCGGATCGGGACGTGCAGCATGGCCTCTGCGGGCGGCGGCATCGCCCACGCGGCCTCCGCGAGCCCGCGCTGTGCCGGGGTCTGCGCCGGCCGGTCCGGTTGCCTGCGATCACCGGCATCGGCGGCGGACCGGTCGCTCGACGGCGGAGGTGACGTGGCCCACTCCAGGCCCAGGACCTTGCCGATGGCCTCCACCAGCGCCGCGGTCTCCACGGGCTTCATCAGCGCCGCGACGAAGCCCAGCGCGCGCGTCGTCGTCGGACAGCGGCGTCGCCGAGACGACGACCACCGGCAGGTCGGGCCGGTCGGTGGCGACGGGCACGGCATGGGCGCCGGCATAGCCGCACCAGCCGGGCATTGCGAGGTCCATCAGCACCAGGTCCGGCGGGCTGGAACAACCGCTCCTGCGCCCGGGCCGGAATGCCCGGGTCCGTGTCCTCGACGCACAGGCGCAGTCGCGGCCTGCCGTCGGCGTCGTGCAGGGTCTCGGCGTGTAGGCGCACGGCGCCGCGCTCGGTGTACTTGATCGCATTGCCGACCAGGTTTAGCAGGACCTGGCGCAGCCGCAGCGGGTCGAGCCGTCGGCGAAGCGGGTCAGCTCGATGTCCGCGCCGGGCTCAAGGGACTTGAAGCGGAACGGGCCGGAGCCCCCCGGGCGCCAGTTGGCCGGGTGCTCGCGAAGCGGCGTGCCGTCGCCGTAGACGTGCGCGGGCAGGATCGGCGTCAAGGGCACCGCCAGGGCCTTGAACAGGGCCGGGTGCGGATGGCGCAGGCGGATGACGGCGGTGAGCGGGTCCGGGGTGTCCACCCGCTCCACCGCCTCGAGCATGGTGTTGAAGCCGTGGTGGTCGCGGGTGGCCAGGATCGAGAAGGCGACATCCATCGACGTGATTGGCGTACCGTCGTGAAACAGCGCGTCGGGCGCCAGATGGACGGGCAGCGTGTCGCGCCCGGGCGAGAAGGACCAGCGCCGGGCCAGGTAGGGCTGCGGCTCGCCGGCGGCGTCGAGCCGGAACAGGCTCGCGAACAGCTGCGCGCCGGGCACGGTCGTTGACGGTGCGGCGGCGAAGATCGTATTCAGCGTCGGCGGCCCGTACAGCAGCGCGACTCGCAGCAGTGCGGGGTCGCGGCGGGCGGCGGCTGCCGCGGCGGCGTTGCCGATCGAATCGGCAGCGGCGGGCGATCGGGCCTGGGTTGCGGCTGCTGGTGCGCTCGACGCGGTGGCATCCGGCCCGTCCGCGGCCTAGGTGCCCGGTGCGCAGGTCCAGGTCGCCCTGACGAGCAGCAGCGCGGCGAGCTTGGCCTGCCGCGGGGCCGGCCGATGCGGGCGCCGCATCCATCGCCCGCCCTGCTCGCGCCATTGCCGATGCGATGGGCTCATGGTCCGGGCCTCCGCGTTGGTGACGACGCCTGACGGGCGGCGGCGTCGATGTGAGCCAGGACGGCTTGCGCTTGGCGTCGGCGTCGATGAAGGCCTGCTCGACCGCCGCTGCCAGCGTGTCTTGGTTGCCCTCGAGTGCCAGCCCCTCGGTGCAAACAGATCGTCGCAGCCGCGGGCGACAATCAGAGCGGCAATCTTGTTCCGAAGGATGATTGCAAGAGGCCGGCCGTTGCCGTCCTATTCATCATGACCCCAGGGGTTTATCAGCGTCAGTCCGCAGTTGCGAAACTCCGCTCGGAGACTACATTGGTATCCAGCAGGTAAGCATCGCCACTCATGGCGCATCCGCTTCCGGAAAAGTGGGCATATCGAAGCCGAATCTCCGGCGCTCGCCCAAATCGATTCCCCCTTGGGGCCCAAAATGACGCCGCACGATGTCCGACGGGCTGCTTTTCTCCATCGACTGTTGCCGTTTCACATGAATCAAGCGCCGAACCAGTTCCTCCATCGAGAGCTGCTGTCGCGCGGCCTCGTTCTGGAGCCATTCCTTGTCGGCTCGATCAATTTGACGCACCGTGAGCCTGGCCATCGCATCACCTCGGGAAGGGGCTGTGATCGGACACCAGGTATTGCATGCGCTTCGTACATGCAAATCGCCATTGCCGGCGCAGTGCCGGCATGATCCGGGCCACAGCGTGGGCGACTACGCCGGATCGGCGGTGGCGTCGATATGAGCCAGAATCGCTTCCACCCGCTCCATCGACGGCGGCTCGATGGGCGTGCGTTGCGCGACGATGTCCTGACATAGCTGCCGCACTTCGCGTGCAGCGTGCGCCCGCACCCATGTCTCCTGCCAGGTGCCGCCATCGTCTTCGCGTCCCGCGCGATAGAGCCGGCGCAGCCAAGCGGGCGTGACCCGCTCCGTCAGGCGCGCGGCCAGCGTCTCCACTTCCGCATCCACCAGCAGATGCTCCCAGGCCGCTGCCTCGCTGACCCCGCGCACGATGGCCAGCAACCGTTGTGCATCTTCCGGCACGATCCGGTCCGCGACCTGCTTGGCGGCGGACGCGCCGGCCGTGCCGCCGCCGGCGGCACCGAGCAGACCGCAGATCAGGGCGCCGATGGGGCCGCCCACCACCGAGCCGGCCGCCGCACCGGTCACCCAGCCGCCGGCGGCGGTGACGGCGCCGGAGGTCTTCACCACCAGGTTCTTCGTGAACTGCCGCCAGGAGATGCTGCGCGCCAGCGCGGCGCGGTAGAGGTCCAGATTCACGACGGCCGTCAGCGTCGAGACCACGGGGTTGGCCCGCATCGGGGCGCCGGCGAGGGCGCTTCCGGCCCTGCCGGTCAGTGACCTGGCAGCGCCCAGGGCGGCGTCCATCGTGGAGCGTCCCGCCGGCGACTGCGCGATGCCGGCAGCGGCGCTGCTGAGGGTTGACGCCTTGCCCGCATCCCCGCGCAGGCGCGCGGCGATCAGCCCGCCGACCCCCGCTTGGTGGCGCTCGTCGTCGGTCGCGAGCTGCCAGGCCAGCGCCTGCGCAATGGCCTTGTCGTCATCGGCCCCGGCCCAGCGGGCACGGGCGTAGCCGACGGCGAAGCCGAGTCCGCAGGGACAGTCGGTGGTGACTTGCCCGGTTTCGGGCAGGGCCCGGACACCGAGCACCCGGCCGCCGCGGGCCACCGCCAGCGCCTGAGCGTAGGTCAGGGTGCCGCGGCAGAGCCAGCGCCGGCGCGCATTGGTGGAGCCCTGCTCGTCCATTGGCGCCATGCCGGCAACCTTCGGCGATGCCAGCAGGGCTTCGTAGTGGTCGCTCGGGACTTCCACCCCCTGCGCGTGCGCCGCTTGCGCCTTGGCCGTGATCGCGCTCAGGGCCTCGGCGCAGGCGGCGACCGTCGGCAGATAGACGCTGGTCACCGACAGCGGGCTGGCTGGCACGGCGCGCTCCGACGCCGAGTGCTTGTCATCGGAGCAACTGCCCTTGGGGCTCGGCGAGGTCGGGCTCGGGCTCGGGGCGCCGGGCTCGCCCGGGCTTGGCTGGTCTGGGCGCGGAGACATCGGCCTCGCAGGAAGCGGCAAGTGCATCGATGTCGGCAAGCTTAGCCCGAAGGCACCGGCCACAGCCAAGCCCCGGATCCTCGGGCTGCATCGCCACGCCGCCGGTCTGTCCGCCCGCCGTGCCGCCGTGCCGCCGCCCCGGAGGGATCGCCACTGCCGCCATGGGGTGCTCGCGCCCAACGCCCGGCTGCGTGCGGCTGCCCCTATCGAGTCGAGCGAAACGAGACACCCTGCAACGGGCTTGCGCTATGTTACGGCGGACATCGTGACAGCGACACTGAAGTCATCAAGATGCGCACCACATCGACCATTGAAGACCAACTCCTCGACGACCTGAAGCAGCGCGTCCGTGCTTCCGGACAGCCCTTTCGACAGGTGGTGGAGCAGGCACTGCGCGCGGGGCTGTCGGCACTTGATCGACCCCAGCCCGCTCGCTGTCGGCTCGAGCCCCACTCCCTCGGGAAACCGCGGGCGGCGTTCGACCTGGTGAAGGCGCGGGCACTCGCCGACGCCCTGGAGGACGAGGCCATTGCCGAGAAGTCGGACCAAAGTCGATGATGCTCATCGAGCAGGGTGCCGTCATCTACTCGGCCGACAACGACTTGAAGCGTTTTCCCGGGGTGCGGCACTTGAATCCTCTGGCGGACATCCCGCTTTGATGGGGGTGCCGGCGCGCAATGGACGGCTTTATCCCGCGGCGTCCCAGAGGCGTTACTCATGGTGCTGATGCCGCGATGGCAAGAGCCGGCGCCCTGAGCGGCTCCAAGGTCCTACGCCGGCTGTTTGACCTTCATGCCGGGCTCGGCGCCGTCGCCCGGGCTTCAGATGAACACGTCCTTGCCGCCGGGGTCGGCGACCAGCACCGTGCCCCGCGAGCCCCCGAACCGTTCCAGCAACAGCGCCCAAAGGGCAGGACATAGCCGGTCTCTTCCAGGGGAAGTCCGGCAGCCGCGCGTGCAGCGAGCGCAGCCCATCAGCGGGATGGCGGATCAGGAATGCGACTCCGCAGAGCAGGAAAACTCTTCGCCAAGCCTCGGTCTTGTGCTGGCGAGTCCTATCGTCGCGCCGGGCAGATCTCATCCCGCGCTGACATTTACCCGGCGCAGGCAAGGCGGCGACAATCCGCGCCATGAGCAACCAGCCGCAGCACCGCCGGCGTGGCGATTCGACGCGCCAGCGCTCCGGACGCCACCTGTATCGCTTCCTCGCTGACGAGGTGGACGCGCGCTGGGTGCTGATCGGGCTCGCGATCCTGCTGGCTGGTCTCGGCGAGGCGCTGCTGCTGGCGCTGATCAACCTCGCCGCCGAGGGCATCTACGCGGGCGAGGAGCGCTGGCTGCTGGCGCTGGCGTTCGGCGGCGTCTTCGCGGCCTCGGCGGCGGCACAGTGGCTGGTATTGAGCCGCTCCAGCGACGCCGTGGAGGGCGCCATTGCCGGCATCAAGATCCGTGTTGCCGAGAAGCTGCGCCGCAGCAGCCTGCGCGTCGTCGAGGCGCAGGGCGGCATCGATGCCTATGCGCCGCTGACCAGGATCGGCGTCATCTCCCAGGGCACCGTGCTGCTGGTGCTCGCGGCGCAGGCGCTGTCGGTGCTGGCGTTCGTCTGCATCTACCTGGCGCTGCTGTCGCCGGCCAGTCTGGTGGCCATCGTCGCCATCCTGGCGGTGACGTTGCCGGTACTGGGCGCCGGCTACGAGGGCACCCGGTCACTGCTGCAACGGGCAGCCGCCGTCGAGGGGCGCTTCTTCCACCGCTTCGGGGAGCTGGTCAGCGGGTTTTCGGACGTGGTGATGGACCGCCGCCTGAGCGACGGGCTCCTCGCGGACCTGGGTCGTATCTCCCGGGAGTCGCTGGATGCCAAGCTCGCGGCCACCGAGCGGCATGTGCGCGACATCAACTTCGCCAGCTCCATGCTGTCGCTGCTGATGTTCGCCGTCATGTTCGCGGTGCCCCTGACCCTGGGCCAGGACGGCGGCATGAGCCACGAGCTGGCCACGGCCGTGCTGTTCCTGTTCGGGCCCGTCGGCGAGCTGGCCGCCGCGATCCCCGTGCTCGGACGCTTCGACGCCGCGGTCAGCGACCTCTATGCGCTGGAGGCCCGTCTCGACCATGCGTCCGCCGCGGCGGATGATCTGCCGCCGGCCGTCGGGCCGCGCGGCTTCGAGCGCATCGAGCTCGCCGGGGTCGGCTTCCACTACGACCTCGCCGACGCGGCAATCGGCGAGGCATCCCTGGGGGACAAGCAGACCGCGTTTGCCGTGGGGCCGCTGGACCTGACGCTGCGCCGCGGCGAGCTGGTGTTCATCGTCGGCGGCAACGGCAGCGGCAAGTCGACACTGCTGAAGCTGCTCACCGGGCTCTACCGCCCCGCCGCCGGACGCGTGCTGCTGGATGGCAAGGCGATTGCCGATGACGCGCGCCCGGCCTATCGCACCCTGTTCGCGACGGTGTTCACGGACTTCCACCTGTTCGAGCGCCTCCACGGGCAGCCGGACGTCGACCCGGCGGCGGTGAACGAGCGGCTCGCCGAGCTGGGCCTCGCCGGAAAGACCCGCTATACCGCAGGCGGCTTCACCGACCTGGCGCTGTCCACCGGGCAGCGCAAGCGCATCGCCCTGCTCGCGGCGCTGGGCAAGGAGCGGCCGATCCTGGTGCTCGACGAGCTCGCCGCGGACCAGGACCCGCCGTTCCGCCGCCGCTTCTACGAGGAGATGCTCCCCGCGCTCAAGGAACAAGGCTTGACCCTGGTCTGCGTCACCCACGACGACCACTATTTCCACGTCGCCGACCGCGTACTCCGCATGCGCGATGGGCGCTTGCTTGAGCAGGGCCACGGCGGCAGCCCTGGAGACGGGGCATGAGCGCCGCGCGCGGCGAGCGCTTCTACGTCTCGGTCGCATCGGACATCAGCTTCGGGCAGGCGCCATGGCGCTGAGCATCGTCCGGCTCTTCGCGCGGGAGAGCGATGCCCCGCGCGGGCAGATCGTCGCGATGGCCGGGCTCGCCGGCGCCGCGGTCACGCTGATGATGATGGTGGTCAACGCCTCCGCCGACCGCATCGCCGCGGGCCAGCTCGGGCTGGAGACGCCGGCGCTGTTCCTGCTCGCCTGGTCCATCAACAACGGCGCCCAGCGCTATGCGGCAACCGAGTCGGTGCGCGCCGTGGAGACCAGCCTGCGCCGGGTGCGCCTGCGGGTCGCCGAGAAGGTCCGTCGCTGCGGTCTTCGCTTTGTCGAAGGGCAGGGCGGTCTCGCCGCCTTCGACCCGCTGCTGCGGGACGCGGGCATGCTCTCCCAGGGCGTGCTGCTGCTGGTGCGGGGCGCCAAGTCCGTGCTGATGCTCGCCTGCGCACTCGCCTATCTGTTTTGGGTGTCGCCGGCGAGCGCGCTGACGCTGCTGTTGGTGCTCGGCGTCCTGCTGCCCTTTCTGGTGAGCCACTTCCGCATCACGGCCGGGGAGCTGTCCCGTGCCGACGCCGCCGACGCGCGCTTCGCGGACCGGATGGCGGGGCAGCTCGCGGGCTTCAAGGAGGTCATGGCGGACCGCCGCGTCGGCGACGGCGTGGCCGCGGAGCTGGCCGGGCTGTGCCGGCAGACCGAGGCGGTGCGCCGCGCCTCCAACCGGCGTCAGATGCGCGAAATCCTGCTCACCCGGGGCGCCGGCTATCTGGTGCTGGCCCTGGTGGTCTTCCTGGTGCCGGCGCTGGTGCCGGCGTCGGCGGAAACGGTGCTGACCGTCACCGCCACGACCCTGTTCTTGACCGACCCGATGCTGACCCTGGCGAGCGCGCTGCCGATGATGGCCAAGGTGGACGCCGCGGTGGGCGCGCTCTATGACCTGGAGGTACGGGTGGACAAGGCCGTGGCCGCGGCCGACGGCCTCACGCCCGGCGCCACGTTCATCGAAGGCCGGCCGGCCTTCGAGCGCATCGTCCTGGACGGCGTCGGCTTTCGGTATGCCGATGGCGGCACCGACGCCTTCGCGGTCGGCCCACTGGACCTGACCCTGTGCCGGGGCGAGCTGGTCTTTATCGTCGGCGGCAACGGCAGCGGCAAGTCGACGCTCCTGAAGCTGCTCACCGGACTCTATCGGCCGCAGGCCGGGCGCGTGCTGCTGGACGGGCAGGCAATCGACGACGACACGCGCCCGGGCTACCGGACCCGCTTCGCCACCGTCTTCACGGACTCACACTTGTTCGAGCGCCTGTATGGCCGGCCGGAGATCGATCCGGCGGACGTGAACCGCGGCCTGGCCGAGCTGGGGCTGGCCGAGAAGACCCGCTACACCGCGCAGGGCTTCAGCAACCTCGCGCTGTCCACCGGGCAGAAGAAGCGCATCGCCCTGCTCGCCGCGCTGCTGAAAGAACGGCCCATCCTGGTGCTCGACGAGCTCGCCGCGGACCAGGACCCGGACTTTCGCCGACACTTCTACGAAGACGTGCTGCCGGCGCTGAAGGCCGATGGCCTGACCGTCATCTGCGTCACCCACGACGATCACTGGTTTTACGTCGCCGACCGGGTGCTGGCCGTCTCCGACGGGCGCTTGGTGGAGCGGGCCGGATAGAAGCGCCAGAGCGCGGCGGCGGCGCCGGCGAGCAGCAGCGCCGCCAGCACCCAGACCCAGCCGCCCGGGTGCCCGCTGCTCCTGCCCACGGTCCGCGCCAGTCCCACGTAGCGCTGCATCAGCGGCTCGGCTGGATGCGCCTGGTCGGGGTGCGCGGCATAGAGCAGCAGATCGCCGCTCGCGGGCTCGAAGATCACCGACTGGACGGTGGCGGCATTGAAGACGCCATAGCCGCGGGGGAGGCGATCGAGCAGGTTCTGCCCGAGGTCCCCGGGCAGCATCACCTCGGTGCCTGCCTGCCTCGCCTGCCCACCGCCACCAGCCAACCGACGCAGGCGCTGCCAGCGGAAGCGGTCGCCGAGGTCGGCACAGCCCCCGCCGCTGTCCGCGGCCACCAGGCAGTTGACTACCGCGAGCCGGCCCGGCTGCCCCCAGGGCATCTCCGGGCGCGTCGCGCTGTCATCGCGGCGCAGCACCGCCGGTTTCCCGGCCGGCAGCTCCAGCACCAGCGCCTCGCCGGCGTCCCCCAGCAGCACGCTGTGGCTGCCGACGAATGCCTCCCGCCGCAGCATCCCCGCGGCGCCCACGGCGCTGTCCCGGCTGGCCAGCGCCGTACGCACGGCAAAGCCGATGGCGCGCTCGCCAGCGTCCGCGGCACGCACCGCGGGACGCTTCGGACCGGCGAGCAGCGCCGCGTACAGGCCATGCTCGTTGAAGCCGTTCAGCACCCCCAGATAGCCGGCAAGCCCGGCGCTCACGAGCGTGCGCCGCGCCCCCTGCCAGCGGGTGATGGCCTGTAGTCTACGCAGCGCCGCGGACGCCGGCAGGTCCAGGTTGCGCCCCAGCAGCACCGGCGCATCCCCCGGGCCGCGCCCGTGCAGGGCCAGGGCCGAGCCCGCCGCCAGCGGCACCAGATCGGGCAGGAACTGCACCAGCCAGAGCTCGTCCAGGGACAGGTGCCCATCGCCGAGGCGGGTGCGGCCCACCAGGTCGAGGGCGCCGGCAAAGCCGGTTACTTCGGCGCGGGTCGCCGCGTCGACGCCCTCCGCACGCAGCGGCGCCACCACATCCGCCATCAGCGCCGGCAGCTGTGCCGGCTCCAGCAGCGACGCCAGGGCGGTGTCCCAGCGCGCCTCCAGGTCCGGGAACGCGGCCTTCGCCACCGCCCCGAGCCGGGCGCCGATCTCCGCCGGCGTCAGCCCGTCGGTGGCGACCGACAGCACCGGCAGCCGGGCGTCCGGCGCGGGCGCGGCAACGGCGATGCCGGTCCAGGCCAGCGCCACGAGCACCCAATGGAGAGGGCACAACAGGCCCCGAATCCGGGGGCGGCGTCGCCGGGGCAGGGTGCCGCCGGCGCGGTTGCCGCTGCAAGCGGCGGGCGGGTGGGGCATGAAGCGGGCCAAGTATCCCTATGGTGACGACATCGAGCCCGGCAGTACGGGCACGGCGGCCTGGCCATCGCAAGCCGCCGACTGGGGGCCGTCGCGGGTGGGCTTGTCGGATGCGTTCACGGCGCTGATCCGGAGAGCTCGCGCGCCTGGCTGATCCACCGTGCCGGTGCCGCCATCGGCGCGGCCGCGAGCGCCTTGCCGCCCAGGAGGGCGTAGATCGCCACGGCGCCCGCACCGGCCAGGGCACCGGTGGCGGCACCGACGGCGATGATCTGCAACGACGCGGCAGAGATGTGGCGGGTGGCGGACATGACAGGCCCAAGTTTCCAGTTCCACGGATGCCCAAACCGGATGATCCGCGAACCTGCCCCGTCGCGGTGTTGTTTCGCAAAGTATCCGTTGCCGTTGCCAAGCGCGGCGCATCCAAGACACCCCACAAGGCTTGCCCCGCGTGCGCAGGGATGGGCACCCTAGCGCCGGTGCACGCGCCCTGATGATCGACGACCGGCAGCAGCATGGGCGCGCGCTGGGAATCGAGCACCGCAAAGCCGGTCCCCTTCAATCCGTGAGGACACAAGACGATGGCAACCCAAGGCCTGACAACCGCCACACCCGGCTCCCTGGCCGCGGTCGGCACCGCCGCCAAGGCGTTCGTCCTGGCGCACCCGGTCAGCATGTCGCTGGCCGGCGGCGCCCTGCTCGGCGCCGGCGCCTACTGGGGCATCGAGACGCTGCTGCGAAAGAAGGCGCAGACCCCCGAGGCCGCCGCTGCCTAAATCCATACCGAACCGCTCGCTCGTCGTCCGACGGGCGGGCATCCGCCCGGGCGTGGATTGCAACGGCCGTCCATCAGATGCCGTTTCCGTATCGGGCATATCGGGGGCGCTTATCTCCATCGGCCAGGTCGCCATAGGGCGTCGCCCGCTTGGCCGGCCCGACTCGCCGGCGGCGCCGCCCCCGGGCATGACGCCTAACTGTGGTGGCCCGAGCCCCAGCGGTGCGGGCGCTCGCCGGCGGCGGCTTAGGGTCATCCTTGCGGGTCGCGCCGTCCTTGATATGTGACCATGCCTGCCGACCGCTCGCCCGACCCATCGCCGCTGGACGTACCAGGGGCAGGCCTGCAAGGACATCCCGGCGCCACCGCGGACGATGCCGACTGAGCCGATGCCGAGCGTCTGGCCTGCCCGCCTGCGCCGCCTGCTGCTGCTGATGCTGGTCATCCTGGCCGCCGTGGCCCGGGCGGCGCCGGCCGCCTCCCCGCCGGAGGTCGTCATCACCGGTGCCGGCGACCTGCCGCTCCAGGTGGAGCACATGGCGCTGCTGCGCGACCCGACGCGCGACCTCGCCCTGGCCGACGTGCTCGCACCGCAGACCGCCGGTGACTTCAAGCCGGCGCCGCCCGGCATCCCCAATCTCGGCACCGACAGTGATGCCGTCTGGGCGCGCTTCGCCGTGCGCAACGCCACCGATCAGGCGCTGGCCTTGCTGCTCGTGCTCGCGGACGCGCGCATCGCGCAGGTCGCCTACTGGGCCTTGGACGAGCGCGGCCAAGTGATCGCGCAGCGCCGCGACGGGCGCTTTGCCGATCCGGCGCAGCGGGACCGCTCGCACCGCTGGTTCCTCTTCGAGCTGCCGTTGACCGCCGAGGCCGCCGCGACGGTCTACCTACGTGTCACCGGCAACACTGGGCGCCGGCTCGACCTGCGGCTGACCGACCGCCTGCGGCTCGCCGAGGCGGACCGCGCCGCCTATGCCTGGCTGGCGCTGTTCTTCGGCGCGCTGCTGTTCATGCTGGCCTACAACCTGCTGCTGCTGATCCAGCTGCGCGACCCCGCCTACCTGTGGCTCTGCTGGGTCATCGCCGGCGTGATCATCTGGGCAGCGGAGCGGGAAGGGCTCCTGCGGACCCTGCCCTGGCCGCTGTGGCCGACATGGCTGTGCGGGATCGCCGGCGGCGCCGCGGTCGCGCTGATCGGCATCTATCTGTTCCCGGTGGCCTTCCTGCAGCTGCGCCAACAGGCGCCGCGCTGGGTTTGGGTGCACTACGCACTGGTGCTGCTGGCCGCGAGCCTGCCGCTGGTGACCGCTTGGCTCCCGCTGACGGGCTATACGCTGAACTCCACGCTCGGTGCGAGCGCCGCCCCGGTCATGATGGTCAGCGGGATGCTGGCGTTGCGGCGGCAGCCGCGGGCGGCGGGCTGGTACTTGGCGAGCTGGTTCCCGATGCTGCTGCCCTACCTGTTGCTGATGCCGCTGAACTTCGGTCTGCTGCCCGCGCTGCCGTCGGTGTGGGTGCTGCCTTACGGCGGACTGCTCTTTATGCTGCTGCTGCTCTCCGTCGCCCAGGCCGACCGCGTCAACACACTGCGCCGGCGCGCCGAGCGTGCCCAGGCGGCGCTCGAGCGCAACGAGGCCAGGCTGCACGAGCTGGTGGATGCGCGCACCCGCGAGCTGGCCGTGCAGCGCGACCGCGCCGAGGCTGCCAACCGTGCCAAGACCCGGTTCCTCGCCAGCATGAGCCATGACCTGCGCACGCCGCTGAACGCGGTGCTGGGCGGCGCGGACCTGCTGCGGCGCTCGCCGCGGCTCGACGCCGAGGCGCAGGCGCACTGCGGCCTCATCCAGCGCGGCGGGCGCCACCTGCTGCGCCTGATCGATGACCTGCTCGACATCGCCCGTATCGAGCACGACCGCCTGCGCCCCGTGCCCATCGAGGTCGCGCTGCGAGCGCTGCTGGCGGACCTCGCCGCCGTCGCCGACCGCCAGGCCGAGGCCAAGGGCCTGGGCTTCGAGGCGCAGATCGCCGCGGACCTGCCGGAGCGGGTGCGCACCGATGGCCGCCGCGTGCGCCAGGTGCTGCAGAATCTGCTGGACAACGCCGTCAAGTACACCGATGCCGGTCGCGTGGTCTTCAGCGCCGCGCTCGACCCCACTGCACCGTTGGCCACCGACACGGACACCCGGGTCCTGTTGTTCACGGTAACGGACACCGGCCGCGGCATCGCCCCCGCCGACCGCGAGCGCCTGTTCGCGCCCTTCGAGCAGGCCCACCACACGACCTCCGGCAGCGGCCTGGGCCTGGCCATCTGCCGCGAGCTGGCGGAGATGCTCGGCGGTGCGCTGACGCTGGACAGCGCGCCTGGGCAGGGCAGCCGCTTCGGCTTCCGGCTGCCGGTGCAGGGGGTGGCGGCGATATCGGATGGCGACGCGCCCGCCGCGGAGCAGGCGCCCATCGTCGGCTATGCCGGCCCCCGGCGGCGCGTCCTGGTCATCGACGACAGCGGGGTCAATCGGCTGCTGATGTCCGGGCAGTTGCGCGGGCTGGGCTTCGCCGTCGACACGGCCGAGAGCGCCGGGACAGCGCTGGCGACCGCACGCCGCCACCCGCCGGATCTGGTGATCGCGGACCTGCGCATGCCGGGCACCTGCGGCTACGCCGCCGTCTGGCAACTGCGCGCGGCACTCGGCCGCCCGGACCTGCCGGCCATCGCCGCCTCCGCCTCGCCGCTGCCGGCACCCGGGGACGCGGTCGAGCTCGGATTCCAGGCCTTCCTGCTCAAGCCCATCGAGCAGGGGCCGTTGTCCGCGGCGCTCGGCCTATGCCTCGGGCTCACCTGGCGGTGGGCGGACGCCGAAGCCGCGGGCACATCGCCGGCACCGGACGAGGCGGCTGCACCCGGGCAAGGGTCACTGGACCCGACCGTCGAGCCACCGCTGCGACCGCCGCCCATGGAGCTCGACGCCGCCCGCGAGCTCGCCGAGCAGCACGACTGGGCCAGCCTGCGCGAGTGGTGCACAGAGCTCGGCGATGCCTTCCCGGAGTGTGCCGACTTCGCGCGGCGCCTGCGCGACCTGCTCGACGCGATCGACGCCGGCCCGGGCGCGGACGCCGCGGCCGGCGCGCTGCAGCGGCTGCTGGCAGACTCGGGCTAGCGCGGCCCCCAGCGGAGGTTGCGGTCGTGAGCACGCGTTGTCGCACTGCGGTCCATGCCCTATGCTGGCTTCACAGCATCGGCCCGCAAGCCGGATCTCTCTGCCATGACCTCGGCAGCCAACGCGCAACGCATCATCGAAGACCGCATACTGGCCCGGCACCGGCGCATCGCCGAGCGCCTCGCCGACGACCCGGGGCTCATCGACCACGCCAAGTCGAACCTGCATCGTTGGGCCGCGATCCGCGGGGACGACGTACCGCCGACCTGGCTCGTCGAGTGGCAGGCGATTCTCGATGGTCCGGTGGACGATGTCGTCGCCATCCTGACAGAGTCCTCCGAGCATGCGATCCGGCTCCGCTCCTGCTCACCCTTTGCCGGCGCGCTGTCGCCACGGGAGCGCTGGCAGCTCATCAAGGAGGCCCCGGGTGCGTCGAGATGAGCTGGAGCACCTGCTGCGCGCCGCGGGGGCAATCGCCGAAGAAGAGACGCTGATCGTCATCGGCAGCCAGTCCATCCTCGCGACCCATCCCCGTGCTCCGGCCGACGCGCTGAAATCCATGGAGGCCGACCTGATCCCGACGCGACACCCCGAGCGTTGGAACCTCATCGACGGCGTGATCGGCGAGGGCTCCCCGTTTCACGAAACCTTCGGCTACTACGCCGACGGCGTCGAAGAGACCACGGCCAAGCTGCCCGAGGGCTGGAAGGCGCGGTTGGTGCCCATCTGCAACGAGAACACCCGCGGCATACGCGGCCTCTGCCTGGATGTCCATGACCTGCTGATTTCTAAGTACTACGCCGGCCGCCCGAAAGACCTGAGCTTCACCAGGGCGGTGGTCGCCGCGGGTCTGGTCAGCAAGGTAACGTTGCTCGAACGTCTCGCGGTAACCGCGATGGCGGATGAGATCCGCGAGATCGTCGTGGCGCGTATCGATCGGGACTTCGGGGCTCCTCGACCCGAGAACTAGGCTTACGGAGGGCCGAGGGTCGAGGAGGGGGCTCCCTTGGCTCTCGGCGCTGCTGCCCCCAAGGCGCCGTGTCGTCGTGCGCAGCAGCCGCTGCTTGGCCCAGTGGAAAGCGACCGCTCCGCCCGTGGCAGCGGTCGCGAGCGCGCGTTGTCGCACTGCGGTCCATGCCCTATTCCGGCTGAACCTCATCGGCCCGCGCGCTGCCGGCGCAACGCGACGGGCTCATCGCCCGAACGAGGCGGCACCATGCGCTTTCCCCACGGCCTCGCCAACTTCCAGGCCAAATGGAACTTCTCCCTGGTGGACTCCATCGGGGATGCCGAGGCCATGCGCGGGGCGCTGCAAACGCGGTTTCCGGGTCGGGAGGTGCCAAAGACTGATTGGTTTCTCGATATCTGACCTGCTCCTGCTCGCTGCGTGGGGCGCACGCGCAGCAGCACCCGCAGCGCCGCGGCGCGCCACGAGCCGGGGTTTCCACAGCGCAACAAAAGCTCTCGCCCAGACAACAACCACGCCGCCGGTGTCGGACCTTGACGGCTTAGAGTGCGCTGCGTACCAGCCGCCGCAGACGGGCGCGGCACGACACCGGGAGACGCAGCGCAATGCAAGACAAACAGACGATATGCCGCCGACCAAGCCGCCCAGGGACGCCTCCAAGGCCCGCTGCACCTGCGCGCCGCGGCGACCGTGCGCCGGCGCCGCGGATGCTGGCGGCGCTGCTCGCGGGCTTGCTGGGCATCCCGGCGGCCGGCCTAGCCCAGGAAGCACCCCCACCGCCACCACAGGTCTCCGGCGGGGAGTCCGTCGGCGCCGATGTGAGCGGCAATGAATCGGCTAAGAAGCTCTTCACGCTGCGTGACTTGCCGAGGCCGGACGCACCGCCCGCCTGGGCCGGCGAGGCGCAGCTCGGCTATGCCGCCTCCAGCGGCAACAGCGACAGCAACAACGTGAACGCCAACCTGCTCATCAGCTACACGGCCTTTCCGTGGCGGCACTTCCTGGGGGCCGAGGCGCGCTTCGCCGACTCCGAGGGCGAGACCACCACCGAGCGCTACGCCGCCGGCTACAAGCCGGAGTATTTCTTCACCCGGCGCACCTTCGCGTTCGGCTTTCTGGGCTATGACCGCGACCCGTTCTCGAACATCGAGTCGCGTTACTCCGCCACCATCGGCCTGGGCCATGCGCTGATAGACACCGAGCGCCAGACCCTGACGCTGCAGCTGGGCGGCGGTTATCGCATGACGCGGTTCACGGACGACACGCCCGACTCGGACGAGCCCGTGGCGCGCGGGGCCTTCAATTACGGCCTGCGCCTCACCGACAACACCAGTTTCCGGCAGGACCTCTCGGTCATGGCCGGGTCCGACAACACCTTCACCGAGTCCATCACGTCGCTGCAGGTGTCCATGACCGACAACCTGGCGCTGAGCCTGAGCTACACCGTGCTCAACAACAGCTTCACACCACCCGGCATCGACAGCACCGACACCTTCACCAGCGTCAATCTGGTGGCAGGATTCTAGGGAGATCCCCCTTGACTGGCCATCCTGGCCAGTCATCGGACAGAGCCCGGAAACGCGGTTTCCGGGTTCCTGCATTTTCAGAGACTAAGGCCGCTGAGATTGGCGGGGCTGACTGCCCCGCGCGGGAAACGCGAATGCATCGGCGTTGCCGTCGGCCGGGCGCGTCAGTGCTTTGCCACCGAGGCTGCCCCATCGCGCAACACGATGGCGGCCGCGGTGCGGGCGCGATGCGGTGGGCACGGTATGGGGGGCGCCCCAGCGCCGGATCAGCCCTTGCCGCTTGACGCGCACAGGTTCTCGCTCTAGCGTTTTCGCAAGACTCAACGGCTTGACGGGTCGATATTCGCCAACCCGTCGCGCCACGCCCAAGGGGTGCCGATATGCCTGTCACCGCCGAGGCCCTGCCCAAGGACGACGTTCAGCCCTCCGACGCCGAGCTGATGGACGCCGACGGCCGCCGGGTGTCCGAGGCCGACTACTGGGCCTACTACTACGAATTCCGCGGCGCACGCTACGAGTGGAACAACGGCCGCCTGCAGGAGAAGCGGTTGTCGGACAACCTGACCTTCTGGATCTACAACTGGCTCTGCGCCCTGCTCGCGGAATTCCTGAAGGTCCACCCCGTCGCCCAATACACCGGTCTGGACCATGGCTTTCGGCTCGCGCTCCCTGATCGCGTCGTCATTCGCAAGCCGGACCTCGGCGTCGTGTGCAGCGACAACGCCGTCCAGCTCGGCGACCTCGACCGCTCCTATCGCGGCACCTTCGATCTCTGCATCGAGTCCCTGTCCGACAGCGACCGTGCCACGCGCGAGCGCGACGAGGTGCACAAGCGCCGCGACTATGCGCAAGGCGGCGTGCGCGAGTACTCCATCCTCCACCACGACCCCGACTGCCTGAGCTTTCTGGCGCGCGCCGGCGACGACGACGATTTCCGGTCGATCCTCGGCGCCGACGGCATCGTGCGCTCCCGCCTCCTGGCGGGCTTCCAATTCCGCATCCGCGACTTGCTTGCGCGCACGCCGTTCGAGGCGCTGCGCCACGACCCCGTCTACCGGGGCTTCATTTACCCATGGTGGCAACAGGAAGAGCAGGCCCGGCGCCAGGAGGCACAGGCGCGCCGGCAGGAGGAGCAGGCCCGCCACCAGGCCGAAGCGGAGCGCGACGCCACCCGCGTCGCCGCCGTCACCAAGCTGCACGCGCTCGGGCTCGACCCGGCGAAGATCGCCGGTGCGCTCGACATCGACCAGGCGCTGGTCGCCGCCATCCTGAAGCTGCGCTGACTCGGCAACCGGTGGCGCAGTCACCGCGCAGGCGCCCGTGTCGGCGCATCGAGCGCAGGTCGGTCGCCGCGGGACTCTGGCAATGTGGTCCGCTCCGCGCTCGTCATCGACAAGCCCGCGGCCGGCGTGGGGAGCGCCGCGCCGGCAATGGCCGCGAGTGACGCGTCGGTCAGCGGACCGGGCTCAGCCAGTCCCCGTGCGCGTCGAGCCGCCCATGCGCGGCGTCGAAGAAGTGCGCCTGTAATCGCTCCGTGATCGGCCCGCGGGTGCCGCTGCCGATGCTGCGCCCGTCCACCTCGCGGATCGGTGTGACCTCGGCGGCGGTGCCGGTGAAGAAGGCCTCGTCGGCGATGTAGACCTCGTCGCGGGTGATGGGCTTCTCGATCACCTGCATGCCGTCCTCCCGCGCCAGCGTGATAATGGAGCGCCGGGTGATGCCGTCCAGCGCCGCGGTCAGCTCGGGCGTGTAGAGCACGCCGTCGCGCACCAGAAAGACATTCTCGCCGCTGCCCTCCATGACGAAGCCGGTGTGGTCCAGCATCAGCGCCTCGTCGTAGCCGTCGCGGGTGGCCTCCCGGTAGGCGAGCATGGAGTTGAGGTAATTGCCGGTGGCCTTGGCGCGGCAGAGCGTGCTGTTGACGTGGTGGCGGCTGTAGGAGGACACCCGCACGCGGATGCCTGCGTCCAGCGCCCGGGCGCCGAAGTAGGGTCCCATGTGCCAGACGGCGATGACGCAGTGGGCGCGCAGGCCGCCTGCGGCGTCCTGGGGCCAGTCATCCTTGTCATCGGCAGCCGCGGGATGCTGCGCATCGTCGGAATCCGGATGCCCGTCATCTGCATGGAGCCCGAGCGCGTCGACACCGCAATAGAGCGTCACCCGCACATAGGCCGCATCGAGCCCGCTTGCCGCCAAGGCATCGCGCTGCGCGGCCATCAGCTCATCGAAGCCATAGGGCACATCGATCCCGAGGATCTGGGCCGACTCGAACAGCCTGCGCGTGTGGTCCCGCAGCCGGAAGATGGCGCTGCCCCGGTCGCCGGGGTAAGCACGCAAGCCCTCGATGACCCCGATGCCGTAGTTCAGGGTGTGGTTCATGACATGGGTGCGGGCGGCATGCCAGTCCTGGAATCGCCCGTCGTGCCAGATGACGCCGCGTGTGCTGCGCATTGCTCAGTGCCTCCGGTTGCGTTGTGAGTCGATTTGTCTAGGGGCGCCCCTCTGCGCCCGACGCCGCACGGGAATCCGGCCGGCGGCGCCCGCGGGGAGCAGCGCGCTCGCGAATGCGCTGATGCAGCGCCTCGACGGCCGCCGCGAGCGCCTGAAGCCGCGCCAGGCAGCTGTCGTGCTCGGGGCCGAGCCGGCGCAGCGCCTGCTCCAGGTCGGACTTCTCCTGCTCGAGGGTCGCGATCAGTGCCTCGTGCTCCGCGTGGCGCCGTCTCCCGGCGCTGATCTCCGCGTCTTTGTGCTGCTGCTCAGTGTGACCGGCCGCCAGCTCGGTCCGGGCGCCGTCCAGCTCGCCGGTGAGCGCCCGGATCTGCTGCGCCTGGGTGTCGCAGGTGGCGCGCAGCTCCAGCACCAGGGCCTGCTGGTCGTCGAGCTCCGCCTCCAGGGCGTGGCGGCGGGCGTTGCAGACGTCGAGCGCCTCGATGCGGTCGAGCAGGTCCTTCGCCTCGGTTTCCACGGCCGTGAGCCGGCCCCGGAGCCTTGCTTGCTCCTGTTCCGCCCCGGCGGCGGCCCGGGTCTGCTCGCCGAGCTGCGTGCGCAGCCCGTCGGCGGTGTCCTGGAGCATCGCACGTGTCTTGTCGCGCTCGGCGAGTGTCGTCTCCAGCCGCCGCCGCGCCGCGCGCTCGTCGTATTCGCCGCTCTTGCACAGGACCCGCCCGATGAGCCAGCCGATGAGCGTGGCCGCGAGCAAGGCGAGCGCGAGCTCGATGATCAGGTCGCCCATCAGGGGTTCGCCTCCACGTCGAATTCGATACGCCGATTCTTGGCCCGACCCGCCGCGGTGGCGTTGTCGGCCACCGGTCGCTCGTCGCCGTAGCCCACCGCCGTGATGCGGGCGGGCTCGACGCCCGCCGCGATGAGCCGCGCCGCCACCGCCTGGGCACGCTCGCGGCTGAGCCGCAGATTGGCCTCGGGTCGGCCGCGGTCGTCGGTGTGGCCGGCAATGCGGATCCGGGCGTCGGGACAGGCCATGACGGCCTGCGCCAGCGCCTCCAGCAGGGCGTCGCTGTCCGCGCCGATGCGGGCCTGTCCGGGCGCGAACAGGATGGGCGTCAGCAGCAGCTCGTCGAGCCGCGCCTGGCAGCGCAGGGCCGCCGCATCCGCCGCCGAAAGGTCCAGGTCCAGCGCATAGCCCTGTGCTTCGAAGGTGCGCAGGGCCTCGACGAGCTGGTCCCGCTCGGCGGTGGTTGGCAGGCTGCCGGCCAGGCGCAGCCGGCGGTCAGACAGCTGAGCCTCGGCGTGGTCGAAGCGCGGCAGCGCGTCCACGAGCACCTGCACCAGCTTCAGCCAGCCGTCCGGGGCGCCGGTGGCCTCGCGCAGCGCGACCTCTGTGGTGCCGGCGGTGGTCGCCTCGGGTCCTGCCGGGCGCCGGGTCAGGTGCTGGGTCAGGCGCCGGCTGCTCGCCCCATCCGGCACGAAGCCCCGCACCGCCAGTGTCCCGTCCGCCTTGGTCAGGGTCATGGTGTAGGGAGAGACGGTTGCGGTGATCTCCGCGTCGACGGTGACGCCTTCTGCCTTCAGCTCCGACAGTGCCGCAAGGACCCGATCCCTGGTGTCCACGGAGGTCGTGACCCCGGCGATGGACAGCGCCCCATCCGCCAGCTCGGCGCTGGCCTGATCCAGCGCTGTAATCGGCTCGATCAGCGCGCTCACCAGCGCCGTCCAGCCGGGCGGATGACCGGCGGCGACTTCGAGATCCAACGCACCGGCGCCACCCCGCGCCTGGACCTGCCCGGCCAGCGCATCCAGGCTCGCCTGGTCGGGCATATAGCCGGAGACGGCGATTGCATCGTCCTGCCGGGTCATGGACAGCCGGTACGGTGACACTGCGCGCAGCTGGATCTCGTCCACCACCCGCCGCACGCCGGGCACGCCGGCGGCCAGCTCCACCGCGCGGCGCTGCTCGGCAGGGCTCGGCGCCGGGCCGTGCAGCAGCAGGTCGCGGCCATCGGCGCGCACCTGTATCCAGGTAAGCCCAGCCGTCTCCAGCCGGACCTCCGCCGTCTCGCGTAGGGTCTCGGGGATGCGCTCGGCCAGCCTGGGCAGGGCCAGCGCGTAGAGCACCGCCAGCAGCAGCAGTCCAGCGGACGACAACGCCAGGGCGCGCATCGGCATCGGCATCCCCCTCAGGCGCCCGGGTGGGCGGGACGCCCGGACAGCGGGGTCGGCGACTGGGCCGACACCGGGGCCGGCACCGGCAGCGTGAGCAGCGCCGGGGTCAGACCCGGACTGGGGTCGGGCTCAGTCCGCCGCATGGCGCTGCTCCGCGGGCGCAGCGCTGCGGCTGCCCGACACGGACCGCTTCGCGAGCCGCAGGCCATTACGCAGCTCGCGCCGGAAGCGCCCGCGCAGTCGGGCCGCATCCAAGCCGGGCAGGGTACCGCCCTGCGCGAAGTGATGGACCAGCACGCGGCCCACCGCATAGGTGATGGCGGCGCCGGCCACCCCGATGCTGCCGCTGCCGGCCAGGGTGCCGATGCCGGGTATCAGCTTCGCACCGGAGCTGAGCGCGAGCACCGACAGCGCCGGCGCGCTGCCCGTCAGCAGCGACAGCACCGCCGCCCGGGCGCGCACCGCGTCGAAGGGCACGCCGTAGCAGCGCGCCAGCGCCCGCGCCATGGCGATCTGGCTCGTCACCAGCCCCGCCACGTCCACCACCGCCACGGGCACCAGCGCCAGCGCCGCCGCGGCGAGCATGTGGCGCTTGATCAGGTTCTCCGCCTGCTCACGCTGCACCTCGGCGTCGATGTCGCGCGTCAGCCGCTCGGCCGCGGCGGCGGCGGCCACGGCACGCGCCACCGCCGGGTCCGAGGGCGCCGCGTCGGGCTCAGGCAGGTCGGGCTCAGACATGGGGTTCTCCGCAAGGCCGTACGCAGGGTGCGCCCGCGTTTGAACGGAATCGTGATCAAGGCCGATTGTTGAATCGCTGCGATGCTAATCGGGAAATGCCCATCAAGCGGTGCTGCCCTTGCGAGACGCAAGAGTCTGCATGGTTGTCACAACGCCTTGTCCCGTGGGTGGGCCGGGCTGTCCGTACGATGACGATCTCCGCAGCTCTCCGGGCGCCTGTGTGCGCCTGTGTGCGCCTGCGGCACGTCAGACAGCCACACGAGGCAGCTTGATGGCAGACGAGGCCGACCGGCCAAGCTTGACGGAACGCCTGGGCAGCGGCGCCTGTGCCGATGTCGTACAGGCGCACTTCCCGGCGCACCAGGGGCGGCTCACCAGCGTCGCCGGGCTCTGTGCCGAGCACCTGCCGCGGGACGTGCCCTATCTGCGCCGCAGCACGCTGCGCGACGCCGAGGACCGGCTGGCCGATCAGCTCGGCGTGCGCGCCAGCCTGCTGCTCACCAACGGTGCCTCCCAGGGTCTGCTGGCGGCCTGCCTGGCGCTCGGCCGGCGCACCCGGCGCGTCGCCGTCGCCGGCGACTGCCACGTGGCCGTGAGCCGCGGGCTGGTGTTGGCGGACCTGGCGCCGGAGCCCATCCCGTCGCGCCGGGCGAGCCCCAGCAGCGGCGAGGTGCTGAATTTCCTGGCCGGCGATCCGCCGCCGGCAATGATCCTGCCGGCACCCACCTACCGCGGCGAGCGGCTGGACCTGGCGGCCATTGCCGAGCGCTGCCTGGCGCTCGGCGTGGACCTGGTGGTGGACGAGGTCCACGGCTCCCAGCTGCGCGGCCTGCCGTCCGGCCCCGGCAGCACCGCGACATCCGCCCTGGACCTGCCCTGCACCCTGGTGGTGCACAGCGCCCACAAGTACGCCGGCGCGCTGGTGCAGGGGGCGGTACTGCACGTGCCCCAGGGGTCGCGGCTCGACCCGGACCACGTCCGCGACGCGCTGGACCTGATCGACACCACCAGCCGCAGCAACCTGATCCAGGCGAGCGTCGAGGCGGCGCTCCATGCCGGTCTGCCGGGCGGCGCGCTGCACGACGCGATGCTGGCGCTCACGGAGCGGGTGGCCAACCTCGCCGCCGAGCTGGACGCCGCCGCGGACCCGGCCCTGTGGCGCGACCCCGCCTGCGCGGACCCGCGCAAGCTGGTGCTGCGCAGCGACAACACCGACGGCTTCGACCTCGCCCGGCGCCTGCTCGCCGCCGGGCTCGACCACGAGTACGCCAATGTCGACGAGGTGCTGCTGGTGTTCTCGCCGGCGCATGAGGAGGCGGACTTCGCACGGGCGGCGGATGCGTTGCACAGCGTGCGGGCAGCGCTGAGCGACCTGCCCCAGTCGCGGGCGCCGGCGCTGCTGGCGATGCCGGAGCGGCGTTTCGCAACGCGCCCGCGGGCGGCCTGGCTCGCGGGCGGCGAGACCCTGCCGCTGGCCGCCGCGCTCGGGCGCACCGCCCGCGCCCCGGTCGCTTCGGAGACGCCGGATCTGGACGGGCTGAGCGCCCCCGATCCCGAGCGTCCGGACCCGCGCCTGCCGCCCGGTACCGCGACACTGCTGCCCGGCGAGGTCATCGGCGACTGGCATCTGCGCACCCTTGGGGCGCAGCGGCTCGTGTCAGTCGTGGACGACGCCGCAGAAGCGGGCGCGTGATGGCCGACACGCCGGCGCGCCAGACAAAAACCGAGCCCCGGGGCAGCAGCCCGGCGGCGGCACGGCGCCCGCAGCCGCCGCTCGTGGACTGGTTTGCCCATCCCGGCCCGTTGGATGGACAGGACGCGCCAGGCCCGCGCAAGCACGTCGCCATCATCGGCGGCGGCATCGCCGGGCTCACGGCGGCCTACGAGCTGGAACAGCTCGGGCATGCCGTCGTGGTCTTCGAGGCCTCCGGCCGGCTCGGCGGGCGCATCTGGACCCATCGCTTCGACGATGGCCGGCACGCCGAGCTAGGTGCCACCCGCATCGGCGCCCACCATGGCTGCGTGCGGCACTACATCGATGCCCTTGGGCTCGAGACGCGCCCGCACGTCAGCGACAACCCGGCGGGTCTGTATCACATCGGCGGCGTGCGCTGCCGCATGGACGAGCCATCGGCCCTGTGGGCGGATCAGCCGCCCGCCGCCGGCAGCGACCCCGGCGTGCTCTACGACGCGGTCATCGACGCGGTCCTGGCCCATCTGGACGCCGACGACCTGCATGCCATGTTCACGGCGGCGCGGCTGCCGGAGCGGCTTCAGGCACTGGACCGGCTGGCCTTCCCGGACCTCTTCGCCCGGCGGCTGGACCCGGTGAGCTGCCACCTTGTGGGCCATGCCACCGGCATGCGCCACTACCGGCGGGTGTCGGCCCTGGCCGGGCTCATCGACGATCTCAACTGGGGCACAGGGCCTTACGAGACCCTCGCGGGCGGCATGGACGCGCTGCCCCGGGCGCTGGCCGCAAGGCTCGCGGGGCCGGTGCTCACCGGCTGCCCGGTGGTGGCCATCGAGCGGCAGCCGCAGGGCCTGTTGCTGCGCATCGCCGGCGAGGCAGTGACGGCGCCGCCGGATCTGCACTTCGACTACGCCATCGTCGCCGCGCCGGCACCTGCTGTCACGGCGCTGCGCTTCTCGCCGGCGCTGCCGCGGGCGCAGGCGCAGGCCCTTGCACGGCTGCCCTACAGCCCGTCCGCACGCAGCGTGGCCCTGGCCCGGCGCCGGCGCTGGGAGGTGGACGACGGCATCGCCGGCGGCGTCAGCCGCACGGACCTGTCCATCCAGCAATGCTGGTACCCCGCCGACAACGCCCGCCCCGGTGGCCCCGGGGAGCCCGCCTGGTGTGTGCGCGATCCGGCCGCCGCCGAGGCCCCCGCCGCCTTCGTCGCCGGCTACCGTTGGGAGTCCGTCGCCGCGGCCTTTGCGGAGCTGGCCCCCGCCGAGCGCGATGCCGCCGTGCTGCGGGACCTGGAACTGCTGCATCCCGGCATCGCCGAGGAGATCGAGGCCCTGGCGCACCTGTGCTGGGACCATCGCGCGCCGTCCACGCCGGGCTTGGGCGCAGAGCGCAGCGGCACCGCCTTCGGCGCCTACGCCTTCTTCCCGCCCGGCGAGCGCGAGCACCTCCAGCCGCAGCTGGTCCGCCCCTGGCCCGAGGACGGTCCGCGGGTCTTCTTCGCCGGCGAGCATCTGGCCATTGCCCATGCGGCGCTGCAGGGCGCCGTGCAGAGCGCGCTCGCCGCCGTCGCCGGCATTGCAGCAGCGCCGCCGCCCGCTCATGCGCGCCCGGGCTGAGACCCGCCGCGCCGAAGGTCAGCCCAGCATCCGCCTCCAGCATTCGCCCCGAACAGCCACAGGCAAGCCACATAAAACCGCAGGACCCCGCCATGAGCCACGCAGCCACGAGCAGCCTCCCGGGCACGTCGATCGCACAACCGGCGGGCGCCCCCGTCGCCGTCGAGACCCGCATCGTTCAGATCCCATGCCCGCCCGCCGCGCGCACCTGGCAGGGCCTGGCGCCAAGGCTGCAGGACGCCCTGGGCAATGCCGAGCCGGTGCGGCTCATCTGCATCGATGCCGATGACGAGCGGCTGGTCTTCGACGCCGCGCTGGTGGAGACACGGCGTGAGCCTGCCTGGCCCGGGCTGCTCGCGGATACGCCGGCACCGGGTGCCCATGCACCCAGTGGTGCGCCGGACGTGGTGGTCAGCCTGCTGCCCACCGGCATCCGCGCCGAGGTGGGCGGCTTCGCCGGCGACGCGACCCCGGCGACGAACCTGCTCGCCGCCGCCTGCGACCATCTCATCACCAATCCCAACGCCGTCACGGCGTCGGACCTGTACTTCGCGGCGGACAACGTCGGCTACCTGGAGGGCAACCTGCTCTGCCGCTTCATGCTGGGCCAGCTGGACTTAGGCGTCGGTGCGCAGCGCCGGGTCGGGCTGGTGGTGGAGGAGCCGGTGCAGGACGACTTCGGACGCAACGTGCTGAACGCCGTCAACGCCATGCGCACCGTCGCCGGCGTCGAGGTGGACCCGGTGGTCTTCACCGGGCGTATCCGCACCGAGAGCCGCTATGCCGAGCACGGCCATGCCACCGGCGAATACGGCGATCTGGGCGCGCTGCTTGATGCGCTTGAGCACGCGCATGCGAGCGGCGCGCGTGCCGTCGGCGTCGTCTCCTCCATCGACGTGCCGCAGCCGGTGCGCGAGGCCTACTACCGCGGCGAGCCCATCCCCAACCCCTGGGGCTCCGCCGAGGCCATCCTCACCCACACCGCCACCAGCTATTTCGGCATGACCGCGGCCCACTCGCCGCTGCTGCTGGAGGCCGCGCACACCTGCTTCGGCACTCTGGGCGACCCGCGCGACGGCGCCGAGCTGATCTCCAGCGCCTTTCTCTGCTCCATGGTGCGCGGGCTGTCGCGCTCGCCGGCGCTGATCCCGGCGACGGCACCGCACCGGGTCGGCGAGCAGCGGCTCACCGCCGATCAGGTGCGCGCCGTGGTGATGCCCGAATCCGCCGTCGGCAACATCCCGTTCTTCGTCGCGCTGGACCGGCGCATTCCGGTGATCCTGGTACGCGGCAACCACACCACCGGCCGGGTGACGCCGCAATGCCTTGGCCTCGCGCCGGAGCAGCTGGGGCCCGGGCGGCCCGTCTACACCGTCGCCAGCTATGCCGAGGCGGCCGGGCTGCTGCTGGCCATGCGCGAGGGCATCGCTCCGGCGGCGCTGATGCGGCCGATCCAGGGTGTGGAGCCGATCATGCTGAATCCGGCCGAGCGGGCCTCGGCGGCGGCATGAGCGACGCTACCCCCGAGTCGGGCGCCGGCGGCGCGCCGGCCTGGCTCGACTGGATCTGTGCCGCGCCGGACCGCGTCGAGCTGACCCGGCGCTACGACCACTGGGCCGCGCGCTACGACGGCGATGTCGCCGCGGACTGGGACGGCATCCCGCAGTGGGCCGCGGGCCTGCTCGGGCGGCTCCTGGGCAGCCGCGACGCGCCGGTGCTGGACGCCGGCGCCGGCACCGGCCTGGCCGGCGTCGGTCTCGCCGCCGCCGGCTTCCGGAACTTGATCGCGCTGGACCTCTCTCCCGGCATGCTGGCGTTGGCCGCGGACCGCGGCGTCTACCGCGAGCTCCGCGTCGGCGCCATCGCCGAGCCCGGCGTGCTCGGCGCCGAGGAGCGCTTCGCCGGCATCATCGCCACCGGCGTCTTCGCGGCCGGCCACTGCGGGAGCGCCGAGCTGACCTGCCTCGCCGGCCATCTGGCCCCGGGCGGGGTGCTGGTGCTCACCGCCCGCGAAGCCGTGCTCGCGGCGCTTACGACCACCCTGGCGGGCCTGGACGGCGAGATCCTGGACCGGCTGGAATCCCGCGTCTACGGCGATCAGCCGATCCACGCCATCGCCTGGCAGGCCGCCGGCGGGCCGCCCCGCTGGGTGCCGATCACGGCCCGCGAGCAGCGCAGCGACATCCCCGCCGCCGCCGCCCGGCCCACCACCGAGCGCTGGGCCGATGTGCGCTGGCGCGGCGTGACCATGGACAAGGGACCGTTCGAGCTGGCCATGCTGCCGCAGCTGATGGCCGAGCAACAGATCCGTACCGTCATTGAGCTCGGTACCGCCCACGGCGGCGCCGCGCTCTGGTATGCGGACCTGTTGGCGCTGAACGGGGTGGTCGGCCAAGGCGACGGGGCGCCGGTGCTCACCATCGAGCGCGACCCGGGCAGCGTCGACCCCGCCGTGCGCAACCACCCCGGCGTGCGCTGCCTCACCGGCGACTGCAACCGCTTGGCCGACCTGTTGCCCGCGGCGCTGCTGGCCGAGCTGCCGCATCCCTGGCTGGTGCTCGAAGACGCCCACGACCTCGACCTGCCGGCAGCGCTCGACTGGCTGGACCAGCACGGCCTGCGCCGCGGCGACTACCTGATCGTCGAGGACACCAGCATCGACCACATCGACGCCTGGAGCGACTGGCCGGACCAGCAGGTGCTCGATCAGGTGCGCCGGAAGATCGCGGACCTGCGAACCTGGCTCATCGAGCACGAGGCCCGGTACCGCATCGACACCTGGTACCAGGACCTGTTCGGCTACAACGCGTCCAAGACCTGGAACGGGGTGCTGCGTGTCATGCGCTGACGCCGCGGCCACTGCGCCGAGCGACGCCGACGCCGATCTCCACGCCGATCCCGACCCCGACGCCGCATAGACCGCTGTCCGGTGACCACCATGCCCCATCGACGCAATCGCGGACCCGAAGCACCCACCCTGGCGCCGCTGGACGACGTGGGCCTGCGCCAGCTCATCCGCCAGGCGACGGATCCGGCGCTGCTGGAGAGCATGTGCTGGAGCCGCCCCTTCGATGCCGACGACCCCGCGCAGGTGGCGGCCTTCGTCGAGGCTATCTCGCTCCATGTGCTGCCGGAGTCCAAGCCGACCTCGCCCGTTCTGCTGGGCATCCACGTGCCGTCGCGGCCATGGCCCATCGGCTATGTGGCGTTCAAGGGCGGCAACCCGGCGCTCGGCTCCTACGAGATCGGTGTTGCGATGGTTGATCCGGTGCAGCGATCGCGCGGCTACGGCCGACCTGCGATCACAGCGGCGGTGGACTACGCCTTCGGGCGCCTGGCTGCGCAACGGCTCTGGGCGGCGGTCCTGACCACCAACCGACCATCGATCAACTTGGGCCGGCGGCTCGGTTTTCGCGTCCGGGAGCGCTTGCCTGCCTCCTGGCCGATGCCAAGCGGCAGCCTCGCGGACATGCTGTGGCTGGAGCAGACCCACACGGACTGGTCCGCTCGGCGCACGCCGTCGGGCACCTCCCGATGAACCGTCCCCAGCCGTGTGCGCCCGGCAGCGTCGTGGCGCAGATGCCGAGGTTGCCCGGGGCAGGCCCATCCGGGCGCTGACAGGCACCGTGCTTGGAGCCAACCCGAGGCGCCGGCGCGCACGCCAGCTTGTCATCGCTGCGCGCAGTGCTGGCGAGGATACGCTCGCGTCCCGACGCGGCCGCCGCAGCTTCGCGCCGCTGACCCTGGTGCGGGAGCTGGGCGCGGCGCTGCGGGGCGACGAGCGCGCGCGGCTCCAGCAGGGCCTGGACCCCGCCGGACCCGCTGAGCCGGGCGACCGTGCCAACACCGGGCCCACCAGCACCGGCCTCGCCGCTGGCGCCATCGGCCTGGGCTTGCTGGCGCCGGTCTCGCCGCTGTTCTACCTGGCCGGCAGCGCGGCCGTGCTGCTGATCGCCCGGGAGCTTTTCGGCGTGATTGGAGCGGACCTGCGCCGCGGCCGGGTGATCACGGCGCACACGGTGTCGCTGCTGGTGGTGGTGGGCATGCTGCTCACCGGCTACCTGGTGCCGGCGGCCATCGGCGCCCTGGGCGCCGGTCTGGTCTCCAAGCTGATCCTGCGCGCGGAGTCGGGCTCCCACCGGCGGCTGACGGACGCCTTCTCAGGCCATCCGGCGACGGTTTGGGTGGCGCACAACGGCGTGGAGACCCAAGTCGCCTTCGAGCGCCTCAAGCCCGGCGACCTCGTGGTGGTCCATGCCGGGGAGGTCATCCCGGTGGACGGCACCGTGGCCGAGGGCGCCGCCAGCGTCGATCAGCACCTGCTCACCGGTGAGAGCCAGCCGGTGGACCGCGGCCCTGGGGAGCCCGTGCTTGCGGCCACCCTGGTGCTGGCCGGGCGCCTGGCGGTGCGGGTGGAGACCGCCGGCGAGGCCACCGTCGCCGCCGGCATCGGCCGGCTGCTGGAGAATACGCAGGGCTACACCGATTTGCTGGTGCTGCGCGGGCGGCGCATCGCCGATCGGCTGGTGCCGCTGGAACTGGCGGCGGGCCTCGTGACCATGCCGATCCTGGGGCCGGTCGCCGGCCTTGGGGTGCTCTGGTCCGGGCTCGGCTACCGGATGATCGCGCTGGCGCCCATCAGCGTGCTGAACTATCTCCAGCTCTTCTCCCGCCGCGGCATCCTGATCAAGGACGGGCGCGTGCTGGACGCGCTGCGCGACGTGGACACCGTCGTCTTCGACAAGACCGGCACCCTCACCGCCGAGCAGCCGGAGGTCGTCCGCGTACATCTGCTCGGCGACCGCGACGAGGCCGAGCTGCTTCGGCTCGCCGCCAGCGCCGAGCACCGCCAGACGCATCCGGTGGCGCGGGCGATTCGGGACAAGGCTGCGGCGCTCGGCCTCACCCCCGAGGTGCCGGAGGACAGCCGCTATGCCGTCAGCTTCGGCATCCGCGTGCAGGTGACGGGCCGGACCGTGCGTGTCGGCAGCGTGCGGTTCATGCAGCGTGAAGGGCTGGGGCTGCCGGCGGGCGCCGCGGCCATCGCCGAGGCCATCGCCGAGCAGGCCCGCGACACCGGCCATGCGCTGGTCTACGTCGGCATCGACGACGCCGTCGCCGGCATCCTGGCGCTTGCGCCCAGCATCCGGCCGGAGGCCCGGGCGCTGGTGGCCTGGCTGCACGTCCGCGGCATCGAGACCTGCATCATCTCCGGCGACGGCGAGGCGCCGACCCGCCAGGTCGCCGCCCGGCTCGGCGTCGACCGCTATTTTGCCGGCACCCTGCCGCAGGACAAGGCCGAGCATGTGCGCCGGCTGCGCGAGGCGGGGCGCTGCGTCTGCTTCGTCGGCGACGGCATCAACGACGCGGTGGCGCTCAAGTCAGCGCAGGTGTCCATCTCGCTCAAGGGCGCCTCCACCGCAGCGACGGATACGGCGCAGGTCATCTTCATGGACGGCAGCCTCGCCTCCATGCGGCCACTGTTCGAGCTGGCGCACGACTTCGAGCGCACCATGCGCCGCAACCTGCTGGTCAGCATCGCGCCGGGTGTCGCCAACATTGCCGCCATCTATCTGCTGCACATCCCGCTCGGCGTCAGCATGGCAATGTTCTACGGCGGCACCGCCGCGGGACTGGTCAACAGCATCCTGCCGTTGGTGCGGCAGCCGCCGGCGGCGGCGCCGGCGGTGGGCGATGGCGGCGAGCGTGTCGGGGCCGGCAAGCGCGTCGGTCATGCGACTTCCGGCGCAGCGCCTTCCCCGACGAGGCGCGGGTGACCGCGCTGCTGCCCACGACGGGCCAGCGACCGATCATGAGTGGCGTTGGACGATCAGCCGTCCGTGGTGTCATCGGGATTGTCCCGCGCGAGCAGTTGCCTATGGCGGCACTGCCGCGGGACTGGCCAAGATCTCAACCGCGCCGGCCAGGGCTGCGCAGGCGCGCCACGGCTGCCCAGCCGAGCCCGGTGGCGATGCCGAGCGCACAGCCCAGCAGAATCCCCTTCGGTCCGAGGACCACGGCACGACCCGCAGCCCAGCGTCCGTGGGTGACGGCGGCAATGGCCAAATCGTCGCTCAACGACAACAGGGCCAGGGCGGCTGCCCGCCTGCCACGGGTCTTGGGTGCGAAGGTCTCGGGTCGGCGCATGGCAGATGTTCCGAAAGAGGAGGGGAGATCGTCAGCGCCGGTCGCCGGTGCGTCAAGCGGACTGACGGGTCGGCAGCCTATGCGGGTTTGTCCAGGGCAAGACTCGCTTTGTGAACGCCAATTGATCACGATTGGCTTCGCAGTGCTGCCGGCAGAGCATAAGCCGTGCTCGTGACCCTCCACCG
>NZ_NRRV01000056.1 GCF_016583825.1 Thiohalocapsa halophila | reverse complement strand
TCTCCACCCCGCCTCGCGGCGACGCAGTTACCATTGGCTACGGAGCTTCGGCTTACTCCGACACGGACTTTCACCGTGCTGATGAGGCGCCCTCGCGGGCGCACTGGGAGCGGCCTCTGGCCGCGACGATGGGCTGCCGCCGCTGCCAGAAGCGTCGCGGGAGGGGCGGCGCGCATCACAGCACCTTGGTCACCAATTTCACGCTGGTGTCGTTGGGGTCTGTGGCGATGCGAAAGCCTAGGGACTTCATCAGCGCGAGCATGCGGCTGTTGGCGGAGAGGACTTCTCCTTCCATGATGCGCAGTCCGCGGGCGCGGGCATTGCTCATCAGCGAGCTCATGAGCCTAGCGCCGATGCCGCGGCTGCGGACATGGTCGGCGACGACGATGGCGAACTCGCAGCTGTCGCCGCCGGGACGGGTCATGTAGCGGGCCACGCCCACCTGCTCTTCACGCCCGTTGTCCTGCATCACGCCGATGAGTGCCATCTCGCGGTCGTAGTCGATCTGCGTGAACCGGACCAACATCTCCGGCGAAAGCTCTTTGATGGCCTGCATGAAGCGGAAGTACTTGGTCTGCTCCGACAGCCCACGGACGAAGTTCTGCTCCATTTCGGCGTCTTCCGGGCGGATGGGCCGGATGGTGAGGTCCGAGCCGTCCGGCAGCGGCACGCGCTCCATGAGATGCGCCGGATAGGGGTGGATGGCCATGTGGCCGTACAGCGACTGTTGCGGCGGCCGGTAGTCGACGTGGATGCGCGCATCCACGGCAATGACCTCCAGATCATTGCCGATGAGCGGGTTCACCTCCATGGCTATGATCTCCGGCACCTCGCAGACCATCTCCGACACCCGCTGGAGGATGCGCGCCAGCGCCTGGCGGTTCATGGGCGGCTTGTTGCTGTAGGCGCCCATGAGCCGCGCCACTCGGGTGTGCGCGATCATGGTCTGGATGATGAAGGCGTTGAGCGGCGGCAGGCCCAGGGTCTGATCGAGCATCAGCTCCATGTCCGTGCCACCGGCGCCGAAGCTGATCACGGGCCCGAACACCGGGTCCCGGCAGACGCCCACCATGAGCTCCCGCGCCGCCCGCGCCGGCACCATGTGCTCCACGGTGACGCCTTCGATGTGCGCCTCCGGCCGCAGCCTGGAGGCACGCTCGGTGAGCTCCATGTAGGCGCGGCGAATGGTCTGGGCATCGCTCAGGTTCAAGCGCACGCCGTCCACGTCGGACTTGTGCTCCAGATCCGGCGAGCTGATCTTCACCACCACGGGATAGCCCAGCGCCTGCGCCGCCATCAGGGCCTCGTTGGGGCTGCGGCTCATCACCGCCTGGGTGGTAGGGATCCGAAACGCCGACAGCACGGCCTTGGCCTCGATGGTGCCGAGGGTCTTGCGCCCTTCGGCCATAACGCCTTCGATGATGAGCCGGGCGCCTTCCACGTCCGGTGCGCTCTGCTGGGACAAGGGCCCGGGCGACTGCACCAGCAGCTTCTGGTTGCGCGTGTACTCGGCGAGATAGGACATGGCGTCCACCGCCACCTCGGGCGATTCGAAGTGCGGCACGCCCGCCTCGGAGAAGAGTTGATGCGACTCACTGACACTCGCCTGCCCCATCCAGCTGGTGAGCACGGGCTTGCGCGTGTGCTTGCTGGCGGCGATGACCTGCTCGGCGCTGGCGGTGGGGTCGCCGCAATCGGCCACCGGCGCGAGCAGCACCACCACGCCGTCGACGTTATCGTCCTTCAAGCAGGCGTCCAGGGCGGCGCGGTAGCGCGCCTCGCTGGCGTCGCCGATGACGTCCACCGGGTTGTTGTGCGACCAGTGCCTCGGCAGCGCCTGCTCCAGGGCCGAGCGGGTGGCATCCGTGAACTGGGCGAGCCTCAGGCCGCGCTCCACGGCACGGTCCGCCGCCAAGACCCCGGGTCCGCCGCCGTTGGTGATGATGGCGATGCGGTCCCCGGCGAGCCGGCGACCGGCGTTGAAGGCCTGCGCGGCGGCGAACAACTGCCAGAGCCGCTCCACCTGCACCGCACCGCTACGCTCCATGGCCGCAGAGAACACCTCCGGCGAGCCGACCCAGGCGCCGGTATGCGACAAGGCCGCCCGGGAGCCCGCCGGGCGGCGGCCGCTCTTGACCACCACCACCGGCTTGAGGCGCGCGGCGGCGCGCAGACCGCTCATGAAGCGCCGGGCGTTACGGATGCCTTCGACGTACAGCAGGATGCTCTGGGTCTTGGGGTCCAGGGCCAGATAGTCCAGGACGTCGCCGAAGTCCACATCCGCCGCCGCCCCCAGCGACACCACGGCCGAGAAGCCGAGCCGCCGCGGCCCCGCCCAATCCAGCATGGCGCTACAGACCGCACCGGACTGGGATACCAGCGCGACACGGCCGTCGCGCGCGAGCTCTGGTCCGAACAAGGCATTGAGGCCGTTGGACGGGCGCATCACACCCAGACAGTTCGGCCCCAGCACGCGGATGCGGTTGCGCCGGGCGGCCTCCACCATGCGCTCCTGCAGCACTGCGCCGCGCTCGTCCTTCTCGGCGAAGCCCGCCGAGTGCACCACCGCGGCGCGCACGCCGTAGCCGCCGCACTGGTCCAGGATCTCCGGCACGGCCTCGGCGGGGGTGGCGATCAGGGCCAGGTCGATGTGCTTGTCGAGCGCTGCCAAATTCGCCCAGCAGGGGCGGCCCTGGACCTCGTCGTACTTCGGGTTGATGGCGTAGCACTGGCCCTTGAAGCCCGTCGCCAGCAGGTTGCGGAGCACCATGGCGCCGAGCGCGTCTTCGCGCTCGCTGGCGCCGAAGACGGCCACCGCATCGGGCAGGAACAACTGGTCGACATCGGACAGCCGCATAGAGACTTGCCCTCCCGGGCAGTAAAGGGATTAAGCTTCGGCGACAGATGGGCCGCCCATGCATAGTCAACGCGGCAGCAAAGCCTGGCGACGGCTTGACGACCCGATGTGGCGGACCCATGCGGGCCAAGCAGGGCGGCCGATGCCCGGCACATGCCGGGGGCGGCCGCAACGGCCCGCGCATCCTCTCACAGGTGCCGCAGGTCGGCAGCCGATCCCGGCGCCTGCGCACCGCCTCCACACAGCATGACCACGGGGCCGCCATCATGAACCTCGCCTTCATCTCCCACGAAGACTGCCGGCTGCACCAGATGGGCGCCCATCACGTCGAGGTGCCGGAGCGCCTGCACGCGGTGACCGACCGCCTCATCGCCGCCGGGCTGGAGATGCTGCTGTCGCATTATGACGCGCCCAAAGCGACCCGGGAGCAATTGCTGCGCGTACACAAACCGCAGTATGTGGACGCCGTCTTCGAGGCCGCGCCCACCGCCAAGGATGTGCTGGTCTGGCTGGACGGCGACACGGCGATGAACTACGGCACGCTCAACGCCGCGCTGCGGGCGGCGGGTGCCGCGGCCTATGGTGTGGATCTGGTCATGGGTGAGCGCCATCATGCCGCCTTCTGCGCCGTGCGCCCGCCCGGACACCATGCCGAGCGCCAGGCGGCCATGGGCTTTTGCTTCTTCAACAACGTCGCCGTCGGCGCCGCGCATGCCATGGCCGAGTACGGGCTCGAGCGCATCGCCATCGTCGACTTCGATGTCCACCACGGCAACGGCACCGAGGACATCTTCTCAGGCGACGAGCGGGTGCTCTTCTGCTCCAGCTTTCAGCATCCGTTCTATCCCGGCACGGGCGCCGACAGCCAGGCGCCGAACGTGCTCAATGTGCCGCTGCCGGCACGCACCGACGGCACCGCCTTCCGCAGCGCCGTGGAGATGCATTGGCTGCCCAGGTTGGAGGCCTTCGCGCCGCAGCTGGTGATGATCTCCGCGGGCTTCGACGGCCATGCCGAGGACGACATGGCCCACTTCAATCTGCGCGAGCCGGATTACGCCTGGGTCACCAAACAGCTGCACGACCTTGCCGAGCGCCATGCCGGCGGGCGCATCGTCTCCTGTCTGGAGGGGGGCTACAGCCTCTCCGCCCTCGGGCGCAGCGTGGGCGTGCACCTGGATGAGCTCATCGGGCGCGGCTGACGCGCGCGGGCGGGCGCCGCAGCCGCCAGGCGGCGCCCGCGGCTCAGTCGCCCGCTAACCGCTTCTCCAAAAACAGGTATTGCGCCGGCTCTCCTGCGCTCTGCCCGGCGCCGAAGCCGAGGCGGCGATAGAGCGCCATGGCAGCCGCGTTGTCCTCGCGCACTTCCAGGGTGACCTTGCAATGGCCCTGTGCGCGGGCCGCTGCCACCACCTCGTCCAGCAGCCGGCGGCCAATGCCCCGCCCGCGCCAGCTGGGGGCGACCGCGAGGTCATGCACATTGGTCAGCGGCCGTGCGCGGAAGGTCGAGAAGCCGGTGAAGCAGACCGCCACGCCCACCGGCGTGCGCCCGGCGCGCGCCAGCAGCACCAGGGCGCCGGGGAGCTCGCTCAGGGCCGGCGCCAGGCGGGCCCGTACGGCTGCCGGCAAGGGGGCGTTACCACCCATGGGATCAGCGGCATAGCCGTTCAGCAGTGCGACCATGTCCGCGGCGTCCTGCGGGTCCGTCAGGTCGGCACGATGGATGTCGATACGCTGTGCAGGCACGTGCAACACTCACTAAAAGCCGGCGGGCGCTGCCCGCCATGCGATGGCGGCTCTTCCGATGGCGGCTCCTGCGATGGCGGTTTTAGGGCCGCGCCAGGTTGGCAACCTCAGGCTCGGGCCTTGGGATGGCCGCATTTCAAGTGCGATATCGCAATCTAAGACAATCCCCTTAGTCTTTTTGGGCAACCCACGTATCCGAGATTAGGTACTTCTTGTGTTCTGCGCCGCGCCGCGGACGTCCAGACTGTGTGCACGAGGTGCGCACATGGCGCAACGACAACCTGGATGCCTGCCGTGCGCTTACCGCTATTGTGTCTGTTGTTGATCCCCTGTGTCGCGCCCGCATCGCTGGTGACACTGTACGACAGCGCGCAGGGGAGGCTGCCGCAGGCGCAGGACTGGCTCGACTATGCCGCCACGGACGGCATTGACGCGTTACTGACAGGCGGGCGCACAAGCGTCGACACGACGGGCGAGACCGCAGCCAACGCCGGCTTCTCCACCCACAGCTTCACGACCAACGGCTCCTCGGCGTCTTGGACACCCAAGAATGGGCACCTGCCGGCGCTGGACGCGCGGGAAACCATTGGGCTCTCCTTCGAGCTGCGGCTGTTGGAGGAATCGCGTGACGTCGACATCGACAGCCGTGCGGGATTCACGCTGGTCCTGCTGGACCAGTTCCTCAACGGCATCGAGATCAATTTCTGGAGCGATGTCATTTGGGCCCAGGGCAGCAACCACGCCGACCCCGCTGAGCAGGCGGATTTCCAGACCGACCAGGCGCTGACCAGGTACGAGGTCGGCATCTTTGCGGGCGGCTATGATGTGTGGGCGAATGGTACCCACCTGCTCGGGGGGCCCTTGCGCCGGTTCGACGCGGACGCGCTGCTGCCGGGCCTGCATGGCACGCCCGGCATGATCTATCTCGGCGATGCCTCCGCTGACGCAGCCTCCAAGTATCTGCTTGGCGACGTCAAGCTTTCGCCGCGTCTTTTGCAGTCCCAGCCCCCGCCCCATGCGAATCCGACGCCGGCGACACTGGCGCTGTTGCTCACCGGGCTGATCTCGGCCGTGCTCGCTAACGGCTTTCGCCGCCATCGCCCGGGCCGCTGACCCACCGCGCAGCGCAGGCGCCAAGCGCTCGCCTTGGGTCCCCGCCCCGGGGACCCGACTTCCCCACGGCCGAGTCAACATCACCAACACCCCTGTGCCCGGCGCGCCCGGTGCCGGCCGACATCCTGCGCGGGCGTCGGCCGAGCCGCGCCGTCGTCGGCCCAACGCAACGCCAAGCCGGATGTGAGCTTCCATGCCCTCACCTGCGCCCAAGACCGCGCTCGTCTGGCTGCGCCGTGATCTGCGGCTCGCCGACAACCCGGCACTGACCCATGCCCTTGCGCGCTGCGAGCGGGTGGTGCCCGTCTACATCCACGCCCCGGATGAGGAGGCGCCCTGGCAGGCGGGGGGCGCCGCGCGATGGTGGCAGCATCACAGCCTGACCGCGCTGGCCGCCGACCTCGCCGCGGCCGGCTCGGCGCTGGTGGTGGCCCGCGGCGAGTCGCTGCCCACCCTGCGCCGGCTCATCCAGGCCACCGGCGCCGGCGAGTGCCACTGGAACCGCCTCTATGAGCCCGCAGGCATCCAGCGCGACACCGCCGTCAAACAGGCCCTGCGCGCCGACGGCGTCCATTGCGAGAGCCACAACGCGGCCATGCTGTTCGAGCCCTGGACGCTCAAGACCGGCGCGGGAGCGCCCTATCGGGTGTTCAGCCCCTACTGGCGGCGCTGTGTGCCCCAGCTCGCCGAGGTACCGGCACCCTGCCCGCCCCCGGCCCATCTGCCGCCGCTGCCGAGCGGCCTGGACAACCTGCCCATCGAAGACTTGGGGCTGCTGCCGCGCATCCGTTGGGACCAGGGCCTCGCCGGCACCTGGCAGCCCGGCACCGCAGGCGCCGAGGCCCGGCTGCACGCCTTTCTGGATACCGCCGTACGGGACTATACCGACGGCCGCGAGCGGCCCGCCGAGGCCGGCACCTCCGGCCTGTCGCCGCATCTGCATTGGGGCGAGCTCGGGCCGCGGCAGGTCCTGGCGGCCGTGCGCGAGGCGTGCGGCGACGTCACTGCGGACGGTGCCGGTCACTTCGTGCGCGAGCTCGGCTGGCGCGAGTTCAGCATGCAGATGCTGTTTCACTTCCCGCACACGCCGTTGCAGCCCCTGGATCCCAAGTTTGCGGGCTTCCCCTGGCGCGCCGACGACGGCACCCTGCTCAGGGCCTGGCAGTGCGGGCGCACCGGCATCCCCATCGTCGACGCCGGCATGCGCCAGCTCTGGCACAGTGGCTGGATGCACAACCGCGTGCGGATGGTGGTGGCCTCTTTCCTGACCAAGAACCTGCGTTTGCCCTGGCAACAAGGAGCGCACTGGTTCTGGGACACCTTGGTGGACGCGGATCTTGCCAGCAACACCCAGGGCTGGCAGTGGGCCGCCGGCAGCGGTGCCGACGCGGCGCCCTATTTCCGCATCTTCAACCCGGTGCGCCAGGGCGAGCGCTTCGATGCCGACGGTGCCTATGTGCGCCGCTGGTGCCCGGAGCTGGCTGCGCTGCCGAACAAGCTGATCCACCAGCCCTGGGGCGCGAAGCCGGCGGAGCTGGCTGCGCTGGGCATCCGCCTCGGCCGCGACTACCCGGCGCCCGTGGTGGACTTGCAGACCTCGCGGGAGGAGGCCCTCGCGGCCTTCGAGCAGATCAAACAGCAGGACTGAAAGCCGGCGGGCGTTGATGGCGCACATCGCCCGCACCCCCTGCCTCGCGTTACCCTGTACGCGATCAGGGTGCGCGATCACGGCAAGCTCGGGGTGCCGATGAAGCATCCACCCGGCACGGCTTCGGGTGCCGTCGCAAGACGCCGCAGAAGCCCGTGCTCGCAGAGCGCTGCACCCGTGCAGTCTCCCCGGCGCTGAATGCACAGAGTCGTAACCGGCAGAGCTGACACCATGGCCCAGCAAGTCCTCAAGGTCCCGCCCACCAAAAACACGCTGCTGACGCTGAAGAAGCAGGTCAAATTCCTCGAAGAAGGCCATGATCTGCTGGAGCGCAAGCGCGAGCTGCTGACGCGGCTGGTGTACGAGCGCATTGGCGAGTACCGCCGCCTGCGGGAGGAGAGCCAGCACGCGCTGGAAGACGCCTATCGCTGCCTGGGCATCACGCATCTGCGCATGGGCAGCCGGGGCATGCACCAGGCGGCCCTGGGTGCGCCGCCGGCACTGAGCGTGGAGATCCTGCCGCGGCGCTCGCTGGGGGTGGAGTACCCTGCCGTCACCGCCAAGCGCCAGCCCATCGAGCCCGTGGGCCTGCTCGGCAGCGATGCCAGCTTCGACAACACCCGCGAGCGCCTCGCCGACGCGGCTGTGGTGCTCGCCCAGCTGGGCGAGGTCGAAATCGCCCTGCACCGGCTCATGGAGGAGCAGCGCAAGGCGCAAAAGCGCGTCAACGCACTCAAGTACAACATCATCCCGCTGTATCAGCGCAGCATCCACTTCATCCAGTCTGCGCTGGAAGAAGAAGAGCGCAACACCCTGTTCCAGGTGAAGGTGCTCCGGGAGCGGCAGGAGCAGCAGGCCGCGGGCTGAGCGCCTGCCCGCGGCTTGATGCCGGGCGCGAGCGCCGTCATTGCACAAGCCTCGGCGCCGGCCCGCCGGCGCCCGTGATCAACCCACCCGGAGGATGCAGCCCATGGACTCCAGCTCTCTCAAAGGCATCGAATTCCTGGTCATCATCGGCGCCGTCGCCTGGTTCTACGTCTCCCAGCAACAGAAGCTGAAAAAGCTCAAAGCGGAGCGGGAGGCCAAAGACAAGACCGCCGAGACCAACGCGACCAAGGTCGAGGCCGAGGAGAAGTAGCGCGCCCGCCCAAGGCATACCTGCGCGCGGTGCCACTGAGCCGGCCGGCGGGTCGCCAGCGCTCCGACTGGGGCCGCCGACATCCTGCCGGCTGGTGGGACACTCGGCGGGATGCCGAGCAAAGCAAACCAAGGGCAGGCCGATTTATCCCCGTTGCCTCAGGGCGCATGATCGGCAAAGCTGGCTTGCTTTCAGGGACTACACCATGACCAAGCGCGCGCACCATCTGATCATCGGCCTCGTCATCCTCTTCGCCGGGCTCATGCTTTGGCTCACGCCGCCACCGCTGAACACGCCGGCCCCGCCGGTACCGCGGCTGGCTGATCCCGACAGCAGGGAAATCCGCGCGCGCTCCCCACTGGACCTGCTGGAGTGGGGCCGCGACCCGACGCCGCTCTTTCTGGTGAGCGTACCCGAGGACGTCCTGCCGAACGGCTTGGCGCTCAGCATGGTGCCCTTCTTCGTGGACTGGGAGCGCAGTCTGCTGGACGGGCCCTTTGCACAGGTGCGGCTGCGCAATGTCTCCGTCGGCGGCAACCCTACCGCCGGGGAGAATCTCCTCGGGACCGTGCAGATCCCCCTGCGCGGTGTCACGGACGTTCAGTGGTGTCTGACGCCGGATCGCAATGCCAAAGGCAAGGACACGGCCATGGGACACGCGCAGCTGCGCTTCGTCTTCGCCGAGGATGCGCAGCCCGTGGTGCTGGGCCGCGACGGCCGGCCCCAGCGCCTGCTGCGGCCGCTGGACGATCTGGTGCTGAGCTGGGAGGCTTGGCGGCCGCCGCGCACCCGTTACGACCCCATTGCCGGCATGGACCCCGAGACCTATGCGCTGACGGCGCGAGCCTACAGCGGGCGCACCCGCTGGCTGGGCGATGCGCTGCGCGGCAACCCCTGGCGCTGCTACCCGCTGCGGCTGCCGGCAACCGGGGATGCGGCGGCGACGGTGTTGATGACGGGACTGCTGATGGGCGATGCCCTGGCCCGCCGGACCGTCGCCGCTATGGTCGAGCGCGGGGACCTGGAGCTGCCGGGGGCCGAGGCATTGACGGACTTCACGCCTGCCGACAAGGACGCGGTCGTCGCCGCCTTTTCCACCTCGGCGCTCCCGGATGATCCCCTCACCCACCTGATGGGGGAGGCCGAGCTCTCCTACCAGCTGCTGGAGCGCTCCTGCATCACCTATTCCCTCGGCGTCATCCAGCTCGCGCTGCTGCGCCTGCACGCGGCGCACGACTTGGGTCCGGCCCCCAGGCTGGACATCGTTCCGCGTGATCTCCCGCCCTGGGTGGCGGACCTCGCGACGGCGGAGACCGGCGAGCTGCTGGGCTATCTGCCGGGCGCACTACTCTTTCTGGCGCGCAACGGCCAGGTGATCCCGGGCAACGCCTACCGCATACTCGACGACGCCGGCCTGCTGCACGAACAGGATGGCCTACCCCTGGTGTACGAGTACTTCTTCGACGAGCGCACGCCCTATGGCGACCTGCGCGACAACCTGATGTAGCCGCCGGTCAGCCACCCCCGACGCCGGCTGACACGACACCGGCGCTGCGCCGCGCAATGCGCTGGCCTCGCGCGTGCAATCCGCGCACAGCGGCGTCTGCTGCCCCGCCCTCAGCGCAACCGCCTGATCGGCCGCCGGCAGCAGCGGCACGACGGCGCTCGGCGTGTAGGACGCCACCTCCCAAGCCGAGACCGCGCTGGCGGCCCCGAGCAGGGCTGCGCAGACTGCGCCGCGAAGGACTCGTTTCATGCCATTTACCTCATTCTGGAACCAGCCTTGCGCCAGGGACGATGACCGGCCCGCTCCGGTCACCGGCATCGGCGGATGCCGCCCGGGCGTGCACGCCACATCGCCACCCGCGGTCGCCGCAGACAGGACTCGCGGCTTCGCATGCCGGAGCATTGGCACGGCGGCGCTCGTCTCAAACGACTTTCCCTGCGCCAACGCTCGGATTTTGCGAATCAATAAACGCTCCTTAATGACAATGACCCGGCATTGGCAATGATTCCCTGCTGATTCCAAAAACTATTTGCGCTCTGCTTTGTGAGTCCTTATCTTCGGTGACGAGTGCCGGGCGACCGGCACCGGAATGGCTGGCGCTTCACCGGTGCGCGACTGCCTGGATGTATCCCTTTACTCAGGAGCCGGGGCCCTTCTGGCCTCATAACCTGATTCCGATGATCTCGACTTCAGAGGAGTGACAACGTGGACGCGCTGTTGGAATTTTTGACGCGCTTCGTCTCGCAGTTGCAGTCGCCGACACTCGGGTTTCTGCTCGGCGGTATGATCATTGCCGCCCTGGGCAGTCGGCTCGAGATTCCCGATGCCATCTACAAGTTCATCGTTTTCATGCTGCTCATGAAGGTCGGTCTCAAAGGCGGCATGAAGATCCGTGAAGCCGAGCTGAGTGAGATGCTGCTGCCGGCGATTTTCGCATTGGCCATGGGGATGCTCATCGTTTTCATCGGGCGCTATACGCTGGCGATGTTGCCCAATGTCAAAACGGAGGACGGCATCGCCACCGCCGGGCTGTTCGGCGCCGTCAGCGGCTCGACGCTGGCGGCAGCGCTGGCGGTGCTCGAATCCGAGAACATCGCCTACGAGGCATGGTCCGTCGCCCTCTATCCCTTCATGGACATTCCAGCGCTGGTGACCGCCATCGTGCTGGCGAGTCTCTATCTCAACAAGAAAAGGGGCAATGGCGGTGAATCGGTGAAAATCTGGCCCATTGTCAAGGAGAGCTTGCAGGGCTCAGCCCTGTCGGCGCTGCTGCTTGGCATTGCCCTGGGGCTGATCACGCAGCCGGCACCCGTTTACGACAGCTTCTTCGAGCCGCTCTTCCGCGGTCTGTTGTCGGTGCTGATGCTGGTGATGGGGATGGAGGCCTGGGCCCGACTCAACGAGCTGCGCAAGGTAGCCCATTGGTATGCGGTGTATGCATTCGTCGCGCCCCTCACCCACGGACTGATCGCCTTCGGGCTGGGGTGGATCGCGCACGTCACTACCGGCTTTAGCCCCGGCGGCGTCGTGGTCCTGGCCGTGATCGCGGGCTCCAGCTCCGACATCTCGGGCCCGCCGACCCTGCGCGCAGGCATACCCTCGGCCAACCCCTCTGCCTACGTGGGCTCATCCACCGCCGTGGGCACACCCGTGGCCATAGCGCTGGGTATCCCAATCTATATCGGCCTCGCGCAGGCCCTCATGGGGGGCTGATCAGGGAGCCCTGAGCACGCGCGCGGCGTGCGCATCGCCGGGCTGCTGCGCGCATTCCAACCGCAACAAACAACCGAAAGCCCGTATCTGCCGTCGGCAGGTACGGGCTTTTGCGTTGGGGGCCGGGTGGACTTCGCTTTCGCTCGTCCACCCTACTCCTTGCGCGATCAGCCCAGGAAGAACAGTTTGTCGCGGCAGGGATACCGCTCCCACGCTGGCACACCGCTCGGCGTCTTGCGCAACGCGCACGAGAGATGGGGGGCCAAAAAAAACCGGGCGCAGGGCCCGGCTCGGATCATCGTGGCAAATCGCGTGGGCTCAGAACTTGTGCGCCCGCAGCACCTCGGCTTCGTGGATATAGGTGATGCCCGAATAGTTGTCGAAGAATTTCTTGGCGACCTCATCCGAGATCTTCAATGCCAGTTCGCGACTGGCGGTGAGGACTTCGATCTTGACGTTGGAGAAGGTGTCGGAGACCGCTGGCTGCCCGGATGAGCGCACATTGCGGCTGCCTTTACCGCCGGCTGCCACCACGGTATAGCCGGTGGCACCGGCGGCGTCGATGATCTTCGCGATCTCTTTCAGCAGCAATTTCTCGGTGACGATCACGAGCTTGCTGGCCTGTTGGGTCATGCTGATTGCCTCTTGCTGCGTTTACCCTGCGGCCGTCGAATGAGCGGCGCGCCGTCGAGTGAAAGCTAGCCCTGCGCCCGGCAGGCGTCAAGCGCAGGATAATCGACATTCATTGTGGAGACGTCGATATTCATTGCGCTTGCCACGGGCCGCCAATAACGAGCAGCCTACGCGACTGCCGGGGCAATGCTGGCTCATTGGGTCCTCCCGTGCCGGCCCGCACAGCCCGCCATTGGCAACAGCTCCCAAGCGGCTGACAATGACGGCGCTGGCGGGGCAAGGCCAACAAGCGGCGTCTGCCCAAGTCATCCCGCGTCTGTTTGCTCCGGTGCCGGGCGAATCAACGACGGATCATATTGCGCCGGCGCCGCATAACCCAGCAGGTTGAGCACCGTCGAAGCAATATTGGCGAGTCCGGGTCGGGCCAGATCGCGACGCACGGCATAGCCCGGGGGCTGGCGCTCGTCGACGATAACGAAGGGCACCAGATTCAGGGTGTGACTGGTCTTGGCAATGGGGTTGCCGTCGGCGTCTTGCTTGAACGCCGCGCTCTTGGCGCTCCATTGCAGCATCTCCTCGGCATTACCGTGATCGGCGGTGACCACTAGCACCCCGGCGCTGCTGCGCACGGCATCGTGGATGCGGGTGATGGCGGCGTCCACCGCCTCCACGGCCTTGACGGCTGCGGGCAAACTGCCTGTGTGGCCCACCATATCGCCGTTGGCAAAGTTGACGACGATGAATCGATACTCGCCGGAATCGACGGCGGCGATGACGTCGTCCGCGACTTCGGCGGCCTTCATCTCGGGGTGCTCGTCCGGCTCCAAGCCGCCGGAGCTCACCTCGTGGACCTTGGCCCGGGCGAAGGGCCTGGACCGCATTCCGAAGAGGTAGTAGGTCACATGGCCGAATTTCGAGCTTTCGGCGACGTGGTAGCTGGGTACGCCGGCATCGCTGAGCAGCTCGACCATGGTGTTGCCGATGGCAGGCGGCACCAACAGACAGTGCCGCGGCAGGCCCAGATCTCCGTCGTACTGGAGCATACCGACGAAGAGGACGTCGGGCCGGCGTCCGCGCTCGAAGAAATCGAAGTGCTCGTGCTCGAACGCCGCCGACAGCTCGATGGCACGATCACCACGGAAGTTGAACAGCAGCACGGCATCCCCGTCCTCGATGGCGCCCACCGGCGTGCCCGCGGCATCCGCCACGACGAAGGGCGGGATCTGCTGATCCGAGGCCACTTTGTTCGCATAGGCTCGCTCCACGGCAGCGCGGGCGCTCGGCACCTGGAGCCCCACGCCGTGCACATGCGCGTTCCAGCCCGCTTCCACGACGTCCGGGCGCTCCCAATAGCGGTCCATGGTGGTGCGCATACGCCCGCCGCCAGAGGCGATGCGGTAATCGCGATCGGCACCGCTGGAGAGCTCGGCGAGCAGCGTCTCGAGCCGGTCCAGGTAGCGCAGCGCCGAATGCGGCTCCACATCGCGGCCGTCCAGTAGCGGATGGACCCGCACCCGGGCAATGCCGGCGGCGTCCGCCTGGCGCAGCAGCGCGAACAGATGATCGATGTGGGAGTGCACGTTGCCGTCCGACAGCAGCCCGATCAGGTGCAGAGTGCCGGCCTCGGAGCCGGTGCATTTGTCTACGACCTGCTGCCAGGTCGCGCCGCCGAACAGCGTGCCGTCCGCGATAGCCTTTTGCACCAGCGAGGCGCCCTGGGGCAGCACCCGGCCGGCGCCCAGAATGGTATGACCCACCTCGGAATTGCCCATGTCCTTGTCCGTGGGCAGCCCAACGGCGGTGCCATGCGCGGCGAGCTGAAGGGACGCGTTCTCCCGCCATAGCCGCCGCAGTGTCGGGATATCGGCCTGAGAGACGGCGTTGCCGTCGTTCGGAGGGGCCAGACCGATGCCATCCATGATCACCAAGACGACCGGTCCGGCCGGTGGTGTGTAGCGCTCTTGCCAGAGACCGAGCTCGGTAGACATTGAGAAGGCTCCTTACCGGATGAAAGGTTATTAATCTCCGCCATTCTATCGCCGTTGCGGCTCGTCTATGCGATGCTGCGGCATCGATTGGAGCAGCCCCGACAGCGGTCGCCGGGCAGCGGCGTCCAGCCCCAGCCCCAATCCAGTCCAGCCCCAGCCCAGCCCAGCCCAGCCGCGGAGAATCACTGTGACGCTCAATTCCCATCAGGTGTCTGTCGCCTTGGTCCAGGCAGACCCCGACGCGGCCCTGCCGAGTCCGTTCACGGCGAGCATTTCCGGTGTTGCAGACCTGGCGGTGGCGACGGCCACCGAGCTCTGCTTCGCCGAGCGCGCGGAACAAGCCGGGGCGGTCGCCGCCAGCGCCGCAATTGTCGTGATCGTGCCGCTGGATTTCCCACAACTGGCCGGCAAAGTGCTGGTGCGCAGCGCCGAGCCCAGGCAGGTGTTCTTCACCATGGCGGAACGGTTCTTACCGCCGCAACCCCCGCCCGGCATTCACCCGGCGGCCCACGTGGACCCCGCCGCGGCCCTCGGCAAGGGTGTCAGCGTCGGCGCCGGCGCGGCCATCGGCGCTGGTGCAGTCATCGGTGACCGCGCCGTCATCGGTGGCGGGGTCCAGATCGGTGCCGACGTACAGATCGGTGAGGATTGCCTGATTGAGCCCAATGTCACCATCCTGCGCGGCAGCCGCATCGGCGACCGCTGTGCACTGCGTGCTGGGGCCGTCATCGGCAGCGACGGCTTCGGCTTCGCCTGGGACGGCCGGCGTCACCGCAAGATCCCACAGCTGGGCCGTGTGGTGTTGGAGGACGACGTGGACATCGGCTGCAACAGCTGTGTCGACCGCGCCACCCTCGGCGAGACCCGGGTGCGCCGCGGCACCAAAGTGGACAACCTGGTGCAGATCGCCCATAACACGGATATCGGTGAGCACGTGATCCTGGTGAGCCAATCGGGGGTCGCCGGCAGCAGCCGCCTGGGCACTGGTGCGATCATCGCGGGCCAGGTGGCGGTGTCGGATCACGTGACGGTGGGCGCCGGTGTACGCGTCGGCGGCCAGTCGGGCGTCACCAAGGACGTGCCCGCCGGCGCCACCGTGTTCGGCACCCCGGCACGAGCCATGAAGCAGACCCTGCGCGAGCTCGGGGCGCTGGCCCAGCTGCCGGAGCTGCTGCGCCGCGTCAAGCGCCAGGAACAGGCATTGACGGCGCTAAACCGGCGCTTGGCGGTCGCTGACGAGGAGACCTGAGGCGGGGCGCCGGACGCCGGCAGTCCAGGGCGCCTTGCGGCCTGCGCGGATCTCTTGGGATTGCAGCCAGTGCCCGCGTGCCGCGAGCCGCGCTCACCAGGGGCGGTAGGTGAGACCGGGGATGCTGCGCTCGTCGAAGGTCGGGGGGAGCGTGCGCACCAATTCTTCCAGCTCGGCCCGGGTCACATAGCGCCCGAAGGAGGCCTTGGCGGCGTCGATGGGAACCTCGACGTAATAGCGGTTCTGCTCGGGCTCCGGTAGGACTTGGAGCGTGGTGTCTTCGGCGTCCAGGATACCGAGGTAATCGTCCTCCGATTGCAGGCGGTCGAGCATTTGCTCGCAAATGGCCTTTGGGGTCATCGCAACGGCGCTGGTGGAGGACACGCACTCGCCGGAGCGGTTGATCAGATAGAAGACACGAAATTGCATGGCATTGGCTCGCCGCCATTCACTGTGCAGGCGCCGGGGCGGCCGCGAGACGCTGGGTAATCACGCTAGCCGACCTAAGCACGCAAGTGTAGCACCCGCGGCCATGCGGCGTGAAGCGCCAGCATGGGCGTCGCTTTTTGGGCGGAAACCCTGTGGCTCGCGACGCCCCGATTGATTGGCGATCCCGGCTGTGGGGGCGTCCTGCCCCGCACGGGAAACGCCTATGAATTGGCGTATCCCTAGCCGACCGTTCCGCCGGCGCAGCCCTTCGGGTACCCTGCGCCGCGTTAGCTCAATCGCTGTCGCAGCGCCTGCGCGGCTGCGTCGTCTCAACGGGAGTACCACATGGGCCTCATGAAGCTGAAGCTGCATTGGCAGATTCTCATCGCCCTCGGGCTGGCTGTCGTCGTGGGTTTCATGATCGGCGCCGAGGGCACCTTGCTCGGCCTCAACGCCGAGGGCGCACTGGCGTTCATCGGTCAGCTCTTTCTCAATGCGCTGAAGATGCTCATCGTGCCGCTGATCGTGTCCTCCATCGTCGTCGGCGTGGCCGGCATCGGTGAGTCGGACAGCCTCGGCAGGTTGGGCGGCAAAACCATCGGCTATTACGCGATGACCAGCACCTTCGCCATCATCGCCGGGCTCCTGATGGTGAACATCATCCAGCCGGGCGTGGTGGAGGGCTCCGCCGAGGAAATCTTCGGCCTACACCAAGATACCGCCGCGCTGGAAGCGGACCTCGCCGACAAGGGTGCCGACGACATCGTCGCGATCTTTCTGCGCATGATCCCGACCAACGTGGTGGAGGCCGCAAGCCAGGGTCAGATGTTGGGGCTCATTTTCTTCAGCCTGCTCTACGGCTTCTTCCTGACCCGCATCCCGAACCAATACGCCGAGGCCCAGTACAACTTCTGGAACGGCATGTTCGAGATCATGATGCGCATTACGGACCTGGTGATGCGCTTCGCGCCCATCGGCGTCTTCGCACTCGTGGCAGGCACCGTGGCAGACACCGGCCTCGCCGCGTTCGTGCCGCTGGCGGCCTTCTTCCTGACAGTGGTAGCGTCGCTCGGTATCCATTTCTTCATCACCCTGCCGCTGCTGCTGCGCTTTTTGGGCGGCGTGAGTCCCGTGCGCCACTATCGTGCCGTCAGTCCAGCCCTGCTCACGGCCTTCTCCACCGCGTCGTCGTCGGCGACGCTGCCCGTCACCATGGAGTGTGTCGAGAAGAATGCCGGCGTCTCCAACAAGACCACCAGCTTCGTGCTGCCGCTGGGGGCCACCGTGAACATGGACGGCACCGCGCTCTACGAGTGCGTCGCCGTCATATTCATTGCCCAGGCCTACGGTATCGAGCTGTCCATCGCGACCCAGTTCACGGTGGTCCTGCTGGCGCTGCTCACATCCATCGGCGTCGCCGGCATCCCGGCGGCGAGCCTGGTCGCCATCTCCATCATCCTTTCCGCGGTGGGCCTGCCGCTGGAGGGGATTGGACTGATCCTGGCCGTGGACCGCATCCTGGATATGATGCGCACCGCCGTGAACGTCACCAGCGACTCCGCCGGTGCCGTGATCATCGCCAAGTCCGAGGGCGAGACCGGCATCCTGGAGGACGGGCCGGCGCAGCCGCAGTGGGCGGCGACGCGTTGAGGTTGAAGGCTTTTCCGGACCACTACCGATAGCGGTACCGATGCGGGCTTCGGGTTGTCAGGATGGCGCGTCCAGCCCGCGTGCGAGGTCGGCCTGGATATCCTCGATGCACTCCAGGCCGACGGCGACGCGGATGAGGCCCTCGCCGATGCCGGCGCTGGCCCTGGCCTCGGGGCTGAGGCGCCCGTGGGTGGTGCTGGCGGGGTGGGTAATGGTGGTCTTGGTGTCGCCGAGGTTGGCGGTGATGGAGCACAGCCGCGTGGCGTCGATGACCCGCCAGGCCGCCTCGCGGCCGCCGGCCACCTCGAAGGCGACGATGCCGCCGCCGGCGCGCTGCTGCCGCTCCGGGCCCACCAAGTGGCGCTGCGGGTGGGCGGCCAGCCCCGGATAGTGCACCCGCTGCACCGCCGGCTGCGCGTCCAGCCAGCGGGCCAGCGCCTGTGCGGCCATGCAGTGGGCCTGCATGCGAAGCTCCAGCGTCTCCAGACCCTTGAGGAAGAGCCAGGCGTTGAAGGGGCTCATGGACGGCCCCGTCGTACGCACCACGCCGAAGACATCCTCGCCAACGTGCTTGGCATCGCCGACCACGGCACCGCCGACGCAGCGCCCCTGCCCGTCCAGGTACTTGGTGGCGGAGTGGATCACCAAGTCTGCGCCGTACGCCAGCGGGCGCTGCAGGGCCGGCGTGCTGAAGCAATTGTCCACCGCCAGCAGACAGTCATGGGTGTGGGCCAGGTCCGCCAGGGGCGCGATCTCGGCCATCTCGGTCAGCGGGTTGGACGGCGTCTCCAGGAACAAGAGCCGCGTCTGCGGACGGATGGCCGCCGCCCAGGCCTCCAAGTCCGTGAGATCCACGTAACTGGTCTCGACGCCGAAGCGCGCCAGATACTTGTCGAACAGCATGCTGGTGCTGCCGAAGAGGCTGCGGGAGGCCACCAGATGGTCCCCGGCCTTGAGCAGCCCCATACAGGTGGCGAGGATCGCGGACATCCCGGAGGCCGTGGCGACACAGGCGGCACCGCCCTCCAGCGCCGCCAGGCGCTGCTCGAAGGCGCGCACGGTGGGGTTGGTGAAGCGCGAGTAGATGTTGCCTGGGACCTCGCCGGCGAAGCGCGCGGCGGCCTCCGCGGCGCTCGCGAAGACGAAGCTGGAGGTGGTGAAGATGGGCTCGCAGTGCTCGCCTTCGGCGGTGCGCACATGGCCGGTGCGAAGCGCCCGGGTGGCGAAGCCCCGTTCGTGATCGGGCTCGGGATCCGGCTCGGGATGGGGCGGGTCGTTCTCGTGCACGCTACACCGAGTTATGCAGCTCAAGCACTGTCTCTTCGCAGCGCGACTGGCGCTTGGCATCGTCGTTGCGCACCTGCTCCAGGGCCTGCAGGTAATCCGCAGTCACGTCATTGGTGACATAGACGCCGTCGAATACCGAGGTGTCGAAGCGATCCACGTGGCTCTTGCCCTTTTTCTGGATGGCTTCGATCAGGTCGGCCAGGTCTTGATAGATCAGCCGGTCGCAGCCGAGCTCCGCTTCCACGTCGGCCTCGGTGCGGTCGTGGGCGATGAGCTCGCTGGCCGCCGGCATGTCGATGCCGTAGACGTTCGGATAGCGCACCGGCGGCGCTGCGGAGGCGAAGTAGACCCGCTTGGCGCCGGCGTCCCGCGCCATCTGGATGATCTGCTGCGAGGTGGTACCGCGCACGATGGAATCATCCACCAGCAGCACGTTCTTCTTGCGGAACTCCAGGTCGATGGCGTTCAGCTTCTGGCGCACGGACTTCTTGCGCACCTGCTGCCCGGGCATGATGAAGGTGCGCCCGATGTAGCGGTTCTTGATGAAGCCCTCGGCATAGGGCACGCCGAGCTGGTTGGCGAGCTGGAGCGCAGCGGTACGGCTGGTGTCCGGCACCGGAATGACCACGTCGATGTCGTGCTCCGGCCACACGCGCTTGATCTTGGCCGCCAGCTTCTTGCCCATGCGCGAGCGCGACTTGTGCACCGAGATGTTGTCGATGATGGAATCCGGCCGCGCGAAATAGACGAACTCGAAGATGCAGGGCGAGAGCACCGGCTGCTGTGCGCACTGGCGGCGGTGGAGGTTGCCGCGCACGTCCACCAGCACGCACTCGCCGGGGGCGATGTCGTCGACGAGCTCGAAGCCGTTGGTATCCAGCGCCACGCTCTCGGAGGCGATCATGTACTCGGTGCCGCGGTCGGTCTCGCGCTTACCGTAGACCACCGGGCGGATGCCGTAGGGGTCGCGGAAGCCGAACATGCCGAAGCCCGGGATCATGGCCACCGCCGCGTAGCCGCCGCGGCAGCGCCGGTGCACGCCCTCCACGGCGCGGAAGACGTCTTCCTCGTCGATGCGCAGCCGGTCTTGGGCCTGGAGCTCGTGGGCGAAGACGTTGAGCAGGATCTCGCTGTCGGACGCGGTGTTGATATGCCGCAGGTCCTGTACGAAGACGTCCTGCTTCAGCTCCTCGGCATTGGTGAGGTTGCCGTTATGGGCGAGGACGATGCCGTAGGGGGAGTTCACATAAAAGGGCTGCGCCTCGGCGGAGCTGGACACGCCGGCGGTGGGATAACGCACATGGCCGACGCCCATGTTGCCGCTGAGCTGCAGCATGTGGCGGTTGCCGAAGACGTCCCGGGTCAGCCCCGCATCCTTGCGCATGTGCAGCTTGTCGCCATCGCTGGTGACGATGCCGGCGGCATCTTGGCCGCGATGCTGGAGCACCAGCAGGGCGTCATAGAGGAACTGGTTGACCGGCTGTTTACCGACGATGCCAACGATACCGCACATGATTCACCTCAGATGGACTTGATCCTCTGTGTAACCTCGGGCGGAATCAAATCCAGCATGGCATCCGCCAACAGCTGGAACCTGGGGAGCAGCTCTGACTGGGACCACCAGGGGTCCTCGATCACGGGTGTCAGTGAGGCCAGAAACACCAGCAGCGCCACCACCACGGCGCCGCGGCCGGCGCCGAAGACCATGCCCAGCAGCCGGTCGGTGCCGGTGAGGCCGGTCTTTTCTACCAGCAGCGACAACAGCCAGCCGACGATGGCGCCGGCGATGAGCACCCCCACCACGATCAGCGCCACGGCGGCGCCCATGCGCAGCGACGGGGTCGACAGCCAGGGGGTGAGCTGATCGGCAACCGGCCGATAGAAGACCCACGCCGCCAGGAGCGCAGCAATCCAGACCCCCAGCGCCAGGACTTCCCGGATCAGGCCCCGGGCGAGCCCGATAATGGCCGACAGCGCGATGATGCCGATGATGACGTAGTCGACCCAGATCATGATGTGGCTTGCGTCCTCGAGCGCGGTCAGGGATAGCGCTGCACCAGGGGCTTGCTGCCCGTTTCGCTTTGAAGCTCCGCCGCCAGGCTGTTGGCGCGCGCGCGCTCCACCTCGGGCCCGACGCGCACCCGGTAATAGCGCTTACCGTTGACCGTGGCCTGCTCCACGAAGGCCGTATAACCCTTGGCGCGAAGCTCGTCTTGCAGCCCCTTGGCCGCGTCCGCAGACGCCAGGCTGGCCACCTGCACCACCCAGGAGGACGTGCCCGCGGGCACCGGCTTCGGCCCGGCCGGCGCTTGCTCGGGTGTCGGCGCAGGCTCTTGTGCTGTCACCGCCGGCTGCGCTGATTCCGGCTCTGCCTCAGTGGCCGGCGGCTCCACCGCAGCACCGGGCGGCGGCTCAGGCACCGGCAGCGGCGGTGTGAAGTCTCGCTCCGCCGTCAGCGACTCGCTGCTCTGCGTCTCGCCGGGCGCCGGTCCAGCGTCCGGCACCTCCGGCTCATCTGGAATCACGATGGGCTCGCCGAGGCCATCGGGGTCCGGCTGCTCCAGCAGCATGGGCACGAAGATAACCATCAGCGCAACGACGACGGCCGCGCCGACCAGGCGTCTTTTCGCACCTTCATCCATTCACAAGGCCCCAGTCTCGTCCGGCGGTGGAAATCTGCCCGCGCGCGCTCTGCCCGCGATACAGCCGAGAATTATACAGCAGCGATGCCGGGGCTGCGCAGGGCCGCTTCCACCAGCGTAAAGGATCCGAACACCAGCACGCAGGCGTCCTCCGAAAGCCCCTGGCGAATGCTTGCGACGGCCGCATCCAGGCTGCCGTGCACCTGCGCCGCCGCCCCCGGCACCCCGGCGGCGATGGCAGCGACCAGCGCATCCTCGGCCATGCCGCGGGGCCCAGGGGCCCGCAGCACGTGCCAAGTATCCACCCAGTCCGCCAGGGCGCCGGTGACGGCGGCGGCTTCTTTGTCGGCGGAGAGTCCCACCACTGCATGGCGCGGGCCGGTGCAGCCGAGCGCCGCCAGGTTCTGCGCCAGTGCCTGCGCGGCTTGCGTATTGTGGGCCACATCCACCACCCAGGTGGGGCGGCCCGGCAGCACCGTGAAGCGCCCCGGCAGCCGCACCCGCTGCAGGCCCTGGCGCACCGCGGCATTGCCCACCGGTAGGCGCTCGCGCAGGCAGTCGAGGGCACAAAGCGCCGCGGCGGCATTGTCGTACTGAAAGCGCCCGCGCAGCGCCGGTGCCGGCAGCGCGTCCCGGCGCCGACCATCCGGTCCCCGCCATTGCCATTGGCCGGCGTCCAGGCGCCAGTTTTGCTCCCGGCCCAATTGCAGCGGCACGGCGCCGACCTCCAGCGCCCGCTCGCGCAGTCGCGGCGGGGCATCCGCCTGGCCGATGATCGCCGGGCGGCCGGCGCGGAAGATGCCCGCCTTCTCGAAGGCGATCTGCGCCGGCGTATCCCCGAGCCAGGCCATGTGGTCGCGGCCGATGCTGGTGACCACGGCGACGTCCGCGTCGATGATGTTCACTGCATCCAGGCGCCCGCCGAGCCCCACTTCCAGCAGCACCACGTCCGGCGCCGCCTCGGCGAACAGCGTCAGGGCGGCGAGGGTACCGAACTCGAAGTAGGTCAGCGGCGCCTCGCCGCGCGCCGCATCGATGCGGGCGAAGGCCTCGCAGATGGCGGCGTCCGTGGCATCGGCACCATGGACCCGAATGCGCTCGTTGTAGCGCAGCACGTGCGGCGAGGTATAGGCGGCCGTGCGATAACCGGCCGCCCGGCAAACGGCATCCAGATAGGCCACCACGGAGCCCTTGCCGTTGGTGCCGCCGACGGTGATGACCGGACAGGCGAAGGGCCCGAGCCCAAGGGCATCCCAGACCGCCCTGACCCGCTCCAAGCGCAGATCGATGCGGCGCGGGTGCAGGGTTTCCTGCCAGGCGAGCCAATCGGGGAGGGTTTGAAAGCGCATCGGGGTGGGAAGAAGTGCGGAGTGCGTAGTGCGCTGTGCGGGCGGCAGTGCGCGTCGACTGAATCGAGGCCGGCGGGCGCGTTGTCGGGGTGAGGGCTCCTCGGTGTTCCGGGCGAAGCGATTATGCGTCCTTGGGCCGGCGCGTGAGCATGGACAGCAGGGTCGCAATACGCTCGCGCAGGTCGCGGCGGTCGCAGATCTGATCCAGGGCGCCGTGCTCCACCAGGAACTCGCTGCGCTGAAAGCCTTCCGGCAGGGTCTCGCGCACGGTCTGCTCGATGACGCGGGGGCCGGCGAAGCCGATGAGCGCGCCGGGCTCGGCGAGGTTGATGTCGCCGAGCATGGCGAGGCTCGCCGAGACGCCGCCCATAGTGGGATCGGTCATCACGGACACGAAGGGCAGGCCTTTCTCCCGCAGGCGCCCGAGGGCGGCACTGGTCTTGGCCATCTGCAGCAGCGAGAACAGGGACTCCTGCATGCGCGCCCCGCCGCTGGCGGAGAAGCACACCAGCGGCAGGTGATCGCGCACCGCCACCTCGACGCCGCGCACGAAGCGCTCGCCCACCACCGAGCCCATGGACCCGCCCATGAAGCGAAACTCGAAGGCGCCGGCGACGATGCCCATGCCCTTGAGCTGGCCGCGCTGCACCACCAGCGCCTCGCGCTCACTGGTTTGCTTCTGCGCCTGCGCCAGGCGCTCGCGGTACTTTTTCAGATCCTTGAACTTCAGCGGGTCGACCGATTCCAGCTCGGCGCCGATCTCTTCGGTGGCCGCATCGTCGTCCAGGAAGAGCGTCAGGCGCCGGCGCGCGCCAATGCGGTTGTGGTGGCTGCACTTGGGGCAAACGTCGAGATTGCGCTCCAGCTCCGCGCGGTAGAGCACCGCGTTGCAGCCCGGGCACTTGTCCCACAGCCCCTCCGGCACCGCGCGCTTGTTGTTGGCCTCGGTGCGAATGCGGCTGGGGATCAGCTTCTCGAACCAGCTCACGGCATCCCCCTTCTGCCGACTCATGCCAGCACCTTGTGCTGATCGGCCTGGTCGATGGCCTGGCGCAGCCCGCCGAGGAAGCCTGCCACGGCGTCCGGAATCGCCCCGGGCTCGTCCATCAGGGCCTCGATGCGCTCGACGATGGCGCTGCCGACAATGACGGCATCCGCCACCGCTGCGACTCGCGCGGCGCTGTCGCCGTCCTTGATGCCGAAGCCCACGCCCACCGGCAGCGGGATGCGGGCGCGGATCTCCGCGAGCTTGGCGCCGACGCCGTCGATGTCCAGGTTGCCGGCCCCGGTGACGCCCTTGACGGCGACATAGTAGACGAAGCCCGAGGCGACGCCGCCGATGCGCGCGATGCGCTCGGCATCCGACGTGGGCGCCAGCAGGTAGACCAGGTCCAGTCCGTAGGGGCGCAGCAGACCGGCCAGCTCCGCGGCCTCCTCCGGCGGCACATCCACCACCAGGGTGCCGTCCACGCCCGCCGCTGCGGCGTCGGCGGCGAAGGTCTCGGCGCCCATGATCTCGATGGGATTGAGATAGCCCATGAGCACCACCGGCGTGGTGGCGTTCTCCGCCCGGAAGGTCCGCACCATGTCCAGCACGTCGCGCAGGTGCACGCCGGCGGCCAGGGCCCGCTCGGTGGCGCGCTGGATCACCGGGCCGTCGGCAATGGGGTCCGAAAAGGGCACGCCCAGCTCGATGAGGTCGGCGCCGGCGGCCACCATGCGGTGCATCAGGGGCACCGTGACATCCGGGCTCGGGTCGCCGGCGGTGACGAAGGGGATCAGGGCCGTGCGCCCCTCGCCGCGCAGGCGCTGGAACAGACCGTCGATGCGGCTCACAGCTCGATCCCGTCCAGTTGGGCGACGGTGTCCATGTCCTTGTCGCCACGCCCGGACAGGTTCACGACGATGGTCTGGTCGCGACGCATGGTGGGCGCCAGCTTGGCGGCATAGGCCAGGGCATGGCTGGTCTCCAGCGCCGGCATGATGCCTTCGGTGCGGGTGAGGCCGTGGAAGGCGGCCAGCGCCTCGTCGTCGCTGACGGCGACGTATTCGGCACGACCGGAGTCCTTGAGCCAGGCGTGCTCGGGGCCGACGCCCGGGTAGTCGAGCCCGGCGGAGATGGAATGAGTGGCCGCGATCTGGCCGTGCTCGTCTTCCATCAGATAGGTGCGGTTGCCATGCAGCACCCCCGGCTTGCCGGCGCATAGCGGGGCGGCGTGGTGACCGGTGGCGAGGCCCTCGCCGCCGGCCTCGACGCCGATCATGCGCACGTCGGCGTCGTCGATGAAGGGATGGAAGAGCCCGATGGCGTTGGAGCCGCCGCCGACACAGGCCATGACCACATCCGGCAGGCGCCCGCTGCGCTCGAGCATCTGGGTGCGGCTCTCGCGGCCGATGACGGCCTGGAAGTCCCGCACCATGGCCGGATAGGGATGAGGACCGGCGACGGTGCCGATGATGTAGAAGGTGTTGTCCACATTGGTGACCCAGTCGCGCATGGCTTCGTTCAGCGCGTCCTTGAGGGTGCGGGAGCCGGACTTCACCGACACCACCCGGGCGCCCAGCAGGCGCATGCGGTAGACGTTCGCCCGCTGGCGGGCTACATCCACCTCACCCATGTAGACGACGCACTCGAGCCCCATGCGCGCGGCCACCGTGGCCGAGGCCACGCCGTGCTGGCCGGCGCCGGTCTCGGCGATGATGCGGGTCTTGCCCATGCGCTTGGCGAGCAGGGCCTGACCCACGGTGTTGTTCACCTTGTGGGCGCCGGTGTGGTTGAGGTCCTCGCGCTTCAAAAAGATCTGGGCGCCGCCCAGCTCGCGGCTCCAGCGCTCGGCGTGGTAGAGCGGCGACGGGCGGCCAACGTAGTCGCGCAGGTCGTTGTCCAGCTCGGCGAGGAAGGCCGGGTCTGCCAGGTAGCGCTCGTAGGCGTCGGTCAGCTCCGCCAGCGGGTGCATCAGGGTCTCGGGCACGAAGCGCCCGCCGAAGCGCCCGAAATGGCCGCTGGCATCCGGATAGTGATAGCCGGTCTGCGCGGCCTCGGCCGCAACCGGCTGTTGCATCTCATCGGCGACGGTCGCCATCGCGTACCCCCTGCATGAAGTCGTTGATCTTGCGGTGATCCTTGAGGCCCTTGGCGGCTTCGACGCCGCCGCTCACGTCCACCGCGTACGGCTTGACGCGGGCAATGGCGGCGGCGACGTTCTCGGCAGTCAGCCCCCCCGCCAGGATGATCCGCGGCGCCAGCACCGGCGGCACCCGCGTCCAGTCGAAGCGCCGCCCGGTGCCGCCGGCGAGCGCCGGGTCGTAAGTGTCCAGCAACAGCGCCGCGGCGCCATGATACTCCGCCGCCGCCACCTCCACGTCGAGGCCGTCGCGCATGGCGATGGCCTTGATCCAGGGCCGCCCGAAGCCCGTGCAGGCCGCCGGCGGCTCTTGGCCGTGGAACTGGATCAGGTCCAGCGGCACCCGGCGAATCGCCTCGGCGATCAGCGCCGGCTCGGCGTCCACGAACAAGCCCACACGGTTGACGAAGGCCGGCACCCGCGCCGCCAGTACGGCCGCCCGCGCCAGATCCACCGACCGCGGACTGGACGGATGAAACACGAAGCCGAGCGCGTCGGCACCGGCAGCAACGGCGGCGTCGACGTCCTGCTCGCGAGTGAGACCGCAGATCTTGACGCGTGTTCGCATAGCCGGGCAGCGGCGAAAACCTAGCCCGACATTACAGCACAGGCGGGCCTGCCGCGTCGCCGCCCGCGGACAGGCCCCCGGGCAGACCGAAGTCCGCCGGATAATCCACGCCGGTGAGATAAAGCCCGTGGGGCGGCGCCGTCACCCCGCCGAGGGCGCGGTTGCGCACCGCCAGCAGCTCGGCGGTCCAGGCCACCGGCGCCTCGCCGCTACCGATGGCCATCAGCACGCCGGCGATATTGCGGACCATGTGGTGCAGAAAGCCGTCCGCGCCAAGCGCAAGCGTGATCAGATCCCCCTGGCGCTCCAGGTGCAGATAACGCAGGGTGCGCACCGGACTCTTCGCCTGACAGGCGAGCGCGCGGAAGCTCGTGAAGTCGTGCCGACCCACCAGCAGCCCGCCCGCCGTGCGCATGCGCGCCAGATCCAGCGTCTTGTGGGTCCAGACCGCGCGTCCCCGCCAGAGCGCCGAGCGCGTGGGCCGACACAGGATGACGTAGCGGTAGTGGCGGCCGGTGGCGCTGAAGCGGGCGTGAAAGCCCGGCGCCACGGCCTGCGCCCAGCGCACCGCGATGTCGTCCGGCAGATTGCTGTTGGTGCCGAGCACCCAGCTGCGCGGGCTGCGCTCGGCCCGGGTGTCGAAGTGCACCACCTGGCCCTCGGCGTGCACGCCGGCGTCGGTGCGCCCGGCGCAGTGCACCCGCACCGGCTCGGCGGCGACCCGGCCGAGGGCGGCCTCGAGCCGAGCCTGCACGGTGTCGGCATGATGCTGGAGCTGCCAGCCGCTGTAGGCACCACCGTCGTATTCCACCGCCAAGGCGATGCGCCCGGCGAGCGCCCGGGCTGGCGTGCTGGGCTCAGCGCTGGTCATTCGCGTGCCCCCCAGCGCCGCTGGCGCAAGGGTCGGCGGCGCGGCCCCGCAAACACGGGCGCCTGGGGGCGATACCGTCGCAGCTCAGCCGAGCTTCGCCAGCAGGGCCTTGGCATCGGCACGCTGCTGCTCACTACCCTCCTCCACCACTTCTTCGAGGATGGCCCGCGCGGCATCCGGGTCCTCCATCTCCACATAGGCGCGGGCCAAGTCCATCTTGGTGGCGGCTTCATCCCACAGGCCGCCGTCCGTGTGCCATTGGGAGGAGAGCACATCGTTGGCGATACTGTCTTCCCAGGGTCCGGCAGCGCCGGGCTCGTCCTGAGCCTCAGCCGAGGTACCCGCCGGCTGCGTCTGCCCCTGGCCCTGCGCGCTCTGCCACTGGGTCTGAGGCTCCGCCTGCTCGGGCGCCAAGGGATCCGGCAAGGCCGGGTGCCCGTCGTCGGCTGCGTCATCCCGGCCACCGTCCGCGCCTAACAGGGGTGGCTCTTCGGCGGGCGGATCTTCGGCGGGCGGCAGGCTGAGGTCGGCAGGCTCCGAGTCACTCGGTGAGCGGGTGAGCTGTTCCAGGTCGCTCAGATCCAGATCCAGGCGATCGCCGTCCCCGGACTCGCGCAAGCCGGGGGACTGGGGCGCAGCGGCCGGCACGTCCAGGCGCAGATCAAAGGGTGCCATGGCGGGCGCGTCCGCGTCGGCTGCTTCGCGCAAGCCCGGGTCGTCGGGGCGATCGTCCGGCGTGCGAGTGGATTGCCGCTCGTCGTCGAAGTCGTCCAGCGCCGGCAGGTCCAGCTCCAGGTCGCCCATCTGCCCGCGCAGCTCCTCCGCGCTCGGCGGGACCACATCCTGCACCGAGAAGCCGAGGTCGGTGCCTCCGTCGTCGCCGAGCGCATCGCCCGTCCTTGTCGCCGCGGCGCCCAGCGGCTGGTCCGCGCCCATCGGGGTCGGTGCTCCGTCCACGGGCGCGGACCAAGGCCCGGGCGCTGACGGCTCGCCGTCGGCGGCATCGTCATCGGCGGAGAGACCCGCCAGGCCGTTCTCTAGGCGTGCCCATTTGGCTGCGTCTTCGCCGTCCTGACCCGCAGCGCGCATGGCATCCAGCAGCTCGGCCAGCGCCGCTTGGCTGCCACTGCCGAGCAGGGCCTCGCCGAGCTTGTACCTGAGCTCCGGACTCTCCGGCGCCCTCTCCAGCTCTTCGCGCAACAGCGCCTCTGCTTCGCGGTAGCGCCCATAGAGGATATAGATGTCCGCCTCGGCGATGATGTCGGCATCCTGGGTCTCCGGCTGGTCATCGGGCATGTTGGAGACCACGCCCACCGGCAGCCCGGTTTGCACGTCGATGGCACCACCGCCAGCCTGGGCGCCCTGCTGCTGCGACGCCGGCGGCGCATCTTCATCCAGCTCCGGCAGGGGGTCGATGGACAGCTCTTCGGCGGCGGCTGCGGCTGCACCAAAACCGGGCTCGACCCCCGAATCCCGGCGCGATCGGGATGCGCCGAGTCGGCTGCCGCCAGGCGCGTGAGCCAAAACGCCCTCATCGGCGTCTTCAGCGAGCTGGCGCCGTCGGCGATAGGCCAACAGCCCGAGTCCGCCGAGCACCACAGTGCCGCCGGCGGCAGGCAGCGCCCAAGGCGGCATGCTGGCGCTGACGCCCTGCGCCGTGGCCAGCGCGCCGTGCCAAAACGGCTGCTGGCCGCCGTCGGGGTTGCCGCTGCCATTGGACTCCGCCGCCGGCGCCGCGGTCTCCGAAGCCTGACCGTCGCCGTTGCCGCCGGCGGGGTCGGCGGCGCCTGCGGCGCTTGCCCCAGGCGGCGCAGCGGCAAGCTCCGGCGCCTCCAAGGGCTCCGCCGGGGCGCGCTCGCCTGGCCCTGGCGCCGGCTCGCCCTGTGCTAGCGCCTCGCCGCCGCGCCGCGGCGTTGGCACGCCATCCGCGTCCGCCGGCTCGTCTGGCGCCGGCGCCGGGCGCATCCTTGCGGCACCTGCGGGCGGTGCCGGTGTCGGCAAATCGCCAGCTGTCGGCAGCGGCTGCTCGCCGGCAGTCACCGCTTGCTGCAACTCCGCAAGCTGCTCGTTGCGCAGCTCCAGCAGGCGCTGGATATCCCTGAGCTGCTGTTCCAGCTCGCCGATGCGGTTGCGCAGCTCCGTGGCTTCCTGACGGTTGCTCTCGGTGGTCTCCTGCACCATCAGCAGATCTTGACGCAGATCGGGCTCCACAGCAGGCGGCGGCAGGGCCTCGCCGGAGGGTGCCCCCGGCGGCGGCGGCTCCGGCTCGCCGGCGGCGGCAATGCGCAGTCGGGCGTCGCTCGGTACATCGGTGATGGGACTGCTGTTGACGCTGCGCCCGGCCAGCGCGTCCTCGAATTCGCGCCGGGCGGCGCTCTGGTCCAGCGCGAAGAGCTCCTCGGCCGTCGGCACCACCAGATCGACCCCAACGCGCAGCATATTGATATTGCCGCGCATGAAGGCGTCCTGGTTATTGCGGAAGATGGCCATGGCGGTCTGCTCGACCGTGGCACCCGGCGGCGTCATGTCGCGGGCGATGGCCGTCAGGGTGGCGCCCCGCTGCACCGGGCCGTAATAGAGCGGGAAACGCGTGTCCTGCGCCTGCGGCGGGACGGGCGCCGGTGTCCGTGGGGCAGCGGCCTGGCGACGCGGCGCGGATTGCTGCCCGGGCCGCGGCTCTTGACGCTGCCGCTCGGTCTGTTGTGCGGCAGCGGGACTCCGCCGCAACGCCGGTGCCGGCTCGGGCTCCGGCGGCGGCCGCCGGCGTGGTGCCGAGGTCTGCGGCGCGACCACCCGGGGCGGTGCCGAGGTGCCGCGGGCAGGCGGGTCCAATAGAACGGTGTATTCCTTCACCAGCCTACCGCTGGGCCAGATCACTTCGACCAGGAAATCGAGGTAGGGCTCGCGGATGGGCTCGCGGCTGGAGACCTGGATATAGGGCCGACCATCCATGCCGATGGCCGGCGTGAACTGCAATCGGGTCAGAAAGTGCGGGCGCTCCGCGCCGGCCTTGGCAAATTCGGCCCGGCTCGCGAGCCTCGCCTTGACGGCGTCGATCTCATCGGGGCTGACATCCGTGAGCTCGATCTCGGCGTAGAAGGGCTGGTTCAAGGCCGACTGGGTGCGCATGCCCCCCAAACCGAGCGCTGTCGCGGTGCCCGGCAGGGACGTGAGCAGGAGCACCGCAGCGATGACCAGGGCCGGTTTTGGCAACATCCTCCGTCCTCTCCGAGGACCCGGAGCCCGGCATTCGGGCCGCGGGTTAAAGCGATCCCGATCGCCGCCAAAACCGGGCGGCGAGGGCGCTAGTTGACCCCGGACTATAGCGGAAAGACAGGGAGCCGACCAAGAACTGGTAGGGGTTTCACCGCGTCAACAGCAGCGCGAGCATCCGGCGCAACGGCTCGGCGGCGCCCCACAGCAGCTGGTCGCCTACCGTGAAGACCGACAGATACTCGGGTCCCAGGTTCATCTTGCGCAGACGCCCGACGGCGATATCGAGCTTGCCCGTGACCGCGGTGGGCGAGAGCTCGGCGATGGTGCGCTCGCGCTCATTCGGCACCAGCCGCACCCAGTCATTGGCACCGCCCAGCATGTCGGCGACCTCGTCGATGGGCAGGTCGTGCTTGAGCTTGATGGTGAGCCCCTGACTGTGGCAGCGCATAGAGCCGATGCGCACACAAGTGCCGTCGATGGGAATGGGATTGCCCTCGCGGCCGAGGATCTTGTTGCTCTCGACACTGCCCTTCCATTCCTCGCGGCTCTGGCCGTTGTCCAACGCCTTGTCGATCCAAGGGATCAGGCTGCCCGCCAGCGGCACCGTGAAGAGCTGGTCCGGAAAGTCGGCGCCGCGCATGGTCTCGATGACCTTGCGGTCGATGTCGAGGATGGCGCTGTAGGGATCGGCCAGCTCATCGGCGACGGCATCACGCAGGGCGCCCATCTGCAGCAGCAGCTCGCGCATGTTGCGGGCGCCGGCGCCGGAGGCGGCCTGATAGGTCATGGCGCTGACCCAATCCACCAGATCCCGGCGCAGCAGATCGCCGACGGCCATCAGCATCAGACTCACCGTGCAGTTGCCGCCGATGAAGTCCCGCTTGCCGGCGGCGAGCGCCTGCTCGATGACATCGCGGTTCACGGGATCGAGCACGATGGTGCTGTCGGCCGCCATGCGCAGCGTCGAGGCCGCGTCGATCCAGTAGCCCTTCCAGCCCCGAGCCCGCAGCGGAGCGAAGACCTCCGACGTGTACTCACCGCCCTGGCAGGTGACGATGGCGTCCATCTCCGCCAGCGCATTCAAATCGCGGGCATCGCGCAGGGGCTGTGCCCCGCCGCCCACGTCCGGGCCGAGCTCGCCCTGCTGGGAAGTGGAGAAGAACACGGGCTCGCTGATGTGCGCGAAGTCGTCTTCCGCGCGCATGCGCTCCATCAGCACCGAGCCCACCATGCCGCGCCAGCCGACGAAACCGATTCTGTTCATGATCAATACCCCCTGAAGTCACTCGGGGATCAAGCTTAACGGGACTGTCGGGACAGGTGGCTGAGGCAGAGCAATGGGAAGGGCTGAGGGCTGAGGGCTGGGGCTGAGGGCTTCCCGGCCCTTTACCTCAGCCCTCAGCCCTCGGCCCTTAGCAAGCGCAGCGCGGCAACGACGGCGTCGCCCATCTGGGCGGTGCCGACGGTCTCCATGCCCTCGCCGGCGATGTCGGCGGTGCGCAGGCCCTGATCCAGCACCGCGGCGACCGCCTGCTCGATGCGCTCCGCCTGGGCCGGCTCGTTCAGGGAGTAGCGCAGCATCATGGCCACCGACAGGATGGTGGCCAGCGGGTTGGCCAGGCCCTTGCCTGCGATGTCCGGCGCCGAGCCGTGGATGGGCTCGTACATGCCCTGCCCGTCGGCGTTCAGCGACGCCGACGGCAGCATGCCGATGGAGCCGGTGAGCATGGCGGCGCAGTCCGACAGGATGTCGCCGAACATGTTGGTGGTGACCATCACGTCGAACTGCTTAGGCGCGCGCACCAGCTGCATGGCGGCGTTGTCCACGTACATGTGGCTCAGCTCGACATCCGGATAGTCCGCCCCGACCCGGGTGGCTACCTCGCGCCACAGCTCGGTGCATTCGAGCACGTTGGCCTTGTCCACGGAGCACACCCGCTTGCCGCGCTTCATGGCCAAATCGAAGGCGACGCGGCAGATGCGCTCGATCTCCGATTCGGTATACACCAGGGTGTTGATGCCTTTGCGCTCGCCGGAGTCGAGCGTCTCCACGCCGCGCGGGCGGCCGAAGTAGATGCCGCCGGTGAGCTCGCGCACGATGAGGATGTCCAGCCCGGCGACCACCTCCGGCTTCAGCGCCGAGGCCGCAGCCAGCTGCGGATACAGGATGGCGGGGCGCAGGTTCGCGAACAGCCCGAGCCCCGAGCGCAGCCCAAGCAACCCCTTTTCCGGGCGCACCGAGATGTCCAGCGGCTCCCATTTAGGTCCGCCGACGGCACCGAGCAGGACGGCGTCCGCGGCCTGGGCGGCGGCGAGTGTCGCCTCCGGCAGCGGATGGCCCTCGGCGTCGTAGGCGGCACCGCCCACCAGGGCCTCCTCGGTCTCGACGGCGAGGCCGAAGTCGTCGCGCAGACAAGCGAGCACCTTGACCGCCTCGGCGACGATCTCCGGGCCGATGCCGTCACCGGGCAGAATCAGAATCTTCTTGCTCAAAGCGTCTCCCTCTCGGAGGTCTCATCAATACGCCGCGTCGTCACCGGGGAAGACGCGTGACGAGCTGCAATCAGAGCCGTAGGTCGGGCCGACGGCGGGAGGCCCGACGCACCGACTCAACCGAACAGCCACGGCGCCTCGGCCCGCCGGCGATCCTCGTAGGCCGCGATCTCATCGCCATGGGTCAGCGTCAGGCCGATGTCGTCCAGGCCGTGGATCAGGCAGTGATGATGGAAGGGGTCGATGTCGATCTCGATGGTGCCGTGACCGTCGGCGTCGAGCTTCAGGTTGTGCAGGTCCACGTCGATGGTCAGCGGCTCGTCGCTATCGGTGGCGAGCTCGAACAGCCGGTCGACGATGGCCTCGTCCAGCACGATGGGCAGGAGCCCGTTCTTGATGGCGTTCTGGTGGAAGATGTCCGCGAAGCTCGGCGCGATCAGCACCTTGAAGCCGTAGTCCGCCAGCGCCCAGGGCGCGTGCTCGCGGGACGAGCCGCAGCCGAAGTTGTGCCGGGTCAGCAGAATGGTGGCGTCCGCGTACTTGGGGTCGTTCAGCACGAAGTCCGGGTTCAGCGGCCGGTTGGCGCAGTCCTGCCCGGGCTCGCCCTGGTCCAGGTAGCGCCACTCGTCGAACAGGTTCGGGCCGAAGCCGGTGCGGGCGATGGACTTGAGGAACTGCTTCGGGATGATGGCATCCGTGTCCACGTTGGCGCGGTCCAGGGGGACCACCGTGCCGCGAAAATTCTCGAAGGGCTGCATGGGCATGGTCAAACCTCCCGCACGTCGACGAAGCGGCCGTGGATGGCGGCGGCGGCGGCCATCGCCGGGCTCACCAGATGGGTGCGACCGCCCTGCCCCTGGCGCCCCTCGAAGTTGCGGTTGCTGGTGGAGGCGCAGCGCTCGCCGGGCTCGAGCCGGTCGGCGTTCATGGCCAGGCACATGGAGCAGCCGGGCTCGCGCCACTCGAAGCCCGCCTCCGTGAAGATCTTGTCCAGCCCCTCGGCCTCCGCCTGCGCTTTCACCAGGCCGGAGCCCGGCACCACCATGGCAAGCTTGATGGTGTCCGCCACCTTGTGACCGCGGGCCACGTCGGCCGCCGCCCGCAGGTCCTCGATGCGGCCGTTGGTGCAGGAGCCGATGAAGACCTTGTCCAGCGGGATCTCGGCGAGGGGCGTGCCGGGCTCCAGGCCCATGTACGCCAGCGCATGGCGGTAGCTGCCGGACTTGACCGGATCGGCGATCTCCACCGGGTTCGGCACACTGCCGTCCACCGGCAGCACCATCTCCGGTGACGTGCCCCAGGTGACCTGCGGGCGGATGCTGGCGGCGTCGATGTGCACGACGCGGTCATACTCGGCGCCGGGGTCGGAATTGAGGCTGCGCCAGTACTCGGCGGCCTGCTCGAACAGCTCGCCCTGCGGCGCCATGGGCCGGCCGCGGACATAGTCGATGGTGGTCTCGTCGATGCCGATGAGTCCGGCGCGGGCGCCGGCCTCGATGGACATGTTGCAGACGGTCATGCGCCCTTCCATGCTGAGCGCATAGATGGCATCGCCGCCGTATTCGACGACATGACCCGTGCCGCCGGCGGTGCCGATCTCGCCGATGACGGCGAGCACGATGTCCTTCGCCGTCACGCCGCGGCCCAGCTGTCCGTCCACGCTCACCAGCATGGACTTGGACTTTTTCTGCAGCAGGCATTGGGTGGCGAGCACGTGCTCCACCTCCGACGTGCCGACCCCGAAGGCCAGCGCCCCGAACGCGCCGTGGGTGGAGGTGTGGCTGTCGCCGCAGACCATAGTGATGCCGGGCAGCGTGAAGCCTTCTTCCGGGCCGATCACGTGCACGATGCCTTGGCGCTTGTCCGCCATGTCGAAGAGCCGGATGCCGAATTCACGGCAGTTGGCCGTCAGCTGCTCCACCTGGATGCGTGAGATCGGGTCCACGATGCCGAGATGCCGGTCGGTGGTCGGCACATTGTGGTCCGGTACCGCCAGGTTCGCCTCCGGACGCCGCGGTTTGCGCCCGGCGAGCCGCAGACCCTCGAACGCCTGCGGCGAGGTCACCTCGTGCACCAGCTGCCGGTCGACGTACAACAGCGATGTACCGTGCTCGTCGGTGCGCACGACATGGTCGTCCCAAATCTTGTCGTAGAGGGTGCGGGGCGTGGGCATGGGGTCGATCTCGGCGGTGAGCGCGAAGCCGGGTAGGGTAGCGCGGTGGGTGGGGGAACTCAAACGGTGGGAAGTCTGGAAGTACGGAGTACGGGGTACGAAGTACGGGCCGGGCTCCTGCTCGCTCCACGTCTCCCACCTGCGCCGGAGGCAGGTATGCGGTAAGCAATCTGGACCGAGGCTCCAGCGTCCTCTGCGTCTCCGCTTGTCTCACCATCGTAGTTGCGCCACCACCGAGTACAAAGCCGACGCACCCCCGGGAGACGCTCCCACGTACTCCGTACTCCGTACTCCGTACTCCGTACTCCGTACTCCGTACCTCGTACTTTGTACTTCGTACTCATCACGCCCTTCGACTATGCTCCGCCCCTCATCCACCAGACACCCGAACTACGGAGCGCCCCGCATGATCCGCATCAAACCCCTCACCCTCGACGATGGCAGCCAGGTGCTGGTGGAGATCGAGCACGCCGACATCCCCGGCGAGGCCAAGGCAACGGACGCCTTGGAGGCCATGCAGCGCGCCATCGCCGGCATGGCCCGCAGCGTCCAGAGCGGCGTCGGCGACGCTGGCCCGAAGGAGTGGACCATGGAGCTCGGGATCGGCTTCAAAGGCGAGAGCCAGCCCGTGCCTGTCATCGTCGCCGGCAGCAGCTCCGGCTCCATCAAGGTCACCGCCCGCTGGGAGCGCGACGACGACTGACACGCGCGGCTCATACCCTGGACACGGCGGTTGCAAACGCCTGTCCGCCGCTCCCAAACTGCCGACAAGTAACCATCCCCCGGCAAAGCCGGGGGCTTTGAATGCGTGAGCCGCTTTGAGCGGCGGAGGGGACGCTAACGCGGCCCCGGTTCATGAGCCGCCTAAAGGCGGCGGATCAGCAGCTCCACAGTCTCAGCTGATCGAGTCGTTGATCTTCACGTTCCTGGTGCTGGATGTAGGCTCGG
>NZ_NRRV01000055.1 GCF_016583825.1 Thiohalocapsa halophila | reverse complement strand
AGCGGGGGTGGGGAGCGGGGCCGGACTGCGCCTGGGCGCCCGTCAGCCGAGCGCGCGCACGGCCTCCAGCACCTCATCGACGTGGCCTTTGACCTTGACGCCGCGCCACTCCCGGCGCAGCACGCCCTGCGCGTCGATGAGGAAGGTGCTGCGCTCGACGCCGAGCGACTCCTTGCCGTACATCTTCTTGACCTTGATGACATCGAAGGCTTTGCACAGGGCCTCTTCTTTGTCGGAGAGCAGGTCGAAGCCGAAGCCTTGCTTCGCCTTGAAATTCTCCTGCGCCTTGATGCCGTCGCGCGACGCGCCGACGATGACCGTGTCCAGCCCAGCGAGCGCGTCCTGGGAGGCGGTGAAGTCCAGCCCTTCTTGGGTGCAGCCCGGCGTGCTGGCCTTGGGGTAGAAATAGAGCACCACGCGCTTGCCGCGCAGGTCCGAGAGCTTCAGGGTTTTGTCACCGGTGGCGGGAAGCTCGATGTCTGGGACGGTCTCGCCGATTGCGACTGCCATCGTGGGTTTCCTATGTAAGGGGCCTTGGGTGGGATCGTCGGTGGCCGGTGCCGGTTCTCAGCCAGACGAATGCCTCTGGGGCCGGCCGCCGTGGCGGGCGCCCGCGGGCAGGGGTCCGCTGGGCGCTCAGGACTTGAGCGGCTCCAGCACGGCATCGAGGTTGAGGCCGTCGCAGTAGTCCATGAATTCTTCGCGCAGGGTGGCGATGTGCGTCGAGGCGGGAATGCCCACGGTCATGTGCACGGCGAACATGGGTGTGCCCGTGTGTGCGGCGGCGTAGGTATTGGTCGCCAAGTCTTCGATATTGATCTGCCGCTCGGCGAAGAACCCCGCGAGATTGTTCACGATACCGGGGTGATCCATGGCGATGACGTCCACGGCATAAGGCACCTTGTCGGTATTGCGCTCGCGCTCACCGGTGCGCTTGCTGGTGATGGTGAGACCCAGCGAGCGCTCCAGCTCCGGGAGGGCGTTCTCGACCTTGGCGAGTGTATTCCACTTGCCCTCCACCAGCAGGATGGCCGCAAACTCGCCGCCGAGCACCGTCATGCGGCTGTCTTCGATGTTGCAGCCCTGCTCCAGGATGGTGCGGGACAGGTCGTTGACCAGGCCCGGATGGTCCCGGCCGAGGGCGGAGATCACGAGGAAGGTCTTGTGCGTGCTCATGGTTTCCTTGGCGTATCAAAACGGCGCGCGACGGCTTCGCCGCGAGTGTATAGCATGGCGTTTTCCGGGGCCAAGGGAAGGGCCGGGCGGATGTGCCGGGCGTGTCACCGGGTCAGCCAGCCATGGCGCCGGCGCGGCGGCATGCGCCTTGTGCGCTCGGGCGTCGCTGCCTTGTATCGGCGCCGGGGCGCGCGCTAGTATCCGCGGACTTCGTTCAACAGCAATAGGGCAGCCATGTTTGTGCGCGGGAGCATCGTCGCGCTGATCACGCCGATGGACGCCGACGGCATCGTCGACGACGCCGCGTTGGCTCGGCTCGTGGAATTCCACGTGGAGTCGGGCACCGCCGGCATTGTCGCCGTCGGGACCACGGGCGAGTCGGCGACGCTCGACGAAGACGAGCACTGCGCCGTCATAGCGCGCTGTGTCGAGCTCGCGGGGGGCCGTATCCCAGTCATCGCCGGCACCGGCGCCAACGCCACGGCCGAGGCCATCCGCCTCACCCGCTGTGCCGAGCAGGCCGGCGCCGATGCCGCCTTGCTGGTCACTCCCTATTACAACAAGCCCACGCAGGCAGGGCTCATCGCCCATCACCGCGCCGTGGCGGAGGCCGTGTCCATCCCGCAGATCCTCTACAACGTGCCCGGGCGCACGGCTTGTGATCTGCTGCCGGAGACCACCGCCGAGCTGGCGCAGGTGCAGAACATCGTTGGCCTGAAGGATGCCACCGGCGATCTGGATCGGGTGCCGCAGCTGCGCGAGCTCTGTGGCCCGGACTTCGCGCTCTACAGCGGCGACGACGGCTCCGGCTGCCAGTTCCTGCTGCGCGGCGGCGACGGCGTCATCTCCGTCACCAGCAATGTGGCGCCGGCGCTGATGCGGCGCATGTGCGAGGCCGCTCTGGCCGGCGAGCGCGAAACGGCACTGGCGCTGAACTCGCAACTGGATGCCCTGCACCAGGCGCTGTTCGTGGAGTCCAATCCGATTCCGGTGAAATGGGCCATGGCGGAGATGGGTCTCGCCCGCCGGGGCATCCGCTTGCCGCTCACCTGGCTCAGCGATGCCCAGCACTCGGCGGTGCGCGAGGCCATGCAGCAGGTGGGCGCCGTCTGAGCTCGGCGAGCTCCCGAGAAAGGCTGCTACCTGAGAAGGTCGCGCCGGGAGCCGACCGTGGTGCGCCTGGCGCGCGCCGGGCCGATGCCCCTTACCCGCCTTCCGCTTACCCTCAGCGGCACAATGCCAGTGTCCCAGCACTCATGATCAAGTCATCTACACCACTGCTCGCCGCCGCGGCGGCGCTGTTGCTCGCCGGTTGCGGCGGCACCATGGAGAAGGTGCTGCCGGACCAGTCGCTACAGTACAAGGAGCAGCGCGAGGCATCCGACAACCTGGAGCTGCCGCCCGACCTCGCCGGTGCCAGCTTCGACGACGCCTTGGATGTGCCGGGCGCCACCGGCACCGCCACCTACTCCGGCTACGCCGGTGAGCGTGCCGCGCGCACCCGCATCGCGCAGAGCGGCGACGTGCTGCCGGATGTGCAGGGCGTGTCCCTGCGCCGCTCCGGCGATCGGCGCTGGCTCGACATCGATGCACCCCCCGACGCGGTTTGGTCGGAAGTGGTCGACTTCTGGCGCCAACAGGGCATCCTGCTGGTGGAGCAGGACCCGACTACCGGGGTCATGAAGACGGATTGGCTGGAAAATCGTGCCGAGGTGCGTCAGGACTTCATTACCCGCCAGGTGCGCAAGGTCCTCGACGGGCTCTACTCCACATCCACCCGCGACCAGTACCGCGTGCGTCTCGACGCCGGCCCGAGCCGCGACTCCACCGAGGTCTATCTCACCCACCGGGGCATGGAAGAGCGCCTCGTGCGCAACACCGTCGGCGAAGGGGCCACGACGGTCTGGGAGCCTGCCGGCACTGATCCGGACAAGGAAGCCATCATGCTGCGCCGGCTCATGCTCTATCTCGGTGTGTCCGATCGCGACGCCGAGCGCATGCTCGCCAGCGGCGGCTCCGCGGCCACGGCCGGGAGTGCCGCGGCGACGGCCGGTGCGGGTAGCCGGCTGGTCGGCAACGGCGCCAACGCCGAGCTGGTGGTTCCCGGCGAATACCGCCAGGCCTGGCGGCAGACGGGGCTCGCCTTGGACCGCAGCGGTTTCGCGGTGGCCGATCGCAACCGCAGCGAGGGCGTGTTCTATGTGCGCTACGACGACCCCGGCCGGAATGCCGGGGAACGCGGCATCATCGATCGTATAACCTTCTGGCGTGGTAACGACGACCGCGGCGTCGAGCAGTACCAAGTCCGCCTGGAGGCCGGCGCGGATGCGACACGCGTGCGCGTGACGGACGCCGAAGGTCGGCCGACCACGGGCGGCACCGGCGAGCGCATACTGAGCCTGTTGCACGAAGAGCTGCGCTAGGCGCGGCCGGCGCAGCGCGCGGCGAATCGGGTTGAGCCGCATGCGTTTTGCGGTGCTCGGCAGCGGCAGCCGAGGCAATGCGACGCTCGTGGAGTGCGATGGCACGCGGGTCCTGCTGGACTGCGGGTTTCCGCTGCGGGACATCGAGCAGCGCTTGGCGGCCATCGACGTGCGCCCCGACGAGCTGACCGCCGTTGTCGTCACTCACGAGCATGGCGACCACGTCGCCGGTGTGCCGCGCCTTGCCCGGCGCTATGGGCTGGAGGTCTGGGCCACGCCCGGTACCTGGAAGGTCACCTGTGCGAGCGTCGGCAGGCGGGCAGGCGCCGAGGACGTGCAGCGACTGCGCCTCTTTCCGAGCCATGCGCGGCGGCTACGCATCGGTGCGCTGACGCTGCACCCGATCCCGGTGCCGCACGATGCTCGCGAGCCCTGCCAGTTTGTCTTCGAAGGGGACGGCCGCCGCCTCGGCGTGCTCACGGACGCGGGCACGGTGACCCCTCGCATGTGTGACGCGCTGCGCGAATGCGATGCGCTGCTGCTCGAAGCCAATCACGACCCAGAGTTATTGCGCAGCGGTCCTTATCCGCCGAGCCTGCAACGCCGTGTTGGCGGCGCCTTCGGGCATCTCAGCAACGCCCAGGCGGCTGCGTTGCTGGAGCGGGTGCACCATCGCCGGCTCGGCAAGCTGCTATTGTCCCACCTCAGCCAGCAGAACAATCGCCCGGACCTGGTCCGGAGCGCGATGCGCGGCGTGAGCAGCGATCTGGACATCTCGATCGCGGAGCAAGACAGTGGCACCGGGTGGATTGGCGTCTGAGACAGTCCTATCCGGGAGGCCGCGCCCGCCTGCCCGGTGCCGCTCGGTGCCGCTCGGCTGATCGGGCTCGGCGGCGCGCGCGGGAACATGCACGCATCCGGCTCCCCTATAATCCGGCTATCCACCGTGGTGGGGCGCGCCGCGGGTCACGCGGCGCGGATGTACAGGTCATCCAAGGCGCGGAGGCGGGCGATGCCGCGCCCCGTCTGGGGCCGATTCTGCTCACGAGGAGTCATGATCCAGTCCTTTTGCAGGTTCCGGGAGATGCCCATGTCCGGTCGCGGCGGCCAAATGCGCAATACAGTCAGCCAATGGCCTGCTCGGGCGCCCGTGCCGCCACCCGCGAGCGCGGCCCCCGGGGCCGGTGGCGGTCAGCACCCTGGCACGGGCCCGGCGCTGCGCCGTCGCCTCGCGCTCGTGCTCGCCCTGATCCTGAGTCTCGCCGCCGCACTGGCGGGCGCACAGCAGGACGAGCCGCTCCTCGGCGAGGCCGAGGATGCAGAGGCCGCTGCCGCGTTCTACGAGAAGGCCCTCATGGCCCACAACCAGGGCGATGTCCGCACCGCTTACATCTACCTCAAGAACGCCCTCAGAGAAGACCCGCTGCTGCTGCCCGCGCATCTGCTCCTCGGGCGGATCTATCTGGACATGGGCCAGGGCGAGCAGGCGGAAAAGCAGCTCCTGGTCGCCGACGGCCTGGGCGCGCACCGCTCGCTGATCCAGAATTCCCTGGCGCGCGCCTATTTGATGCAGGGGCATCCGCAGCAGCTGCTGGATGAGCTCTTCCCCGTCGGTACGGCACCTGAGGAAGATGCCGAGCTGTTGGCGCTGCGTGGCGAGGCACACCTGGCGCTGGAGCAATACTTCGATGCCCAGCGCTCCTTCACCCAGGCCTGGGAGCTGAACCCGCGCTCCGCGTCGGCCATTCTCGGCAGGGTGCACGTCATGCTGCTCCAGGACGAGCTGGAGAAGGCCGCGGCGCTGGCCCGCGAGGCGGTGGAGGTGGCTCCCAACTCCGCCCGCGCCTGGTACCTCAAGGGCGTGCTCGCCGAGAGCATGGGCGACTACAGCGGCGCCCTGTCGGACATGACCAAGGCCGCGGAGCTGCTGCCGGCCTATTTGCCAGCGCAGATCGGCCGCGTGAATCTGCTGTTGCGTCTCGGCCGGCTGGAGACGGCGGACGAGGCGGCGAGCCGGGTCCGCGAGATCTATCCCAATGACCCTCGCAGCCATTATCTGAAGGCGGTGGTGCAAACCAAGCTCGGCAACGAAGCGGCGGCGAAGGAGGCGCTGGAGGCCGGCGCGAATCTGATCGCGCGCTTCCCGCGGGAGCTCATCGAGGGCCACCGCCCGACTCTGCTGCTGGCCGGCATCATCGCCTTTACACTCAAGCAGTGGGAGCAGGCCGAGGACTACCTCCGTCTCTATCTGGCGGAGGACGGCGGGGCGAGCGGACCGCGGGTGCTGCTGGCGCGCATCGCCCTGGAGCAGCAGCGCGAGCCCGAAGAGGCGATTCGCCTGCTGGAGCCCGCCGTGGAGCGCACGCCGGGCAACATCCAGGCCCTTTCGGTGCTGGCCGAAGCCTACATGAAGACCGGCCGGCATCTCCAGGCCGCCCAGCTGTTGCGCGCCGCCACAGAACAGCGCCAGAACGACATCACGCTGCGCACCCAGCAGGCGGTAAACGAGTTCGGCCTCGGCCGGCGGGATGATGCCATCAACGAGCTCTCGCAGGTCTTCAACAGCCGCCCGGAGCTCAGCAATGCGGGCGCGACGCTGATCGTGATGCTGCTGCAAGAGCGCGACTACGACGCCGCCCTGGAGGGCGCCCGCAAGCTGTTGTTACGGGTGCCGGACAACCTCTCTTACATCAACTTGCTCGGGGCGGCGGCCTTTGCCAAGGACGACTTGGCAACGGCGCGCTGGGCCTTTGAGCTGGCGTTGGCCATGGACCCCGGCTTCTTCCCCGCGCGCACCAACCTGGCGGAGCTGTTGTTGCGCCAGGGCGATGTAGAGCTGGCACGCGGACATCTCGAGCGGGTGCTCGATACGGAGTCGGACGAGGCCAATGCGTTGATGCTGTTGGCGCGTGCGCATGAAGCAGAAGGCGAGCTGGACCAAGCCTTGCGCCTGGCGGAGCGGGCACTGGCTGCGGACCCGGGCGCCGTGCCTGTGGCGATCTACCAGACGGAGCTGCTGCTGCGCATGCGCGAGCCGGACAAGGCGGTGCGTGTTGCCGAGAGCGTCGAGGTGCGCAGCAACAACGCCGACGACCCCGATCTGCTGGCGGCACTGAGCCGCGCCTATATCGCCAGCGGCCGCCGCGCCACGGCCCAGGTCGTGCTGCGCCGTGGCTCGAGCCTCGCCGGCTACGACGCGCGCCGTCTGCTCGAAGTGGCCATGCTGCAACGGGACGCGGGGGACATGGATGGTGCGTTATGGTCCCTGCGGAAGGCCACCGAAGGCGATCCGGACTATCTGCCGGCGCGGCTGCGCTTGGGGGAGCTGCTGATCGACCAAGGCAGCACCGACGAGGCGTTGGAGGTGGCCAGCGCCTTGCGCCGTGATTATCCGAGCCGGCCCTACGCCGACCACCTCACCGGGCTCGTGCTGAGCGCCCGCGGCGAGTACGACGCGGCGTTCGACGCGTTCCGGCGTGCCCTGGATGAGACCGACTCACCCCTGCTGGCACTGCGCGCCTTCGAGGCCAAGCGCGATGCCGAGGGCATGGCCGCCGGTGTCGAGTTTCTTCAGACCTGGCAGGATGCCCATCCGGGCGACGGCGTGATCGTGCAATCCTTGGCCGAGGGCTACTACGCCCTCGGCGAGCATCAGCGTGCGTTGACATTGTTCGAATCGGCCCTGGAACAGGCCCCGGACAACGCCATGCTATTGAACAACCTCGCCGTGATCTACAACGAGATGGGCGATCCGCGGGCGCTGCCCTATGCGCGCCGGGCTCACGAGCTGTTGCCCAACGCCGCCGAAACCGGCGATACCCTGGGCTGGGTGCTGGTGACCCAGGGCGAGCTGGCCGAGGGGCTCAAGTATCTGCGCGACGCGCAAACCCGCGCGGCGGGCGATCCGGGGATCAGCTATCACATCGCCGTGGCGCTGAAGGGCCTCGGGCGCACGGATGAGGCCATGGCCCAGCTCACCCGGCTCTTGCAGACCGCGGACGTCGGCTTCGCCGACCGCGACAAGGCGGCCCGCCTGTTGGAGGAGCTGCGCAATAGTCGCGCTGCCCAGCGTGGCTGACCGGGCGGAGGCTAAGCGTTCGTGGCCGCCGCGGCGGCCGTCGGTGTGCAGGCGGCTGCGTCGGCAGGGCGGCGCTGGACTCAGGCTGGATCATCGTTACCGTCGTCGGTGCGCTTGCGCTCTCGCCGCCGCTCGCGGAAGGAGCGCCGCCCCTTGTAGGCGGCGATTTGCTGGATGATCCGCCCGTAAGGCAGGGCCTCCAGCGCGCCGAAGCGATCCACCGCGGCGCCCAGCAAGCCATCGACATCCTCCACGGGCGCCGCCTGCCCGGCCTCTGGCTGGTCCGCCGCGAGCGCCGCCCGCACCCCGCGCAGCCCGCCCACCTGGATGCGCATGGCCTTGGCGTGCGGCAGTGCCGCGTGACCGTCCGTGGTCCGCAGCGCAAAGCGCGCCTGGGTGCGTAGATGCTCGAGGAACTCCAGGCAGCGCGTCTGGGCGTCGTCGGCGGTGCAGTGCACGCCCTCGCGCTCGGCGATGCAAAAGCGCTTCGAGCGGCGACAGGCACAGTTTCCGGTCAGGATGGATTTCTCGTAGGGGCAGCGGCGCTCGTTGACGGCGTTGTAGGTGTCGCGGAAGGCGTCTTGGTCCAAGGTCCTCGTCCCCGCTCTACTCGGTGATTGACTGTGTCGCCCTGCGCGGGCAATGGGGCTGCGAGCGCCGGGTGCTCAGCCGAGCACCATGTCGAAACGGGCCCTGAGCGACCCGGCGTCGTCGCCGCTCGGGCGGAAGGGTACAGTCACCAGCTTGCGCTGCGCCGGCGACAAGCGCTTGCGCAGGAAGTCCCGCGCGTTCTCGGGGGCACCCTCCACGTACAGCTGAGTCACCAACTGGCGCCCGTCGGCTGCCGTCACGGCCACATGGATGTGGGGCGCGCGACCGGGGTAGGGCACGGGCTTGATGGTGCGGAAGCGGTAGCCGCCGTCCGCACCGGTGCGGGTCTTGCCGTAGCCTTGGAAGCCAGCGTCCCGGCGTTGCTCGCCGCGGTCTCCGGTGTGGAGGTAGCGCCCGTGGGCATCGCACTGCCAGATCTCCACCAGGGCGTCGGGCAGCGCGGTGCCGTCCGCTGCCAGCACCTGCCCGGTGAGGTCCGTGAGCTCGCCCTTTGCGCTGCCGCTGGTGGCTGCGCGCGCCGGGCTGAGCCGGGTGAGGTCATTGTCTTGGTCCAGCGGCAGCTGGTCCGGATAGAAAGGGCCGCGGCTCTGAGCCGGCGTCGGCCGGTGCGTCGCGGCGCCGCCGCCCGTCGAGAGGCAGGACGAGACGAGCCCGAGTGCCGCGAGTAGCAGTCGGCGGCGCTGGGTCGTCTGGACATGGCCATGCATGGTGGGTCTCCGTCTGCGCTGGGGTGGATCAGGAACGGCCTGTGGGGTAGTCCTCGGCCTTCAGTGCCGCGGCATAGGCGGTGTCCACCAGCTCGTGCATCAGGCGTAAGGCGCTCGCGGGTGGGGCATCGATCATCCGGGCCCGAACGGCCATGGCCATGGCGAGCGCCTGTAGGATATCGCCGTCGCTTACGGCTTCGGCAGCGGGGGGCGGATCGGCCTCCACGGTATTGTTGATCGCCGCCAGGGTCTGCGTGAGCATGCCGGCGACCTGGCTGTGGGAGGTGGTCTCGGGATGCAGCGGAAAGTGCATGTCGAAGGCGCGGCCGCCGCTGGTGACGGCGGTGTAGTCCAGGTGATGCATGGGGCCTGCCTCGTCTGCTTTGTTGTGGAAGGGACATGGGCGCCGCCGGGTCTGATTTCAGCGGTCCACCGCGGACGCGCGCCTGAGGCTGCGCTCGGAGGCCGTGCTCCAGTCGCGGCCAGGAAGCTCCCCGGCGCCGACATCGCCGGGGCCGACTTGCTAGGCTCGCGGACTGCCGCGAGGCACCAGGCTGCCCTTTCCCCTATTTCCAGCCTTCCCCGATAATGCCCCTTTGTGCGGGCCGCCGTCACGGCCCGTCTCCGGACCAGTTTCCGCATCACGCCATGACCCTAACCGACACGAGCCCCAACGCGCGCCGCGACATCCTGATCACCAGCGCCCTGCCCTATGCCAACGGGCCGATTCATATCGGTCATCTGGTGGAGTACATCCAGACGGATATCTGGGCACGCTTCCAGAAGCTGCGCGGGCACAACTGCTGGTATGTGTGCGCGGACGACGCCCACGGCACGCCCATCATGCTGAAGGCGCGCGCCGAGGGCATCACGCCGGAGGTGTTGATCGCCCGCGTGGGCGCGGAGCACCAAGCGGACTTCGCGGATTTCCGTATCGGCTTCGACAATTATCACTCGACCCACTCGGACGAGAACCGCTACTGCGCCACGTTGATCTACGAGCGCAACCGCGACAAGGGCCATGTCACGGCCCGGACCATCCACCAGGCGTTCGATCCGGTGGAGCAGATGTTCCTGCCGGACCGGTTCATCAAAGGCGAGTGCCCCAAGTGCGGCGCCGCGGATCAGTACGGCGACAACTGCGAGGCCTGCGGCGCGAGCTATTCACCGGCGGAGCTCCAGAATCCGCGCTCCGTGGTTTCCGGCGCGGTCCCGGAACAGCGCGAGTCCGAGCACCTGTTCTTCCGGCTCGCGGACTTCGAGCCCATGCTGCGCGAGTGGACCCGCGGCGGCGGGCTCCAGGAGCAGGTGGCCAACAAGCTCGACGAGTGGTTCGACGCGGGCCTCAAGGAGTGGGACATCTCCCGGGATGCGCCGTACTTCGGCTTCGAGATCCCGGATCACCCGGGCAAGTTCTTCTACGTCTGGCTGGACGCGCCCATCGGCTACATGGCGAGCTTCAAGCACCTGTGCGAGAGCGAGCGCGGGCGCGCCGCCGGCCTGGACTTCGACGCCTTCTGGGGCAAGGGAAGCCAAGCCGAGCTGTATCACTTCATCGGCAAAGACATCATCTATTTTCATGCCCTGTTCTGGCCGGCGATGCTGCACGGTGCGGACTTCCGCACGCCCACGGCCATCTTCGCCCACGGCTTCCTCACCGTGGACGGGCAGAAGATGTCCAAGTCCCGCGGCACCTTCATCAAGGCGCGGACCTATCTGGATCACCTGAATCCCGAGTACCTGCGCTACTACTTCGCCGCCAAGCTCGGCCCCGGGGTCGACGACATCGACTTGAGCCTGGACGACTTCCAAGCCCGGGTGAACGCGGATCTCGTCGGCAAGGTGGTGAACATCGCCAGCCGCACCGCTGGCTTCATCACCAAGCGCTTCGGCGGTCGGCTGGCGGCCGAGCTGCCGGAGGCGGGGCTGTTCGAGGAGTTCGCGGCGGCCGGTCAGGGCATCGCCGAGGCCTACGAGCGCCGGGAATTCAGCCGTGCGGTGCGGGACATCATGGCGCTGGCGGACCGGGCGAATCAGTACATCGACGAGCAGGCGCCCTGGGTGATAGCCAAACAGGACGGCCGCGATGCCGAGCTGCAGGGCATCTGCACCCAGGGCCTGAACCTGTTTAGGCTGCTCATCGGCTGGCTCAAGCCCATCCTGCCGGGGACCGCGGAGGCCGCCGAGGCATTTTTACAGATCGAGCCGCTCACCTGGGAGGCGCTGTCCGAGCCGCTGCTGGATCATGAGATCGCCAAGTTCAAGCCGCTGATGACCCGGGTCGAGCCCAAGCACATCGAGGCGGTGCTGGCGGCGTCCAAAGAAGACCTGGCGGCGGCCCAACAGCCGACGGCCGGGCAGAGTGGTGAGACGGATACCGGCGGCGGCCATCCGGCCAAGGACCCCATCGCGGAGACCATCGACTTCGATGCCTTCGCCAAGGTGGACCTGCGCATCGCCCGGATTGCCGAGGCCGCGCCGGTGGAGGGCGCCGACAAGCTGCTTCAGCTGACGCTGGACCTGGGCGGCGGCGAGACCCGCAATGTCTTTGCCGGCATCCGCAAGGCCTACGACCCGGCGGACCTCGAAGGTCGGCTCACGGTGATGGTCGCCAACCTCGCGCCGCGCAAGATGCGCTTCGGCGTCTCCGAGGGCATGGTGCTAGCGGCGGGACCGGGCGGAAAGGACGTCTTCATCCTGAGCCCGGACGCCGGTGCGGAGCCGGGCATGAAGGTGAAGTAGACAGCCGCCGGCCGCCGTGGGAGCGGCGTCTCCGCCGCGCTGATGACGCGCGCACTGACATGGCGTCGGTCCGCCGTCCGCGCGGGCGCTGGGATGCAGGAGGCAACCGAATATGACGCGGCGCCCGGGGCGATGCCTTAGGGCCGGGCATGTCTCCAGGTGACGGGGCGATGCAGGATCTCGGTCCACTCTATGACCAAGACTACACGCCCTTAGTACGTCCCTTGATTCAGTCTCCTTGCCGTCTCCATCGAAATCGCGCCTTTCATCGCCGTACCCAGTGCCTGACCGGTCCCGACAGCGATCCCGACAGCGATTTCGATGCCCTTGACGTCGGGTTTCGCTGCGCCGACTCGATCCCGGGACTCGATTTCCCGCTCAAGCTCGTCGTTTGTGACGATCTCGCCCTTTGCCGCGGCGTCCTGCCTTTTCTGACCTTATCCAGCCTGGAGGGTTACATTTAACTGCCGCAGCCCGCGTCGCTGCTCGGCACGCCAAACGCCTCGCCGCCGTCAGTGCAGCACCGCCTCCACCGACTCGGCGACCAGGATGCGGTCCAGCCACTCCAACAGGGTGTCGCCGTCGGCGGCGAGCACCCGCTCGCGCACGCTATCGCTGGGCGGGCCGAAGCAGCAAGGATTCCAGCACTTCGACGGCGGTGTCGCGGTCCTCGATCTGATTGATCAGCGCCAGCAGCTTGCGCAGCCGCGCGACGGGCTCGGCGTCGAAGACCCAGCGCATGGCCAACTGCACCAGCCGCGTCAGCACCCGGCCCTTGATCTCGGCATTGGTCGGGCCGGACAGATCCACCAGCTTGTAGCCGAAGCTCGGCAAGAAGGGCACCAGGCTGTGCGGCAGCGGCTTGACCAGGTCTTGGAATCCTGCCGGTGCGTGCCAGGGCCGGTCGCCGTGGTCTACACCCGCGGAAAGACCGGCGGCAGGTGGCGGGTCTTGGGATGCTGCTTGCGGTACTGCTCGCCCTCGGCGGTGACGTAGCGTAGGAAGTCGCGGGCGACCTCACTGCGGGTGAAGCTCTCGCGGAAGAAGGTGTCGTGGGGCTGGGCGATGCGGTCCATGGTAGCCAGCGCAGAGATCAGTATACTGTCCCCGGATCTCGTTCACCAACTGCTTACAGCCTGTCCAGCACCACTCACCGCGCGTTTCGCCTAGGCGTTGTCCTCAAGGAGCGCGTTCTGCGCGCCGTGGACCACGGCGAGGATGTCGATCTGATCGGATTTGATGTGGTAGATCAACCGGTACGCGCCGCAGAACACTTCCCGTATCTGGTCGATATCGTATTCGGGCACGCGCCGCCCTGACAGAGGGAATGCCCCGATCTGTTGTGATCGCTGGGTGATGCGGTCCACCATCCGCAGGGCGTAGGTTTGCGAATCCTGCGCAATGTAGGCGTAGATCGCGTCGAGATGCGCCTCTGCCGACTCCGTCCAATGGACCTTCATTCCGGCAGACCATATTTCCTTCTGATCTCCGCGACGTCTTTGGTTCGTCCAGATCGGCTCTCCTCGAGCCCCTTCTCGATGGCGGCACGCACGTAGATCTCCCGCATCAGGTCTTCCCAGGTTGCACCAGCGGGAAGCTGCTCGACCAGTTGGTGCGCATCTTCTTTGCTTAAGACGGTAGACATGTGCTTCTCCGGAATCAAGAGCAGGGTATAAGGAAAAGCCGCTTCAGGCGCTTGCGCCGGATATCCGGCGGTCTCTTCGCAGTTTCGAATTCGGCCAGAAAGCCGGCGCCTAATCCAGCGCGCTTCGATTCGTAATAGGAGATGGCCTCCAAGTATTGCGCTTCCGCTGCCGGGTGAAAGCAATAACTCATCTGAGCAGCGCTAATGGCTTCCGCCGCACTTCCTCTGCCGGGACCGGCTCCATGAGCCCTGCATCCAATTCCCGAGCCCGACGGGCCGCCTCAACCAGCCATTCCTCTGCGATCTCGTCTTCAGCACCGCGTCCACCGACTCGGCGTTGAGGATGCGGTCGAGCCACTCCAACAGGGTGTCGCTGTCGGCGGCGAGCACCCGCTCGCGCACGCTGTCGCTGGGCGCGCCGAACTTGCGCTCCATCTGGCGCAGCAGGGCGGTTGCCTCGCCGAGGCGCTGGCCCTGATTGATGCCTTGCTCAATGTAGCGGTCGATGAAGCTCTGCATGATCGGCTCTCCGGTGAAGGTCTGTTGCAGCAGGGTGCGCACGAAAGACCGGCGGCAGGTGGCGGGTCTTGGGATACTGCTTGCGGTACTGCTCGCCCTCGGCGGTGACGTAGCGCAAGGTGTCGTGGGGCGAAGCGATGCGGTCCATGGCGCGGAAGCATAGCGCGGTGTTCGGAGGGTTGGCGATACTCGGGCTGGTCCCATCTGTGTGCGCTCGCACCCGGCGGGCTGGAGCCCGTCTCGATGTGGGGTGGACGTTCTCGCGTTACCTGTGAGGCCTGACCCCCGCGGCCGAGACCGGGCTGGCGCTGACGTGCTTCCCTGCCGATTTCACGCCCAAGGCATGAGAGACACGGTTGGTGGTGTCGAAATGCTTCACTCCTGGTGGCCAAGCCATCCTTGATGTTCCGCAGCCAGGCCGCGAAGGCCGGCGCGTGGTGCAAGAGGTCGTACTCGCACGCCGCCCCCGGCGGAGTCGCGGCGCCTTTTGTTCCTGCGCATCCTCCGCGCGCTTGCGCGCAGCGCGCTCGCTGCCGCAACAACCTTGACCGCTGCCCTTGCAATCGCCTGCCGGCCCTGCGCTCACCATCCTAAGCATTGGATCGCGGTTTCTGGCGCGAGAACATTTAGGCTTACAGGGTAGTCGGGCGCCGCGCTTCCCACCGCAGGAATCGGTGCAGGGATCAGCGCAGGGGTTGCGTTGCGTCGTTGCCGTGACGGCGCGCTGCGTGCACCCTTTGTGGCGCGGTCGGCTGTGCAATGGGCCCGTACTTTGCCCGCCCCGCACAACAGGACAATATCGGAGTCAGACCTCATGGTTTTTGGCGCACAGCGCAATCCCCCTCTCTTGTCGGTCCGTCGGCGCTTCGCGAGCCACCCCGTTGTGCTGCTGGCGGCGCTCATCGCCGCGGCCCCGGCACTCGCCCAGCAGGCCGGGCAGCAAGGCGCCAAGCCCACGCCTGCCGTGGTGGTCTCCGCGGTGGAGACCAAGACCGTCGATAAGAGCTCCCGCTTTATCGGCAACATCCAGGCCATCCAATCCGTGGACCTCAAGGCGCGGGTAGAGGGCTTCCTGGAGAAGGTCGCCTTCGACCAGGGCTCCATGGTGGACAAGGATCAGGTGCTCTACCGCATCGAGCAGGATCAGTACAAGGCCGACCTAGCGCAGGCCCAGGGCCAGCTCGCGGCGGCGAAGGCGGAGTCGCAGGCCGCCGCCGCGGAGCTGGAGGACAAACAGGCGGACTTCCAGCGCCAGGCGACGCTGGTCAAGAAGGGCGACACCTCCCAGACCGCCTTCGACCGCGCCAAGGCCGCCCGCGACGAGGCCAAGGCGCAGGTGCAGAAGTCCAAGGCGAGCGAGCAGCAGGCCCAGGCCGCTGTCGACAACGCCAAGATCAACCTCGGCTACACCACCATCAAGAGCCCCATCCCCGGGCGCATCGGTGCGACTGCCGTCACAGAAGGTAATCTCGTCAACGCCAGCACCGGCACCTTGGCCACCGTCGCCCAACTGGACCCCATCCGCGCCGTGTTCTCTGTGCCCAGCGCCGAGCTGGTCCGCCTGCAAAAGAAGCTGGGTGCCAACACCACCAGTGCCGAGGCGCGCAAGGCCTTCGTCCCGAAGCTGCTGCTCCCGGACGGCACGCAGTACGACAAGTCCGGCAAGATCTCCTTCGCCGACAACAAAGTGGACGCAGCCACCGGCACGGTCGCCATCTACGCGGACTTTCCGAATCCGAGCGGCGTGCTGCTGCCCGGGCAGTTCATCACCGTGGTCGTACACGACGCCGACAAGCAGCGCCTGCCGGTGGTACCGGCGGCGGCGGTGCAGCGCACCCGCAGCGGTGCCCAGGTCTATCTTGTGGACGGCTCCGACCGCGTGCAGGCGCGCACGGTCAAGCTCGGACCAAGGGTCGGCGACGGCTATGGGGTAACCTCGGGCCTCACCGCCGGTGAGCTGGTGATCGTCTCCGGCCTGCAAAAGGTCAAACCGGGGATGACGGTGGCGCCCAGTGGAGGCTCCAGTGGCGCCCCCAGTGGCGCGTCAAGCACAGCCCCTAGCGGCGCGAGCAGCGGTGATGCGTCGGGGTCGGGCGCCAATGATGGCGGTGGGTCTAATGGTGGCTCGGCTGCGAAAAAGTCCCAAGCCGGCGCGAAGAGCAATAGCGGTAGCGATACCGAGACCGACAGCGGTGGTGGCTCGGCCGGCAAGGATGCCGGCGGCGGCGCCGACACGAAAGCCGCGGCAAACGGGGGCTAGAGATGATTTCGCAGGTCTTCGTCGAGCGCCCGCGGCTAGCCGCGGTGGTGTCCATCGTCCTGGTGGTGGCGGGCATCCTCGCGCTGCGGGCCATCCCCGTCGCCCAGTATCCACCCATCACGCCGCCGGTGGTGGTGGTGACCGCCACCTACCCGGGCGCCGATGCCCAGACCATCGCCGACACCGTCGGCGGGCCCATCGAAGAGCAGGTGAACGGCGTCAAGGACATGCTCTACATGTCCTCGACGGCGTCGAGCTCGGGCATCTATACCCTGACCGTGACCTTCGCCGTCGGCACGGACCCGGACATCGCCCAGGTGAACACCCAGAACCGGGTCTCCCAGGCACTGGCCCAGCTGCCGCAGGAGGTACAGGAGCTGGGTGTGACCGTGCAGGCGGAATCCACCAATCTGCTGCTGGTCATTACCGTCTCGTCGCCGGATGAGTCCCGGGACGAGCTGTTCCTGTCCAACTTCGCCACCATCAATGTGCAGGACGAGCTGGCCCGCGTGGAGGGTGTAGGCGAGGCGAAGCAGTTCGGGCCCGAAGACTACTCCATGCGCATCTGGCTGGACCCGGACAAGATGGCGGCGCTCGGCATTGCGCCGCAGGACGTGGTGAGCGCCATCCAGCAGCAGAACATCCAGGCGGCGCTGGGCCAGGTGGGCGGCCCGCCGATTCCGAACGACCAGGCCTTCCAGTACACCATCGTCGCCAAGGGGCAGCTCGAGGCGCCGGGCGAGTTCGGGGAGATCGTGGTGCGCACCGGCGCCGACGGCGGCATCGTGCGGGTCAAGGACATCGCCCGGGTGGAGCTCGGCGCCGAGTCCTACAGCAGCACCACTCGCTTCAACGGCAAGCCCACGGCGGCTATTGCCATCTACCAGGCGCCCGGCGCCAATGCGCTGGAGGTGGCGGACCGGGTGCGTGCGGAGCTGACGCGGCTGGAGAAGCGCTTTCCGGACGGCGTCGCCGCCAAGATCATGTACGACTCCACCAACTTCGTGAAGGCGTCCATTCAAGAGATCGTCTTCACGCTCGCCATCACGGCGGTGATCGTGCTGCTGGTGGTGTTCATCTTCCTGCAGGACCTGCGGGCCACCATCGTGCCGGCGGTGACCATTCCGGTGTCGCTCATCGGCGTCTTCGTGGTGCTGCTGGCGGTGGGCTTCTCGGCCAACACCATCAGCCTGTTCGCGGTGGTGCTGGCCATTGGGCTGGTGGTGGATGACGCCATCGTGGTGGTGGAGAACGTCCAGCGCATCATGGCGGAGGAGGGGCTCGACCGGCGCGCGGCCACCCTGAAGGCCATGCGTCAGGTGACCGGCCCCATCATCTCCACCACCCTGGTGCTGTTCGCCATTTTCGCGCCTGTGGCCTTCCTGCCCGGCATCTCCGGGGAGCTGTTCCGGCAGTTCGCGGTGACCATCTCCGCCGCGGTGGCCATCTCGGCCGTCAATGCGCTGACCCTGTCGCCGGTGCTGACCTCGCTCTTCCTCGGCGAGCCGAAGGCGCCCAAGCGCGGTCCCTTCGCTTGGTTCAACAAGGGCCTGGAGAAGACCCGGGGCGGCTATGTGTCAGTGGCCGGGCTCCTGGCCCGGCGCGCCGTGCTGGCGGGCGTGCTGGTGGTGGCTGTGGGCGCCGCCGCCGTTCTGATATTGGACCGTCTGCCGAGCGGCTTTCTGCCCAACGAGGACCAGGGCGTGCTCTACGCGGACCTGAGCCTGCCGAGCGCCGCGTCCCTGCCGCGCACCAATGAAGTCGTCGCCAAGGTCCGGGAGATCGCCGCGAAGACCGACGGCGTCGCCGACGTGCTCACGGTGTCCGGCTACAGCCTGCTCACCAACGCGCCGTCGTCCAATGCGGCGCTTGTGGTGCTGGTGCTGGAGCCCTGGGACGAGCGCACCACGCCCGAGACGAGTCTGGGCGGACTCTACACCAAGCTGAACGGCGAGCTGGACGCCATTCCCGGCGCGAACATCCTGCTCTTCCCGCCGCCGCCGATTCCCGGTCTCGGCACCGCCGGCGGCTTCACCATGCAGCTGGAGGCCCTGGGCGGGCAGTCCGCGCAGGAGCTCACAGAGGTGATGCGCGGCCTGTTGGCGGAGGCCAATCAGGACCCGCGCATCGCCGAGGCCCGGTCCACGTTCAGCGCCGATGTGCCGCGGGTGTTCGTGGACCTGGACCGCACCCAGGCGCAGTACCTGGACGTGCCGGTGGCGACCTTCTTCCAGACCATGCAGGCCACCTTCGGCAGCAGCTTCGTCAACAATTTCACCTACCTTGGGCGTACCTACCAGGTCAATGTCCAAGCCCAGCAGGACGCCCGCCGGACGCTGGACGACATTGGTGCCACCTATGTACGCGCCGACAACGGCGCCATGGTGCCGGTGTCGGTGCTGGCGAGCCTACGCGAAGAGCTGGGCGCGGATCTGATCTTCCGCTACAACCAGTTCCTCACCGCCCAGATCAACGGCAGCGCGGCGCCCGGCCATTCCACCGGCGATGCCATGCAGGCCATGATGGAGGCAGCGGACAAGTCCCTGCCAGACGGCTACGCCGTTGAGTGGACCGCCATGTCCTATCAGGAGGCGCAGCAGACGGCGGGCGGGGAGATCGCCATCTTCGCGCTGGCGGTGCTGTTCGGCTATCTGTTCCTGGTGGGCCTGTACGAGAGCTGGGCCATTCCGTTCGCGGTGCTGACCTCGGTGATCGTCGCACTGCTTGGCGGCGCGCTGGCGCTCTGGCTGGTGGGGCTCGACAACAACCTCTATACCCAGATCGGCTTCGTGCTGCTGATCGGCCTCGCCGCCAAGAACGCGATCCTGATCGTCGAGTTCGCGAAGGAGCAGCGCGAAGAAGGCAAAAGCCTGTATGAGGCCGCCGTCACGGGTGCGCGGATGCGCTTCCGCGCCGTGCTGATGACCGCACTCGCCTTCATTGTCGGTCTGCTGCCACTGGTGCTCGCCACCGGCGCCGGCGCCAACGCCCGGGTGCACTTGGGCTTCACGGTGTTGGGCGGCATGCTGGCGGCTACGCTCATTGGCATCCTGCTGATTCCGGGGCTCTATGTGATGTTCCAGTGGATCGGCGATCGCATCGGGACGCTCATCGGCGCCCGCCCGACCTCGGACGCCAAGCCGGCGGCTCGCGAATCCGGCGCATGACCGACTGCCGTGGGAGCGGCATCCTTGCCGCGACGGGGAGGCCGAGGCTGGCGCAACGTCGGTCGCGGCCAGAGCCGCTCCCACGGTCACGGCGGAGCCAGTATGGACCACGGCGTGCGCCCGATCTGCGGAGAGCTTGCTGTTGTAGGCAAAGGTGCCAACCGATGGCCTCGGCATCGACTGCGACCAGACCCGTTTCGGCCGCCTCAACCTCGACGATGTCGATCAGGGCGCCCACCTAGTCCGCGGCGTGCTGCTCTACGGTGCAAATCGCCCGCCGCTTGGTTCAGTGCCACCGCCATGGATTGATGTCGTGCCCTCTGCCTCTGGCCGGCCCGTGGAGCGCGCGCTCCTCGCGCCAAGCCGCAGCCGCCGCCCCGGCCGCGCTGCGGCCAGGTCGCGCCGCGGCCGCACGCATGCCGGTCTTGGCGCCGGCCGCAATGGCCCGGGTTTTGCTGTACGGCATGCAGATGCAAGCTGCGGAGACGCACCATGCCAGCGAGATCGCAGAGCGGTCGGCCGCCGTCACCGCCGGGGGATATGGACACCGATCCACGCCCCGAGCCGCTCAGCTGTGAGGAGTGCCGGGCCGAGATCCCGCGCGACGAGGCGGTGGTGTCCGAAGGCCAGGACTACGTCATGTACTTTTGCTCCCCGGCCTGCCACGCTGCGTGGCGGGCAGCTCATGACGAGCCCCTCGCGACGACCCACGACCACCGTCGCCGCCCGCGCTGACGCGCCGGGCGAGTTCCCTGGTGCACCGACCCAGATGGCGCACCGGTGTGCTCGCTGCCCGGTACGCCCTGCACATCCAGATGCTGCGACGGTCTTAGGACCGTCCGGAGATCGCCCATGAATCAGAGTCTGCTTTCCGCCGAATTCCTGCTCGGCTGCCGGCTGCGCACCGCCGACGGCGCCGACGCGGGCCTCACCGACCTGATCCTAGATACCGAGCAATGGTCGGTACAGTTCCTCGCCGTGGATGCCCAGCAGTGGGCCTTGGATCGCGACCTGGTGCTGACACCGCGTCTGCTGAGCGGTGTAGACGAGGCCCGCCGCGAGCTCACCCTGGATCTCACCGGCGCCGAGCTCCGCGCCAGCCCGCAGTTGGATATGGACGACGAGGGGTTTGCCGGCTTCGACAATGCCGAGGAGACCACACCGGCATGGCGGCGGCACTGGCAGGCCGAGATGCAGCCCGAGGGAGGTATCGACCCGCCGCCGCCGCCGGCGGAGGAGGACGAGGTGGCAGCGGACCTGGGTGCCGAGACCCAAGTGTCCGCCGAGCAGCTGGTGCGGATGGATGTGCTGCGTACGCTCGCGATCCGCGCCACCGACGGCGTCGACCTGCGCCTGGAAGACCTGCTCATCGACGACAGCGACTGGTCACTCGCCTATCTTCAGGCGGTGCTGCCCGCCGCAGCCGGCGCCGGCGCGCACGACCTGCGCTGCCTGGTGCCGCGCCAGGGCATCCAGGCGCTGGACCGTGCCGGCGAGACCCTCTACCTCGGCGTCTCCAGCCGGCAATTGCGCGATGCGCCGCGAGAGCCGCTGCCGGTGACCACGGCGCCGGACGACGCGATGGTGCAGGTGCTGTCGCTGTCGGGCTGAGTGGCGATGCGGGCAGGCGCAGACGCGGTCGCGAACAACCAGGAGAGCACCCATGGGCAAGCAAGACGACGACAAGCTCGCCGACTATCGCAGCAAGCGCGACACCGGCAAGAGCGGCGAGCCCGCCGGCGACGCGGCTGCATCCAGCGGCGAGGACGGCGGGCGCTTCGTCATTCAAAAGCACGACGCCTCCACGCTGCATTACGACTTCCGCCTGGAGACAGACGGGGTGCTCAAGTCGTGGGCGGTGCCCAAGGGCCCATCCACGGACCCTTCGGAGAAACGCTTCGCCATCATGACCGAGGACCACCCGCTGGACTATGCCGACTTCGAGGGCGTGATCCCCGAGGGCGAGTATGGCGCCGGCACGGTGCTGGTCTGGGACTGTGGGCGTTACGACAATCTAAGGGCCAACAAGGAGACGCCGCAGACCGTCGCCGAGAGCCTCGATGCAGGCTTGGTGGAGGTCTATCTGCATGGCGAGAAGCTCACCGGCGGCTATGCCCTGAAGCGCATCGAAGGCGGCAACGAGGAGCAGTCCAAGTGGCTGCTGATCAAGATGCGCGACGCGGGCGCCGATGCCCGCCGCAAGCCCACCAGCAGCGAGCCCGAGTCGGTCAGCACCGGCCGCGGCTTGGACGAAGTCGCCGCCGGGGCAGAGGACCACTGAGAGCGCCGCAGTTATTATGGTGACGGTATACTGAACCCTCAATCGCTGCTGAGCGCCGCGGTGCCTATTGATCGAAGTCCCGCTGCCTGTCGCTGGATTATTGGGCGCTCAGGGTATGGTCACCCCATGAGGTCTGTTCCCGTTTTACGCCGCCTCGCGCAACAATTTTGGTCACTGTCCCCGTATTGGATTTGTCGTCGCTTGAGCTCGGGAGAGGGAGAGGGGATGGAGCTGGGCCGGGCGACGAGCACCCGGGCCCCGGTCCGTGCTGTTCCCGTCAGCGGCTCTGCGGCTCCAGAGTGCAAATGGCCTCGGGGTCGTCCAGTAGGAGCACCAGGCTCTCGGAGACGAAGAGCTTGAGGTGCACGCCGTCTGTGGCCGAGAAGCCAACGCGCAGATCCTGGCCAATGATGAGGCTGCCGGCACGGGGGTCCACCAGTACACCGCCGGCCACTGGCGCTTTGTACAGCCCCGCCTCGCACAGGCGGCGTAGGTGATCCACTTGCAGCATATCGCTGCCCTCGAAGCGCCGGAACAGGGCGTTGTAGCGCTCCGGCGCCAGCGCCAGCGCATAGGGTCCGCCGAAGCCGTTGGCGTCGAGCCTGTTCACGGCTCCCAGAACGTCGGACAGCGCCTGTGACAGGTCCGACCAGTCGCCGCAGGGCATCTGGGCGCGCCCGCCGGCGGTGGCGAGGCCGGCGAGACCGAGCTGGGGCACGCCGTGATAGATCATGTGCTCCTCGCGGCGGGCGACGGCCTCGGCGGCGTCCTCCACCGGGCGCAAGTCCAGCGGCAGGGACAACTGTTGGTGGCCTTCCACCCGCCGCACGCTCAGCGCGCAGGGCTGCTGCACCATGGGCACCGGCAGCGCCCGGCTGCCGACGGTAACGGCGAGGTCGTCGCCGGCTTCAGTGTCCTCGCTGATGCGCTCTTCGGGGCCGGTCTCCAGGCTCGTGAGTCCGAGGCCGTAAGGCCCGTCCACGTCCAGGAAGCGCCGGGCGGTGAGGCGCTCGGCGGCGGCGTCCAGGGCGGCGGCGTCGATGCGCTGCCAGATGCCGGCGTCGAGGCCGGCGGCGCTGCGGTTCAAATCGCTCATGAATGACCTCCGGTCGTTGCGGCAGGCCGGGCTGGTACCGGCCTCCCGCCGGGCGTCTGCCCGGAAGAATGCTGGGTGTGCGTCGCGTCAGCCGCCTTTGAGGCTGCCCAAGGTCAGGCCCGGCGGCGCCGGTGCACGCGGCCCGGCGTCGGTCGCTTCGCCGGCGTCCTCGCCGGTGGCGGCCTCTTCGGCCTCGGTGATGGGGACCTGGGTGAAGAGGTAGGTGCGCAGATGCTCGTCGAAGCTGTCGTCGTTGCGCCGCAGCCACTCCAGCACCATGGCGGCGTGCTCGATCTCCTCGCGCATGTTGTGCAGCAGCACGGCGCGCAGGTTCTCGTCGCCGCAGGCGTCGGCGCGCTGGCGGTACCAGTCCACCGCCTCCAGCTCCTCTTGCAGGGAAACCAGGGCGCGGTGCATGTTGACGGTGTGAGCGCTCAGATCGCTGCGGCTCTCGTGCAGGGCGTTGGATGAGTCAGCCATGGGGGTGCATGCTCCTGTTGTTGGTGAAAGGTCGGACGCCGGGGAAGCTTCCGCTGCGGCTGAGGCCCGGCTGAGGCCCAACCGGGGCCGGGCTTGTGCTTGTCGCCAGTCTCAGGACTCGTCGTTGGTGATCACGGAGCGCGGTGTGCCGCGTTCGGGCCAAACGCCGGCCGTCGTCGTCGACCGCCCGTCGGTGCCGGTCTGCGTCGCTTGCTTGCCACTCGCCGGACCTTGCTTGCCGGCGTCACCCCGGCGCGGCAGGGCGACCAGCTTGGCCACGTAATGCGTCATGAGCACGCGCTGACCCTGCTCCATGCCGGCCTCGCCGTAGAGCACCACCTGGTCGCCTTGGGCCAGGCTCAGCTCGCGGGCGACCTTGGAGCTGCCGAGATCGGCGACGACCTCCATGCCTTGGGGGCCGGAGACGCGGATGCGTCGCGGCGCCTTCTGCGCCTGCGCCGTCTGCTGGCTCTGCCCTTCGGCCGCCTCCTGCGCCTGCGCGTCGCCGGCGTCGTCGGTGCCGACGCCGAGCACGGTGCCGGTCAGCATCAGGTCCATGTCGGTGGTCATGGACCGGTCACCGGCGCCACGGCCAGAGACACTCGGCGCGTTGGCCATGCCGGGACGGCGCTGCATCTGTCCAGCGCCGGTGCTCATCCCGGCCTGTTGGCCGGGCTGCCCGGCCCAGCTCGGATGCTGCATGGGGCCGGGGCGATTCGCCCGGCCCTGGCTCATGGCCATGCCTTGGCGGCCTGGGACCTGCGGGTGCATGTACATCGGCGGGCGCCCGGCGCTGGCGGGATGGCCGATCAACCGCCATTGCTCGACCACGAGCATCGGCTCGCCGCGCTGCTGATCCAGGGTGCCGGTGCCGGCGATGCGCTGCCCGCTTCGGACGGGTCCGCGATTGCTCTGGCCGCCGCTGGTGCCGGCGCTGCGCTGGTCCTTCATCAGGTCCTTGAGGTTGCCGAAGTTGACCAGCGCCATGCGCCCGTCATCCAGCAGCACGCGACCGAGGAGATGAGCGTCGCCGTCGGCATTGATGCGTACGGGCTGCACGCCCAGCACCAGGCCGCTGAAGCTGTGGCGTTGGTCGGCGCCCGCGGCTGCCTTGTCGACGGCCTTTTGCTCCGACGCGCTGTCGCCGGAGGCCCCGCCAGCGGTATCCATGCCGTCGCCCGAGCCGCCTTGCTCAGCCTTGCTCTGTCCGGAGCCGCCGCCCTGGGATCCGCTGGGTTGGGTCTTGCCGGCGGCCGATGCCGAGGAGTCACCGGCGTCCGCCGTCGACTGCGGTTCGGCCTTGCCGCTGCCGCCGCTGGCCTGCGTCGGCCTGTCGGCCGCGGCGCTTTGCTGCGCCTGGGCCTGCGCTGCGCTGGCGGGCAGCGCGGCGAGACCGGCTGCGAGCAGCAGGGCGAGGGTGCTGGAGACTGGGTGTCGCATGAAGGCTTCTCCCGCTTATGGTGTGGATGAGCTGCAAAGACTGGGCTCCCCGGCTGCCGGCGCTGGACGCCGGCGGGGGATCGTCAACCGCTTGGGAGTGCAAGGCCGATGCCGACCCGCCAGCCCGCAGACCGCGACGCTCGGGTAGCACGCCCCTCGGCGGCGTATTGCTCAGAAGTGCACCAAGCCGAGCACACCGATGACGATGAGGTAGATCGCGACGACATAGTTCAGCAACGACGGGCGCACCAGGATCAGGATCCCGGCGATGAGTGCGATGACGGGCTGGATGGAAAACTGGACCATGGCGTGCTCCTTGGGCTTTCTAGCGGACTCTTTGTGGGCTCGCGGGCGGGCTCGTGGGCCGCCGCCGGTGGTCGGCGCCGACGGTCGCGGCGAACAGGCACCACCACGCTCGCTGCAAGCCTGGTGCCGAGGCCATGGGCTGGTCGCCTGCCGCTCGAGCGCCGGGGGGAGCCCAAACAGGTCCCGTCGCGAGCCGCCGGCGCAGGGCATTTGCCCCGCGTGCTGGGGCATTGGCACCGCAGCGGCGGCGCCAATGGTCCAGCCCCGCCGGCTCGGGGGAGACGGTGTCCAGGCCGGCGTCGGCGCGGGACGGCACAGCCGGGTCATGCGCAGCGGCTGGTCCGCTGCTTGCTATCGATGAAGGGGATTCAACCGCCACCCGCGGTGGCCCGCCGGTACCTTATCGGCGGCGGCGCGGGAACAGGGCAACACACACCGGGCCGCCGCAGGCGCTCGGCCCCAGGAGGTTCGCAATGACCACCAGCCCACTCTCCCGACTCCACAACCACGGTCAGTGCTTCTGGCTGGACAGTCTCTCCCGCCGCATGCTCGACGACGGCAGTCTGGAGCGGCGCATCCGCGACCAGGGTCTGTCGGGGGTCACCTCCAACCCGGCCATCTTCGCCAAGGCCATGCTCGGCGCGTCCCCCGAGGATCGCGCCGCCTACGACCCGCGCATCCGCGTCGCCCAGGAGACGACGTCACCCGGCGACGCCGAAATCGATGTCCGCGCCATCTACGAGCGCCTGGCGGTGGACGACGTGCGCGATGCCTGTGATCTATTGCTGCCGCGCTGGGAGCAGGCTATGACCGATGGCGCCGGCGTCGACGGCTGTGTGAGCCTGGAGGTGTCGCCCCACTTGGCCCATGACACCAACGCGACGGTGCTGGAGGCGCGCCGGCTCTGGCATGCCGTCGGCCGACCGAATCTGATAATCAAGGTGCCCGGCACACCCCAGGGCATCCCGGCCATCGAGCAGCTGCTCGTCGAGGGCATCAACGTCAATATCACACTGCTCTTCGGCCAGGCCGCCTACGAGGAGACCGTCCAGGCCTACATCCGGGCCCTGGAGCAGCGCCTGCGCGAAGGCCGTGATCTGCATACCATCGGCTCCGTGGCCAGCTTCTTCCTGAGCCGCATCGACACCGCCGTGGATGCCCGGCTGCGCCGCCGCAGTCATCCGGAAGTGGACCCACAGCTCCGTGGCGAGGCCCAGGCCCTGCTCGGCCAGAGCGCCGTCGCCGCCGCCCGGCTCGCTTATGTCCGTCTGCGCGAGCTGCTGGCGAGCGAGCGCTGGCAGCACCTCGCCGAGCACGGCGCCCAGCCGCAGCGCCTGCTCTGGGCCAGCACCGGCACCAAGGACCCGAGCCTGCCGGACACCCACTACATCGAGCCCCTCATCGGTCCCTATACCGTCTCCACCATGCCGGAGGCGACGGCCGATGCCTTCGACGACCACGGTCGGGTTGCCGCCACCCTGTCGGCGACGGCGCCGGAGGCCACGGCCATTACCCAGCAGCTTGAGCGAGTGCTCGGCGTGTCCATGGAGTCCATTGCCGACCAACTCGTGGGCGAGGGCGTGCAGAAGTTCAACGCGCCCTACGAGCAGCTGTTGGATGGCCTGGAGCAGCGCGCCCGGTCGCTGGCCGCCGTGGACGAGGCCGGTCCGCTCCCCGGCGTCGCCGCCAAGCTGCGGGCGCAGGTGCTGCGCATGACCACCGCAGCCGGCTCCGGTCATGCGACTTCCAGCCTGTCGGCGGCAGACCTGGTGACCGGCCTGTTGTTCCACGAGATGCGCTGGGATCCGAGCCGACCTTGGGCCGGCGATGATCCGGCGCGGGATCAGGACCGCCTGTTGCTCTCCAAAGGCCATGCGGCGCCCATCCTCTGGGCCGGGCTGCACGAGGCAGGCGCCATCGGCGAGGACCCGCAGAATCTGCGCCGGCTCCATAGCGACCTGGAAGGCCATCCGACCCCGGTGAATCCCTGGGTACCGGTGGCGACGGGCTCCCTCGGCCAGGGCCTCGCCGCCGTCAACGGCATGGCGCTGGCGGATCGGCTCGACGGCATCGAGGCGCGTCACTTCTGCATCCTCGGTGACGGCGAATGCTCCGAGGGCTCGGTCTGGGAGGCGGCCCAGTTCGCGGCGGACCAGGGCCTGGAGCGGGTCGTCGCCATCGTCGATATGAACGCGTTGGAGCAGAGCGGCCCGGCGCCCTACGGCCATGATTCATCGGTGCTCGCCGGGCGCTTCCGCGCCTTCGGCTGGAAAACCCTTGAGATCGACGGCCACGACTTCGCCGACATCCTCGCGGCCCTTGCCGCCACCCGTGAGGGCGGACCCACGGCCATCATCGCTCGCACGGTGAAGGGCAAGGGGGTCTCCTTCCTGGAGGGCGCCGATGGCTGGCACGGCAAGGCGCTGGATCAGGACGAGCTCGTGACCGCCCTGGCCGAGATCGACGCCCCGGACCTACGGCGGCCGGTAGAGCCGCGGCGCGTGCCCGCGCGGCTGGAGCCGGCTGCCCCGCAGAGCGGCGGCCCGCCGGCCCGCGAGGCCCTGAAGCTCGACTGGGCCAAGGGCGAGGAGGTCGCCACCCGCGCCGCCTTCGGTGACGCGCTGGTGCAGCTCGGCGGGCGTCTGAGCGACCTGGTGACCCTCGACGGCGACGTGAAGAACTCCACCAAGACCGACGGCTTCGCCAAGGCCTTCCCGACGCGGTTCTTCGAGGCGCAGATCGCCGAGCAGAACATGCTCGGCGCCGCCCTCGGCCTCGCCGTCAGCGGCAAGCGCCCCTGTGTCGCTACCTTCGCGGCCTTTCTGACCCGGGCGCACGATGTCATCCGTATGGCCGCCCATTCGCACGCCCCGCACATGCTCATCAGCGGCAGTCACGCCGGCGTGTCCATCGGCGAGGACGGCGCCTCGCAGATGGGGCTCGAGGACATCGCGATGTTCCGGGCGCTCAACGCCACCACGGTGCTCTACCCGAGCGACGCCGTCAGCGCCGCCCGGCTCACCGAGGCGGGCCTGGCGCACCAGGGCATCGTCTACCTGCGCACCACCCGCGGCAAGACACCGGTGCTCTACGACGCGGATGAGGACTTTCCCATCGGCGGCAGCAAGACGCTGATGGCCTCGGACGCCGATGAGCTGACCCTGGTGGCGGCCGGTATCACCGTGCACACGGCGCTCGCCGCGGCCAAGCGCCTGCGCGAGCAGGGTGTCGCTGCCCGCGTCATCGACGCCTACAGTGTCAAGCCCCTGGACGTGCCGACATTGAAGCAGGCCGCCGAGACCACCGCCGCCATCCTGGTGGTGGAGGACCACAATCGCGATGGCGGCCTGGCTGACGCCGTCGCGGCCCAGGTCGGCCGCCTCACACGGGTCTTCGGCCTCGGCGTCACCGGCGAGCCGCACTCCGGCACCCCGCAGGAGCTGCTGGAGCGCCACCGCCTATCGGAGCGCGAGATCGAGAAGGAGGCGCTGGCCATCGCCGCCTGAGCCAAAAAGGGAGCCGAAAGGCAGCCGAAGGGCGTCCGGCGAGCATGCTGGCCGGTGCCTGGAGACGTGCGCGCGCGGACTGATCACGGGCAGATCCCGCGTGCCGTCCGTGGGATCGGGCTCGCGGGCGGGGCGATCACGCGCGGCCCCGGGGCAGCGACCGAATCCATTGGCCTTGGCTTGCCGAGAACCCCCAGCAGCCCGGATTGTTCCCAACGGGGCAGTTTCTAGCTCGTTCATGCTCAGTGGCTTAGGCCGCTGAGCAGGACAGGGCACTCGACTCCGCACGGGCAAGGGCTAGAGATCGGCGCTTGCGCAAGGGCGCCCGCGCAGGGCACATCCGCGGCGCGGCCGCCCCGGCGGCAGCGCCGCGATCCGCGCTCGGTCTAAGCCCGGATTGCACTCGCGATTGGGAATCAGTGCCGAGGGATGCTTACAATACGCGCCCGTTCGTTGTCGGCGTCCCCCTCGCGTGCTGTACTTCCTCTTACTCTTTTCGGCCCTCGGCGCTTTCTGGCTGCTGCTTTCGGGCCACTGGCACAACCAGCTGCTGCTCGCCCTGGGTGCGGCTTCCGCGCTGTTGGCGGCCTGGGTCGGGGTGCGCATGGAGCGCCGTGACACCGGCGCTTACAGCCTCGGCATGCTGCTGCGGCTGCCGCGCTACCTGGCCTGGCTGGTCGCCGCCATCGTCCGCGCCAACATCGATGTGGTCAACCGCATCTGGTACCCCGACACCCACCCCATCCACCCGGTCGCAGGACGGCTTCCGAGCAGTCAGGGCACGGATCTCGGCAAGACCATCTATGCCAACTCGATCACACTGACGCCCGGCACGGTGGCCATCGAGATCGGTGATGACGATGTCTTCGTGCACGCACTGACCCGGGAGGGCTTCGACGAGCTCGCCGCAGGCGAGATGGACCGCCGCGTCACTTGGGCGGAAGGGGGGCGGCGCTGATGTTCGCGGCGGCGGCGATCGGCATCCTGGTAGTCATGGGGCTGGCGCTGGTGCGCGCGTTTCTCGGGCCGACGGTCTGCGATCGCATCCTGGCGGTGAATATGCTCGGCACCAAGACGGTGCTGCTGATCGCGGTGCTGGGCTTTCTTGGCGGGCGCCCGGACTTCCTCGACATCGCCATCGCCTATGCGCTGATCAACTTCATCGGCGTCATCGCCGTGCTCAAGTTCGTCGAGCGCATCGGCGACAGCCGCAGCTCACCGCGCCCGGAGGACTTCTGATGACGGCGCTGCTCGCGGATCTCCTGAGCCTGCCGCTGTTCATCGGCGGCGTCTTCCTCGGTATCTCCGGGGCCGTCGGGGTGATTCGGCTCCCGGACTTCTACACCCGGCTGCATGCGGCCGGCGTCACCGACACCCTGAGCGCGGGCATGATCCTCACCGCCATGATGATCCAGGCCGGATTCACCTTGGTGACCGTGAAGCTGCTGCTGATCCTGATCTTTCTCTGGTACACCAGTCCGGTCGCCAGCCACGCTCTGGCGCGTGCGGCGGTGCACACCGGCGTGCCGCTGCCGCCGCAGACCGACGACGAGCGCGGCCAAGGAGACGCATCATCGTCCAACTGATCGACATTACGCTGCTGACCTTCCTGGTGGCGACGGCGTTGGCGGTGGTGCGCCTGCGCAGCCTGTTCGCCGTGGTGATGCTCGCGGGCATCTACAGTCTGGTCACGGCGGGGATTTTCCTGACGCTCGACGCCGTCGACGTCGCCTTCACCGAGGCGGCGGTGGGCGCGGGTATCGCCACCATGCTGATGCTGGGCACGCTGGCGTTGACCGGCCACAAGCAGACGCCGCCGCGGCACTCACCCGTTTTGCCGCTGATGGTGGTGACTATCACCGGCGTGGTGCTGCTCTGGGGCACGCACGATATGCCGCGCTTCGGCGACCCGGATGCGCCCATCCATCGCCACGTCGCGCCGCGGTATATCGAGGAGTCACCCACCGAGATCGGGCTGCCCAACATGGTGACCTCGGTGCTGGCGAGCTACCGCGGCTTCGATACCCTGGGGGAGGTCGTGGTCGTGTTCACGGCCGGTGTCGGGGTGCTCAGCCTGCTCGGCTTCCGCCGGCGCCGGCCCCCGCGGCAGGACAGCGAGAGCTCCAAGGAGGAGAGCGATGGGTGACGACCGGGTCTTGCGGGTCATTGCCAGACTCCTGATCCCTTTTATCCTGCTGTTCGCGCTCTACGTCCAGTTCCACGGCGATTATGGGCCCGGCGGCGGCTTCCAGGCCGGCGTGATCTTCGCGGCCGGGATCATCCTCTACGCCCTCACCTACGGCGTCGAGCCGGCCATGCGGCTGGTGCCGCGGCGGCTGTTGGCGCCGTTGGCCGCACTCGGCGTGCTGCTCTACGGCGGCGTCGGCGTCGCGACCATGGTGCTCGGCGGCAAGTTTCTGGATTACAGCGTGCTGGCCCATGACCCCCTGCACGGCCAGCACTACGGCATTTTGCTCATCGAGCTCGGTGTCGGCATCACGGTGGCCGCGGTGATGCTGCTGATCTTCTTCGCCTTCATGAGCCGGGAGGGCTAAGGGTGGACTGGCTCGGTCAGTACAACTATTACGTCGTCTTCTTCCTGATGATGACCGGGTTCTATGTCGTGGTCGCCCGCGGCAACCTGGTCAAGAAGATCGTCGGGCTCAACATCTTCCAGAGCTCGGTGTTTCTGCTCTATATCTCGATGGCCAAGGTCGAGCACGGCACCGCGCCGATCGTGCTCGCCGACGGCACCGTCTACTCCAACCCGCTCCCGCACGTGCTGATCCTGACCGCGATCGTCGTCGGCGTCGCCACGACGGCGCTCGGCCTGGCACTGGTGGTGCGCATCAAAGAAGCCTACGGCACCGTCGAGGAAGACGAGATCCACGACCAGGACGAGCCCGCGTGATCGCCGACAATCTCCCCGCGCTGCTGGTGGTGCTGCCGCTGCTGGGCGCGCCGCTCTGTCTATTGCTCAATCGCGGCACCGCCGCCTGGCTGGTGGCGACGCTGGTCGCCTGGCTGGTGTTGGCCATCAGCATCGCGCTGCTGTGGCAGGTGCGCGGCGGCGACGCGTTGCACTACGCCTTCGGCAATTGGCAGCCGCCCTGGGGTATCGACTATGTCGTCGACCGCCTGGCCGCCTATGTGCTGCTGATCGTCGCGGCCATCGGGGCCGTGGTCATGGCCTATGCACGGCGCAGTGTTGCCGCCGAGATCGAGCCCGCGCAGCAGCCACTGTTTTACACACTGATGCTGCTCTGCCTGGCCGGGCTGCTCGGCATCACCATCACCGGCGACGCCTTCAATCTGTTCGTGCTGCTGGAGATCTCCTCGCTGTCGACCTATGCGCTGGTGAGCCTCGGGCGCGACCGGCGCGCACTGACCGCCGCGTATCAGTACCTGATCATGGGCACCATCGGTGCCACCTTCTACATCATCGGGGTCGGGCTGCTGTATATGCTCACCGGCACCCTGAACATGGCCGATATCGCCAGCCGTCTCGCGCCGGTGGCCGGCACCAACACCGTGCACACCGCCTTCGCGTTCATCACGGTGGGTCTGGCGCTGAAGCTGGCTATGTTCCCGCTGCACCTGTGGTTGCCCAATGCCTATGCCTTCGCGCCCTCGGTGGTGACGGCTTTCTTGGCGGCGACGGCGACCAAGGTCGCGCTGTATGCGATGATCCGCTTCATCTATTCGGTGTTCGGCGGCGCCTTCACCTTCTCCCAAATGCACGCCGAGCTGCTGGTGCTGCCGCTCGCCGCGGCCGGCGCCTTCGTCGGCTCCGTGGTCGCCGTCTTCCAGCACGGCCTCAAGCGCATGCTGGCCTACTCGTCGGTCGCCCAGATCGGCTACATGCTGATCGGCCTCGGTGCGATGAGCGTCACGGGGCTGACCGCGGCGCTGCTGCACCTGTTCAACCATGCGCTCATGAAAGGGGCGCTGTTCCTCGCCGTCGGTGCGCTCGTCCTGCGCATGGGCACCACGCGCATTTCGGCGCTGTCCGGGATCGCGAAGCAGATGCCCTGGACCATGGCCGCATTCGTGATCGGCGGCCTCAGCCTGATCGGCGTCCCGGCCACGGCCGGCTTCGTGTCCAAGTGGTACCTGATTCTGGCGGTGCTGGAGAACGGCTGGTGGCCGCTGGTGGTGCTGGTGGTGCTGACCTCGCTGATCGCCGTGGTCTATGTTTGGCGCGTGATCGAGGTGGCCTACTTCGAAGAGCGGCCCGCCGATGCCCCGCCGGTGCGCGAGGCGCCGCTGTCGCTGCTGCTGCCGACTTGGCTCCTGGTGCTCGCCAACCTCTATTTCGGCATCGAGACCGGGCTGACGGTGGGCCTTGCCGGTGAAATTGCCACGGACCTGTTCGGCGCCGGGAGCGGGGCCTTACCGCTGGAGGCGGCCCCATGAGCGGCTCCATGGAGGCGGATGCGCTGCGTATCGCGTTGGCGCTGGTCATACCGCTGGTCGGCGCCCTCGGAATCGGGCTCAGCGGTCGCCATCCGAACCGTCGCGAGGCGGTGACCCTGGTGACCGCGGTGCTGCTGTGCCTGACGGTGCTCAGCCTGCTGCCGGAAGTGCTCGCCGGCGGCCGGCCGACTTGGCACTTCGCCGAGCCCTTCCCCGGCATTGCGATTGCCTTCCGGGTCGAGCCCCTGGGCATGCTGTTCGCGGCGGTGGCCTCGCTGTTGTGGCCGATCAATTCCGTCTATTCAATCGGCTACATGCGCGGCAATGCCGAGAAGCACCAGACCCGGTTCTACGTCTTCTTCGCCTTGGCGCTGTTCGCGACCATGGGCGTCGCGTTCTCGGCCAACCTGGTCACGCTGTTCGTGTTCTACGAGCTGCTGACGCTCTCGACCTATCCGCTGGTGACGCACAAGGGCAATGCGGCGGCGCGCTCGGCCGGGCGCGTCTATCTCGGCATCCTGATCGGCACATCCATCGGTCTGCTGCTGCTGGCCATCGTCTGGACCTCGGTGCTCGCCGGGAGCACCGAGTTCGTGGCCGGCGGGCTGCTGCGCGCGGCCGGCGTCCAGCTGTCCGGGCCGCTGCTGGGGCTGCTGCTTTTCCTGTTCATGTACGGCATCGGCAAGGCCGCGCTGATGCCCATGCACCGCTGGCTGCCGGCGGCCATGGTGGCGCCGACCCCGGTCAGCGCGCTGCTGCACGCGGTGGCCGTGGTGAAGGCGGGCGTCTTCAGCGTGGTCAAGGTCATCGTCTTCATCTTCGGCATCGAGACCTTGCAGGGTGTGCCCTGGGCGCAGTGGCTGCTCTACGTGGCCGGCTTCACCGTGATCCTCGGCTCGATGATCGCGCTGCGTCAGGATAATCTCAAAAAGCGCCTGGCCTACTCGACCATCAGCCAGCTTTCCTATGTGGTCCTGGGGGCGGCCCTGCTGGCGCCGCTGTCGGTGGTCGGAGCCGCGCTGCACATCGCCGCCCATGCCTTCGGCAAGATCACGCTGTTCTTCGCCGCCGGTGCCATTTACACCGCCGCCCACAAGACCGAGGTCTCGCAGCTGCGCGGCATCGGCTGGCGGATGCCGTGGACCATGGGCGCCTTCGCCGTCGGCTCGCTGTCGATGATCGGGGTGCCGCCGGCGGCCGGATTCATTTCCAAGTGGTACCTGATGGCCGGTGCGCTCGAGACCGGGCAGCTGTTCGCCGTCGCGGTCATCGTGCTCTCGACGCTGCTCAATGCCGCCTACTTCGCGCCCATCGTCTTCAGCGCGTTCGCCAAGCCCGCCGCCGATGACGACGCCGTGCACGGCGAGGCGCCCCTGCCCATCGTGCTGGCGCTGACCGCCACCGCGGCCCTCACGGTGCTGCTGTTTCTGTTTCACCAGGTTCCCCTCGAGCTCGCCGGGCAGCTGGTCGGCGAGCCGCCCGGGAGCCGCTAGGCGTGGCCCCGGATGCCCGCTGCGACCGGAGGCTGACTACGAGGCTGCGATGAACGAGCGCCCCCATTGGCTCTACCGCCCTGAAAACCGGCCCAAGCTCTGGGCCCTGTTGGTCCTGATCATGGTGCTCGCACTGTCGGCGAGCCTGGTGATCCATCCGCACGCGCATTTCCCGGGCTCCGGCTTCGCGCTGGACGCCAGCTTCGGTTTCTATGCCTGGTATGGCTTCGTGACCTGCGCCGCGATGGTCGCCGTCGCCAAGATCCTTGGCATCTTCCTCAAGCGTCCGGACACCTACTACGATGACTGAGCTCGCGCTGCCGCCGGCGCTGATCATGGTGCTCGGCGCCTTTTTTATCCCCGCCGAGAATGGTCGCGGCCGCAAGAGGCTGCTGCTCGGTCTGCCGCTGGCCACCCTGGTGCTGGTCTGGCTGGTGCCCGAGGGGGCGTCGCTGCGCCTGCCGTTCCTGGGCGTCGAGCTGAACCCGGTCCACGCCACGGCCGAAGGGCGGCTGTTCGCGACCATCTTCGCCATCATGGCCTTCGCCGGCGGACTCTATGCGCTACCGCGGGCGAGTCGCCGCGAGCTGGTGGCCGCCTATGTCTACGCCGGCTCGGCCATCGGCGTCACCTTCGCCGGTGACCTGATCACGCTGTTCATCTTTTGGGAGCTGATGGCGGTGGGCTCCACAGCGGTGATCATCGCCGCCGATACCGAGGCCGCCCGCCGCGCCGCCTTCCGCTATCTGCTCGTGCATTTGCTCGGCGGCGTCTTGCTCATGGCCGGCATCATCGGCCATTGGGTGAGCAGCGGCAGCCTCGCCGTCGAGGCGATGCGCCCGGAATCCTTCGCCACCGCGCTGATCCTGATCGGCCTGCTGGTCAACGCCGGCGCGCCGCCGTTCTCGGCCTGGATCGCCGACGCCTATCCCGAGGCCTCGCCGAGCGGGAGCGTCTTCCTGTCGGCCTTCACCACCAAGACGGCGGTCTTCGCGCTGCTGGTGATGTTCCCGGGGACCGAGCTCCTGATCTGGGTCGGTCTGTACATGGTGTTCTACGGCATCCTCTACGCGCTGCTGGAGAACGACATGCGCCGCATCCTGGCCTACAGCATTGTCAACCAGGTGGGGTTCATGGTCTGCGCCATCGGCATCGGCACCGAGCTGGCACTGAACGGCGCCGCCGCCCACGCCTTTGCCCACATCATTTACAAGGCGCTGCTGCTGATGTCGGCCGGGGGTGTGCTGCTGATGACCGGCAAGCGCAAGTGCACCGATCTCGGGGGTCTGTTCCAGACCATGCCGCGTACCGCGATGCACGGCATCATCGGGGCCCTGGCGATCTCGGCGTTTCCGTTTACATCGGGCTTCGTGACCAAATCGCTGGAGACCGCGGCGGCCTCGCACGAGGGTCTGTTGGTGGTCTGGCTGCTGCTATTGGCCGCGTCCGCCGGGGTCTTCCTACATGCCGGCATCAAGTTCCCCTGGTTCGTCTTCTTCCAGAAGGACTCCGGTCTGCGGCCGCCCGAGCCGCCTGTGGAGATGCGCCGGGCGATGGCACTGTTCTCCTTCCTCTGCATCGCCATCGGGCTGTTTCCGGCGCCGCTGTACGCCATCCTGCCGCACCCTGTGGATTACCAGCCCTACACCGTGGAGCACGTGGTCAGCCAGCTGCAACTGCTGTTGTTCGCCGGCTTCGCCTTCTTCGTGCTGCTCGGGCAGATGAAGCGCACGCTGACCATCAGCCTGGACTTCGACTGGTTCTACCGGCGGTTTCTGCGCGAGCTGGGCGGGGAGTTTGCCGTGCGCACCGCCGCGGCGCGCCAGCGCCTCGAAGACCGCGCCTATGCCCGTGCGCGCCGCTTCGTCGCCAACCTCTATGCCCACCACGGTCCCCACGGCATCCTGGCCCGCACCTGGCCGACCGGCAGCATGGTGCTCTGGGTCGCGCTGATGCTCGGCTGCACGCTGCTGCTGTATGTGCTCTAGGGCAAGGCTGTAGGAACTCGGACCCGATTCGGGCTCCTGATCGGGGACGTCCCTGTAGCCGCTCCCTCCATGATGGCCAGGCGGGCCGTTGTTTGGGATTACAGATTCACGGCATCCACGATATGGACCACGCCGTTGCCCGCCGCGAGATTGGATTGCGTGATGTCGGCGTCGCCGATGCTGATGGCGGTGCCGCTGCGGTCCACCTGCATGGATTCACCCCCCAGGGTTTTCACTTGGTCGCGCTGGAGCAGGTCGGTGGCGGACAGCTCTGCGTGCACCACATGGCGGCTCAGCACGTCGACGAGCCGGCTCGGGTCCTGCAGCAGGGCCTCGCGCTCGGCCTGCGGCAGCTTCTGGAAGGCCATGTCCGTGGGCGCGAAGACGGTCACGGGCCCGGGTCCCTGCAGAACCTCCTTCATGTTGGCGATCTCCAGCGCTCGGCTGAAGTCGTCGAACAGGGCGTCGTTCTCGGTGATGTCCACCACCGTGGTTTGGGCAGCGGCGCCGGTGAGGTCGGGCAGGCCGAAGGAGCTGTCGGCGAAGATGCCCGGCGGGTCGTAATTGCGGTCGCCGGCCTCGGCGCGCGCCAGGGTTTCCTCGTCGGCATAGCGGCTGCCCAAACTGAGCGCCGCTAGTGGCCCGAGGCCGATCACCAGCAGCAGGCCGAGGGCCGTGAGGTTGCGTTTGTAGAGGGATTGCTCGGTCATTTTCGGATCTCCGGTTCCGCCCGCGGGGCGGGTGGGGTTCTCGGATAGCGGTGTGCCGGG
>NZ_NRRV01000054.1 GCF_016583825.1 Thiohalocapsa halophila | reverse complement strand
GCGAGCCACGCGAGTGGCGCCGGGTCGAGCCGCCGGTGTGGACGGAGCGGATGTTGGCGGCCCTGGCAACGGGGTCCACGCGACGCCTGCGGGCGTCCCCTGCGCTGGCCCGGAGTCGATCACCCGAAATGCTGCTCCTGCCGGCGAGCCAATCCCGATGAGGAAACAACCGACTGGAGAGCCGTGTGCGGGAGAACTGCACGCACGGTTCGGAGGGAGGGGAGGCGCAAGCCTTCCCTACCCCTATCGGCGGCTCCAGTGGAAGCGGCATCCGTGACGCGACGCTAGAGCTGGCGGGAGAGGTAGTTCTCCAGGCCCATGGCTTCTACTTGGGCGAGCTGCTGCTCCAGCCAGTTGACGTGGGTTTCTTCGCAGTCCCGGAGCATCTCCGCCAGCATAGCCAGGCTCTGGAAGTCGTGCTCTTCGACGCAGCTGGCCATGGCCGCGCGCAGGTGCTCCACCAGCCGGTATTGCATGTCCACATCATGGCGCAGCATTTCGCGCACGGCGGTGGCGGTGGCCATGGCCTCGCGCTCCAGCAGGTCCGGGGCGCTGCCGAGGAAGAGCATTCGCCGCAGCAGCAGATCGATGTGCCGGCGGCTGTCCTGGAGCGCGGCCTCGGTGTGCGCCGCGAGCCGAGTGTAGCCCCAGTCCTCGAACATGCGCGCATGCACCAGGAACTGATCCGCCGCCGCAAGCTCGCTGTTCAGGAGCCGCTGCAGCTGCGCCAGGATGCGTTGATTGCCTTTCATTGCCTCTCCAAAAGCAGGTTGCAGGGCGGTTGCGGCGGCTGCGCACCCCATCGCGCCAGGCTCCAGAATACCCTGCGGACCCCCATCACCAGCGCGGCCAGTGGGCGGCGAGCAGGTCGGTTTGCACGCCGGCGCGCCCCAGCAGGGCCAGCAGCGGCTGCGGGTCCGGTACCAGGCCCACCAGCACCACCGCCAGCCCCATCAGCACCAGGGATGCGGGCCAGGCGCGCAGACTCAGGGGCTTGAGTGCCGAGCCAAAGGAGCGCTTCACCTTTCGCCCCAGCAGATCGACACTCGCTACCTCGTCCAGCACCAGGTGCGTGACATAGCCGAGGAGCACGAAGGCCGCCACCAGCCAGGCCAGGGTCGCGCCCAGACCGAGCAGCAGGTCCGCGACCAGGGCCGCCGCCAGCGCCAGCACCAAGGCCATCAGCAGGGTGTGCCAGATGCCGCGATGCACGGTGAAGCGCGCAAAGGCCAGGCGCAGCGGCCAGCTGACGAAGAGCCAGGTCCCGGCCCAGATGCCCACCAGCTCCAGCAGCGCAAAGCGCTCGGCGAAGGCGAAGGCGGTCAGGAAGCCCGCCACCAGGCCGGCGATGTCGAACACGCCCCGCAGCGGCCTGGAGTCGTCGGCGTCGATGTCCGGCAGCAGGCTCGCCACGGTGCCCACCACGAACAGCGCCTGGGTCTCGGCGGCATCGCTCAGGCCCTCGCCATAGCTGGCGAAGGCCGCGACGGCGGCGACCACGGCGCCGCCGGTGAGGTGGGTGCGAAAGTTGGCCACGGCGGACCGGCCAGCGTGCTCAGTCCGGGTACAGCTCGGGGCTCCAGCCCTGCTCGCGTGCGCGGGCGAGGGCGGCGTCATAGATGCGCTTGTGCCGGGCGCGTAGATCCTCGGGCAGCTGCGAGACCAAATGCCCATAGGGCTGCCAGGCATCGCTCACCTTGTCGTAGAGTTCCTGGATGGCGGCGATGGACCAGCCGGCGCAGGTCTCGTCCTCCGGGATCAAGCCGAACACCTGGGCATCGCGGACGATGTTGCCGGTGGGCGTCATGCCGCCGTAGCTGTCCTCATCCAGGCCGGGGTAGGTCTTGTGCTGCTGCCGCATGGCGCGAATCCTGTGCTTGAAGGCCGCCATTGTCGCGGAACCGCCGTTCCTTGACCATGGCCTCGGCGCACGGCGCACCCCGTGCCCCGCACCACGCACCACACACGACGCACTTCGCACTTCGCACCTCGTACTGCGCGCCACGCACTTCGTACTTCGTACTCCGCACTTCGTACCACACACTTCGCACTTCCTACTTCGCACTCCCATGCAACACACCATCGTGGACCTCATCCGCCATGGCGAGCCCGTGGGCGGGCTCATGATCCGCGGCAACGGCTGCGACCATCCCCTGAGCGCCACGGGCTGGGCGCAGATGCGCGCGGCGGTAGCCCCGGCAGCGGAGGGCCCTGCCCCCTGGCAGCAGATCGTCACCTCCCCCATGGAGCGCTGCCGGGGCTTCGCGGTGGAGCTCGCGTCGCGGCTGGGGCTGCCGCTGGCGGTGGAGCCGGAGCTCCGGGAAATCGGCATGGGCGCCTGGGAGGGCCGCCGACACACCGAGGTGGCGGCCACCGAGCCCGGGGTGTTCGCGGCCTTCCGCGCCGACCCGGTCGCCCACCGCCCGCCCGGTGGCGAGACGCTCGGCGACTTCCGCCGGCGCGTCGCCCGCGCCTATGAGCGCCAGCTGGCCCACTGGCCGGGGCAGCGGCTGCTGGTCGTCTGCCATTCCGGGGTGTCGCGGGCGGTGATCGGCCATGTGCTCGGCGCAGAAGACGCCGCCTGGTACCGCATGATCATCGACTACGCCGGCGTCAGCCGCATCCGCCACGGCCGGCACGGGGCCTCGGTGGAGTACGTCAACGCCCGGCGCGCCCGACATTGAGGCGACCGCGCGCCTGCTCCGGCGAGCGCGGGCCCGCCCTGCATCGACGGCGCTCGGCCCGGGCGCCCGCGAGCGCCGGATCGACCGCCGCCCGCCCGCGGAAGCACGCGTAGATCACAGTGCGTCGGCGCGATTCGCGCTACCATCCGCGCCCAGGTGAACACGGCCGTCGCCGGCGGCCCGCACAACGGAGTGGACCATGACCGTTCTCGCCTTTCTCGCCGGTCTCTTGCTCTACATCGGCGTCGCGGTGCTGAGCCGCGCCTGGTTCGTCGTCAAGCCCAACGAGCGCGCGGTGCTCGTCTCCCTGGGCCGCGCCCAGCGCCTGGGCGATCAATACGTCGACGACCCGAACCTCAACGACGACGAGCGCCAGCGCTACCGCTACCCGCTGCTGCGCATCCTCGGCCCCGGCTGGCACTTCAAGTGGCCCTGGCAGAAGCCGGTGGTGGAGGACATCGCCACCCGCTCCATCGACATCACCTGGGACCCCACCAAGAGCCAGTCGACCATCGAGGCGGTCACCAAGGACAACCTCACCACCGGCATCGACGGCCAGCTGCGCTGGCGGGTGGCGCAGAGCAACTTCTACGCGTACTCCTTCGGCGTCGACAGCCCGCTGGAGCACGTCATGGGCTATTTCGTCTCGGTGCTGCGCGAGCGCGTGGCCAACTTCACGGACCCCAGGGGCCAGAGCCTGGTGGACGGCGGCGAGCTGGCGGGCGCCGAAGGCGGCGGACCGGAGCTGGCGGCGGAGCTCTCGGAGGGCGTGTCCATCAACGACCTGCGCAAGAACCTGCCGCTGCTGAACGACTACATGGAGCAGCAGTGCCGGGCCACCGGCGCGCGCTACGGCATCGAGCTGGATGCGGCCCTGATCACCCAGATCGATCCGCCGGCGGAGGTGGACCGGGCGCTGTCGGCCATCAACAGCACCCGCAACCAGGTGGCGGCGGACATCAGCACCGCCCGCGCCGATGCCGAGCAGCAGATCACCATGAGCAAACGGGCGGTGGAGATCGCGAGCAACAACGCGCAGGCCGAGGTCGCCCCGCTCAAGGAGCTGGCCGGCACACTCAAGGGCATCAAGGACAAGGGCGGACCGCCGGCCCTGGCCGCCTACATCCGCAACATGCGCATCCCGCTGCTGGGCCGCGCCAAGCGCATCGTGCAGGTGACCACCACCACCTCCGCCGCGCCCGCCGCCATCGACGGAGGCCGCCATGCCTTATGACCCCTTGACCCTGCTCCCGGCCTTCGTCGCCGGCCTGCTGGCCATCCCGATCCTGCTCGCCATCGCGCGGCTGTTCAGCCTCTACACCACCGTCAACGAGCAGGAGGCGGTGGTCTACACCTTCCTCGGCAAGGTCATGGGCGTGCTGGACGAGCCCGGACTGCAGTGGCCGCTGGCGCACTTCGGCCCCAAGGCCATGCTGGTACCGATCCTGGGCACCCGCCAGCCGGTGAGCATGAAGATCCGCCAGCGCTACCTGCGCAACCAGATGGTCAACTCCGAAGAAGGCACGCCCATGAGCGTGGGCGTCTGGTACGAGATGCAGGTGAGCGACCCGGTGGCCTATCTCTTCAACAACGCCGATCCCGAGGGCTCGCTGGAAGCGAACGTGGCCAGCGCCACCATCAGCACGCTGTCCAACCTGGAGATGGACAAGCTCCTGGAGGACCGCCACCAGCTGAGCCGCAAGGTCCGCGCCACGGTCACGCCGCTGTCGGAGAAGTGGGGCTTTCGCTTGGGCTCCGTCTACATCCGCAAGGTGGCCTTCACGGACCGGGAGATGGTGGACAACATCACCGACAAAGTCGTCAAGCGCCTGGTGCAGGTCACCAGCGCCATGAAGCAGGACGGCGAGAACCGCGTGGGGCTGATCAAGAGCCAGACCGCCTACAAGGTCTCCGAGCAGCTGGCCCAGGCCTCGGCCACCCGCCCCGCCGTGGTCGGCGAGACGCTGAACGAGATCGCCGCCGACGACCCCGACGTGCTCGACGCCCTGATGCAGGTGATGGAGGCCGACAAGCTCATCGAGTCCGGTGCCGACGTGGACGTGCTGCCGCCGGAGGCGCGGGTGCTGGTCTCTCTCGCCGGCGGCGGCGGCGAGCCCGCGGAGTCCAAGCCCGCCAACAGCGGCAGCCAGAGCCGCCTCGCCCGCTTCCAGATCGACGACGGGCTGCTGCCCTAGCTGCCCGTCGGGCTTCGCTGCCGCTCAGCGCCGACCTACGCCCACCCCGTAGGTCGGTGCCGACGCCAGGAGGCCCGACACCGGCGCACGTCCACCGTCGGGCTTCGCTGTCGCTCAGCGCCGACCTACGCCCATCCCCGCGGGTCGGTGCCGACGCCAGGCGGCCCGACACCGGCGCACGTCCACCGTCGGGCTTCGCTGCCGCTCAGCGCCGACCTACGCCCGCCCCGTAGGTCGGTGCCGACGCCAGGAGGCCCGACACCGGCGCACGTCCACCGTCGGGCTTCGCTGCCGCTCAGCGCCGACCTACGCCCGCCCCGTAGGTCGGTGCCGACGCCAGGAGGCCCGACACCGGCGCATGTCCACCGTCGGGCTTCGCTGCCGCTCAGCGCCGACCTACGCCCACCCCCGATAGGTCGGTGCCGACGCCAGGAGGCCCGACACCGGCACCCGTCCACCGTCGGGCTTCGCTGCCGCTCAGCGCCGACCTACACCCGTCACCCGTACGTCGGTGCCTGCCCCCGGGACTCCGTAGCGCGCGGATGCAGAGGGTGCTATCGTGCCTTCCTACGGCACCAAACGACATGCGTTCTCCATGAGCACGACTTCTACCTCAACCACGGTGAAGGTCGTCGGCAGCAACGGCCAGATCTCGCTGGGCAAGCAGTACGCAGGCCGGCAAGTCCTGATCGAAGAGCAAGAGCCCGGCGTCTGGCTCGTGCGCACCGCCACCGTCGTACCGGACAACGAGCGCTGGCTCCAACGTCCCGACGCCGCCGCGGATCTTCAGCGCGCGCTGGACTGGGCAGCGGCGAGCCCAGCCGACGATCAGGACCTCGACCGGATCCTGACCAAGCTCGCCGAGCAAGATGCGTGACCAGGATGCGAAGGTTCGTCTCGACCTGAACAACCCTGTGTTCCAGGATGGAGTGTTCGGCCTGGAAAAACCCGAGCGTCAGGCGGCCCTGGAAACGCTGAAGAAGCTGCGCCGCCTGACCTGGCAGCAGGTGTACCGCGACGCTGGACTCAAGTGGGAGAAGATCGTCAGCGTCAAACCGCCGCCGGGGACCGACGCTCTCTATTCGCTGCGCATCACTCGCTCACGGCGCGCCACCGCCTACCGTGACGGCGCCTTTCTGCGGTTGCTCAGCATCGCAACGGATCACGACAGCACTTACGGCCAGAAGTAGATTCAATCAGGCGTCCCGCAACACCCGACCACCGGGCTTGATTGCGACTCCGTCTATGCGTGGGCGCGCCCTGCGTAGTCTGCCCTGCGTAGCCAGCGCTTCCAGGCGACCGTCCACCGTCGGGCTTCGCTGGCGCTCAGCGCCGACCTACGCCCGCCCCCGTAGGTCGCGCCGACGCCAGGAGACCCGACACCGATGCCCGTCCTCCGTCGGGCTTCGCTGCCGCTCAGCGCCGACCTACGGCCCCCGTAGGTCGGTGCCGACGCCAGGAGGCCCGACGCCGGCGCCCGTCCACCGTCGGGCTTCGCTGCCGCTCAGCGCCGACCTACACCCTGCCCATAGGTCGGCGCCGACGTCAGGAGGTCCGACACCACCGCCCGAGCGCGGCCGTTTTGGGTCAGCACCAGCGTCTTGGGCTCGTCCCGCAATTGGTCGAGGAGTCTTGTCGCGTCGGACTTGAACTGACTCAGGCTCAGAACGTCTTCACTCACCGCAAAAACCATATTCAGACCGAATTGAGCTGAACCCTGAACGGCGACCGCGGCGCCCTCAAGCCCCGAGCCGTTCCAACGCACCACCGACAAGCCCTGAGCGCGTGCGACAATCCCGCTCGCCGTCCACCGCAGCGCATGTCCACCGCCCTTGAACCCCCTCAAGCGCCTCGCCTCCCAGACCGCCGTCTATGGTCTGAGCAGCATCCTCGGCAGGTTCCTGAACTACCTGCTGGTGCCCCTCTACACCTACACCTTCGTGCCGGCGGACTACGGCGTCGTTGCCGAGTTCTATGCGTACATGGGCTTCCTGGCGGTGCTCATGACCTTCGGCATGGAGACGGGGTACTTCCGCTTCCGCTCCGCCGGCGAGGACGACCCCAACACCGTCCTGGCGACGGTGCTGCGCTTCCTGATCCTCGCCAACGGCGGCTTTCTGGCCCTGGCCTTGGTCTTTCAGCAGCCGGTGGCCGAGCTGCTGCGCCATGGCGATCACCCGGAGTACATCTGGTGGGTCGCGGGAATTCTGGCCATGGACTCCGTCGGCAACGCCGCCTTTGCGCGGCTGCGGGCGGAGGAGAGGGCGCTCAGGTTCGCCTCCATCAAGCTCATCGAGATCGGCGCCAACATCGGCCTCAACGTCTTCTTCATTGTCCTCTGCCGGCAGGCGTTCGAGGCAGACCCGGGCTCCTTCCTCGGCCGGCTCTGGGTGCCCGAGATCGGCGTCGGCTATGTCTTCATCTCCAACCTGGCGGCGAGCGGGCTCAAGCTGCTGCTGCTGACGCCGCAGTTCCGCGGCGCACTGACGGGATTCGACGGCGCGCTGTTCCGGCGCATGCTGCGCTACTCCCTGCCCATGGTGGTCATCGGTATGGCCGGCATCGTCAACGAGATGCTCGACCGTGCCGCGCTCAAGTTCCTGCTGCCCTACGACGACGCCACCAACATGGCGCAGCTCGGCATCTACAGCGCCGTCTTCAAGCTGTCCATCCTGATGATGCTGTTCATCCAGGCGTTCCGGTACGCCGGCGAGCCCTTCTTCTTCAGCTATGCCAAGCAGCGGGACGCCAAGGAGATCTACGCACTGGTGCTGACCTGGTTCGTGATCTTCTGCGTGTTCATTTTTCTCTTGGTCACGCTCTTTATCGACGGCTTCCAGTACTTCATCGGCGAGGCCTACCGCGAGGGCCTGCACGTGGTGCCGGTGCTGCTGCTCGCGAACCTGCTGCTCGGCGTCTACGTGAACCTGTCCATTTGGTACAAGCTCACGGACCGCACCCTGATGGGCGCCTGGGTGGCGCTCACCGGTGCCGGCATCACCGTCGTCTCGCTGTGGCTCTTGGTGCCGGCATTCGGCTACGAGGGCGCCGCCTGGGCCCATCTCATCTGCTACAGCGCCATGGTGGTGCTGTCCTACGGGCTCGGCCGGCGCTACTATCCGGTGCCCTATGAAGTGCTGCGCGTGTTCGGCTACATCGCCCTGGGCTTGGGCCTTTTTGCCGCCGGGCGCTGGCTCACCGACGAGCTGGCCTGGCATCCCTTCGTCGCCGGCAGCCTGCTCCTGGCCCTGTACCTGCTGTTGGTGGCGGTACTGGACGGCCGCCGGCTGCTCAAGGCCCCCGACAGCCGGCGCCGGCGCGAGATGAAGACCAGGCGCACGCCCCGAGCGCAGGCGACCATGCGCCAGGCGACCATGCGCCAGGCCCCCAGCCGCGGCCCCGCCGCGGGATGGCGCCCGAGTCTGCGCCACATCGACCTCGCCCTCGCCGCTGCCGCGGCGCTGATGGCCGTTGTGAGCCTGGTGCTCGATGATGTCGCCAAGGCACCACTCTACGCCCTGCTGGCCTATCTGCTGTGGCGGCTGCGTGATCGCCGGCAGGAGCGCGCCGAGCCGGAAAGGCGCGATTCGACACGAAGGCCGCCGAGCCACGCGCGACCGATCCCAAACGCGGGATCTGACTCAGCCACGAGTCAAGCGAAGGTAGAGACGGTGGCGGCACAGACAGATCGTCGGCGATGAAGCGCTGTCGAGCGATTTTGTCGGAATCGCTGGGTCGTCAGCGCACGCCTTGCGGGGCCGGTTCCTCGCGTAGTCCGTGCCGCAGCGTCTGCTCCAGCTGCTCGTCAGCTGGCGGGTGGGACCGATGCCGCAGCGTCGTGCAGCAGGCTCAGGACGGCATCCGCGGCGGCGGCAATTTTGGCCGCTGGAGCCGGCGGGTGCGCCGCGAGCGCCGCCGCCAGGCCGTCCAGGGCGCAGCCCAGTGCCAGTGCCTGCGCCGCCTCTGCGCGCTGCGCCGGGTCGGCGGCGAGCAGCGGCGAGCCCTCGGCCGCGGCAGCGTGGGCGGCGACCAGCCGCTGGATCGTCTCCTGCCGCCAGGTGGCCAGCGGCTCGGCCAGGCGCGGATGCAGGTCCGGGTGCTCCGTTCGCATGCGGTGCTGGATGTCGGCGACGTTGGTATGCAGGTCGCAGATCAAAGCGGCGAGGTCCGTCAGCGGCGGTCGTTTGGCGCGGCGCTCAGCGGGCGGGCGGTGGGCGGGACCGCCGGCCCCGATGAAGACCGGCTCGTCCTGCGCCACCAGCACGCGCGCGAGGCGGAGATCGCCATGGAGTCGGCAGCGCATGGGGCCGAAGCCGTGGCGGCTCAGGTCGTCGATGCGCCGGCGCAGCTCGGCCTCGGCGGCCAGGAGGCGGTCGGCGGCGTCGACAGCGGCCGCCGGGAGGTGCTCGCGCCCGTCGCGCAGTGCGCTCAGCGCGCCGGCGGCGGCGGCGTGCAAGTCGTCGTGCAGGCGCTGGTGGTCGGCGTCCGCCATAGGCTCGGCACGGAAGGCGTCGCTAGCGTTTCCATGTTGGTCTGCACCCTCGGCGAGCGCTGCGTGCAGGGCAGCGATGCGTGCACCCACCTGGTCAACGAGGCCCATGAAGCCGATCTGGCCGGGGTCCTCACGCCAGGCCTCGCCGCTGCCGGCGGCGAAGTACTCGTCATACAGGCGCTGTAACAGGTCGCGGACGCGGCCGTCGAGATCGCCCTGGTTGGGCACATACTGCTCCAACAGCGCCAGGGTGCAGGATGCAGCGCCATTGCGGCCATAGTCGATGTGACCCGCCAAGGCCGGTGTGCCCGGGAAGCGGGCCAACTCGGTGAGGTGGCGGGCCGTGTCCACCATTGGGTCCGTTTCGGCGGGCGTGCCCAGCTCGGGCGCGCCAACAGGCTCCGTGGCGTCTCCCTGCGCCGCCGGCGCCCGGCAGTGCAGGGTCTTCAGGATCAGCCGCTCGCCGAGCACGGCGGCGTTGTCCGGGTCCTCGGCCAAGGAGTGCACCTCGGCCTCGGCGCAGCCGGCCAGCAGCTCCAGACAGGCGTCGGTGGGCACCAGCGCGAGGCGGCCGTCGCCGAGGGCGATCTCATCACCGGTACCGATGGCGCAGGCCAGGGTGCGCACGAAGCCGGCATCGGCGAGGGCTTCGAATAAGAAGCCCGGCGTGGCCTGGCGCCGCGTCTGTGCCAGCGTGATGGCTGCCGGCGGCACCGCAGTCAGCTCGGTGCCGTCCTGCTGCCAGCGGATGGCCAGCGGCAGGAACAGGCGCTCGACACCGCCGTCGGCGGCATGGAGACGCACCAAAGTCAGCAGCCAGTCGCGCCAGGGCTCGGCGGCCTCGATGACCACCCGCGGCGGCGCTGCCGGCGCGCCCGCCCCGCGGCTGCCCCAGCGGGCTGCGAGATAGGCCGGCAGCACTTGGTTCTGCAACAAGGCCACCGCCCGCAGCGCCGTGCGCCGGCGCTCGGCGCGGTCCGGCAGCAGACTCTGCCAGCCCTCCGGCAGCACCAGGGTCTTCAGGCGCGGAGCCGCCACCCGCTCGTCGTGCCAGGCGGGGGCGGCGGCGTCCCGCGAGAGCAGGAACCAGTAGACGCCGTGCCCGGGCAGGGTCAGCAGGTAGGGCAGCTCGCCGATGGGCGGGAATGGCGTCTGGCCCAACAGCTCAATAGGGACGCGGCCGGCATAGGCGGCGAGATCCAGCTCCACCGGCTGGGCGCCGCGGCCGAGGTTGGCGACGCAGAGAATCACTTCGTCGGGCTGCTCCGCATGGGCCTTGTCCTGCGCACCGCCGGGATCCAGCGCGGTGCCGCCCGCTGCCGTTGCCGGCCCGGCTCCTCCCTCTGTCCACTCCGCCGGGCTCGGATACCGGCGCACATAGGCGAGGATCTTGCGGTTGCCGGGATGCAGGAGCTCGATGCTGCCGCGGCCGAAGACCTGGTGCTGCTTGCGCACCTCGATGATGCGCCGCGTCCAGTTCAACAGCGACGCCGGCGCCCGCGCCTGGGCCTCGACGTTGACGGACTGGTAGCCGTAGATCGGGTCCATCACCGGCGGCAGGTAGAGCTGCTCCGGGTCCGCCCGGGAGAAGCCGGCGTTGCGGTCCGGCGACCACTGCATGGGCGTGCGCACGGCGTTGCGGTCGCCCAGGTAAATATTGTCACCCATGCCTAGCTCATCGCCGTAATACAGGATGGGCGAGCCCGGCATGGACAGCAGCAGGCTCACCATGAGCCGGATTTTGCCCGGGTCGTTGCCGAGCAAGGGCGCCAGGCGGCGGCGGATGCCGACGTTGATCCGCATACGCGGGTCCGCGGCATAGGTCTGGTACATGTAGTCCCGCTCGCGATCGCTGACCATCTCCAGCGTCAGCTCGTCGTGGTTGCGCAGGAAGATGGCCCATTGGCAGTTGGTCGGGATCTCCGGCGTCTGCTCCATGATCTCGACGATGGGATGGCGCTCCTCCTGCGCCAGCGCCATGTACATGCGCGGCATCAGCGGGAAGTGATAGGCCATGTGGCACTCGTCGCCCTCGCCGAAGTAGTCGCGCACGTCCTCCGGCCACTGGTTGGCCTCGGCCAGGAACACCCGGTCCTTGTAGTGCTCGTCGACCACCGCGCGCATCTGCTTGATGACGGCGTGGGTCTCCGGCAGGTTCTCGTTGTTGGTGCCCTCGCGCACGCACAGATAAGGGATGGCGTCGAGCCGCAGCCCGTCCACGCCCATGTCCAGCCAAAAGCGCATGACGCGGATGACCGCGCGCACCACCTGCGGGTTGTTGTGGTTCAGATCCGGCTGATGGGAGAAGAACCGGTGCCAGTAGTACTGCTCCGCCACCGGGTCCCAGGTCCAGTTGGAGGCCTCGGTGTCGGTGAAGATGATGCGGGTCTGTGAAAAGCGGCTGTCGTCGTCGCTCCAGACGTAGTAGTTGCGCTTCGCCGAGCCCTTGGGCGCCCGCCGCGCGGCCTGGAACCACGGATGCTGGTCCGAGGTGTGGTTGACGATGAGCTCGGTGATGACGCGGATGCCGCGGCGGTGGGCGGCGCTCACGAAACGGCGGAAGTCCCGCCGGCTGCCGTAGGCCGGATGGACGTTGCGGTAGTCGCCGATGTCATAGCCGTCGTCGCGCATGGGCGACGGATAGAAGGGCAGCAGCCAGATGCAGTCGACGCCGAGGTCGCGGATGTAGTCCAGCTTCAGCGTCAGCCCGCGGAAGTCGCCGCTGCCGTCGCCGTTGGTGTCGAAGAAGGCCTTGACGTGCGTCTGATAGATGACGGCGTCCTTGTACCAGAGCGGATCCGATGTCGGCCCACTGGCGAGACTGTTTGGACTCATCCTCCGGGCTCCTGCTTTGACCGTCATGCCAGGATGCGGCGGGCGGGCGCCCCCACCGAGCCCGGACGTCTTAGCTGTGTCGGGCTAGGCTGCGGGGCCGCTGTCGCGCGCGTGGTCGGGATCGAAGTGGGGTCAGGGGGTCAGGTGAATGGGGATGCCATTCAGTATAGGAAGCGGCGCCGGATTCGCTGCCGCTCGCAAGTCGCTCTTGCCGCGCGGACTCTTGCCGCGCGGGCGCCCGCGCAGCGCCGACGGCGGAAGCGCGCATGCCCCTTGCCGCCAAGCGCGGGCTTCAAGCGCCGGCTGCCGCGCGGTCTGCGGCGCCGGAGCTTGAGTCGAGGCCGGAGACCGCGGCCTTGGCAGGGTCAGCGCTGCACGTCCGGATTCCCCTCGCCGAAGGCCCCATGCACGTCCGTCTCGCCCGCATAGGGGCGCTCGGTGTCGGGCCGGTCCGTCGGCAGCTGCGGATTGTCCTCCGCCACGGGCTCAGGATAGGTCTGCGTATCGGCAGTGCCCATGGCCGCCTCGGAGCGCGGCTCGCCTTCCACCGGAAGGCCGTTGCCGCGGTCATCCACCAGGTCCGGGTTGTCCTCGGCGAAGCCCTGGTACTTCTCCGCCGGATCGATGCTGCCGGCGTCGTCTTCGCCCGCGGCCGGGCCAGCCAAAGCAAGAGCGGCGATGGACACCACACCGCTCGCGAGAGTCAGCAGTCGTTTACGCATAGCGTTAACCTCCAGATGCTAGTGTTTGACGGAGACCATGTGACGAGCGGCGCAGTCCGGGTGCCGGGCACCCGCTGCTGGCAGCGTCACGGCTGTTACCGTCACCCAACGCAAGCACCGGGCCATGCCGACGTCAGCGCCGCTACAGCCGCCGCCGGGGCCTATCCGGGGGCCGGTAGGGCGTTGCGCTGACGCGGACCGGGCATCGCCAGAGGGCCGGCCTGCGGGGCATTGCGCCCGGTATCGGGCCAAATGACCCGGCTGGAGCGGCGCAGCGGTGCTGCCGATCGGGGGCGGATCGGTCCATCTTGCTGGTACGCCTCGTGCTTGCGTAGAGACCGCGTTGTCGCTGTTTGGGCTGACCGGGGGGCCGGGACGGCCCCCCGGTCAGTGTTTGCACCAGGAGCCTGAGCATGCATCCCATCCGTCACCCCATGCCCTTCGGCGCCGAGGTCACCGACGACGGCGCGGTGCGCTTTCGGCTCTGGGCGCCGGGCGCCGAGCGCGTCGCCTTGGAGCTGGACGGCCAGCCGTCGCCGGAGCGCTTGTTGGACCTAGCGGCGGTGGCGGACGGCTGGTTCGAGCGGACCACAGACCTCGCCGGTCCCGGCAGCCGCTACCGCTTCCGCCTGACGGCGTCGCACTTGGAGGCCGACCAGCCGGTGCCGGACCCGGCTGCGCGCTTCCAGCCCGAGGGCGTGCATGCGGCAAGCGAGGTCATCGACCCCGGCGCCTACGCCTGGGGCGACGGCGAGCTGCAATGGCCGGGTCGGGCCTGGGAGACGGCCGTCTTCTACGAGCTGCACCTCGGCACCTTCTCACCGGAGGGGACCTTCGCCGGCGCCGCCCGCCGTTTGCGCCATCTCGCGGAGCTCGGGGTGACCGCGGTGGAGCTGATGCCGGTGGCGGCCTTCCCCGGCGCCCGCGGCTGGGGCTACGACGGCGTGTTCCAGTTCGCGCCCTTCGCCGGCTACGGCCGCCCGGAGGACCTGAAGGCCTTCGTGGAGCAGGCCCATGCACTGGGGCTGATGGTCTTCCTGGATGTCGTCTACAACCACTTCGGGCCCGAGGGCAACTATCTGCATCTGTACGCACCGCAGTTCTTCACCGAGCGCCATCACACGCCCTGGGGCGCCGGGCTCAACTTCGACGGAGCCCACAGCCGGCCGGTGCGCGACTTCTTCATCCACAACGCGCTGTACTGGCTGGAGGAATTCCGCTTCGACGGGCTCCGCCTCGACGCCGTGCACGCCATCGCCGACGACAGCGAGCCGGACATCCTCACCGAGCTGGCCGAGGCCGTCGCCGCTGGCCCCGGCCGCGCCCGCCGGGTCCACCTGGTGCTGGAGAACGACGCCAACACGGCCCGCTACCTGGCACGCAGCCCGGACCAGAGTCCGCGCTGGTATGTCGCGCAGTGGAACGACGACTTCCACCACGCCGCCCATGTGCTGCTCACCGGCCAGCGCGACGGCTACTACGCCGACTACGGCGAGCAGCCGGCGTTCTGGCTCGCCCGCACCCTGGCGGAGGGCTTCGGCTACCAGGGCGAGCGCTCCGGCTTCCGCGACGAGGCGGCGCGGGGCAGCCCCAGCGCGCATCTGCCGCCGACGGCTTTCGTCAGTTTTCTGCAGAACCACGACCAAGTCGGCAACCGCGCCTTTGGCGAGCGCATCCACCAGCTGAGCAACGAGCCCGCCCTGCGCGCGGCCACCGCGATCCAGCTGCTGGCGCCGTCGCCGCCGCTGCTGTTCATGGGCCAGCCGCGGGGCGCCGACAGTCCCTTCCTATTCTTCTGCGACTTCGGCCCGGACCTGGCGGACGCCGTCACCGCCGGGCGTCGGCGGGAGTTCGCCCGCTTCGAAGAGTTCGCCGACGAGGCCGCCCGCGAGGCCATCCCGGACCCGAACGATCCCGACACCTTCCAACACTCGCGCCTCGACTGGGCCGCGCTGGACGAGTCCGCGCACCGGCAATGGCGGGACTTCCACCGCCGCTTGCTGTCACTGCGCCACGACGAGATCGTGCCGCGGCTCGCCGGCATGGACGGTCACGCCGGCGGCTTCGACCTGCTGGGCGACAGCGCCGGCGACGCCGGCCTGGTCGTGCGCTGGCGCCTCGGCGACGGCAGCCTGCTGACCCTGCTCGCCAACCTCGGCGAGGCCGAGCTGCCGGTGCCCGGCCTGCGCGACGCGCTGCCGGGCCGCGTGCTGTACGTGGAGCCCGCCGACGCCGCCGACCCCATCGCCGCGGGCCGGCTGCCGCCCTGGACCGCCGCCTGGTACCTGGACACCGGCAGCGAGCCCGCCCCCGGGCCGGCAGCCTAAGGTCGCAGAGGACCCTGCCATGGCCAGCGACGACGCCCTGCAACGCCTGTGCGAGCACGTCGGCATCGCCGAGCGCTATGTCGACGTGCAGGGCCGCGAGCACCGCCCCGATGCCGCCACCCGCCGCACCCTGCTGCGGGCGCTGGGGGTCGCCGTCGGCGATGCGGACACCGAGGCGACGAGCCTGCACGCGGCCATCGACGCCGAGTGGCGCCGCCGGCTGCCGCCGGTACTGGTGCACCGCCAGGGCGACCCCGCGCCGACCCTGGCGCTGACCCTGCCGCAGACGGATACACCGACGCGGCTGCGCTGCGTCCTCACCGAAGAAACCGGCGCCGACTCGGCCTGGACGCTGGACCTCGGCGCGCTCAATGACAGCGCCCGCCGCCGGCTCGACGGTGACCAGTGGCTCTGCCGGCAGCTGGCGCTCACACCACCGGCGCACCTCGGCTACCACCGCTTCGCGCTCTACGCCGACAGCGCCGGCACCGATGCCCGCCCCCTGGCGGAGACCACGGTCATCGTCGCCCCCAGGCGCTGCTGGCAGCCGGACCGCGGCCCCGAGCGCGGCTGGGGCCTGGTGACCCAGCTGCCGACCCTGCGCTCGGCGCGCAACTGGGGCATCGGCGACTTCACCGACCTGACCCGGCTCGCGGCCCTCGCCGCCGAGGCCGGTGCCGGCATGCTCGCCCTGAGCCCGCTGCATGCGCTCTTCCTCACCGAGCCAGAGCGCTGCGACCCCTATGGTCCCGCGAGCCGCCGCTGGCTGAATCCGCTCTACATCGACGTCGAGGCGGTGCCGGAGCTCGCCGAGTGCGAGGCGGTGCGGGCACGCATCGACAGCGACGACTTCCAGGCCGGGCTGCGCGCCCTGCGCAGCGCGCCGCTCATCGACTACGGCGGCGTCGCCCGCGCCAAGCTCGACATCCTGGAGCGGCTCTACCGCCATTTCCGCAGCGAGCACCTGGCGGCGGACAGCGAGCGCGGGCGGACCTTCCGCGCCTTCATGCAGGCCGGCGGTGCGGATCTGCACCGTTTCGCGCTCTTCCAGGCGCTCGCAGAGTATCTGGCGAGCGAAGCGCCGGCGGCATCCGCAGCGGACACGCGGGCGGCGGCGGACAGCGACCCCTTCGCCCATTGGCCGGCGGACTATCGCGACCCGAGCGCGCCGGCGGTGCAGGCCTTCGCCCGGGAGCACGCCGAGCGGGTGGAGTTTTTCGCCTGGCTGCAATGGCTCGCGGGCCAGCAGCTGGATGCCGCCGCGGCGCGCTGCGAGGCGCTCGGCATGCAGCACGGGCTCTGCCTGGACCTCGCCGTGGGCGCCGCACCGAATGGTGCCGACCGCTGGTCGGCGCCCGCCAGCTACGTGAGCGGCGTGCACGTCGGCGCCCCGCCGGACGACTTCAGCCCCAAGGGGCAGAACTGGCAGGTGCTGGCCTGGCATCCGCAGCGCCTGCGCGAGGCCGCCTATCTACCCTTCGCCGAGGAGCTGCGGGCCAACATGCGCGCGGCCGGGGCGCTGCGCATCGACCATGTCATGGGCCTGATGCGCCTGTTCCTGGTGCCGGCGGGCACGGACCCGGCGGCGGCCACCTATGTGGCCTATCCCTTCCGGGACCTGCTGGGCGTGCTGGCGCTGGAGAGCGTGCGCAACCGCTGCCTGATCATCGGCGAGGACCTGGGCACGGTACCCGAGGCAGTGCGCACCGCCATTCCGGACTGGGGCATCCTCTCCACCCGGGTGTTCTACTTCGAGCGCGACGCCGACGGCGGCTTTTTGCCCCCGGAAGACTACGAGCCCAATGCGCTGGTCACCGCCGGCACCCACGACCTGCCCCCGCTGGCCGGCTTCTGGGCCGGCGTGGACCTGGAGCACCGCCGGGAGCTGGACCTCTTCCCCAGCGCGTCCGACTACACCGAGCGCCTGCTGGCGCGCACCAATGACCGCGCCCGGCTGCTGCTCGCCCTGGCAAAGGCAGACCTGCTGCCCGCCGACGGCGAGACGGACCCGGTGGCGCTACCGGAGCTCACCCCCGCGCACATCGCCGCGGTGCAGCGCTACCTGGCGCGCACGCCGTCCAAGCTGCTGCTGGTGCAGACCGCGGACCTGCTCGGCGAGAGCGAGCAGGTGAACCTGCCCGGCAGCGCCGGCCGCCATCCCAACTGGCGCCGCCGCCAGCCCCTGGAGCTTGAGCACTGGCTGGCCGAGCCGGCGGTGGCCGGCGCGCTGGAGGCGGTGCGCGGCGAGCGCGGCACGGCGAGTGCCGCGCCCCGCGGCGCCCCCAGTAGTGCGCCCGGCAGTGCGCCCGGCAGTGCACCCAGCGGCGCCGACGCTGCCGCCGGCGCCCACCCGGCCGCGTCACCCGCGGTTGCAGCGCCGCTGACGGCCACCATTCCCCGGGCCACCTACCGGCTGCAGCTGCACGGCGGCTTCGGCTTTGCCGACGCCGCGGCGCTGGTGCCCTACCTGGCCTCTTTGGGTGTCAGCCATGTCTATTGCTCCCCGTATCTCAAGGCCCGGCCCGGCAGCACCCATGGCTACGACGTGGTCGCCCACGACCAGCTGAATCCGGAGCTCGGCAGCCGCGCCGATTTCGACCGCTTCTGCGCCGCACTGGCCGCCCACGGCATGGGGCAGATCCTGGACCTGGTGCCGAATCACGTCGGCATCATGGGCGCCGAGAACGCCTGGTGGCTGGACGTGCTGGAGAACGGCCAGGCCGCCGAGCACGCCCCGTTTTTCGACATCGATTGGCACCCGCTGAAGCAGGAGCTGCACGACAAGGTGCTGGTGCCGGTGCTTGGGGACCACTACGGCGCCATCCTCGACACCGGCGAGCTGGTGCTGGCCTGCGACGACGGTGCCTTCCACGTCGCCTACTACGAGCACCACTTCCCCATCGACCCGCGGGAGTATCCGCGCATCCTCGGCCCCGGCCTGCCGGCGCTGCGCGAGCGCCTGGGGGCGACGGAGACGACGGACAGCGACGCCGCCGCGGCGCTCACCGCCTTCGAAAGCCTGGTGACGGCCTTCGGCAACCTGCCGCCGCGGGATGCGCTGGAGGCGGACGCGCTCGCCGCCCGCCGCCGCGATAAGGAGCTGCACAAGGGCCGGCTCGCCGAGCTCTGCCGCGCGCACGCTGATCTGGACCGCTATGTCCAGGATTGCGTCAAGGACTTCAACGGCGCCGCGGACTACCCGGCCGACACCGCGCGGCTGCATGCCCTGCTGGAGGCCCAGGCCTATCGGCTCGCCCACTGGCGCGTCGCCGCCGACGAGATCAACTACCGCCGCTTCTTCGACATTAACGACTTGGCGGCCCTGCGCATGGAGCATCCGGACGCCTTCGACGCGGTTCACGGCCTGGTGCTGGCGCTCATCGGCGAGGGCCGCATCGCCGGGCTGCGCATCGACCACCCGGACGGCCTCTACGACCCGGCGGGCTATTTCCAGACCCTCCAGAAGCGCGCCGCGGCAGCCCTGGCGCCGACGCGCACGCCCCGCGACGACGACCGCCCGCTCTATCTGGTGGCCGAGAAGATCCTGGTGGGCGATGAGCACCTGCGCATGGACTGGGCCGTGCACGGCACCACCGGCTATGACTTCGCGGCGCTCTGCGACGGGCTGTTCGTGGCCTCCGACGGTCTGGATGCGCTCGCCGACACCTGCCGCGCCTTCGGCGGCTGCCGCCAGCCCTTCCCCGACGAAACCTACGCCGCCAAGCGCGAGGTGATGCGCCACATGCTCTCCAGCGAGCTGCACGTGCTCGCGAGCGAGCTTGCACGCATCGCCGAGATGGACCCGCACACCCGCGACTACACCCTGGAAGGCCTGCGTGCGGCGCTGATGGAGGTGATCGCCTGCTTCCCGGTGTACCGGACCTATCTGTCGGAGCGCGGCGGCGCCGCCAGCGACCGCCACCAGGTGCTCAAGGCCGTCTCCGAGGCCCGCCGGCGCTCGCGCATGCCCGACCTGACGGTCTTCGAGCTAGTGCGCGACGTGCTGCTCACGGACATCGCCGAGGGCAAGCCGGACGCTTACCGCGCACGGGTGCTGCGCCTCGCGCGCAAGTTCCAGCAATACACGGCGCCGGTGACGGCCAAGGGCGTGGAGGACACCGCCTTCTACCGCTGGCACCGGCTGGTGTCGCTGAACGAGGTGGGGGCGGACCCGGACCGCGCCGGCACCAGCGTGGACGACTTCCACCGCACCTGCATTCGCCGGCGAGACGACTGGCCGCACGCCATGCTGGCGGGCTCCACCCATGATGCCAAGCGCTCCGAGGACGTGCGCGCGCGCCTGCACGTGCTCTCCGAGCTGCCCGCTGCCTGGAGCGCCCGCACCCAGCGCTGGGCGCTGTGGAACCGCCGCCTGCACCGCAGCGACGACGCCGGTGGGCGGCAGCCGGATGCCGCCGCCGAGTATCTCTTCTACCAGACCCTGCTCGGCGTCTGGCCGCTTGCCGCCACCACCGGCGATGACGCCGCTGCGCTGCCCGACGACGAGACGCTGGCGGCGCTGCGCGAGCGCGTGGCCGCCTACATGCTCAAGGCCGCGCGGGAGGCCAAGCTGCACACCGCTTGGACCAATGCCGACGCCGACTACGAGGCCGCGCTGAGCGCCTTCGTCGAGGCCGCCCTGGACCCCGGCCGCAGCAGCGCGTTCCTCGCGGATTTCGCCGCCTTCGCCCGGCCGCTGTCACATCTGGGCCTGCTGAACAGCCTGGCCATGACCCTGCTGCGGCTCACGGCCCCCGGTGTGCCCGACGTCTACCAGGGCACGGAGCTCTGGGACCTGAGCCTGGTGGATCCGGACAACCGCCGGCCCGTGGACTTCGACCGGCGCGGCTCGCTGCTGGAGGGCCTGCGCACCGAGACGCAAGGCCCAGCGCCTGATTGGCTCGCCGCCGACGGCCGCGCCAAGCTGCACCTGATCCACCGGGTGCTGGCGCTGCGCGGGCAGGACCCGACCCTGTTCGCCGACGGCGACTACCGTCCCCTCGAAGTCACCGGCCCCCACGCCGAGCACGTCTGCGCCTTCGCCCGGATGCTGCCGCGGCAGGCAGACGGCCGGGCCCTGGTGGTGATCGTGCCCAGGCTGCTGGCAACGCTTGCCCTGGACGGCGATCCGGCCAATGCGCCCGCCGTCGTGCGCACAGACCTGTTCACGACCGCGGACTGGCAGGCAACCCTGGTGAGCGTCCCCGGGCCTGCGTGGCGCGAGCGCCTCGGCGGCAGCCGGCTGGACGCGGCGCGGCGAGACGGGCACCAGGTGCTGCGGGTTGCCGAGGCGCTGCGACACTTCCCGGCAGCCTTGCTGACCCCGGCGGACGAAGGCTCCGACCACGGGCTGGAGCACGGCCCTGCCAGCGGATTCTGACGACACGCGAGGCAGACGAGCCATGGCAAAGGCGCATATCGGCACTTCGGGCTGGTCCTACGATCATTGGGTCGGGCCCTTCTACCCCGAGGACCTGCCGAGCGACCAGCGCTTGGGCCACTATGCCGAGCGGCTCGCTACCGCCGAGATCAACAACGCCTTCTACCAGCTGCCCACCGCAGAGACCCTGGAGCACTGGCGCTCGGCGGTGCCGGCCGATTTCGTCTTCGCCGCCAAGGCGAGCCGTTACATCACTCACATGAAGAAGCTGAAGGACCCGGGCGATACCGTCCCGCCCTTCCTCGAGCGCATGGCAGCGCTGGGTCGCCAGCTGGGGCCAGTGCTGTTCCAGCTGCCGCCGCGCTGGCATCAGAACACCGAGCGGCTCGCGAGCTTTTTGGAGACGCTGGAGCGCCTGGAGCCTGGGCGCCGCTGGGTCTTCGAGCTCCGCGACCACAGCTGGCTCACCCTGGCGACTTGCGAGCTACTCACGCAGCACAACGCCGCCTTCTGCATCTACGAGCTGGACGGCTTCGTCACCGAGCCCACCGTGACCGCGGACTTCGTCTACATCCGCCTGCACGGGCCGGACGCCGCCTACCAGGGCCGCTACGACGGCGCCGCGCTGGATGCCTGGGCGGAGCGCATTCGCGACTGGCTCCGCCGCGATCTGGACGTCTATTGCTATTTCGACAACGACGAAGCAGGCCATGCGGTGCAGAATGCACTGGCGCTCGAGGAGCGGATCGCCGCGCAGTGACTGCCGCTGCTCGCCGAGTGCGCCTGGTGCACCAGGCGCTGCAAGTGCAGGACGCGCCCGCAGCATCGCCCCCGCCATAACCCCGGCATCGGCACCTCCCATCGGACCCCCGCATCGGATCACAGCCAGAAGCGACCGCCAGTATGACCACCGCCGACCATCGGGCCCCTGTGGGCCCGCGCATCTACAACCTCTTCCCCACCCTGCTCGGCCCTGTACCCGACTGGCACCAGCGGCTGCCGGCCATCGCCGACATGGGCTTCGACTGGATCTTCCTGAACCCGGTGCAACTGCCCGGCGACTCCGGCAGCCTCTATTCCATCAAGGACCCGGGCCGGCTCAACCCGGCGCTGCGCCCTAATCAGCCCGCCAAGAGCAGCGGCCGAGCCAAGCCCCCACGCGACGACGACAAGCTGCTGAGCGAATTCTGTAGCGCTGCGCAACAAGCCGGCATCCGCGTCATGCTGGATCTGGTCATCAACCACAGCGCCAAGGACAGCGTCTTGGTGGAGGCCCATCCGGAGTGGTTCGCGCGCGACGAGCAAGGCCATGTGCGCTCGCCCTTCGTGCGCGATCTGGACGACCCGGACAAGGTCACGGTCTGGGAAGACCTCGCCGAGCTGGACTACAGCGAGCGCCCGGCCCGCGGCGCCATGCTGCGGTTCTGGGAGGACCTGATCGGCCGCTATCTGGCGCTGGGCTTCGCGGGCTTCCGCTGCGATGCCGCCTACAAGCTGCCGACGGACGTCTGGGGCCGGCTCATCAGCGGCGCCCGCAAGAAGGACGCCGATGCCTGCTTCTTTGCCGAGAGCCTGGGCGCCCCGGAGGAGGCCGTGGAGCAGTTGCGCGGCGCCGGCTTCGACTATCTCTTCAACAGCGCCAAATGGTGGGATTTTCGCGCCCCCTGGCTGCTGGACCAATACCGTCGCTTTCGCGACCTCGCCCCGTCCGTGGCCTTCCCGGAGAGCCACGACACCGAGCGCCTGGCCGCCGAGAGCGGCGGCAGCGCGCGGGAGTCTCGCTTCAAGTACCTGTTCGCCGCGGTGTTCTCGTCGGGTGTCATGATGCCCATCGGCTATGAATTCGGCTTTCGCCGATCGCTGCACGTAGTGGAGACCACGCCGGAGGACTGGGAGCGGGGCCGCGCCGAGTCCCCCTTCGACATCAGCGATTACATCGCCCGCGTCAACGCCATGAAGGCCACCACGCCCGTGCTCTGCGAAGAGGGCCCGCAGGAGCGGGTCACCGACCGCAACGAGCCCCTGGTCGGCCTGCTGCGCCGCTCCAATCACGGCTCCCAGCGCTGCCTCAGCCTCATCAACCCGGACCCGGAGCACCCCCAGAGCCGCGGCGTCCAGCAGCTCGCCGACGCCCTCGGCTGCGCCCCGGCGGACATCCGCGAGATCACGCCGACAGCCGCGAGCGATGGCGACGGCGACCCCCCGCTGGAGAGCCTGGCCAACCGCAACGACGTCCAAGTTCCGCCGCGCAGCCTGCGCCTTTTCGTCCGCGACTGAGTCGGGCCTCCCTGCATCGGATCGAGCATCGGACCGACCTACAGCCGGGACCGGGCCGCGGGCGAAAGCTCGTTGCGCTGGTCGGCTGGTACGCGCTTTGCTGAGCGCTAAGGCATGAAGCCAAACCAAAGCTGCAAGGCAGCGGGCGGAGAGCATGAGCGATGACGCGGTGACGAGTCCAAACCGGCAGTCAGCGGATGCCGGCGATAGCTGCGCCGATGCGGGCGCCGCTGCACAGACGGATCGAGTGGCCCTGGCGGCCTTCTACGCCGATGCGCAAGCCGCGCATCGGCGTCTGGATCTGCTGATGAATCAAGAGGCGCCGATGGACCGCATCTCGGTGCTCGGGCGGGCGGATGCGAGCGGCGACGACCCCCTCGGCATCTACTATTCCGGCGTCGGCGAGCGCATGCGCGGCTGGGGCGGCCTAGGCGCCTTCTGGGGCGGCATCTTCGGGCTGTTGAGCGGCGCAGCCGGGCTCTTCGTGCTGCCCGGCGTGGGCGCCGTGGCCGCTGCCGGGCCGCTGGTGAGCTCGCTCGTCGCCGGTGCCGCCGGCGCCGGTGCCGGCGGTGCCGTGCTGGCAGGCGCCGGCGCCGGTCAGCAGCTGGCGGTGGCCATCCACCGCATGGGCATCCCGGAATCCTGCATCGACGACATGCAGCAGCGCCTGGCGAAGGGCGAGACCCTGGTGCTGATGATCATGGACCCAGCCGAGGCCGAGCGCTGGCGCCCACTGCTGGAGGAGCCCAAGCCCGGCGCGGCGACCCCGGACAACGGCGGCGAGGGGCTCTCCCAGCCGGTCGCAGTCTGGACGCTGCCCTTCACCGGCGTGGTGGAAGCCGCGCGCGAGCAGGTCTGACAGACCGCGCGGCGTTGACATCGACCTGTTCGGCCTCGAAGGCCGGGTCCTGTGCCAGGATCTGGCGCACGCGGGATGCAAGCTCCTTGTCTGCCGGCGCGGGCGGCCGCTTGTCGGCCGGCTCTAGCGCGGAATCCACGTACAGCGAATCGACGACGGCATTGGCGGCCGGCGCCGCCTCGGCGATGCGCCGCGCCCGATGGCTCTGGGCCGGGGTGGCGACGCTGCCGGAGAGCCGCACCACGGCGTCCTCCACCGTGACATCCAGGTCGAAGGGCGCGAGCTCCGCATCCCAGGCCAGGCGCTGGCGGACGTACTCGCCGAGGCGCTCGTCTTCGGCGAGCGCGGCGGCGCCACTCTGCGCTGCGGCGGCGGTGTCGCCCGCCTCGGCCGCGGACAGTTGGGCCGCCGGCGACAACAGAGCCGTCAGCAGCACGGGTGCTGCCAATAGCGATCCGCGCAGGACCTGGTGCGGCCGCCGGGCGAGGGTATTGGCTGTGGGTCGGCTCATGGCGCGCCTCCGGGGGTCTGGCCAGTCGAAACACCCCATGGGTGCAGCATCCGCGCCAGATGCGGGCCCCTGGTGCCCGGTTCTGCCGGTGCCCCGCCCGCAGCCGGGCGCGGTGTCGGCCGCCGTCGACAGCCCGGCGCCCTGCTGCTGCCGCAGGGCGCCTGCGGTGCATTTGCCGCGCCCTGCGGTGGCAAAGCCCCGCTAGGCTTAGAACACCCTGTCTGCAAGCGCGGTGTACGCGGCAGTCGGGGCGCAACAGACAACGGCACTGCTTTTGCTGCCGGAGCATGAAGCCCACGACGCCGCCCCGCCGCGGCGGCTGCCGCAGCGCGCAGGGCTCGCCCGAGGCGCTGCGCAGGGCGGCGCCCGCAGCCCGGCCGCTTCCCATCAGATCAGCCGAGACACCGCCATGTCCGAGCCAGCGCCCGCCACACTCTCCCGCACCCGACTCGACGCGGTGCTGTTCGACCTCGACGGCGTCGTGACCCGCACGGCGCAGGTGCATGCCGCGGCCTGGAAGGATCTGTTCGATGCCTACCTGCGCGAGCGCGCCCCGCACGAGGGCGAGGATCACAGCCCCTTCGACGACCAGCGTGACTACCGTCGCTATGTCGACGGCAAGCCGCGGGTCAAGGGCGTCAAGCACTTCCTCGCTGCCCGCGGCATCGACCTGCCCCTGGGCGAGCCGAGCGACCCGCCCGAGGAAGAGACCCTGTGGGGTCTCGGCAATCGCAAGAACCAGCGTTTCCGCTCGACGCTCAGCGAGCAGGGCGTGGCGCGCTATGACTGCGCTGTGGATCTGCTGCATCGGCTGCGGGAGACTGGCTTTCGTACCGCCGTGGTCACCGCCAGCAAGAACTGCGATCTCATCCTCGAGGAAGCCGGCCTCGCGGACCTGTTCGATGCTCGCGTGGACGGCGTCGAGGCGGAGCGCCTGGAGCTCGCCGGCAAGCCGGATGCGGACACCTTCCTGGAGGCGGCCGCCAGGCTGCACTGCGAGCCTGCCCGCACTGCGGTGCTGGAGGATGCCGTCGCCGGTGTGCGCGCGGCCCGGCGCGGCGCCTTCGGTCTGGTGGTGGGCGTAGACCGCGGCGGCGCGCGGGATAGCCTACGCGAGGCCGGCGCCGATTTGGTAGTGGGGGACCTCTGCGGCGTCAAGGTCACCGCCGAGGCCACGGACCCGCCACCACTGCTGGCGGAGTCGGGTCCGCTGCTGCGCCGTCTCGCCGAGCGGCGTCCGGCCCTGTTCCTGGACTACGACGGCACCCTGACCCCCATCGTCGAGCGCCCGGAGGACGCCCTGCTGGCGCCTGCCATGCGCGCGGCGCTGCGGGCGGCCGCCGAGGTCATGCCCGTGGCCATCATCAGCGGCCGCGACCTCGACGACGTCCAGGCCCTGGTAGACCTGCGGGAGATCATCTACGCCGGCAGCCACGGCTTCGACATCCGCGGGCCGGATATCGCGCTGGAGCAGCCGGAGGGCGTCGATGCCCTAGACGACCTCACCCGAGCCGCCGATACCCTGGAAGCGCGCCTCGCGGACATCGACGGCGCCCAGGTGGAGCGCAAGCGCTTCGCCGTGGCCGTGCACTACCGCCGCGTCGCCGACGATCAGGTGGCGCGGGTAGAGGACGCCGTTACCGCGGCCGCCGACCGCGCGCCGAATCTGCGCCGCACCGGCGGCAAGAAGATCTTCGAGCTGCGCCCGGACATCGACTGGGACAAGGGCCGCGCCGTCACCTGGCTGCTCGAGAAGCTCGGCCTCGAGGGCCCGGACGTGCTCCCCATCTACGTCGGCGATGACGACACCGACGAGGACGCCTTCCGCGCCCTCGCCAAGCAAGGCGGCATCGGCATCCTGGTGGCGGCCCAGGATCAACCCAGCGCCGCGGCGTGGAGGCTCGCCGACCCGGACGCGGTCCGCGAGCTACTCGCAAGCCTGACCGCAGCCGAAGCCGACGCGCGCTGAAGCCGCGTGTCCGGCGGCCGCCCCCGCCCAATCGCAAGCCACACCAGCCAACAGGAGGCATGCACCATGGCGCTATCCCTCTCCTCTCCGGCCTTCGCCACCGGCACCGCCATCCCCGAGCGCTATGCCAAAGCCGGCGCCAACGACCAGCCCGAGCTGCTAATCAGCGGGGTACCCCAGGGCACCGTGGAGCTCACGGTGATCTGCCACGACCCGGACGCACCCATGCCCAACGGCTTCACGCATTGGACCCTGTACGGCATTCCCGCCGGCACCACGCAGATCCCGCAGAACGGCGAGGCCAGCTTTCGCCCCGGCCCGAACGACTACGGCGAGACCGGCTGGGGCGGCCCGCATCCACCCGAGGGCCACGGGCCGCATCATTACTTCTTCTGGGTGTACGCCCTGGACGCCGAGGCGCAGGGCATGCCGGACCGCGACAGCTTCCTGCGGGATTACGCCGGCAACATCATCGAGCAGGCGCGCATGGTCGGCCTCTACGAGCGCTGACAGCCCATTTCGCGGAGCCTCGCCTAAACGCTCGCTAGCGCTGTCGGTTATGGTTACTGTCACCGCAATCTGCTGCGGTCCGATCTGCCGAGGCCTCGGCGGGGGGGTGGGGGCTGGCCTGGACCCTCTGAGCGGCAGCAGCGAGCCGGCGGACGCACTGCAGCGCGCTGCGCCCGGGACCACACTTAGGGATAAGCACCGCTCGCACCGGCATTTGCACCCGCTGCGCCGGGGCTGACGACGGCCCGCCGCCTGCGAGCGCGGCGAAGGCGGCCGGTACGGATGCTGCTTGGTGACACGCAAGCAAACCGGAGAGTTCGATGGTCATGATCCTAGAAACGGTAGTTGAACGGCCCCCAGGGTGCGTCCCGCGGGGCGTCCAGCAAGGCACAACGAGGCGGAATAGCCGACCTATTCCAACGAGTTGTAACGCAGCTGGGCGCCGCGCGGGGCGTGCCATGGGGGTCGTAGCGGCCCGCACCCGGGAGGTGACCTTGAAGTCGGTACGAATTCTCAAATTGCGCAAACACTTGTAGCTGCGACAAAGCGGTCAACTGCCGTTTCTAGGATGATGCCCCTGCACCGCACCGACGAAATCATGGTCCCCACCGAGGCCGGCGACCTGCCGGGCTTCCTGGACCTGCCGGATGCCGCCAGCGGCCTGGTGCTGTTCGCCCACGGCAGTGGCAGCAGCCGTTTCAGCCGCCGCAACCGGGCCGTGGCGCAGGCCCTGAACCGCGGCGGTATCGGCACCCTTCTGCTCGACCTGCTCACCCCCGACGAGCATGCGCGCGACCAGCGCACCGCCGAGCATCGCTTCGATATTCCGCTGCTGACGCGCCGACTGGTGCACGCCGTCGACTGGGCGGCGGCAGACGCACGCACCGAGCATCTCGCCATCGGCGCATTCGGCGCCAGCACCGGCTCGGCGGCGGCGCTCGGGGCCGCGGCCCTGCGCCCGCAGCAGGTGCGCGCCGTGGTCTCCCGCGGCGGCCGGCCGGACCTGGCGGTGGACGTCCTCGACGATGTCCGCCAGCCGACGCTGCTCATCGTCGGCGGCCTGGACGAAACGGTGCTGGAGCTGAACCGCGAGGCCGCCGCGCGCATGCCCAGCCCGGCGCAAATCGAGGTCATTCCCGGCGCCAGTCACCTATTCGAGGAGCCCGGCAAGCTGGAGGCGGTGTCTGCGCTGGCGCGGGACTTCTTCCGCGCGCACCTCGGGTCTGCTGCCTGAGGCCGCCTAGCGACTCCACCCCACCCACAGCAACGGAGCAAGCGACGTGAGCGCAGTGCAACTCCCCTTCAACGACCGCACCGAGGCCGGACGTCTGCTGGCCCAGGCCGTGCACGGTTACCGGGGCCGCGACGATCTGCTGGTGCTGGCCCTACCCCGCGGCGGCGTGCCGGTGGCAGCCGAGGTGGCCGCGGACCTGGACGCACCGCTGGACCTGATGCTGGTGCGCAAGCTCGGCGTGCCCGGCCAGCCGGAGCTCGCCATGGGCGCCATCGCCACCGGCGGCGTCCAGGTGCTGAATCCGGATATCGTCAACGGGCTCGGCCTCAGCGAGGGGGCCATCGACCGCGTCGCGGAAACCGAGGGCCGGGAGCTGGCGCGCCGCGCCCGCCTCTACCGCGGCGAGCGACCAGCGCCGCGCATACGGGCCAGCTGCGTCATCCTCATCGACGACGGTCTCGCCACCGGTGCCACCATGCGCGCAGCGGTGTCCGCGGCGCGCGCCCAGGAGCCCTCGACGCTAGTGGTGGCGGTGCCCGTCGCCAGCAGCGATGCGCTGGATCTGCTGGAGCCGACGGTGGACGACCTGGTCTGCCTGGCCACACCCGAGCCCTTCTTCGGTGTCGGGCGCTGGTATGCGGCCTTCCCGCAGACCAGCGACGACGAGGTGCGCACCCTGCTCGCCGACGCGCGGGCGCGCGTCGGCGCCGGCTGAGCTTGTACCGCAGGGGCCATGACAGTGCCGGCGGGGCCAACACCACAGCAAGCGGCGCCGCCCCGGGCGCATGCGGAGCCGGTGCCGCGCCGGCGGATCAGACGGCGGCGGCTGCCGCAGCGAGGCGCTCCAGTCCCGTGCGCCAATCGTCGACGAACAGCTCGATGGACTCGATGAAATCCGGATCATGCTCGGTGCGATTGATGGTGCAGTGCACCACCACGGGCGCCGGTGTGTCGGTCCCGGCGGTGATCGTCCAGGCCAAGGCATTGGGGCAGCGCGGCAGCGTGAAGCGCACGCCGCCACGGATCGGCTCGCGGTGCACCTGAAACTGCCCCCACAGGGACCAGATCTCCCCGTTCTCACCCTCGGCCCTCAGCACGGCGTCGATGGACGCGCAATGCTCCGCGAGGCTGCCGATGGTCAGTTGTCTCTGCAGCGCCGTCTCGGTAGCCTCGGCCGCGGCCGTCGCAAAGAATTCCACTCGTCGCCCTCCCGGTCACTCATGCGGCATTGCGGTGAACCCGGGCAGTATAAGGGGCACCTTCAGGGCCGTGCTGGCGCGTTGCAGCAGCAAGCCCGGCGGCCGAGGTCGAAGCCCGCGCGCCTGCCCCGACGCAGCAACCGGCACGCAGCCTGCAAGGGCTAGACTGGAAGGGGTGCGGCGGGCTGCGCCTCATCAACATCGCCGCCGCCCGTCTCGCAACCCGCAAGCCAAGCCAACGGAGGACACGCCATGATCAGCGTCCGCCCGCAACCGGACAGCAATATCGTCGAGCTGGAGATCGCCGGCTCCGTGACCGCACAGGAGTTCGACGACGCCCTCGCCGCCCTCAACGGCGCTATCGAGCAGCACGGGCGCATCCGCCTGCTGCAAATTGTCGAATCCCTGGACATGCCGCCGGTGCCCTGGAACCGACTCTGGGAAGACATCAAGTTCAGCTTCGAGCACCTGAGCGACATCACCCATGTCGCCGTGGTGGCAGACCAGGGCTGGATCAGCGCCTACGTCAGCATGATGAGCCCAATGTTCAAAGCGGAGCTCAAGTCCTTCAAGCGCGCTGAAGAGTCCGCGGCACGGACCTGGCTGGAGCAGGCCGTCTGAGCGCCCGCGGGCGTATCGGCGTGACCGCGCGCATGGCGCGCGGACCCTCCCCGGTCCCGCGCCACCTAAGCGCCCACGCCTACCCGACCCGGGCGTGGGCGCGCCCGTAGTAGTCGTAGAGGACCGCTTCCATACGTGCATTCACGGGCTCGGCGGGGTCGAATGCGGGCGCCTCCTCCACCTGTGCCTCCGTGGCCTCGGTGCGCACACTGCGGCTCGCCCAGTCGACGTCCGTCACCAGCTCCACGGGCAGCAGCACCTGCTTGGAGAACGGCAGGCGCGAGGTGTCCACCACCAGATAGCGCACCGCCCAACGCTCGTCGTCCACGATCACGTCCTTGAGTCGGCCGACTTTCGCAGCTTCGCCGTCGCCCCCGGCACGCACATCATAGCCCGTGATCTCGCGCAGGGAGCGCAGATGCACCCGGTCGTCGACGGCGGGGTCCACCGGCTCGGCGGTATCCGGCTCTTCGGGCACGGTAGGGGCCGGCTCGATGTACATCTCCTGCGGCGCCATCATGGTGGAGGGCGCCGGATAGTCGCCCCAGAGCCCGCTGCCGAGCCAATAGGCGGGCAGCCCGTGCGCGGTGTTGAACGCCTGCTCGTAGCGACGCGAGACCGGCGCGTCCTCGTCCAGGGGCGGACTCTGCTCTAGCTGCTCGCGCGTCATGGCCACGGGCAAGCGCTGGGCTGCCCAATCCGGCGTGCCGAGCTGCGCCGGCGACACCAGGACCTTTCGGCCCGGCAGCCAGGTGCGGGTGTCCGCGACCATGTAACGCACCGCCCACTGTTGGTCGTCGATGAGGAAATCGCGGCAGCGCCCGATCTCGTCGTCTGTGGCGTGCAGCCGATAGCCCTCGGGCTCGGCGAGACTTCTCAGCATGATCACCTCCGGTTCATTGATTGGGTGCTGGGCCTGGGTGCCGCCCTGGGGTGCTGGGCCTGGCGTGCTGGCCTGGCGTGCTGGGCCTGGGGTGCCGGCCTGGTCGATGGCCCCTGAATATGGTGTGCAGGAACCGCGCCAGCGCCTGGACGGCTGGCGATCAGTGCTGTGCAGGCGCGGCGGGTGTCGGCACAAGCTCGCCTAACCTGCTGAGCCCCTTCATGCTCTCCGGGGCGCCAATACCGAAGCCACGCTCACGGCTTCGTCGGTGCAGGCCCAAGGCGCGGGGGCCAGCCCTCACCAGGTCACCAGCGCCCACAATCCCAACAGATAGAGCACCAGCACCGAGACGCTCTCGAAGCCGATGTTCGCCAGTCCTTTGCGCTCGCGGCGGATCAAACCCATGAGTAGGAAGGCCGTGAGCAGGATGGTCAGTGCGATGACGAACAGCGGCTGCTCGCCGATGGCGTGATAGATGGAGCCCTCGCGATAGGCCACATCGGAGAACACCAGAAAGAGCACGTCGAAGGTGTTGCCGCCGATAATCCCGCCCACGGCCAGGGTGAGCGCGCCTTGGCGCACGGCGGCGAGCGCCGTCACCAGCTCCGGCAGCGAGGTCGCCACCGCGGTGAACAGAGTGCCCACCAGCGTCTCCGACAGCCCGGTGTGGCGCACCAGGGCGATGCCGGAGATCCCAACCACCCAGCCGGCGCCGCCCACCACGGCCGCGCTGATGACGAAGCCGACCCAGGTGCGCCAGCGCGAGATGCCGCCGGTGTCGGCCTCCTCTGGACGGTCTTCGCGTGTTTCGCGCGTTTTCACCGGCCGCCACCCGGGGGCGTCGCGCGTGCGCGACGCGAGCCTGAGCCCGAATACGTAGACCGCGAGCACCATCACGGACGCCGGATGCACCCCCCAGATGGCCAACTCCGGCCCGGTCGCCGCCAGCAGGGCCAGCGACAGCAGCGCCACCAACAGGGCGCCGTTGATCATGTTGGTCACCGACGCCGCCGCATGCTCTAGGTTCACTTTCCGGTACGCCAGGTCCGCCAGCACCAGAAAGGCGGTCTGCGCGGCGATGCCGCCGACGGCGTTGCCCACCGCGAGATCGGCCCGGCCCGCGGCGGCGGTGGTGATGGAGGCCACCGCGCCGGGCAATGAGGTCATGGCCCCCAGCAGCGCCGCGCCGAACACGGCTTCGCCCAGACCGGTGAGGTCAGCGAGCCGATCCGCCAGCCGCGTCAGGCGCGAGCCAACCACGGCGATGACCAGCGCACCGCCGATGAAGAGGGCCAGCGTCAGCGGCAGTGAGAGTTGCTCCGGTTGCATGCGATGGCTCTCTGGGGATCAAGATCGATCTTCAGACGAGTCGGCTACGCAGACCATGTGCCCGGGGCTCGCGCCGACCGCGCTCAGGCCGCCGCCGGGATCATCGCCGCTGCCGCCGGGGCATTTACACCAGTGGGGCGGGGCAGATGCCCCACTTGCCAAGCCCGCACAACCGCCCGCCGTGCGCCTGCCTGCGGTACGCTGCTTGCTGTTAACAGTGCGGGATAGAACGGCCGTCGACGGCTGCGTCAGCCTGACATTGCGACGGTCGCGCCAGACCCGGCAAGACCAAGGCCGCTTGCGTGCGAGGGGGCGCTCGCCGCGCGAGCGCCGGGGCGCGCCGCTCGGACAACCCCGAGACTCGGCGCTCGCCAGACTTCAGTAGGCGCTGCCGCGCCTGCGCAGGCGGCGCCTCACGGCGGTCAGCGCAGCTTGCCCGAGCAGAAAAGCCGTGACGCCCATCATCAGCCAGACGGCATTACCCTGGAACAGAGACTCGCCCACCAGCACCATACCGGCACCCACCAGCGACTGGACCGGCGCGCCGACGAGCATGTAGGGCAGGAAGCGGGCGCCGCCCAGCGCCAGCAGCCAGCTCTGCATCAGCCAGGGCAGCGGCGAGGCCCGCAGCAGGACGATGGTCCGCCACTCGGTGCTGGCGGTCAGCTGCGGCAGCGGGTAGCCGCGCCGGTGCAGCAAGCCGTGGATGGGCCCGGAGAGCAGCCGCGCGACGGCGAACGAGATGGCCATGTTCGCAGTCATGCAGGCCAGTGCCACCGCCAGGGCAAGGGCCGGGTCCGTGAACACGGCGCCGACGGTCAGGTAGAACAACGAGATCGGGAACCCCAATGCCGGCAGCACCACGAAGCCAAGCACGAAGGCCCAGGGCGGGATGCTCCGCAGCCAGTCCGGGAGCTCCGCCAAGGACAGACCCGGCGCCGCTGCCGCAGCAGCCGCGTCCGCAACGGCCAGCGCCGGCAGTGTGGAGCAGGCCCACAGCGCCGCCGGCAGCGCAGCACGCCAGCCCGCGCAGACCCAGAGCCGGCTGGAGTGGGAACGCTCACCGCGGGGCTGCGCCTGCCCGACGGCCCGTCCTGGCGGTGGCGCCAGCGACTGCTGGCCTGCGGGTTGTACTGCGAGCGAGTTGCACTCCATGGGTTGGGGAGGTGGGACCGTACAGCCGAGAGCCAAGCCGCCCGCGGTGCGTCGAGGCCGAAAACACCCGCGCCAAGAGGCCGCATGATGCAGCGCTCTGACCCGCCGCCCCAGCCAGCCGAGCGGCCGCTGCCGCGGCTGCGGCGGGCGCTCGGGCGGCTGCGCCATGCCGCAACGCGCATTCGCCGACCACAGGTCATGGGCCGCTGGCACCGGGGCCTGAGCTACCTCTGGCATCTGTTGATATGGTCGCGCATCGCTGCCGGGCGCGCCGGCGCCCTGCCCATTGAGCTGCCGGCGGCCATGCTGCGCGCCAAGGGCATCGCCCTGGCACCGCCGCACCTGGAGGCCTCCCATCATCCGGACGCCGGCGCCGTCACCGCGGGCTTCGCCGAAATCTATGCCCTGCTCTTCGCCAACCTGCAGCGGGCAGACTTGCTGTCGTCGACCCGCCATGCCATCCCAGGCCCGGCCTTCCGCGGCGTCTATCTGTGGGATTCCGCCTTCATCGCCCAAGTCTGGCGCTGGTGGGACCCGACGGCGGCGGCGGACGTGCTCAATGCCGTGGTGGAGCTCCGCGACGGCGACCGCCTGCAGCACGTGGTGACGGAGTTCCACGAGTCCCCTTACACCCAGCCGCCGCTCATCGCCTGGTCCCTGGCGCGACTCGCCGAGCAGCTCGCAGCGCCCAAGGCGCAGGCGCTCGCCGAGCGCGACTTCGACGCATTGGACGCCTATCAGGACTGGCTGAGCCGCCACCGCCGGCTCGACAGCGGCCTCTACGCCTGGGCGCACCCCTACGAGTCCGGCGTCGAGAACGCCCCGCGCTTCAGCAATACGGACGAGAGCGCACTGCGACGCACCGCTGCCATCGCCGCCGTCGACTTCAGCAGCTATGTCGTGCTGCAGCTGGACGCCCTGGCGGCGCTGGCGGCCCGCATCGGCCGGGAGACGGATGCCGCCCGCCGCGCCGCTGAAGCCGAGGCACTCCGCCGGCGCATCGACAGCCTGCTGTGGGACGAGCGCGACGGCCTCTACTACGACCGCGACGGCGCCGGTAGCCCGGTGCGCGTGGCGACCATCGCGTCCCTGCTGCCGCTCTGGGCCGGGGTGCCGGACGCGGCGCGGGCCGAGCGGCTAGTGGCGCGCATCATGGCCGCCGAGAGTTTTGGCACCGCCATGCCGCTGCCCTCGGTGGCGCGCGACGAGCCGCAGTTCGAGCGCGACATGTGGCGCGGCCCGGTCTGGCTGAACACCGCCTACGGGGTCATTCTGGGGCTGCGGCGCTACGGCTACCAGCGCGAGGCCGCCGAGCTGGCCTGGCGCCTGTGTGTGGGCGTCTACCGGGTGTTCGCCGCCGAGCGGCGCATCTACGAGTTCTACGACCCGGACCAGCACCACACCCGCCATCTGCACCGCAAGCGCGGCAACCGCTGGAAGGCGCTCACGCTGGGCACCGGCCCGCAGACCGACTTCGTTGGCTGGACCGGTCTGGCCAACAATCTGCTATTAGAGGTGCTGCTGGGGCTGGATCTGCGCGGCGAGCGCCTGCGCCTTTGCCCGCGCCTGCCGCAGGCCGCGCAAGGGCTCGGGCTGGCGCTGCGGCTGCCGCAGCAGGACCTGCTGCTCCGCCTGACCAGCGCGGCCGAGGGCGTCACCGGCAGCGTCAGCCAAGCCGGCCGGAGTGCGGACTTCAGCGCCGGCTATGGCGCAACCATCGATCTCCACGCCGTCCTCCACGGCGCTACCGAAGGCAACACGCCATGCGCTTCTGCGACCTGACCCTGGCCTACACCGAAACCAGCGGCGGCATCCGCACCTACATCGACCACAAGCGCCGCTACATCGCGGAGGCCACCGACCACGAGCACGTGCTCATCGTGCCCGGCGAGCGCGACCGGGTGAGCCGCGACGGGCCGCTCACGAAGATCGAGCTCCAGAGCCCGGTGATCCCGGGCTGTCGACCCTACCGCTTCTTCTGGCAGCCGGCGAAGATCCGCCACGCCCTGGAGCGCAGCGCGCCGGACATCGTGGAGCTGGGCAGCTTCTTCGTCTCGCCCTGGGCCGCCTTCCGCTACCGCGAGGAGTGCCACGAGGTGGCTCGCCCCTGCCTGGTGTCCGCCTATTTCCACACCGATGTCGCCGAGGCCTATGTCGGCGCGCCGCTGCGGCACTTCCTGGGCGAAGGCGTCGAGGAGATCAGCGACACCCTCAGCGGCTGGGGCCACAGGCTGAGCGACGCCATCGAGAGCGGCGCCGAGGCCACCTTCGGGCAGATCTTCCGCCGCTGCGACCTGACCTTCGCCGCCACCGAGGCGCAGGCGGCGCGCATCCGCGAATACGGCGTCGAGGGCACCCGCATCGTGCCGCTGGGTGTGGACCTGGATATGTTCTCGCCGGCTCGGCGCAGCCTGGAGTGGCGCCGTGGCCACGGCATCACCGACCACGATCTGCTGCTGATGTACTGCGGGCGCCTCGACAACGAGAAGGACGTCATGCTGCTGGCGGACGCCTTCACCCGACTGGTGCTCGCGGACGACTGCGCAAGCCCCAAACGACCGCCCGGCAGCCCGCCCAGCCGCTGCCACCTCATGATGCTGGGCGACGGCCCGCTGCACGACCAGCTCGCGCGCCGCGCCGAGCAGATACCGCGCCTGCACTTGCCGGGCTATGAAGCGGACCGCGCCCGGCACGCCACCGCGCTGGCCTCCGCCGATATCTATGTCACCGCCGGCCCCCACGAGACCTTCGGCCTCGCCGTGGTGGAGGCGCAGGCGGCCGGCTTGCCGGTGGTGGGGGTGGACGCCGGCGCCCTGCGCGAGCGCGTGGTGTCGGGCACCGGGCGCCTCGGGCCCGTGGGCGATGCCGAGGCCTTCGCCGCCAACATCCGCGCCGTCGCCGCCGAGCGCAAGGCCATGGGCGCCGCGGCCCGCGAGCACGTGGTGAGCGCCGGCTACGGCTGGGAGCGCACGTTCGAGCTGCTGCTGGACATCTATGCAGGGACCTTTGCGGGGCGAAGCGCAGCGACAACGCATTGAGTCTGCCAAGACCCAAGCTCGCTGACGCGGCGCGCGCTGCCGTGGCAGCCAGCGGCTAGAGTTGCACGCCCACAGGCCGGAGTCGAAGCCGAATCGGCCCCTTGGCGGTGTCGGGGTCCACCGGACGCCCCTGCTGGGTGATGTCGATGCGCCCGGCGCGTTGCAAGCGCCTTGCGGCCATGCGCACGGGCTCCATCTGTTGTCGCCAGTCGTCGCCGTCGGCGAGCTTGCGGGCCGCCTCGCTGGGGCAGATGCTCGCATCGGCCGCGCGCGTATCCAGCAAACCCAGGATAACCTCTTCGATGTGGCGATCGCGCTGGGAGACACCGCGTTTGCGACAGGCGTCGGAGCAGTATTTGACGCTCTCCCAGTCCCGCGCCCATTTGCGCCGCCAGGAGATGCTGCGGCCGCACACGGTGCAGATGCGTTCGACGCGCATGGTGACTTCGACCTTTGTTGGGGCTGGCTTGTAAATGCGGGGCGCCGCTGTCGAGGCAAGGTCTTTCGGTTCGAGCCAGCCACCTTCCACGACGACAGCGCTCGCCCCGCGACGCGGCCGTGCTCGCATCACCACCTCGGCCCACCACGGCCTGACCCAAGAACGCCGATCGCTGCCACGAGTGACGCCATGATCCGCCTGCGCCGTCTGCTGCTGCTCGTCATCCTCGCCGTGGCATCGACACAGGTGGCGGCGCAGCAGGACGCCGGCGGCAGCTACAACCTGCTGCTGAAGGCACCGCTGGCGGGGGATTGGTTCCTGCTCTCGCGCTCCAACAGCGCGTCCCGCAACAACTTCGGCGACACCTTCCTCGCCTACACCGGGGCATCCCTCGGCTACCAGCTGCGCCCGAGCTTCAGTCTGCGCTTGGGCTACCGCCGCGCCTGGTTCCGCTTCACCGACGACTGGCAGCCCGAGGACCGACTCATGCTGGAGGGCTACTTCGCCGAGCGCTTCAACGGCTTCCGCGTCACCAAGCGCCTGCGGGTGGAGCTGCGCTGGTTTGACTGGCGCGACGACGACGTGCGCCTGCGCAACGAGATCACCATCGAGGCCCCCTGGGCGCTGACGCCGCTCAAGCTCAAGCCCTACCTGGAAGAAGAGGTCTTCTACGGCACCAACGCCGGGCGCTTCGAGGCCAACTGGCTCGGCGCCGGCCTCGCCTGGCGGCCCATGGACGGCGTCAAGCTCAAGCTGGGCTACCGCTGGAACCGCTTCCGCGCCGGCGACGACTGGGCCAACCGCAACGTGCTGGTCACCGGCGTCAATGTCTTTTTCTAGGGGGCTGGGGGCTGGG
>NZ_NRRV01000053.1 GCF_016583825.1 Thiohalocapsa halophila | reverse complement strand
CGCGGCGGCGCGGTGTTTGCGCGGCCGCGCTCGAACTTACGTTGTCGCTGCGCGTTAGCCGTTTGTCGGGCGGGCTTGTGAACAGTGTCCGCTCGGCGCGCGTCGTCGTGCGGATGCTGGGGCGAAACTGACTCCGAGCGCCGGTCGGTTGGCTGGTGTCATGGTCATGGGCGAGACGTGTGAGAAGAGCGCGGACATCCGCTCGACCGCGGAAGGTCCGCTGAAGGACTCCCTGCGGGCGTTGGTCATGTCACCCTTGGACGTCGGGTGAAGATCCATTGCTGTGACCGGAGATTTCGCGCCCGGTGTCCGGTATGCCGGCATAACTTGCCAGTGAGCTATCTCGAGGTCCCGCCTCCGCGATCCTGTTTGCTGCAACCGCGCCCCGCGTCGCGAGCGACCGGACTGCACCGAAAAGGCGGTCGGCGACGCAACACCGCGAAGATCCTCATAGCTTGGTCTTGGCCGTGCGCCAAGGATCAAGGAGCGTCCTCCAGATCTTGTGATTCGCGGGCGAAGCTAGGCAGGAGGCAACTCAGTCATCCGAGTCTTCGCCCGTGAGGCGAACTTCGACATAGACCGACGCGCCCGGCGCGAGATCGAACGGTTGGTCCGACGAGAATAAGAGAGTGCCGTCGTCAGCGGTGGCTCGCAGCCGCCACGCCGACGGTGAAGTCGTTACCGCCCCGCTGGGCGCGGTGCACATGACGATTGCGAAGTCGCCATATTTATCGCTAACTGTCTCTCCAACGGGTACTTGGTCCTCCCCCCGTAAGAGGGTCATATGCACGCCAGTCGCAGGACGATCTGCTGAATCCAATACGCAACCGTAAACGAGTGATTGACCTTCGCCGATCGTAGGACGCCGCTTCAGCCTTTCCGCTTGCGTGCGCAGACCCAGCACTGACGCTCTTCGAAGCTCGAACTGGTCTTTGCGACGAATCATCGCAGGATGCTCCGCTTCCAGGGTTGATGCCAGATTCTCCAGGAGACTCTGAGCACGGCTTGCGCGACGAGCCTCAATCTCGGCCAATCCGCTCAAGATGTGGGCTCCGGCCGCAACGAACTGCTGCTCGAGCGCTCCGGACCGGCCCGGCGTCGTGTGGCTGTCGTCGTTGCTTCGCGACTTCGATACTCCTGAGTTCTGATGTTTTCTTCAAGGCAGGGTGTTGTCCCGGTAGACGACCGGTCGGGCGGCAGACCCCGGCGATGACCAACGCCGCCTGAACTCCTGCCCAGCAAGACGGAGGGCCAAAATGTGGGCCGCATCATATTTCCACATTTTTAGTATGGCGAAAGACCCGGGAAACGCAACTTGCAGACATGGGCATGGAACGTCAACGCGGGCGCGGCCTTCGGCGCTGTATCGTGGTCGGTTCAACTCGTCAGCAAGATACTTCAGGGCATTGCGCCCTGGTGGGCCTGTGGACGGCATCGTCTGGCTCCCCGTTTGAGACGCCGCCGATACGAGAGCGTAAAGATTAGTTAAGCGGACGCTCGCCGCGAGTAGGTGAACGACAGCAGATGGGGCGGAGTGGGCGCCGCGAGTGGCCGTTTCACTGCGCTCAACTGCCGCTGGGCTGACTGGGCTCGGTGACCGCTCCTGGCCGACAGCTGCTTTCAGCGGCGTCGCAGCAGAGACGCGACCAAGGTCTGCAATGCGCCGGTGACCGGCCGCTGTCCAGCCCAGAGGTGGTGTTCCCCGCAGTTATCGGTAACCAGTTGCCACACCCCGGCATGCCAAGGGCATGCACCGTGCTCCGCTTCCCTGACAGCCGGTGAGGCTGGCCGAGGGCCTACGCCGCCATCGGCGCAGAGACGCTCCGGACGCTTCCGTCGGCAGCTCCCCGACGAATACCCAGCCTAACCTTGGTCGGAGTTCTGCTACGACAGCCGCCGTCTCGCACCCAACGCCTCCGGCGGATGCCGACGCCCCGGCCCGACCCCAACGCCCACATCCACCGGTTCAGTCATCCTCGTCGATCACGACACTGATCGGGTAATGGTCGCTGTACCCGCCCAGATTGGCATCATCGCCCCGCCCGAAACGGATCGGGTCGGGGTAGTCGCCGGCGTCCACCATCTCCGGAAACTGCTCCACGCGAACCGAACCGGTCCGCGCCCCAAAGCCCGACGCGCCAGTCAGCAGGCCCTTGCTGACGAGGAACTGGTCCAGGACGTTGGCGTGGTTGTTGTAGTAGTGGGTGCCGAGCGCCGCGCCCACCGTTGGCCACATGAGGTTCAGCAGCCGCGGCGTATGCGCGTTGAGCACCTTCTGCGCCTGACGTTCGGCGAGCGCGTAGTCGCTCAACGAGGGGTCGAACGGCTCGTCGTTGAAGTCGCCCATGGCGAGCACCGCCACGTCCTTGCCGTGGATCTGGCGGATGCGCTCGTGGAAGTACGCCAGGGTCTCGCCGGCGATGGCGCGGTAGGCGGCCGATTCCGCCTGCCCGCCGCTGCGTGACGGCCAGTGATTGCCGATGACCACCAAGAGGCGATCCGAAGGCTTCGTGCGCAGGTTGACCTGAAAGAGGTCCCGCGTGGCGGTGCGGCGCATGACGAAGTGGGAGAAGGTCTCGCCGTCGCGAATAGCGTAGCGCGCACCATCGTAGAGAAAGGCGACATCGATGCCGCGCTGATCGGCGGTGTCGGCGTGGGCGATTCGGTAGTCGCGCCCCAGCGGCGCCAGCGCATCGCGCAGCAGGCCCAGCACATGGGCGTTCTCCACCTCGCAGACACCGAGCAGGTCCGGTCCCGCGCCGTCGTTGAGCTGTCGGATGATCCACGCGAGCTGGGCGATCTTGGCGTCGAGCTGGGCCTGGTTCCACCCGGCCAACTCCCTGCCGAGCGCCCGTTGCAGCTTGTCCGAGCGTCGCGGCGAGTCCTCGACGTCGAACAGATTCTCCACGTTCCAGAAGGCGATGTGATGCGCGGCCATGGGTGCCTACCGTTGGGTCGTGACGACACCCTAAGCATGGCCCATGGCTGTGACGGTGCTATTGCTTTGGTGCGTCGCGCGCCAGCTACCAGGTCGCGCAGGTCGCGACAGCCAGTGCCCGGCTTCGGCTGGTTTCCGCAGCCGGCCCCGGTGTTCCCGGCAGACCTCGCGGCGGATTCGACAGTCTCGTCACTGCCGGCCTCATCGCATCCGAGGCGGGGGCGTGGATGCCGAGGCCAGTGCCTCTGACGTGGCATACACCGCTAACGACACAATGATCCCGGTGAAGATGACACCGACCAGCCCCAGCAGGATCGCCGTCAGCCGGGTCAGCGGACGCTGCGGCGTCATGTCGCCGTAGCCGATGGTGATCGCCGTGATGAACGCCATGTAGAGCGCCTCGCCCCACGCCCGTTGTTCGACCCTGTGGAACATCCAGGCGCCCGCCAAGATTAGCAGCAGCAGGAAAAGAATAATCGGCGAGATGTAGGCCAGGCCGTGCCAGAAGTGCTGCAGGAAGCTCAGTGTGACTTCCATGGTGCCCTCCAGCTGCCCTGCATCACGCGAACCTGCATGCTCGTTCCTCTGGCGCGGCGACTCAGGCAGCCATCGCAAAGGCCGACACGACCGCCTCCACCAGGCTCGGCCCGATACTTCCTCTGTATGTTGAGCAAAGTCACTCCTGAACGACCCCTCGATGCAGCAGATTCTGACGTTGTTCACACTTGGCGCTTGACACGCGACTGAAACCGCGTCCAGGGGAAGCCTCAGTTCCAATTCAGTAATATACCGCAGCTTACTGAATTCACGCACAAAATCGACTGACCAAAAACTGGTCAATCCGACAGACGCCCTGCAAACGTTTGAGCCGTGGCGAGCGCCGACAACCCATCCACAGGGTTATCCACAGGTCATGTGGATGCCTCGAATTTCACTCCTAACTGTAATACATTGCGCCAGGTCAAGGAGAGCCGACCTGAAGTGCTGCTCGTAACCGTCTGAATGACGCGGTGCAGCAACCTCGTCCGCGAAAGCGCATGCTCGGCGGGCTCGACGCGGCCCCGGACCGCTTGCGGACCGACCAACGGCATGACCGCTGGACAGCGATGGCGCCGGCATCAGCGCGGCGCACACAAGGCATCGCGTCGGTGCAGTCCTCGCGCACGAGGCAATTGACCGGCCCTTGGGGTTTGGCCGGTGCACTTGTTGGCATGCGCCGCAGACGACGCGACCGAGTTCTGGACGGGGCAAACTCATCCGGTCATCCGTCCAGCGTCAAAGATCTCGCGCCGGGTTTCGAATCGCGCATTTGCGCCGGATCGATTCCGGCGTTACGCCCAGCGTCCGTCGAGTCGATCAGGATTTGCGCGGGCTTGTTCAGTAGGCCACCCTTGGAAGCGACTCTTTTTGACATCAATTCGTCAGAAGACGTATTGTTCGCGCCGCGTCACGAGCCGCGGATTTGCAGACCTGCTCATGGCACGACAATACCCGCGCTGCGATCCCCATCGATGCGCCAGCCCGCAGCACATCAATCGTCGCCGGCCAGTGACAACAACCTGCGGAGACAGCACGCCGCTGCAGTCGACTATCCAGCAGATGCGTCCAGCACACAGTGTTCGACGTCGAGCACGGAACCTGCACGAGAACGGCTGTGCGTCCAGCGCGCGCAGACCGCGCTGTTTCCGCAACTGCACTTCATTTCGGGAGAACAACAATGCCGACAAGCACGCACACCTCTGAATCCCACACCGTTGAAGAGATCCGAGCACACCTTGCCGAGCTCGAAGCCGCTGAAACAGCACTCCGAGAGGCACTGCGCGAAAGACAAGCCGCCGAATTCGCCGACTTCCTGAATGATCTGCGCGAGCAGGTCGACGCCCGAGGCTACGACCTCGACGAGGTGATTGCCCGGTTAAGCAAGGGTCGCCGCGGCCGATCCGCCAAGCACGGCCCCGGGGCCGTCACCCGTTACATCGATCCGGAGAACCCGGAGCGGGCCTATGCACGCGGACCGCTGCCGGGCTGGCTGCGCGAGAAGATGGAAGCCGCAGGCTACGATCCGGCGGACAAGGCGCAGCGCGAGGAGTTCAAAACGACCCACCTGCGTCTGGCCGCATAAGGCAAGGCGCCATCGCGCGTCCGACGACGGCCTCGGCGATCACGGGCGAGGCTGCTCCTCTCGGGGTCACCTGGCGCTCATTCAGGCGCCCCCGAGCCGCTGTCCCCTACCTGCCGGCGCTCGCTCAACAGAGCCGCTATTCTCCCGGCGCACTGAGGTATCCGACCTCGACCCAAGCCCTGCTGTCGTCAGCGTCACAGTCCTCTCCTGGCGTATGGAATGCGTAATCGCTCTTTTGAATCCAAGCAGTGAACAGCCGCAGAGCATCCGGCGCCCCGCCGTTCGTCCAGGACCCGAAATCGGGGATGGTGTAGTTGCACTTGAACTTGAGTTCTTCCCCTGCTCCAAGCGTCCCCAGCTTCTTGCGACAGATATCTTCCGAGATCCCAATCTGGTTGTACGTCATCGGCGGATAGCGGACGTTCATGGTCACCACGATGTCGGCGTCAGCGGTATAGTCCAGGGTGCCGACATTCGCGACACGACCGTCCAGCGCGACGAGCCCGCCGGGTTTCTGCGTGGCATCCAGCGACACGCTTGGATCGGCGCAATCGTCGGTCGATCGAAGAATCAGAATCAATATCAACGGCAAGAGCAGTACAACCGCTGCCAGGGTAAGGAGTCGCATCACGTTGGTCATCAATCACTCCTTATGGCATGCAGCGCACGCGCGGCTCGGCTGACGACGATCGCCTAACCGCCCGGTCGCGAGAACGATCGCCGTCGATACTACGAACGCCGACGTGTGCGCGAGGCAGGTCGGTCCAGCAGACAGGCCCTGGCGCCGACAAGCCGCACAAGCCGACCCAACCCAATGCGCGTGACTGGTTGCGGCGGCCACCGAGCCATCGGCCTCGCACCGGAGTCTGCGCTCTGTCGGCCAAACGCGGCACCGTCAAAACTACAAGACGTATAACGAAGTAAAGTTCAGCCGGTCGACGCTGTCAAAGCGCTGCGGGTCGCGCATCACGGGCGCGGACAGCGCAAGAGGGCATGCCGATTCGCCGGATGGGCCGGCGCGTTGTTCAAGACACGGGGCGTTCGGCCCGTTGCCCGCCGGACGACTGCGCCGGGAAGGCTCCCTGTGCCGGTTGGTCGGCGGGCCGAGAACCGTGCCGCCGGCCGCGCGCGCCTGAGATAAGCCCTCGATCCACGACAAGCCCGCGCGCGCGGCCGGCCGAGCCCGGGAGCGCAGCGAGCGGGCGAGTCGCGCGCGCGGATGCGCACGTTCTCGGGCTGTCGGGCTGCTCGGGGCTCCCGAGGGCAACCTTGCGAGTGCCGCCGGCGCCAGCCGCCACCGTCGATGCTCGCTTCTGGTGTGCGGCGTGCGTCCCACTGGATGCCGACACCTCCTGCGGTGCCGCCTGATGCAGACCCAGGCATAGAAGCTCGCAGTACTCACGCCGTCGGCACGGCCAAGCGCCCAGATCCCTGGCGGGCTTCACTCGCCACAGAACTCAAGATCAGGAACTACACTTGATCATGCAGGGGATTTCTCTCGCCGTTGATCACATAGCACTCATCCCGCCCCAGCTGTACGCCAGGGGAAAGGAGGCACTATGAGCATGATTCAGTATGCCTTTAGCAACACGATTTATAACCTCAACGCGCAGGCGCCCTTGAGCTCGGACGTGCTGTACACCTTCCCGAGTGCCAGCATTAAGAGCATCACAGCTATCTATAAGAATGCAATGTATTTCCTTGCGCGCACAGACCCGCATGAAGTCGATTACCGCACCATCTACAAGCTCGATCTGTCCAGCGATCCGCCAAAAGAGATTTTCTTATTCGAACACCACGCGCAGATCTGCAATCTTGAAATTCGGCTCGTTGCCGGTGTACCGCGACTCTACTTCAGCGCACACACAACACCGGACTGGGGTTCGCCCATCGCGATTTACCAGCTGACCGGGAACAACTACCCGCTCCTTTACTGTGACACTGAGGGCTTTAATTTACCTTTACCAAACCCTTGCTCCGAAGGCGAGTGGGACGGCGGCTGGCGCGGCAACTTTGCGTTCGCAGGCGCAAGCACCCTTTTCCTCAGTTCTGGCAATGTCGTTCCAAGTGGCTTATACAAGATCAGCGGCGCAGGTGCGGCAGGGGTCACAGGATCACCGACGCGAATGTTCGTTCGAAGCGATGGAGGTATTTGGGGGCTCGCCTGCATCAGCGAAACGGAATTGTTCTTCCACGGGAACGACGCGATCTATCATTTGGACCTTGAGAACGCTGGCACTTTGACAGTAATTGCTCAAGACCTCGCCAACCCGTATAACTCAATTTCTGACGTCGCCACTGACCTCCCAGTGTCGGCTTGGCAGCTGAAGTTGCCTTGGAGGTTCTTTGCGCTCATACCCTATTTTTTCAGCAATTTCATATCGAAGATTGGACGGCTTCTCGCAGGCCGGGCCATCCGGTGAGTGTTTGTACGCAGGAGTCGCTGCGCCATTAACCGCAATTGTTCTCCGCGTGTTCCAGGAAGGTCGAATGGCGATGTAGAGGGACGCCACTGGACACCCGCAGGCGCGTTCTCTGCTTCACCCGCGAAGCAGTTACAACAGTCGCGACAGCATGTGTGACTGGAACGCGTTATCAGGATCGAAACGCAAACGCGAACCAGGACCGACCGCGCGCGCCTGCGACAAGCCCTCGATCCACGGCAAGCCCGCGCGCGCGGCCGGCCGAGACGCGGGCCTCAGCCCGCGGCGAGTGGCGCGCGCGGATGCCACGTTCTCGGGCTGTCGGACTGCGTCGGGCTCTCGGATCAGTCCTCGCCGGTGCTGTCGGTGTCGGCCGCGACTGGCGGCGCTGGGGGTGCTTTGGCGGTGAGCCGGTCCCGGCTTGGGCGATCTGGCCTCTTTTCTGACGATGGAGTCGCCAAGCCGGCGGCGCGCCAAGGTCTCCTCAGTGCACCACATCCGGCGGCATTTCATGGGTGCACAACTGCGCCAGCAGCGCCTCCCGTCCTTCTAACGCCCGCATCAGCGCCACGTCGACGGGCTGCGCGCACCAGCCGTCGCTGCCGGCCGGGCACTCGGCCCACGCCACACCGAATCCGCCGAGCCAAAGGCGCTGGGCCGCAGCATCGTAGAGCGGCGGGAAGTCGGCCGGGTCACTGGAGCCGTGGAAGACGGCGATGCCGGCGGCGAGCCAGCGGTCGCACTCCTCGGGGGTCATACTGCGCTCACTCGGGATGGCGGTTGGCGGCACCGGCAAGCGTCGGTCCCGCGGACTCACGGCTCGGGCCTGTCGTAGGCCGATACTATCGGACACCGCGCGCAACGCCGAGTCCAGGCCATGGCCGAACCCCTACAGGCGGGCAATCTGCCCGATGATTTCCCGCCGGAGCGGTTCGCGCTGATGGCGTTCTGCGAAGGCTGCGGGCACTCGGCTGCGTTGGACCGCGCCAGCCTGCCGCCGGGGCTGACGGTGCAGGCGATCCCGGCGCGGCTGCGGTGCACCGCCTGCGGGCGACGGCCGGGGACTCTGAGGGTCGTCTACACCGGGGCAGGCGGGTTCAAGTACGCGGGGGCGGCGATGATGCCAGGCCTGGAGGGCCTTGGATCGGCGTAACGGCTCACTCCGCCCGATGCACCGTCGCCGGCAGCGCCCCGGTATCCTCGACATTGACCGTCACCGGCGCCACCCAGCGCACCTTGCGGCCGGTGCGCCCTTCGCCAATGCGGAAGGTGTGCCAGTGGGCGCGGCGGATGTGGGCCCGCGGTCTGCTGCGGCTGCCCTCGCCCGCCGATGCGGCCGGATCGCCCTCCCCGACCGCGGTGCGGCGCAGGGCCGCGCCGATGCGAACCCCGACGTCCCAGCTCGTCGCCTTCGGCGGCGGAAAGAGCCGGGGGCCGCGCTTGGTGCGCTTGGGCTCAGGGCGTGCCGGTCGCGTGACGTCGTCGCCGATCTCCGCGTTCTCGGCGCAGAGGTAGAGCACCAGAGCCACCAGGGGCGCGACCGCGGCGGCCTGTGCCTCGGCGTCGCCGAGCGCTTCAGCGGAGACCTCCAGGCCGAGCGCTTGCGCTCGCTGTTTGCCGCTCTCGATGACGCGCTCCAGCGCGTCGGTCAGGGTGCCGCCGCCGAGGATCAGCGGGACCGGGATCTGGCCGTGGACCGGGTCCATGGCCTCGGCCGGGGTGCGCGCGACGTCGAGCACGAGGCGCAGCTCGTCGTTGCCGCCGTCGACCTCGTAGTCGAGGTGCGCCCAGAAGCCGTGCAGGGGGCGGCCGCCGTAGGTGCGCCCGGGCGTCTCGATGTAGACGCACCATTCGGGAAGGCGGTACAGCAGCGCCGCGGGCAGCTCGCCGGTGAGCGGCGTCTCCGCCACGGCGGCGGCCAGGTCCGGGTCGAAGCGGTAGATGCCCTGGGAGACGCGCCAGGCGGCGAGCGCCCCGACGATGCCGATATGGGCGAACCGCTCCGGCGGTAGCTGCGCGGCACCGCGGCCGATGACCGCCTGGATGCCCTGAAGCGGCAGGAAGCACCACTCGGGCCAGTCGGGGAACTCGCCGCCGCGCCCGGCACGCATGCGGTCCACCAGCGTCCAGGCGTCGGGATAGGCGCGGGCGACGGCGGTGACAACCTGGCGGGGGCGGGGGTCGGTGGGCTGAGGGCTGGTCATCAGGGATCGCGGGATGGAGACGGCTTGCGCGCGCCGGGGCGGCTATTGTGCCACCTCATCGGTGGCGCCACGTCCGCTGGCGCTGACGGCCGCTCGGCTCGGACCTGCTTCGCGCCCCTTACGCCGTCACGATGACGTATCCCCCGACGCCGACCAACACCCCACCGGCACCGCGTTGCGCGATGCGCCCGATCCGGGAGTCGCGCGCCAGGCGGCCGAGCCGGTGCGCCGCGAGCGCGTAGCCCAGCTTCACCCCGCCCACGCCGACGGCCGTGATCGCGACGATCAACGCAAGGTCCTCGAAGCCGATCCGGCCCACGTCGACGAAGAGCGGGAACAGGCTGGCGTAGAACAGCACCGCCTTCACGTCGGCCAGGGTGAGGAACAGGCCGGCCAGGATGCTGCCGAGCAGCCCACCGGTCGGCGCAGGCGCGGCGCCGAGGCCAGAGCCCTCAGCAGGCGCGCGCAGCATGGTTATGCCGATCCACACCAGGTAGAGACCGCCGAGCAGCTTGATCAGCGTGAACAGGCCGCCGAGGGCCTCCGCCAGAGCGCTCAACCCGAGCAGGGCGATGACGACGAAGGCCAGGTCGCCGAGCACGATGCCGACGGTGACGGCGACACCGTGGGCCAATCCCGCCGTCGCCGAGCGGGTGACCACCAGCGCCACGCTGGTGCTGGGCAGCGCCGCCAGTGCGGCCAATGCGGCGAGCAGACCGAGGGCCTCGCCGGGACTCATGGCGTCCAGAACTCCGCCGCACCGGCGGGCAGCTTCGCAAGACAGGCGTCGAGCGCCGCCTCGTCCACATGCCGCCTCAGGGCCTGCGCGACGTCGCGGATCGCCGTGTCGGGCGAGAAATTGTGGTTCGGACGCAGCGACTGGACTTCCCGGGTCATCGCATCGCGGTCCTCGAACGGCTTCCGTTCCTCGTGGACATCCCACTCGGTGACGAAGAGCGCGCGCAGACCAATCGGGAGGACGTTGGCGAAGGCGATCGCATCCTCCGTCGCCAGCCTGCGCCGGAAGACCTGAAAGACGCCCTGGGTCATCGTGTAGGCGACGTGCGTGCTCCACAGCCCGGCGGTGTCGCGCGCGTCCACCAGGTAGTCATAGAACTGCGCTGACGCGCGCTCATATTCGGCCGGTACGGGCATGCTCGCTGCCTCCGGGTCGAAGGTGTCCCGCCACGGGCGGACGCGGCGCCCGGTCACCGCCGCGCCCGGCGCCACTCCCAAGGTCGCTGATGATCCCCCGGACGCGACCAGATGCCGCGGCCGGCTGCCTGCGCTTGGTCCTGCGCCGCGTAGTAGCGCTGATCGCGGCAGTACTTGGGATACACCGCGGCCTGACCCTGGGCAACCATCTCCAGGTTGATCTCGGTGTCGTCGGCAGGATCGACGACGATCCCCACGATGCGGCCGTAGCGGTCCGTATCCACCTGACGCAGGCCGATTCTCGGCGGGAGCAGCGCGCGGAGGGCATCCCGTGACTCGCGGCCCCAGGGGCGCTGGCCCATCTCCGGTGTGTCGATGCAGTGCAGGCGGATCTTGGTCCCCTCGCCTGCGCACTTCGCGCGGATGGTGTCGCCGTCGGTGACGCTGGAGACCGTGCAGCTCTGCGGCGGTCCGCTGGTGAGATCGCGCCACCAGGCGCCGAGTCGCCCGTCCTCGGCGATCACCCAGGGGCCGGCGATCGCTACACCGGCGATTATCCAAAACGGGATGATGCGTTGCCGGCGCGGCAACAGTCGGCTCCAAAACGCGCGCATCGCTCGCTCCTGCTCAAGCTGTCTCGGGCGGATCTTGCCGCGAGGCTTTTGCTCGGTCCGCAACAATCAGACTTCTTATCATCGCCCCATTGCCCTTTACGCAAAAATTGGCGCGATTACTGTCGGTCTGATACCTGTCGAGAGGAATTCTGCCAGCTCAGCGGGGCGGAGCGGCAGTGGGCTCGACCCAGTAGCGACGCAGCAGGGGGTGCACTTCGGGCGCCGACGGCTCGGGCGGCGCGGGCTCTGCGACCACGGCGCCCGGCGCGTGGCGGGTCTGGATGGTCAGCTCGACTTCGCGCAGCGTCCGGCCGCGAAGCCGCTCCAGCGCTGCGGGGCCGGCGTAGACGAACCGCAGCACCTCACCAGCGACCTCCAGCGTCGGCGGGTCCGGCTTGACGCCGGGGCCGACCAGGGCCGAGCCCAGCAGATAGACGCTGCCCTGCTCCGTCAGCGGCTGCACCCGTCCGGCCAAGACCCCAACCGGCAGGACCTGCGCCTCGACGGGCGTGGCGGTGGTGTCCTGGCGCCCCGCGCGCTCGATGGCCGCGTGGTCGGCGTACCAGTCGCAGGTGGAGCCGGTGCACAGCGACACCGGCCCGTCGTCGGTGTCCAGGATCAGACCGGTCTCGCGCCAGGGACCGCGCACGGGGTAGCGGCCGGACACATCGGCGAAGGTGGCGTTGTCCCGCCCCCGCAGCTCGACCTCGAAGGCCCACGATCCCTTGTCCCGGTCGTACTCCTGCCGGGCCGCCTCCAGCTGGCCGAGCGCCGCGCGGATCAGCCCGGCGCTGCCCTTCCCCGTCGCCGCCAGCGGCATCATCAGCACGCTGGCGAGCGCCATGACGATGACGAACCCGAGCTCGCCGCCGCCCATGATGTCCAGCCGAAAGCGCGGGTTGCCGGGCAGCACGCAGCGCACGCGCGACGGCCAGAACCAGCAGACGCCCGAGGGCGTCATCATGTCGGCGAACGAGTGCGAGACCCAGCCCGCCATCAGCGCCATGAAGAAGCCAGGCGGCAGCAGCCACCAGGCCGCGAGCCCGACGGCGGCCTGCGTCAGCAACGCGTGCGTGACGGTGCGGTGGCCGAAATTGCGCTCGATCCAGCCGGAGAACGGCGGCAGCACGCGCCCGGCGTAGGACTGCGGCGAGTCCAGGTCGGGGATCAGCGCACCGCCCAGCGCGACCAGCGCCTCGGCCGGCTGCGGCTGTTGCGCCGTGGCCAGGCAGGCGCCGAGGTAAGCGGCGTGGGCGGCGGCGAGGTGGGAGGGGACGAGCACGCCGGGTCCTCACCGCTTCGCCTGCATCATCCGCGCGAAGTAGAGGATGACCCAGAACAGCGACGTCCCCACGCCGGCCATCACCATGAGCTCCTGCATGCCCATGCCGCGGGAGATGTAGCGCAGGGCCATGAAGCCGGCAGCCGTGATGATCAGCAGCGGCGTCATGTCCAGATACTGCACCGCGGCTTCGTGGGTCATCTCGCGCACGGTCCGGCGCGAGACCTCGGGCTCGGCGGCGGCGGCCGCGAGCATCCCCTCCACCGCTGCGGGCACCCCGCCTGCATCGCGGCAGACCGCCGAGACGAAGGCCTCGCGCAGCTTCGGCTTGGCGAAGTGGATGGGGTGGCGCTCGAGCCATGCCTCCACCCAGCGCCGGACCTCGGCGCGCGGCAGCGCCTTGAGCTCGATCTGGCGCTCGAAGCGCCACAGCAGGCGCATGATGCGGTTGCGCTTGTTGTGCTCCTCGTGGGTGGCGGCGATCTGCACATACTCGGCGAGCTGGTGCAGCATGTCGGCCTGGGTCGGCGGCAGCTCCAGCGACTCCACGAACAGCACCACCCGCTTGCGCTCGACGTTGGCCAGGGTCGCCAGCGCCAGATTGAGCTGATCGGCGGCCGTCATGCGGTTGACCGCACGGCGGATGTGGCGGAACGGCACCGTGCCCGTTCGCCGGGCGGAGGCCCGGAACCGCGGCGGGATCAGCGACTCGGGCACCTGCAGGCCGATGGCCTCGTGCACCTGCTCGCAGAGATCGAAGCCCATGGTCTTCGCGGTGCTGACATTCGGCCACAGACACACCTTCCCGCCCTGGTCCGCAAGCCGCCCGCGCACCTGGCGCAGGAAGGCGCGCTTGCCGATGCCGGGCTTGCCGCGCACGACGATGCTGGAGCCGGCCAGCAGCGCCTCGGCGGCTTCGGCGATCTGCGCGTCGCGACCGACATAGAGGGGTACGGGACCCTCGGACTCGTCTTCGACCAGGGCCTCGGGGCCGGCCTCATCGACGCCTGTGGGCAGCGAGTGGGCCGCGCTCGGATCATCGCCGGGCGTCTCCATAGCGGCCGCCACCGGTTGCGGCGGCGTCAGCTCGGCATCGGCCACGACATCGGTCTCGGTCGCGCTCATCGGCTCGTCATCGCCTCCAGCAGCGCCCGCAGCCGCTGCCACTGCGGGCCACCCCAGCGCCGGGCCAGCGTCAGGCGCAGGGCCTCGAGGCGACCGCGGGCGGCCGTGAACTCGTTCTCCGCGCGCTGGGCGGCGTCGAACTCGGTCCACAGCACATCCGGCTCGTCGAGGCCCTCGTCGACACGCTCCTGGCGGTAGACGGTGCGGTCGCGGTTGAAGGCGCGGTACTCGTCGAGCGCGCCGACTTCGGCCGCCAGCTCGCAGAGGCTGCGGATGTCGGCGAGGAACGCCGTGCGCGTGGCGTCCACCTCGGCCACGTAGGCGGCGCGCGCCTCGGCCTTCTCCAGGTCGCTGCTGCGATCGAACAGCGGGATCTCCACCGACAGCAGCCCGCGCGGTCCCTTCGCACCGGACTCCAGCGTGGTGTTGGTGTCGTAGCCGAGCTTGAGCGTCGCCGACCAGTCGCGCTGGCGCTGCGCCTCGTCGAAGGCGCGGGCCTCGGCGCGCAGGACGGGGTTGGCCGTCTCCACCAGCCGCAGCGCCTCCTGGAGCCGCCCGGCGCCGGGGCAGTCCGCGGCGGCCTCGGCCGTGCCGCAGGCCAACAACGACCAGGCGAGCGCCGAGAGCGCGCGACGCACCGGTCACACCACCCGCCGGTACCGGGCCCGCCGGCTGTGCTTACAGAGCACCACTTGCCAGAGCTGACCGTGGCGGGCGCGAAAGAACCCGGCGCAGGCGAGCAGGTAGTAGCGCCAGCGGCGCAGCTGCGCCTCGCCGCAGCGGGCGGCGAATCCCTGCGGCTCCCAGGCACGGCGCAGATTCTCCCACCAGGCGGTCAACGTGCGGTCGTAGTCGGGGCCGAAGTTGTGCCAGTCCTCGAAGACAAACCGTCTCTCGATGGCGGCGGCGATCTGCGCCGCCGAGGGCAGCTTGCCGCCGGGGAAGACATGGCGGTCGATCCAGGCGTCGGTCTGCGCGGTGGTGTCGTACCGGCCGATGGTGTGCAGCAGCAGCAGGCCGTCGTCGGCGAGCAGCTGCGCGGCGGTGTCGAAGAACGCGCGATAGTTGCGCGGGCCGACATGCTCAAACATGCCGACTGAGACGATGCGGTCGAAACGCCCGCGCACGTCTCGGTAATCCTGGAGCCGGATGGTCACCGGCAGATCGGCAGTGCGGCGCGCGGCGAATGTCTGTTGCTCGCGCGAGAGCGTGACGCCGAGCACCTCGACACCGTAGCGGCGGGCCGCGTGAGCCGCGAGACTGCCCCAGCCGCAGCCGATGTCGAGCAGCCGCTGCCCGGGCGCCAGATCGAGCTTGCGACAGATCAGGTCGAGCTTCGCCGCCTGGGCGTCGTCGAGGTTGTCGGCCGCCCGCCAGTAGCCGCACGAGTAGACCATGCTCGGCCCGAGCATCGCCCGGAAGAGCGCGTTGCCGGCGTCGTAATGGAAGGACGCCGCTGCGCGGGCGCCGCGCCGGCCCTGGCGATTGCGCCAGAGTGCGGCGGTCGCCAGCGCGGCGCGGCGCAGGGCATCCATCGGCATCGCGATGCGGTCGAGATTCGCGGCCAGCAGCCGGCGGATCGTCTCATCGAGGCGCTCTGCCTCCCAGACGCCGGCGACGTAAGCCTCACCGAGACCGAGCGAGCCGCGCGCCAGCAGCTCGCGGAAGAACCGCGCGTCGCGGACCTGGATCGCCCAGGGGTGCTCGCCATCGATGGGAACCCCGGCGGCCGCAAACCGCGCGCGCACCAACGCCTCCGGCCAGGCCATCACTCGGAAGCCCGGAGGCGCTCCCACGGCTGACGGTCCAGGCTCCGGCCCTGAAGCCGCCGGGCGAGCTGATCGAGGCGGTGGTCCATGCCATCCGCGAGCCGCGCCATCGCGATGGCTTGCAGCTCGTCGATCGACTCGATGCGATCGAGCGCCTCCAGGCGTGCGGCGATCGCGGTCTGGAATCTCCAGTAAGAGTGCGCCGGCAGCAGGGTGCGGGCCGTGACGTGGTCCGTGCCCGTGGCCCCGCTCAGCAGGGCCTGCAGGATGGTTGAGCCGTGCCCGAAGATGGTCTTGGGGGCCGTGGGCTTGCCCTCTGGCGCCTCGCCGGTGCCGAAGCTCGCGACCACGACATTCTCCAAGCGCATACCACGTTGCGCGCCGGCGCTGCTCACCGCCTCCGAGATCGCCAGCACGACCGGGTTGTTGGCGGTCACGCCGCCGTCGATCATCGGGTGGCGGGCACCGGTGCTGTCGACGACCATCATGTGCGCGTCGAAGAACAGCGGCGCCGCGGCCGAGGCCCGGCAGACCTCCCAAACGGGCAGGTCGCGGTGATCCTCCCGGACCGAGCTGAACACGTGCACGCGCTGCGTCTGGATGTCGTAGGACAGGGCGAGCGTGGGACGGGCGAGGTCCCCCATGCGATGCGTGCCGAAGACGGAGCGCAGCAGCACGGAGAGGTTGTGCCCGTCGTACTTGGTACCGGCGCCGACGGCGAAGGCCGCGCGGCGGGCGTGGTCGCGCCAGCCCACCGGCCGCGCAAATGCCGTGTGGGCAGCGTCGAGCCACATCGCGCGGACCTCCGAGGCCGTCATGCCCTGGGCGAAGGCGCACCCCAGGATGGCGCCAACGCTGGTTCCGGCAATCAAGTCGAAGTGCGTGTAGACCGGGCCGCCCAGGTACTTCTCCAGGCGCTCCAGCCACAGCACCGGGATGATGCCGCGCACCCCGCCGCCGTCGAGCGTCAGGATGCGGTAGGGCTTGGGACGGATGCCGAGCGACTCGGCCAAGGTGCTGATCCTCATGTTGACATCTCTGAACAACTGTCATTATAGACAGCATAGCGTGTCGCGCACCGCATGTGTGCGTCAGTCAGCCAGCGCCAGCACCAGCAGCCGCGTCAGCTCGGCGTCGGCGCGGGCGCTGTGCAGGTCCTCGGGCACCGCGAGGCCCATGTGTTGCGCCGCCGCGGCGAGCTTGTGCCAGCGGTAGCTGGCGTGAATGTCGTCCCACTCGCCACGGTAGGCGGCGTAGAGCTTCATCGCGCAGCAGCTCGAGGCCAGCGGCGGCGCGCAGCCGTGGGCGCGGGCGCTCTGGCCCATCAGGCGCAGGTCGTAGCCGGCGTTGTAGATGACCGTGCAGCGCTGGCGCACGACCTCGGCGACGTGACGGGCGAGCTGCGGCCACTGCGGGCAGCGCAGCACATCGCTGTCGGCGATGCCGTGCACGCGCGTCGCCTGCGGCGGGATGGGCTTGAGCGGCCGCAGCCGCTCGTTCACCAGCACGCCACCGTCGTGATCGATGATGGCGAGCTCCACCACCTCGTCGTCGCTGCCGAGGCCGGTGGTCTCGGTGTCCAGGTAGACGGGCCGGCGCTCGAGCCAGCCGCGGGCGATGCGCTGCACGCGCTCGGTGACCGTCTCATCCACGGGCGGCGCCGCGGCGGGCCGGGGCCGGTGCGCCCGGCCGTTGATGCGCTGCCCGGACCGGCGGCGGTCGTCGCGCGCGGGCGCGTCCAAGCAATAGTCGGCGGGGCGCTCCATCACGAGAACAGCTCCCCCTGGCGCCCGGTCAGGCTCAGCTCCAGCTCGCCCTGCTGGACGCGGATCAGCTCGCGGATCTGCTCCAGCTCGTCGTCGTCGGTGATCTGGATCTCGATCGCCAGCGCGACGGCGCCCTCGTCCGTGGTGGTGAGCTTCTTCAGGCGGCACTTCAGCTCCGTCACCGCCGGGTAGAGTGTGCCCTGCCCTGCGGTGCTGTCGGTGCCTGTGGTGTAGGTGCGCTCTTGCATGGTTGGCTCCCGTGTCAGCGACGCTTGGCGCGTCGGTTGGTCTTCGCGTCGGCCCGCGCGCGGGCCAGGTCGTCGGCGCTGATTGCCACCGGCCCGCCCGGCTGCCACCACCGCCCGAGCGGGCCGCAGGTGGGGCGCGCATCCAGCCAGGCATGGAGCACCGGCACCGCGCGGCGGCCCGCCAGGCACCAGCGCCCGAGCACCGGATGCACCGCGCAGCGCGCGCAGGTGCCGCAGCGGCGATCCTCCGCGGCGCAGTGGGCGCACAGGTCCGCGGCGCCGCGGGGCGTGCGGCAGGCGTCGCACAGCGACGTAGTGCAGGTGCCTTGCCCGGCCTTAGCCGCCGGCGGGCCGTCGCACAGGAAACCGGCCGGCGCCCCGCAGGCGCTGCACCGCTGCGGCTGCGGCTCCCGCTGTCCGCGCATGCAGACGACGGCGCGGCCGCCATCGGCGAGCTGTACGGACGTGCAGGTCATCCCGCGCTCCTCCACTTGGGCGAGAAGGCACAAGCGAAGTCGCTGTTGTCCCGCCTGCGAGCAGCATCACGTTCGAGCTCGGCTCGCGCGTCGCGCCGAGCGCGCTTCGGATCGGGCTGGTGCAGCGGCATCGGGCGGCGACCGCCGCGGCAGCTCTGGCGCCCGCGGCCTGCGGCGTATCGATTGCTCATGCCAGCGCCCCCGGCTCCAGGGCGGGCCGGGCTCCCTGCCCGGCGACACCGCCGATCCGCTGGCCGTGTTCCGTCTGGCCTGACGGGCGCGACCCCGCCGCTCTGCTGGGGGTATCCGGCTGGGCAACGAACTCGGCTAGAGCACGCTCGACGTCCTCGACGCTGCGCGCGACCACCGCGAGCCCGCCGTTCGACTCGACCGTCGCCAGAAACGCGGCTTGCTCGCGGGTAGGCTTGGTGCTGGGGCGCTTGATCTCGCAGGCGATCAGGTGGCCTGTGGTGAGCTGACCGAGGATGTCCGAGCAGCCCTTGAACGCGAACTGTACGAAGCGCCGCGTCCTGCGCCCGCGGGCATCCTGCCCCTCGACCCGCATGGCCCCGGTGTTGAACCGCTGCGCCCAGGCCACGCGCCGGTCGATCGCGAGGAAGCGCAGCACGGCATCCTGGATCGCCTGCTCGGGCGGCTCGGGGCGTTGGAGGCGGAAGGACATGCGCTGGTCTCCGGGGGGGGCTAAACACTATGGGTGCTATTTCACCGCTGAAGATCGAGAAACACACTCCTGGTGTTTTCTTCAGGCAGACAAAGAGCCGCCGGCGTCCGGATCGACATCCTCCGCGCGTTCGCGCCGGCGGCGCTCCAGCTCGGCCTGCAATGCCGCTGCGTGCTCCTCGCGGGATACCTGGCGCTTCGCCCGCGCCCGCTCACGCTCGGCCTCCTGCGCCGCTTCGGTGGCGCTGCGGCGCGCCTGCTCAGCGGCCTTGTCGGCCTCGCCGCGCGCGAGTCCCTCGCGCACGGCGGCGAGGAAGCGCCGGCGGTTGCGCTCGTCGCGCATCGGGAAGGCGATCACATTGCCGGCGAGCAAGGCCGCGGCCTGCGCGGAGGCCGCCGCCTCGTCGAGGCCGCCCGCGCCGGCGTCCGCGTCCGCGCCGGCCACCGGGGCCGGCAGCAACCGTCCCACGGTCTGTGGCGGCAGCAGGCCCTGACGCTGGGCGGCGAGCAGCGCATCGGTGCGGCGCTGAGGGTCCTGGCCCAGGCTGACGCGCCACTCGGTCGTGCGCAGCCGCCGGCGCGCCTCGGCGACGCGCTGCTCGTAGGCGGCGACGAACGCCTGGCGTGCGCCGACCTTGTCGCCGGCATCGAGCACAGGCTTGGCGACGGCCCAGGCCTCCGCGATCTCCGCGGTCCAGACGACAGTCGCAGCCTCGTCCGCCGCCTGCAGGGCGACCGACCAAGCCTCGGCCGGGGTGGGCCTGCCGTCCTGCGTCACGAGCCGCTCGAAGATGTCCGCGGGCGTGGGCGGGAACTTGCAGTCGGCGACGTGTGCCAGCAGCGCCGGCTCGACGACCTCCCAAGCGAAGGGCTCCAGCACCGCCCACCACGCGCGCAGCGCCGCGTCGGACGGGCGTTCACGGATATAGGCGGCCATGACCTCCTCCAGGCGGCGGTCGAAGGCGGCGGCTGTGACGTCATCAGACTTCATCGCGGCGGAGCACCTCGTACTCGACAGCCAGATCTTCGGATCCCGAGGGCATCGTGGCGAGGAATGCCCCCGGTGCACGGTCCACACCTATAGTGATTCTAGACACACACTCCTGGTATGTCACCCGCTCGCGCAGCAGCCAAAGCTCCCAGGCCTGATCCGCGGCGCTCTGGTCCCGGAAGCTTGTGCCGCGGTGGTAGGCGTCGAACTTGGCGCGGACCGCCGCGACATCCGGCAGATCGGGTCGCACCGCCGCCGCGATCGCCCGCCAATCCCCCCCGGGGGCTTCAGAGAGAGCCGTCCCGGCGGCCGGCTCGGTCTCGCGCGCATGCGCACGCGGGGAGGCGATATCTCTCTCTGTGCCCCCTGGGGGCTTTCCTGGTTCTATTCCTGGTTCCGGGGGTCTGTGTGATCCCCCTGGGGGTTCAGGTTGCTCCCCCAGAGGGGTCTGTGTGACCCCCCTCGATGCGTTGAGGGGGGTCTGTGTGACCCCCCTCGCGGATGCCTGCGGCCGCGGCGACTTGGCCGCGGCTGCGGCTTGCTCGGGGCGGGGGGCAACGGTCGGGTCGCCGAGGTCCAGGCGCTTGTTCGGACTGTCCTGGCAGGCGAGGCGGTAGACGGTGGCGCGGCGACCGTTGCCGGGGCGGCGGTCGATCAGCGCGCGCGACTCCAGCTCCCGCAGCGCCCGCTTGAGGGAGGCGCGCGAGAGGCCGGTCTTGGACACCAGGTGCGCGAGGCTCGGCCAGCAGGTGGCATTGCGCCGCGAGCCGTTGCAGCAGTCAGCCAGCGCGAGCAGCGACAGCCGGGCGTGCGGGGACAGCCCGTCGACCGACCACGCCCACTCGGTCAGGCGGTAGCTCACACGGTATCCCGGGCTCAGGCGGCGTCGGCCTGGGACACCTCTGGTGGCACGGACGCGCCCGGCGGAGGCGCGAGCAGCTCGCGCACATCCACCTCCAGGGCCTGGGCGAGGGCGAGCAGAGTCGGCAGAGGCGGGGTCTTGCGTCCGCGCTCGATCTGACCGATGTAGGTCTGCCAGCAGCCAGCGCGGTCGCCGAGCTGCTTCTGGGTCCAGCCGCGCGCCGCGCGGCGATCGCGGATGCGCGCGCGCATCGCCGCCAGCACGGCCTCGATGGCCGCCTGATCGGTGCAGACGCGGGTCAGATCGGGTGCTTGAGGATTGGCGGCTGGCTCCATGGTGCAATGCCGGAAGGCGGCTTCAGTGTGGAAATTACGGCGACAAGATACTCATGGTGCGAAGCATAAACCACTTATGGTGTTTTTGTGGCATTGACACTCTCAGTGCGGCATCCTTGTGGGTCTGGGGTCAATTCAGAGACGGCTGATGATGTCTGGGCTCAACCTGCAGCGGATGCGCTTGGCACGCGAGCGCACCGGGCTCACGCAGAGTCAGGTGAGCAAACAACTCAAAGTCTCGGCGAGTCTCTCCGGACAGTGGGAGCGCGGCGACAAAGAGCCCGGCCTCGCCAAGCTCAAGGAGCTGGCGAAGCTCTACGGGGTCACCGTCAGCTATCTGCTCGGACTCGACGAGGACCGGCACGGCGCAAGCCAGGCCGACGGTGGAGACCGGCTGCCGGCGTCACGGGCCGACGTGCGCGATGCGCCCGCGAGCGGGCTCGGGCTGCGCGCGCTGGCCGAAGACGCCGACCTGGTGGCCGCGCTGCGGATCGAGCCGACCGAGTGGGCGGCGCTGTCCTCGCTCGAGACGCAGAGCGGGCTGAGCAAGCTCGGCTATGTGTCGCTGCTCGCCCTGCTGCGCGAGTGCACCATCGAGCATCGGCGTGATCTGCAACGGCTGCGCGGGAGACGGCCTCGCGGGGCCGGCACCGACGAGGTGCACGAAGACACCGCGGCTGGCGACAGCGACGTCTGAGGCCACGGGCGGGTCCCCGATCACGGGCGCGGCCCATGGCGACGAGGGCGCACGCAGCCGGCACCGGGACGGCGCTGCGCGCGATGCGAGCGCAACCGACACTGCTCGCGCTCCCGGTGGGCTCATCCGCCAGGGCTACACCGGCCTGCTGGTGCTCATGCGCGCCACCGCCCTGCAGCGCAGCACCGACCCGTGCGAGCCGGCGCCTTCGCCGAGACGCAGCCCGGCGCCCGCACCGGCCAGGTCGCCGAGCCGGCCGATACCCTCCACGAGCCGCCGCAGCCGCAGTATCCGCCGCGGGGGCGGCGGTGAGCGGCGCACCGCCATCGACGCCCGCAGCCTCACCACCTTTGCCGGGTTGCTCGTTCTGTTCTTCTTCCTCCCGACCCACCGCTTCTTTGACCCCGGCCGCTGGTTCCATCTCCTGCCGCCGGACCCCTACCTCTATCTCTACGACCTCCCCGGCATCGAGCACTACATCCCGGTGGAGCGGACAGCGCGGGCGCAGCGTCAGACCGACGCCGGCGGGGCCTGACGCCGGGCCGCGGACGCTGCCCGCGTCGCACCGGCGCACCGGAGCCGAGCCTCTAGTACTCGCGCAGGAACCAGGTGATGAACACGGCGACAGCCGCCGCCGCGGCGGCCAGCTCGCCGTCCTCGAGGCCGATAACCATCGCCACGATGAAAGCCAGGAGGAGCGCGAGCGCCACCACGGGCACCGCGGGCGCGATGCGCCCGATGCGCTGCTCGCGCGGCGTCCGTTCGGCGGGCCGCAGCGGGTCCCCGGCGCGCTGCTCCGGCAGCGTCCCTTCCAGCGCGAATGCCGCAAGGTCCCGCCACATCGACTCGCTGACACCGGCGCCGTGGTCACCGGCGACGAAACGGAAGTTGTGCACCTTAGGGCTGGGCGAGCCGTCCGCGGTCGGCGTTGCGCTGCCCTCGGAGGCCGTGAACCCCTCGAAGCCCCCGCCGCCGACGTCGACGCCGAGGCGCCCCAGACCCAGCCGCTCGAACGCGCCGGGCATGTAGGCCACCACGCGGTCACGGCTGGCAACCAGGTTCAGGACCTCGCCCACCCTGGCGCCGAAGCGCGCCCAGTCGAAACTGGTGCGCACCACACTGCCTGCGAAGACCACCCGCCGCAGCGCAACGAAGGGCGACAGCTCCAGCGCATGGGCCGCGAGGTAGGTGCCGTTACTGTGGCCGATGAAGCTCACCGGCGCGTCGGGATAGCGGATGCGGATCTCGGCGAACTTCTCGAGGAACCAGTAGGTCGCGTCCCGCCGCCCCCAGGGGACGATAAAGTCCCGCAGTGAGAAATAGCCGTAGGTCGGCGTCGGCGCGCGTACCGCCCCCCGACGGGAGCGTGCCAGCGCCTTCACCTCGCGTGCCACGCGCTTGGTCCAGAAGCCGTTGTCGCGGATGCCGTGGATGATGAAGACGACGCCCGCCACCTGCGGCTCCTCCGCCGACGCCGCGCCCGGGACGACCACCGGACGATCCATGTCGTCCAGGTAATCGTCGACGTCGTCCGGGTGCATGGCGATGGTCTGCAACTGCGCCCGGGACTCGGTCAGCGCCCGACCGATCAGCTCTGTGCGCTTGGCCTGGGCACGGCGCCGATGCGCGGCCCGGCCTGCGTCAGGCGTGTCCGCGGCTTCGGGCAATCCAACGTCCAGGATGTCCGTGTGGCTGCTCCAGGGTACCTCGATGTAGCTGTAGTCCTTGCGCAGGCCGAGGTCGAGCGCATCCGCGGGCGAGACATACTCGTCTTCCGAGCCCAGCAGCAACACCGTTTGTGGCAGATCGCGGCCCGCCGCCGCGAAATGCCGCTCCACCTGATGGAACAGCAGCCGGCTCTCCACCACGAAGGGCGCGCCGCGCCTGAAGCGCTCGATGAAGGCCCAGCCCTTGCGCTGAAACTGCGCGCTGGTGTTCAGAAAGAACAGGACCCACCGGGACACGAGGCGCAACAGCACCGGCGTCGCCGACGAGAGGGTCCAGCCACGCGTAACCCCCGCGAGCAGCACGATGCGCTCAATCCGGTCCGCCCAGGGCCGCGCCGTCGCCGGGTCCAGCCTGGGGAGCGCATGGGCCGCTGACCCGCCGACCGGCCCAGCCTCCGGCATTTGCGCGCCCTGCGCCCGGCTGAAGAAGCTGCGGGCCAGCACCGTACCGGCGCTGAAGGCCACAATGATGAGCCTGCTGAAGGGGCGCTCCTCGAAGCGCCGATCCACGGCCCCGAGCAACTGGTCCACGAGGTCGGCAGGGTCCGCGTTGGACAAGGTGCCCATCGGAAGATCCGGCGTCAGGATATCGGCCCCGGGCAGGGTCCGTTGGAGCAGGTCGAGAAAGGGCTGCGGCAGGGTGCCGCCCGCCACGGACCAGAACGGCAGTTTGACGGCGCCGCCCCACCCCCGAACCACCAACACCAGTGTTCCCGTCTCAGACACACTCTCCGTCATCTTGGCCCTCCCGAGGGGTCGATCCCGCACAGACAGTCGTTACCCGGCGCTGGTGCAGCGTAGACCGTCGAGCCAACGGTCGCGCTGCGCGGTTGCGCACCTGACTGCGGTAACCGGCGTTCCGACAGGTCGCCGCGCATCATGGCCGCCGCGTGTCACAACCTCCATGCCCCTGATGGGCGCCGCCAGCCACGCCCGTGGATGCACCACGGTCGCGGTCGCGGACGCTCCCCGGCAACCGAAGGTACCCCCTGCATCCGCTCGCCGCACGCACTTTCAACTTAGCTTGCCGCACAAATACTGTCCTGCGGTATCTGCCCGCATTGCTGTCAGGAACCGCCTACGCTGCCAAGACGGACAACCGCCGACGGCCGACGCGTGGCTGTCCTGCCTCACCAGTGCCAAAACCGCGCGCCCCGCGCGCACCCGACAAGCTGCAACACGGGAACGTACGAGCGCTGTGCCGGCGCCACCACACCAGCCCCGGTACCCTCCGTTCGGTCACAAGACCGCGCCCCGACCGACAGCAATCCGCCATGGACGCCGTCCAGTTGGTGCACGCATAGTCTCGCTGACATCGCTCACGGCACCGCAGCTGCCCCTTCCCCCCGCCGCCGACGCCGAAACAGTGCCGACTGACTCAGACATGCCAGCACGAAGGACGGCGTCCCCTGACCGCCCTGCATCGCGGGCATGGCCGCCGCCCGGCCGCAGGAGTCCCGCCGGACTGGCGCGCGTTGGCGCCGTCGCGCTGGCCATGGCCGGCTTCACCATGCCGGCCTTCACCGGCCCATCCACCAGCCAAGACGGCGCCACCGTCACGCGCGAGGCCCTCGAGCTCCGGCTGTCACCGCTCACCCACGACCAGGCCTTGGCCCGCATCGCCGCCGCGACGGAGGCCACCGGCGGCGCCCTGCGCCTCGGCTTCGGCCGCGAGATCCCCGCCGACCAGCTGCCGGCGCCCGACGCCCTGCCCTGGCGCCGCACCGACGACGGCCGCCATGCCCTCACACTCATCCTGCGCGCCCCCGACGCGCGGGGCCTGCGCGTCGCACTGCGCCCGCAGCACCTGCCCGACACCGCCGAGCTGCGCTTCTCGGGCCCCGGCTCGGCGGCCCGGCACACCCTCGACGGCGCGCTCGTCAACGCGAGCCTCGCTGCCGACGCCGCCGCCGGCCCCGACGCCCCGCTGTTCTGGTCGCCGCTGATTGCCGGCGATGCGCTGCTGCTGGAGATCACCCTGCCCGCCGGCGCCGATCCGCACCCGGCGCGCCTGGGGCTGCCCGCGGTCTCCCACCTCGCCCGGCTGCCGGGCGAGCCCCCGGCGGACGCCGCCGCCACTGCCGAGGCCACCGACCCCGCCTGCCACCCGGACTGGGATCGACAGAGCCGCGCGGCCACCCTGCTGCTCTATACCCACCCGCACGGGGCCACCGGCGCCTGCACCGGAACCCTGGTCGCCGACGACGACTCGGCCACGGACATCCCCTACGTCCTCACGGCGCAGCACTGCTTCCCGGATCAGGGGCGCGCCTCCAGCATCGAGGGCTTCTGGTTCCTGCGCGCTGAGACCTGCGGCGGCCCGGTCGGTGCCGGCGACAGCGTCCCCGGCGGCGCCGACGTGCTCTACCTCGCCCAGTCCACCGACACCGCCCTGCTGCGCCTGCGACAGCCGCCGCCGGCTGATGCCGCGTTCGTGCACGCGCAGCCGATCCTGCCGGCGATCGGCCTCAAGACATCCACCCTCCACCACCCCTTCGCCGGCCCGCAGGAGCTGGGCCGCGCGACGGTGAGCGAGTACAAGACCTGCATCGAGGTGGACTGGTGCGGCGAGGACGCGGACCCCGCCGCGATCGGGTACGTGCGGGTCGAGCGCCGTTCTGGTGCGACGGAGCCGGGGAGCAGCGGGGCTGGGCTATTCAACGCCGAGCGCCGGCTGCTCGGTACCAACCTGGGCGGGTCCGCGGCCGGAGAGTTTGAGTATTACGGGCGGTTTGACGCGCCTTATCGGGATGGGGTTCGGCGGTGGCTTGGGGATGGGGTGGAGGGCTCGGGAAGGGTGGAGCGTTGACTGGGTATTGGCGCGATCCGCTTAGGCCGTGGCAGGCGCAAAGAAGCCGTTGAGGACCGGCAAACGGCAGGTAGCTATGCTCATTGCCCCAGCAATCGAAAGCGGACATGGCCGCCCTGCCTGCCGGATGCCCACTTACGTCGACCCGAAGCCGACGCCCTGTTAAGCCGTCCTTGACGGCAAGGAGCGGAGCGGCAGCGAAGCGCCGCAACAATCAAGGGTCTGATTGAACAGGACGTTAGCTGTCAAAGCCGGCTTCCTCGATGAGCTCCTCCCAAGGCCAGCTCACGGTGCTAAATCGTCGATAGAGCAATACTTGCCTATCGACGATTGAGACCTCTCCGTCGGCCTCGTTGTAGGCAACCACAAGACCGCGACCTGCCTCGTCCACTTGCAACCCTTCCAGTTTCTCCAGGATTGTCCGTAGGTTGCCTTTTTGTATTCGCGGTTCTCGCTCGTTAGCGATACGAAAGATGTAGTCAAGCGGTATGCCTCGTATGCTCAATTCATCTGAAGCGTCCATAATTACAGCCATCGCATGTGCGTATATGCCAGTCGAATCTTTACGTGTGCGCACCCCCCTGGCCACACGTTTAGCAAACTGTTGGTATAGGGCGTTAAGCTGATCAGCATAGTGTAAAGCGGCAGTTTGAATTGCTTCCTTATCGGCTATCTCCACACTAGTGCGGGGTGCGGTAACGATCTCTAGCGCATCGAGCGCTCGGATTGTTAAAGTTTGAAGTATTCCAGCGTTTCCGTAACTCAGGTTCGCGAGTTCATCGGCGAACTCGGCATTGAATCGAAGATTGAGAGCAGCGCCACCCGTGTCGAGAACTCCTTTTAAGTCGTCGGTCGACCAATAGACCGACACCTCTTCAATTCGACCTGTCAAATCTGGATTCAGATAAATGAGCAGATTACTCTGGCTCCATACGCCGATTATGACTACGTACAATCCATAGTCCCATAACGCCTTGAGATCGAAAGCGAGTTTCCGCCGTTCTTCTACGGAGAGGTAATGGAAATCCTCGACCACAAGGTGGCGTCTACTCTCTCTAATCAGTTCCGCCACATACCGAAGGTCATTGATGTCGCGACCCACGACGCCTTTGCCTTGGATACTTTCACGGCTTGCTCCGGCGCTAGCAGAAGCGCTACCGGTTAATCCGAAGACTTTGCTGAGCAAGCCCTCTCCGACGGCACCGGTCGCCTCAACACGCCCTTCGATTTTCCCTGTCGTTGTGTCGCTGACGACAAAGCTGACGCCAAGCTGGGACAATGCATCTACATAGATATCGATCGCGCCTCTTCCAAGTCGGCACTGGACTACGATTGCGTTCGGTAGATTTTTCTGCCGGAGCCAAGACTTACCGCATTTCGATTCGCCTTTCAGAGCGATATGCGTATTCCTGACAAGCAATTTTCCAATCGCTGTATCGAGATCGCCACGATCAACATACGACTCGAGGCGGACCTCGCTGTTGATTCCGAAGACGTCAGATACATTCATAACGCTAAATACCTAAGAATTACGCATGCCCATTCGGACCGCTAACATCTACTACGCGAAGCTTCAAATAGCGGCCACTATGTGTGGTTGCCAACTATATGAAGTTCCCATGCCGACTCCAGAGTTGGCCTACGTTGGCGCCAGACGGTTCTTCACATAGTCTCAAGTCGTCGCGGAACGCTGGGGCACCGCGGTCCACGGGATCGAGAGCGCGAGGACATAGTGTCGGCGCACATTAGGGCCAGCGGCCGTCCGTGCGGGCACTGGAATCCTTGCCTTCGCTTAAGTCGGGGTGCTGGTCAGCAGGCTTCATCGCTGTTTCCTGCCTTGGCACCCACCTTCGAGAAACCTGAAGAACTATGTGAAGCTTCAACGCGACTCGGCCCACACAAAGCGCTTTAAAACAGCGACTTGTGGTGACAGCCGCCCGCAGCTTCACATAGTTGCGAACTACACATGGTGGCCGAGAACCGTCTGTCTCCGGCCCGCGATAGACGGCTGCCACGGAGCCCTTTGCCGCCGCTGGACGCGGTGCCGCGAAGTGTCAGGAGGGCGGAAGCCGGCCATAGGCGCCACCGCCAAGTTTTAGAGGGACTCGTTCTTAGCTTCTATGCCGAAATTCGCGAACAAGTCGTCCAGAGAAGAAAGAGCCTCTCTCTTGTCTTCGAACTCGAACAGTTCTTGGCCGATTTGTGTGCCATTCTTCTCCGCCCAAGCCAAAGTCATACGCTCGAACCAGTCTGCGTAACACAGCCATACCCGCAAAACACGTAGGTCGGGGATGATTGTTCGGTAGGTGTTTAGCCGCTCAGCAATATTATCGCTCCATCCAATCTTAATCCGGGTGGAGCCGTCGTAGCCGGGCACCTCTACCGCATATACGCCTGACACTCCGCTGGATACCGTTTCTGTTTCGGGGAAAGGCACAAGACGCTCTTCATCCTTGACTCGCTGCAAAAATACCTCGGCGTCTTGCGCGGTCAGGTAATAGGGCTTGTTCTGGCCTTCCTGGAGCTTAAACGGCTCAAAACCACGTCGGCGTACGAACTTGAGAAAGCCAGTGGGATTTTTTCCCAGTGCTGATGCTATCTCCGTTAGTCGCCTGGGGCGATCATCGGACGTAGTGCCTGCCACCTCTTCGTTCATATATGGATGTATTCGCGCAGGCTAGAGAAGCCTAGGCTTATTCGAGGATATCCGCTTGTGGCCGACAACTCCCGAGCACCCGAGCAGTGTGAACGTCTGCCTTCCAGCTCAATCCACCTGCGGCACAGCGACTCAACTCGCTCGCATAGCGCCTTAACCGACCCCAGTCAGTGCACCCTCCTTCGACCTGCCCAATCCCCTCAACCACGCCCCCGTCCCGCCACAACCTCCCGCAACCGCTTCCGCTCCGCCTCCGACACCGCGTCGAACGCGATCCCCAGCGACCAGCGATCCTGAAACGCGATGTGCGCGACCCGCACCACCTCGCCCATCAGCCGAAGCGGCTCCGCCCCCGCGGCCGGCTCCAGCGACACCAGCAGCTTGGCGCCGCTTGGCACGAAGTCCTGCGCAGTGGCGCCGAGCCCGCCTTCGCTGAGATCGGACGCCAGCAGCGGCATGGCATGCGTGCTTATGGTGCGCGGCACCGGCTCCGCGGCCACGGCGCCGTCGAAGCCCGCGCGCGGGAAGCGCCGGCGCTCGCCGCGAATGCGTGGTTCGGCAGCTGCCCCATCGAAGTCGCTCATTGCCCCACCATCCTGACGTCCGGCCCGGTCTCAGCCGGCGGCCCGCCCCACAACCTGCTTGTCGTTAACGGCCAGTGTAGCTGCCATAACGCGATGGTGTAAGGGGTCCGCTGTCGGCGGGATCGGTGGTGGCCTGATGCTTTGAGGGGCCCGGATCACCGCTGCGTAGACCGTAGGCCGGCACTGATCGGCTCGTTCCCAGGTGGCCATCGCTAAGCAGGGGGACCGCCAGCGCCAACAGCCGCGAACTGGTCGGGAGCGCGAGGGCTGATGCTGGGTGCAGGCCGGGACCCGCGACCATCGGCCAGCCGCCCACGGCGACCTCGAGACCGCTCAGCCGCCCTCGCCCGACAGCTCCACCCCGACGCGCTCGCGCACGAGCCGCGCATATTCAGACCACTCGTCGGCATCCAGCCCGGCCGCCATGCCGAGTCGCGACAGATTCGCTTGGAGATCCACAGCCGCACCGATGAAGGCGGCCTGACCACGCTCGCCCGCGGCGGTGACCGGCACCGCCAGGACGCCGCCGTCAGGCGTCAGGTGCAGCTCGGCGATCGCGGGTTCGGTGAACGCCTCCCCGAGCACGAAGCCGACGATGGCCGACATCTGCTCGCTCATGCTGGGAAAGCGGCTGGGGTGGAGTTTGGCGCGAAGCTGCTCTGCCATCGACATGCCGGGCGCTGGACTGCCTGCGGGGGAGCGCACACCGTACCCTTCTCCCAACGCGCTGTCCCATACTCTGCGTGCGCCGAGCGCCGTCAGTGAAAGGCCCAGCATGTCACGCGTCGCCGGTGTCGATCTCACGACCCTGCCGCACCCGGTGCGGGTGGACGCCGCCCTCGGCAACCCCCGACGGCGCCGAGACCAGTGCGCTGCTCTACTCCCTGGTCAAGACCGCCAAGGCCAACGCCCTGGAGCCCCGGCCTACTTGACCTACCTCTTCGAGCACCTGCCCGCCGCCAACTCCCCCAAAGCCATCGCGGCCTTGCTGCCACATATTCTGAAATTGGACGTCATTAGCCCCCAAGGGGCAATCCTGTAGTTCGCCGGACGCTTACCGCTGTCCCGGGCCGAGACGTGGTGTTCCGCCAGTTACCGCTACCCCACTGCCACACCTGAGCAGAACAAAGACGTACACCGCGCTCCGCGTAGCGGACAGCCTCTGTGTCTGGCCGAGGACGTACGCCGCGATCCGCACAGAGACGCTCCGGACGCTTCCGTCGGCACACCAACCCGCCTAATAGCCAGACAAGCCGTGGTCGGAGTGCTGCTACGACAGCCGCCGTTCCGCGCCCAACGCCGTCGGACGGCTGCCGATGCCCCAGCTCGCCTGCAGCGCCGATCATTAGGTTCAGTCATCCTCGTCGTTTACGACATTGGTCGGGTAGTGGTCGCCGTGCCCGACCAGATTGGCATCATTCTAGGAGGAGCAGTTGACCGCTTCGACGAGCATGCAAATGCCCGAGCCGGCTGGGATTTTAGTAATGCTCTGAACGTCACCGTCTGGGTGAAGGCCGATACGGCCGCCATGGCACGCCCCGCGGGCCTTGATCATAACCCCGACCACCACGTAACCAGCGCGACGGGACGCAGAGCGTCGGCCCCAGCTCCCAGCGGGAGCGTGGGAGCCAGAGCCCGGCCCGTGGTCGGACTTATGATCGACGCCCGGCCGCCATGGCACGCTCCGCGGGGCGCCTAGCTGCGTTACAACTCCTCGGAATAGAAAAACTATTCCTCGTCGTTGTGCCTTGCCATGCACCCTGATCCCATCTACCGGGCGCGACGCACCCTGACTACCATCCGACCGCTCCTTCTAAGATCATCGCCGCGCCCGAAACGATTCGTGCCAGGGTAGCCGCCCTCGTCAACAACCTCGAAGAGCTACTCCACTCGGACCGAATCGATGCGCGCCAGGAGGCCAGGGGTGCCGACGCATCGACGCGTCAGGGCGCCGGTCAGCAGGCCCTCGCTCAGGTCGAACTAGTCCAACACCTTAGCCGGTTTCTACAGTCCAGTGAGTGTCAAACGCAGCGAGACGGTATGCAATGTCTTGGGCACACCTACGTCACCGGCGGGTCGTCATATGAAGGCTCTGCGGGTTCAGGTACCGTCTGATCCCGCTCCCATCCTTCGTTCTGGAGCGTTAGCGCTTCGATGGCGACGCCGTTTCCATTCGCGTCTAGTTCCGGCAGAGCTTGAAATTCAGACACCCAACAGCGGTAGACCTTGTAGCACAGAACGATCTGGCCGGCTTCGTTAAGGAGGTCGATGATGATGTCCTTGCGGAAGTCCTTCAGCGACGACTCGAGGCCGCCGCCTTCCTTGGCCGAGACGTTCCACACCTTGTTTGCCCAGCGCTCAAACTCGGCATCATGTGTAATGCCGCGCTCAAGCCTGATAGGCTCGACGCTGTGCCGCCCTGGTAGTTTGTGGACGCTGCTAACCTCGCCACCCTCCCGGAACTCCTTCACCTCGGTGGTACGCTTGAGCCCGCTGACTTTGGTGATTCCGGCTATAGTGCGGCCATCCCAGCGAACTCTGAACTTAAAATTCTTATATGGATCATGGCGATGGGTATTGACATTGAAAGTAGCCATAAAGACCCTCTTCAAAAAGGCAATGGAAGCCATGGCGGTTGCGAAAACTTACGTTTGTCGCCTTACGTCAAGAGCGAGTAAAGCGACGGTGGTGCTTGGCCAGCCTGCGCGGCTTGCCCCGCCCGATAAGTATAGGGCAATGCAAGCCGCGACAAGACTCCCGAGGACTTTGACGACAGGGGGCGGCTTTCCCCGAGCACGGCGGAGCACGTCGACTGCAGCTAGCAATAAGTCTCTAAGTCTAGCTTAGAGCGAAGGGGGATCATGTAGGAAGCAAGACTAGCCTCGATACTGTCTCCGACTCTTCGGTGGGACCCAATCCCCGCTGTCAAAGGATCTTGCGGCCTTCAGTCGCTGAATTACCTTCCTTTCCAAGAAGATACCCCGCGATTGCGCTGAATACACCCATCCGATACAGGTTTTCGGGTTTCAATCGCTGCGGATGATCTCGAAGTTATCCGTCAGCAGTGAGCGTAACTGCTCGGCATGCGCATCGAGATCCGCGAAGAACTGTTGGCAGGCGGCCTTGTAGTCGGTAAAGGTCTCGTAGTAGCGGTTGTACAAGACTTGGCGTTTGAAGAATTTCCAGAACCGCTCGATCAGGTTCAGGTTCAGGTTCGGCGCATACGGCGGTAGGAACTGCAAATCGATCCGCGAGTGCTCCAGGTAGGCACGCACGGCTTTGGAGCGGTAGTAGCGGGCGTTGTCGCAGAACACGGTGATCGTCGCGGCCTTGGGATAGGCGGCCTCGACCTGCGAGAACAGGGCGATGGTGGAGGCGGCATCGATGGTGTCGTCGTAGCGGATCACCGCGTGCTGCGTCTCCACGTCGATCACGCCGTTGATGTTCAGCCGCCGCCGACCGGTGTTGCTCTTGAGCGCGAAGCAGCGCCCGCGCTTGATCCAGCCGCCAGCGCGGACCGGGTTGTGCTGCGGGTGGGTGGCGTCCATGAACAAGATGGCGTCGTGCTCGCCTTTGTTGTCCTTGAGCTTTTTGTAGGAGGCGACGAACGCTTCCTGCACCTCGGGAGCAGGCGCCTTGCCCGGCAGCAGCTTGGGCTTCTTAAAGCGGTAACCGAGGCGATGCAGCAGGGCGGTCATACCGCTGTCGGTGTAGCGCACACCGAAGCGCGCCTCGACCCAGCGTGCGACCGCGGCGGCGCTGGGATGCAACTGCTGCTGGAGGTGCGCGTCCAGCTCGGCCAGCTGCGCGGCGGTGAGCAGCGCCTCGCTGCCGACATAGTTCATGCGCTCGAGCGCCGCGATGCCACCCTCCTTGTAGCGCTTGAAGTGGGTGCGCACCGTATCGTCGTTGATCAACAGCGCGGCGGCGACCTCCGATGGGCTCCAGCCACTGCCGAGCAGGACCACGGCGTTTAGCCGATACGCCTCACGGACGTTGCGCGCAGCGCGGTGGGCGGCGCGCAGCTCCGCGAGCTCCTGCTGGTTGAGGTGGTAGTCCTGCATGCACCAAAGGCTAAACGATCTCAGCGGCTTGCGCTAGACTCCTGAGATGAAATCTCAGATGAGACTGGTATAGCGGCACCACGGTTACCGTTGAGGAGAGCCTGGGCTATGAAGCGCCAACCTCGGCAAGTATGGCGATCTCGATATAGCCGCGAAATGCACTGACGTCGGTGAAGCAGCGGAACCCCGCCTGACTTGCCATAGCGATGGTCGCTGCCTCCTCGTTCAGCAACACGGCCACCGGCTGACTCAGCTCTTCCTGGAGTCCGTCTGGCCAGGCTAGATCCAACACCGCTTGCTGGGCGCCGGTCTCTGGGTCCGCCAGATCGTAGGCGACTGCGCCGCGCGGCAGCCCCTGCCCGGCGACCCAGTCGTTGAGCGCTTCGAGCTGTGCCTCTTCCTCCTCGCTGCTGATGCCGCCGACGACTTCAACGGGCTGCGGCGCCGGTTCTGCGGCCGCCTCCGCGGTGAGCGCGGCGGCGCCGGTGAGCCAGCGCTCGTCCCCATGCAGCAGCTCTCCCATCCGCCGGTTCAGCTCGCTGGCGAGCAGCGCCTTGCGGGCCTCCAGAAAGTCCGGGAAGCGGTCGATATGCCACAGCTGCGGGTCCTGCGGAATCCATTGGGAGGCGAGCGCCCCCGGATGCTTCTCCTCCACCTGCGGGAAGTAGACCGCCGGCAGCGTCGCGCTGATATCGAGGTTGGTGTCCTTGGTCAGAAAACAGAAATTGGCCAGCGCGTTGACCTGCGGACGGCTGTAGCCGTGCTTGTAGAGCTGCGCCTTTGGGAAGATGTGGTGTACCTCTAGCCTGCTCATCCTGCCGAGCAGATGGGCCTTCAGCGGTAGACCCGTGCCCCAGTCCTTGGCCTCGCCCATGCGGGTGAGCAGGTAGAGCACTGGGTAGAAGCGCGCGCCCAGGCTCCAGCCGGTGAAATGCCCTGGCTCCGCCTGGAGCCCGCCGTGCCAGAGCCGAAGCTGCTCCAGCAGCTTGTCCAGGCCTCCGTCCTGGCCCTCCAGCGCCTCCAGATCCTTGTCGATGTAGGTCTCGGTGGAGCCCGAGAAGCGCCCCCACATGGCCGCCTGCACGTACCAGAAGAGCAGTTTGTCCCGCTCCGCCTCGTCCATCATTCCATGTGTATGCGTCGCGCGTTGGTCCAGGTATCGCGCCATCACCGGGACGGCGAAGCGCCCGAAGAAGACCTGATCATGGTCCAGCCCGACCCGGCCGGAAATCAGGTTCAGGCAGTAGTCGATGTGCTTCGTGGTCCGTTTCAGCGCGTCCTGGACCTCCGCCGCCGTTTTCTCGTGCAGATATTGGAATTTGGCCTCGCCGGTGAGCACGGTGTTGACGGAGCGCAGGAGCCAATCCAGGTTGAAGTGAAAGCCGTCCAGCTCCCAGCGCTTCAGCTCCGCTTTCATGGCGTCGCGGCCCTCGGGCCAGTCGGCGCAGATCTTCGCCAGCGCCAGATCGCCCTTGGACAGCTTGGTTCCGCCGCTGTTGACGCGGTTGAAGATGTCCACCACCACGTCGAGGGACTTGTCCGCGCCGGTGACCTCTTCCACGTGCAGGTCGATCTCGGTGATGCCGAGCAGGTGGCCGAGCCGGGCCACATAGTCACCGACCTTGTCAGCGAGCTCCGGTTGCGTACTGAACCGGGTCATCAGCGCACCGAGCCCCGCGTTGCCCTGCTGCATCAGCTCGGTGACGTCCACCCAAAGCGGGTCGTCGCCCATCTTCACCGGCTGGTAGAACGCGAAGGTCTCACGCTCAAGGTGGAAGCGCAGCCCTGCAAACGCCTGCGCGTTGCCGTCGAAGAACTCGGGCGGCTTGCCCCGCACCACGCCGTACAGCGACGTCATCCGCTGCTGGCCATCCAATAGCAGCTTCACCACACCCGCCGCCACCGGTGCATCGCCACGGTGCGCGGCGGACTTGCTCTCCGTGGCCCAGACAAGCAGTCCGCCCACGGGATGCCGGCGATACAGCGAGTCGAACAGCCCACGCACCTGGTCGCGGTTCCAGACATAGCCACGCTGGAACTCCGGCAGCGCCATGTGGCCGCTGTCGATGTGGTCGAGGATCGTGGAGATCTTCATGCCAATTGGTTATCTCTGGTAGTTCGATTGAACGGCGCGGACACCCTTGTAGCCTGCCGGTCTCCTGCCCACCGCATCAATTCTCGCCCTCAAACTTGGCCGACGAGCACTTGAGCACATTGGAGTTATTCCGCTGGGCCCGCCGCAAACGCACTCGGCCCGGGATTGCCGTGCGCCAGCCAGTCCGTTGAGAACACCTCACGCTGCCGCCGGAGCACCTCCACCGGCTGCGCCGCCGGGAAGCCGACGCCCGGCATGCCGTCCTTGCCGACGACGATCACCGTCAGCGGCGGCAGAGCTTTCGCCTCGCAGTAAGCGTGGATCGGGTCCAACAACTGCCCAAGTCCCGGCGGAGGAACACCGATCGCGGCCCCGAGCTGCTTGTACGTCATGGTCTGCTGCCCGCGGGAGGCCCAAGCGAGCACGGCCCAGATCTGGCACGCACGTTCCGGAATCTTCACAGTCATCCCCTGTGGCAGCAGCGTGTGTCGCAGTGAGGGATACGCGGCGTTGGCAGCCCGTGGCGTGCGCTTGCGGTGGCCATAGGGCGAGCCTCTCGCGAACCGTTCAGTGCGCCGGCATGAACTGGCCGGTGGAAGGCCTGATGTAGCCTGGCCCGGATTTGGGTAGGAACTCGCCCGTGCGGGGGTCAGTCAAGCCGGGTCCCGTACGCGGGTAGAAGCGGCCGCTGTGGACATCGATCGCGCCGGCCGGATTGGGTGCCAACACTGACGGCGGCGACACATTGGAGGCCGGCGCACTGGCTGATCGTGTTGCCGACCGTGGGATAGCCACTGGGCGACTGGAGCAGGCCCCAGCCTCACCGCTTCCAGATCTCAGCTCTGAAAGCAAGCACGCCTTGCGTCCCGGCGACATGTCCAGCCCCTGAATGATCTCGCGGGCGTGAGCGATCACGCGAGCATCGCCGCAGGCGCCAGCGATCGAGGCAATGATGCCGCCGCGGCGGCCGACAGACACATTCGACTGCGCCGCTGAATCGATCTCGCGCAGGCACTCGGCGGTTCTGCGCTGAGGCTGGGCGGCATTGCGGGAGCGCGCCCTGGCCCGAGCCTCGTCACGTGCACGCTCGCGCTCGAGCAAATTCCGGGCGGGGCGGGAGTCGATGATGTTGGCGTTGGGATCAGGGGAGAGGGTCTCGACCGAAACCGCGGTGCCTGAGCAGGGCTGATCGGTGAACGTAACCGCCCCATCCGGGCCGGTGCACTTGTTGAGAGCTGTCGCCGGCGACGCAGCGAACGCCAGCGCGCTACAGAGACCCCAAACCGCTAAACGCATCATCCGGATTCCTCCTGGGATTGGGTGCAGCCTCGGGAAACACTGGCAGTGCCACCGCACTCGTGCTGTGAACGCATAAGCAAAACGTGCATGCCCGGTCCGCGCGCGAGCCTTGCCAGTGCCCGCGCCTTTCACCGCGAGGGCTCGGGAGCGATGTTGGTGGTGTAGTTGCAGTCCCCGCTCGCGAAGTTGGTACACCCCAGGAAGGGACCGTAGCGGCCCTGGCGCTCGGTCAGCCGGCCAGTGCCACAGCGCGGGCAGATCCGTTCGCGATGGCCGCAGGAGGCGTTGCTGCACAGGTACGCGCCCTCGCCTTCGCGACGCACGAAGGCGCCTTCGTCACACCGACGGCAGACGCCGGAGATGTGCTTGCACAAGGGATAGTGCGAGCAGCCGTAGAAGTCCCCATGGCGGCCGGTCCGGCGGAGCAAGAGGCCGGTTCCGCAGTCCGGGCAATACACGGTCGCCCCCTCCAGGCGGGCGGGCGCATCGACGTCCGCGCGGTCGGCGGCGATCTCGCCGACAAACGCCGAGGGGCGCACATAGTCTGCGATGAGATGCACGGCATGGCGGGCGCGCGTGAGGGCTACGTAGAACAGCCGGCGCTCTTCTGAGTGGGGGAATGCTTCCGGCTCGGAGAGCACCGCCTCGAGGAGCGGGTCGTCGGCGATCTGCGACGGGAAGCCGTAGCGCCCGGCGATCAGGCCGACGACGATAACGTAATCCGCCTCGGTGCCCTTGGCGGCGTGCACCGTTGAATGGGCAAGCCGCAGGGCCGGGTATTGCCGACGGGCCTGGTCCCACGCCCACCCATGGAGCGCCTTGTGGTAGCGACCCAGCACCAGGACGTCGTGGCTACCGCTGCCGGCCTGGCTCGCAATCGCGCCGAGGGCCTCCAGGAACGGGTCGTGATCCCCGCCAAGGTGGCGGTGGATGTGAATCCGGGGCCCGCGCGCCGACGTGGCGCAACGGATCGTCTTCGGCAGCTGCGCGGGATTGCGCTGCACGAAGCGGCTGGCGACGCGCTCGATGCGATCATTGAAGCGGAAGGTCTCGCCGAGCGTGACGGTCTCCGTGAAGCCGAAGTGCTTGGCGAAGTCCCGCATCAGGGCGATGTCACTGCCGGCGAAGCGATAGATCGCCTGCCAGTCGTCGCCCACACAGAACAGCCGGTGAGCGCGATCCTGATCCGCCAGCGCTTTGATCAGCGCTGCACGCCCGGCGGAGATGTCCTGGAACTCGTCAACGAGGATGCAGGTGGCCGGCGAACGGTAGCTGCCCTCGCGGACGTGGCGAGTCGCCTCGATGATCATGTCGTTGAAGTCGACCTCGCCGCTGGCGGCGAGCGCGCGCTGGTAGCGCAGATAGACAGGCTCGAACACGGCCAGGAAGGCCTCCAGCCGCTTCGTGTCGCAGCCACGCTGCCGGGCTTGCGCACGCACGCCGTCCAGCGTGCACCCGTTGCCCTTGAAGTGGTTCAGGAAGGTCGCGACCAGCTCCGTGAACGGGTCGATCTGGCGGGTTCGGGTGAGCACCTCCAGTAGTTGCTCGTTGCTGATCGGGCGCAGCGCGACCCCGTGATCGCGTAGCTCCTGCTTGAGCACATCGGTGAGACAGCCCTCTTGCTTGAGGTAGCTGTAGGTCTCGATCAGCGTCGTGCCATGCTCGGCGTGCACCGCCCGCTTCCACGCCATCTCCTGGTGGTAGCGCTCGCGATCGATGTACGGGGCCGTCCGCCCGTCACGGCCGATGCCGAAGTGCTCGATGTAGATGTCGTGATCGGGCAGGTAGAAGTCCGGCTGGTACTGGCGATGCTCGGCCGTGGCCAGGTCGACCGCGTAGGGCGCTTCGTACTGGTAGCGCACACCGTTCAGGAACAGGAAGTTCGCGATCTCGACCTCTGCGAAGCTGCGCAGGCGCTCATCCTGGAGGCTGCGCAGGTCGAACGCCTGCAGGTGGTCGTAGTACTCCCCAAGCTCGTTGAACTCCTTCTCGTCTTTGTAGGGGGCGAAGAAGCTCTGAAAGTACTCGCGCACGTAGTCCCCCGCCTCGGGATCGCGCACGACTTCGGCGATCAGCTCGCGCAGATGCTGGCGCAGCGCTTTCTCATCCTCGGCGGTCTTCGCGAGCGTCGGCTTGCGCCCGGTGGCGCGCCCGATGATCGACAGCCCAAGGCTGTGGAAGGTGCTCGCTTCGACGGCCTTGCCAGCGAGCGCACCGGCACGCTCGCCGAGCTCCTTGGCGGCGCGCTTGTTGAACGCCACCAGTAGTAGCTGCGCCGGCGTGCACAGCCCCTTCTTGAGCAGGTAGGCGGCCTTGACCGCGAGCACGCTCGTCTTGCCCGAGCCGGCGCCGGCGATGACTCGGGTGTTGTCCTCGTGCGTGATGACCGCCAGGCGCTGCGCATCGGTCAGCGGGTGCTTCTCTGCCGTGTCGAAGAACTCGCGGAATCGCGCAAGCTCGGCGGCGACGAAAACCTCGTTGGCGCGGGCGCGAAACGCCGACGGGGCGTCACGGAAGGCGGCCACCGTCGAGAGCGCTGCGGCGACGCGCTCATCCCCGGTGACCGCTGCCGCCGGAACAGCGAGCACCGGCGCCAAAGGCTCTGTGTGCCGCAGCGTCGCGTCGACGGCGTGCTGTGCGACCCAATGGTCGCCGGCCTCGCCGCGCCGCAGCCAGTCGTCGAGCACCGACAGCCTGCGCTCGTGCTTTGCGAGCAGACCGCAGAGCCTGGCCACGTCCTGGCGGGCTTGCTCGATCTCGGCGCGATAGCGCGCCGCCGCATTCCTGCCGAGCCCATACAGCCCAAGCAGCGGCCCACCGCTGGTCCCGCGAACGAGGATGCGGCTCCAAACACGGCCGCGCTCCGCAGTCGCTGTGTCCAAACGGCGAAGCGGCAGGTGCGCAACGGCCTCGCCCGAGCGAACTTGCAGCGCCCAAGGGCTCAGCTGCGCCTTCTGGAAGCCGTTCGCCCGGCCGAACAGCCGCGCCAGCAGCCGAGGACGGATCACCGCCCTCGCAGTCTCTACATTCCCCCTGAACACCCGAACGCCCCTTCCCGGCCCCCGCCAGGTGAGTCACGCCTCATCAGCCGGTGACGCCGACCGACGATGCAGTCACTGCCGGCCGCAGAACCGCGGTTGCGGCGCAGCAGCATCGAAGCAAACGTACACAAGCTTGGCAGTTGCGGCGCACTGCTTCCTGTGCGCCACGTCAAAAAACGTGCTTCGGGGCTTGACCTCGGTTCGAGACGCGACTGAGCGTGATGGAGGGTCGCTGGACGCCTTGACCGCAGCAATTCCCGAGTCCTCACCGAATACCGTGAGGCCGGCGCCGCACCATTGAGGATGGCGCCGGGCCGCAGGAACGAGGCGCCCGTGCATGGACCGCCACGCTCAGCCGCGGAACCCAGCCGCCATCGCGGCCCGCAGCAGCTGAGCCGCACCACCGTCGGCGCCTACAAGACCTGCATCGAGGTCGCCTGGTGCGGCGAGGACGCCGACCCGGCCGCCATCGGCTACGTGCGCGTGGAGCGGGCCGTGGGCGGCACGGCGCCCGGGAGCAGTGGGTCGGGGTTGTTCGGCGCCGGTGGGCTGGTCCTGCGCACGAACCTCGGCGGGTCGGATGCGGAAGCGTTCGATTACTACGGACGACCTTCAGCGCCGCATAGCCACGAACTCGCTACGGGACTCGGGCGCAGTGAAGACAAGCCAATCTCTACCGCGCTGAAGCCTACGCCAAAGCAGATTCCGTGAGCCCACCCGCGGACACATGCGACGACCTAGAGAACGCAGACAACTTACTGGCGCGACCGCACGTTGTTCATCGAACGAGCGTGCGCGCCGACTCATCAACAGACTTATAAGGCGCACGTACAACTGACCAGACCCCGGAGCGCGGTACGCACTGAGTCTTGGGCCACCGATAAGACGCCGGCTCCGCAGCGCCGATCCTGGCCTTGGCTGACTCTCATACTAACCGTCCATTAAGTAATGTCAGGTCGCCGCCTGGGCATCGAGGATATAGCGGCAGTGCGGATGGCGGAAGAAACCGGCAACCACCTTGGGCAATGCGCGCAGGCGCTCCAACGCCTGCAAAGCCTTCTCCTTGAGGTCGAGCTTGTTGGCCACCGTCTGCTTGGCGATGTACGCCTTGACGTTGCCCCAGACCTGCTCGTCTGGGTTGAGGTGCGGGGAGTACGGCGGCAGGAAGAACAACTTGAGCCGGCCGTTTTGCGCTTCGACGAACTCCCTGACGATGCGCGCCTTGTGGATGCTGTGGCCGTCGACGATGAGGAACACGGGCCGATCGGCGTCGTGCAGCAGGCGTTGGAGGAAGTCGACGAAGACCTCGGCCGTGGCGCGACCCTCATGCACCATGAAGTGGAAGTGCCCGTCGGGGGCCACCGCGGAGAGCATGTTGAGGCCGAAACGTTGGCCGGTGGTGGGCACCGTCGGCGTGCGGGCCATCGGTGCCCAGGTCGTGCCGGCGTGGTGATCCGAGCGCATGCCGGCCTCGTCTGCGAAGAAGATCCGCGCCCCGACGCGCTTGGCCTCGGCGGCAATCGCCGGGAACTCTTCTTGCTCCCAGCGGGCCACCAGCACGGGGTCGCGCTCGCGCGCCCGGCGCAGCGGGCGCTGCGGGGTGAAGCCCAGTGCCGCCATCGCCCGCCCCACGGCCGAGCGCGAGAGCTTGATGCCGAACTCACGCTCGATCACCTCGCCGATCAGGCGCAGGG
>NZ_NRRV01000052.1 GCF_016583825.1 Thiohalocapsa halophila | reverse complement strand
TGACGCTGTACTGGCCGTTCGACTCCTGGGAGCAGCTCCTCGACTTCATGCACGAGGCCCTGGAGCCCGCGACGCCGCCGCCTACTGGCCGCGCCGCTGCGCCAGGGCGGCAAATTTAGAATTGCTGACGGCTCGCACGCTGAGCCGACGGACCACTGCCCGACTTGCTATGCTGCTGAAGCAAGTTGCGTATGAGCCGTCGGAGGACAGACATGGCCAACACCGCCATCCGCGAGGAAGTCGACGAACTCCGCGAGTACATGAAGGAGCTGAGCTACCAGGCGATGCGCACGGAAATGTCGCTGAACCGCCTCTCGGAGGAGATGCGGGAATTCAAAGACGACATGAGCGGCTTCAAAGACGAGATGCGCGCGTTCAAGGACGAGATGGGGGCATTCAAGGACGAGATGGGCTCGTTCAAGGACGAGATGCGCGCGTTCAAGGAGGAGTCCGAGCGTGATCGCAAGCGCATGAACAAGCAATGGGGCGATCTCGCCAACCGCCTCGGCACCGTGGTGGAGGACATCGTAGCGCCGAGCCTGCCCCGGGTCGCCGCCGAGCTGTTCGGCTGCGACTCCCCCGACCTCTTCGCGCTGCGCGTCGTCCGCCGGCGGGATGGAGAAACCCGGGAGTATGACGCCCTCCTCGCCTGCAACGACATCGTGCTGGTCAACGAGACCAAGTCACGCCTCCAGGCGAGCCATATCGAGCCCCTGCTGGCCAAGCTCGAGGACCTATCGCGCTTCTGCCCGGAGTACGCCGACAATCGGGCCGTCGGCGTGCTAGCCAGCCTTTACCCGGACGACAGCATCATCCGCCGGGCCACGAAGGCCGGCGTGCTCGTGATGGGTATGGGCGACGAGGCGATGACAGTGATGAACCCAGAGGCGCTCAAGAGTCGACCGAACGCCGACTGAGCCCCTACCACCACCGATCTTCGCCAAACGCCGCACTCGGCACTCCGCACTCCGCACTCCGTGATCCGCACTCCGTGATCCGCCCTCCGCCCTCCACACTCCGCCCTTCCCCTCAAGCATACCGCGCCCAAAGCCCCAGGAACCGCTCCGCCGCCAGCTTCCAGTGGATATTCGCCGGCAGCCCCAGGGCGCTGGCGGCGCAGGGGTCGAGCAGCGAGCCGGATTCCGTCAGCAGCAGCGGCAGGGTGCCGATGAGGCGCTCGCGCGGGTAGCGAAGGGCGCGGCGGGGGCGGCGCAGGGGCTCGCGGGGGCCGAAGTCGCGCACGGTCACGCCGAGGTTGCGCACCAGGTTGCCGCCCTGCCCCTTGGGAATGTCCGCACGGCAGTAGTCGTGCCAGTCCGAGAAGCTCGCGCCCAGGCGGCGGATCTCGAAGGCGCGCAGCGTGGCGGTCCAGATGCGCAGCACCCGCGCCAGCCAGTCCGCGGGGCGGGCGTCGGCGAATTCCTCGTAGGCCGGGTGGAACTTGTGGCGGTAGGCGAGCCGGTAGAGCTCGAGAAACTCGTCGTGCCGCGGCATGGGGTCCGGGCGCTCGCGATCATCCACGTAGAGCGCCGGGCGCGGGGCTTCCAGCCGGGCGAGCTTCTCGGGATAGGACGGGTGATAGCGGCCGTCCGCCGCGAGGCGGGTGTCGCCGCAGGCGAGGACGGCCTTGAACAGGTACTTGAAGAAGACCTCGCGCTCGCCTGTGTCCATACCGCCGCCGGCGGCCAGGGAGCGGCGCTCGAGCAGCTGTTGCTGATCCATCAGCAACAGGGCGCCGCGGTTCAGCATCAGCCGCGTGAGCTCGCCAGGCGGCAGGCCGTGGAAGGGCATGTCACGCATGCGCTCCAACACGTCCGCGTCACCCGCCACCACCCGGTGGCCCCAGCGCATCTCGGCGTTCATCAGTGAATACTCGGCGCGCTTCAGGTGCTCGGCGCTCAGCAGTGCGAAGTCCACTTCCACGCCCACGCGCTCCGTCAGTGTCTCCGCCAGCTCGGCGAGCCCGCGGTGCAAAGCGGCGCGCTGCGCGCCGGATGTGCCCCGAACGACGACGAAGTAGTCGTAGTCGTTGAACGGGGCTGGCCCGTCCTCGGTGACCACATAGCCGCCCTCGCCGCGGCCGTAGCCCCCCATGAGCACCAGGGCGACGAAGCTGCGCCGGGGCACCGAGTCGAGCACGGCAGCGGCGATCTGCTGCTGATCGGCGTCGATGCGGGCCTCCACTGCCGGCCCGCCGTCGAGCGTATAGCGCTCGGGCGGTGCCGCGACGGGCGCGTGCGGCGCGACCGGCTCAGGCTTCCCCATGCGAGTGCTCGCCCTTGCCGTGGCCGTCGTCGGCGCCCGGCATCAGCCCCGCGCCGAGGCCTGCCCGCAGCCCGCGCCAACGACCCCATTTCTGGGTGACGCGCAGCGGGACGCTGTGCAGGGCCGCCTCCAGCGAGCGCTCACGCAGGGCCCAGGCGAGATCGCGCAGGACTTCCATACCTGTGGGCAGCACCATGTAACGCAGCCAGGACATGTCGAGCTCGCCGTTGCGGAAGATCCAGGCCTCGGCCTTGCCCTCGCCGAACTGGCGCTTGTAGGACTGAGCCAGGGTGTAGTTGTGGGAGTGCATCGCCGCGGCCTCGGGCACATAGACGATACGCAGGCCCGCCCGGCGCAGCCGATAGGACCATTCGATATCCTCGGAGTATTGCACAGCCGTCTCGAAGGGGTAGCGCGCCAGCACCTCGCGGCGGGCGGCGGCATTGGCCATGGAGAAAAAGTGCACCCAGCCGGCGGACGCCTTGCCGTCGCCGAAGGCGCGCTCGGTGTCCTTGCGGAAGAGCTCGCGGCAATCCGGGCGCGGGGTCTGACGGCCGAACACGGCACCGACGTCCGGCACCGCCAGCGGCGCGATGAGCCGCTCCAGCCAATCGTCGCGCTCCGGCGTGGCGTCCGAATTCAGGAAGACGATGACGTCCGCCTCGGCGCCGATGGTGGCCACGGCGTGGCTCAGTACCCGCCCGGGGTTGTAGGACTTGGGATCGTTCTGGTGGATGCGGGCGGGGTCGTTGTACTCGCGGATCACCTCCAGCGTCCCGTCGCGGGAGCTGGAGTCGAAATTCCAGAGCGTGAAGTTGCGGTAGCCCTGGCGGGCGACCATCTCCAGCGTGCCGCGGATGGTGTCGATGTCGTTGTAGGAGCGCATGGCGATGGCCACGCGCGGTGCATGGGCTGCGTGCTCGCCGGCTTGCGCTTCGATGCTGTCCTCGGCCATGTTCCTCCCCCTCGCTGCGCGTTGTCGTGTTTGGGATGCCGCCAGCGGTCATGCCGGTCTATCTGTTCAAGCCCGCTGCCAAGCGCGGCGGCTGAAGAGTCCGAGCAGCCCGACCCAGAGCCAGCGCAGGTCGCCGAGGGCGCTGCGCTTGCCCGCGTAGAAGGCGTCGCTCATGAGCCGCTCGTCAAAGGGCGCATCCGGCGGCAGCGTCAGCTGCGTGGGCCCGATGAGCCCCACCGGCGCCTGATCGCGCACCCGCTGCCAGTCTTCGGTGCGGGACTCCGCCTGCTGCGGCGTCAGCGGGGCGACGCCCACCGGGCGCAGATCGCCGCTGACCACCGCCAGGATGCGCGGCAGCGTCGCCAGCACCGGGATGCTGGTGGCGAAGCGCCGGCTCGAGAAGGCCGGCTCGCGGTCGCCGCCGGCGACACCAGGCAGCGCCGCGCCGCGGTTGCCGATGAGCGTCTCGCCGCGCAGCAGGCCGCCGCCGGACTCCAGCGCCGCAGCGGCCAGCGCGACGGGCCACAGGGGCAGCGACAACAGCAGCAGCAGCGTACCCAGGATGCGGTCTGCGAGGCGCGGGCCCTCCGGCTGCGCGGCCTCGCCGCCGAGGCGCCCGAGCAGAAAGGCATCCGCCACCTTGAGCACCGCCCCTGTATCCACGCGAATCAGGACGTCGTGGGCGACCACGGCATTGCTCAACTCCACCAGCTCGCCGATGTAGCTGTGCGGCAAAATGACGCTGTCGATGATGGTCGCCCCCCGGTCCACCACCACGTCCCGGGCGATGACCACCTCGCCGAGCAGCTCGGCATCGGCGCTGACCCGGCTGTTCTCCCCGACATAGGCCTGGCCCTGCTTGAGGCTCCGGGGCGCCACCGCGGCACGGCGACCGGCGGTGAGGCCGAGCGCCACCTCGCGGCCGCCGGCGGCGAGCCCGGCCAGCCGTCCGGCCACGAGATCTCGGTTGGCGCGATGGTACTCCGCCACGGACTCGATCAGGCTCAGCGCCGTAGCGCGCAGGTCGACGGTGTGGGCGGCAGCGGCAGCGGCGGCGTCGGCTGGCCCGCCGTGCCAATGCAACAGATCCAGCAAGGGCGCGGGATCAGGATGCCCGGCACGCAGCAGCACCAGCGACGCCCTCGGGTCGGCCGCGGCACCCAGCACCACCGACCCCGGCAGCCCCTGGGCTTGATCCAGAAAGTCCGCAATGCAGGGACCCGCCAGCAAGTCCGCGCGCAGGGCCAGCAGCGGCTCGTCTTCTCCCAGTGCCAGCCGCGGCCAGACGGCGCTGGGGGCTTCGCCGCCGTGGCGGCCGCTGCGGCTCAGGGCGAAGCGAAAGCGACCGCCCCAGCGCTCGCCGGCGCCGAGCAGGGCCTCCAGCTTGTCGGCGTGCTCGGCCAGCACGAAGACGAGCTCGGTGATGCCGGCATCGATGAGCTCCTCCAGGCGGAACTGCACCAGCGCCCGATCCGCCACCGGCAGCAGTGCCGGCGCGTACTGGGCATCCAGCGGCGCCAGATCGGCGGCCGGGCGATCTGCGAACACGAGGGCGCGCATGGCTCAGGCGCTCCCTGGATGAGTGCAGGGCAGCGTGGGCGTGCGGTTGCAGGCGGTGCGTCTCGCCTTGCACATGGTGAGGTCCTCAGTAGGCGCCGGTGCCGAGCAACAACGCGGGCACGGTTTTTAGGAGTATTTTCAAGTCCATCCAGAAGGACTGGGACTCGATGTACTGGACATCCAGCTCCACCTGCTGGTCGAAGGGAATCTCCGAGCGCCCGGAGATTTGCCAGATACAGGTGATGCCCGGGATAACCTCCAGCCGCCGACGGTCCGAGAGCGAGTACTCATCCACCTCCGCCGGCACCGGCGGGCGCGGGCCCACCAGAGACATGTCGCCGCGCAGCACGTTCCACAGCTGCGGCAGCTCATCGATGCTGGTCTTGCGGATAAAGCGGCCGACCTTGGTGACCCGGGGATCGTCCTTCATCTTGAAGATGACGCCGCCGGCCATCTCGTTCTGTGCCATGAGCGCGGCCTTGCGCGCCTCGGCGTCGATGTACATGGAGCGGAGCTTCCACATGGTGAAGAGCTGCCCCCAGCGGCCGACGCGGGTCTGCCGGAACAGGACGGGCCCCGGCGACTCCAGACGAATCGCCAGCGCAACAAGGCCGAGCACCGGTAGCAAGAGCACCAGCAGCACGGCGGAGGCCAGGATGTCGAACAGACGCTTGAGCAGATAGGAGCCGCGTACGACACCCACCCAGGCGGCGCGCTTGAGCAGCATGCGCGCCTTCGCCTTGGCGCCGAGCGCAGCCGGGCTGCCGTAGCGCTTGATGAGCGCCTCTTGTCGGCGCTTGTGCTCGCTACTGGCGGTCATGGCGCCATCCCCGCCACGCCGGCGGGCCGAGCGATCTCCGGCGCCCTCGCCGCCGCGGGCAGCGCAAACCGCTCCGGCGCCTGCATTTGGCGCCAGACACGGTACAGGAAGAGCGGATTGCCAATGACATAGCGCCGCCACATCCGTCCCGGCTCCTGCAACAGACGGTAGGCCCATTCCAGGCCGATCTCGCGCATCCATACCGGCGCCCGCTGGATACGCCCGGAGTAGAAGTCGAACAGGCCGCCGACACCCATGCGCACCGGCGGCTTCAGGGCCTGTCGGTGCTGCTGCAGCCACAGGTCCTGTCGCGGTGCGCCGAAGGCTACCAGCAGGATATCGGCGCCGCTTTGGTTGATCTGCTCGATGACGGCGGGCTCATCGGCGGCATCGAAATAGCCGTCGCGGGTACCGGCGACCCTGAGCGCCGGGTAGCGCTGCTGCATGTGCTCGGCTGCCGCCGCCGCGATGCCGGGGCGGGCGCCCAGCAGGAACAGCGAGCGGCTCTGCTGCGCCGCTGCCGCGCACAGCAGCGGAAACAGGTCCGTGCCGTTGACGTTCTCGCGTAGCGCGAGCCCCTGCATGCGGCAGCCGATATGGATACCGATGCCGTCCGGCAGCACCCGTGCCGATGCCAGCAGGGCGTCGCGGTAGTCGGCATCACGCCAGGCGATGTTGAGGCAGTCCGGATTGACGAAGGCGAGCTGCCGCGAAGCGCGGCGGCCGGGGTCGCTGGGGTCGCTGGCGGCCATGAGCCAGTCCACGGCCTCCGCCATACTGGTGTTCTGGATCGGAATACCGAAGAAATTGAGCACCCTCGGCATTGCCCGGCCGGTGCCATCGCCGCCGAGTATACCGTTCAGCACCGAGCGCGCTGCCAGCCCGAGATCGCCTTTCACCGACTGACCATAGACGAAATCCCGGTCCAGCCGACTCTCGCCGACATGCGCGATACCCACCTTGCGCTTGACGCCAAAAGGCGACACCAGGCCTGGGCGTACCGCAAAGCGCACGGCGTCCGCGGCCGGCACCGCCACCGCCTCCGCCGCCGTCAGCGGCCGTGGGCCGACCATAGCGAGGTCCCCCTTCAGGACGCTGAGCCATACCCCGAGCCCACGCGCCGGACCGTGCCCGGCGAAGGCGAGGCGCTGGATGCGGCTGCGAAAGCGCCCCACCAGATCCTCGGCATCGAACAACCGACCGGTCTGCCAGATGCTCGCCGTGGCACGCACCAGCACCACCGGGGACAGCACCAGCAACAGCCCTGCAGCGACGGTGATGTCCAGCAGACGCGGAATGACATCGGCGAAGAAGCGCACGGCGGGCAACAAGGAGCGCCTGATGGACAGACGCCAGCGCCCGCGCATGCGCTGACCCAGGGGTCCCGGAATCTTCAGAGCTTGGCGTGCCATGTGCGTACTGGTGTCGTTGTTCTTGCCTGCCCTGCCTCGGTCCTGCCTCGGTGCAGGATCGTGACCCTTGCGGTGTGCATCCATGTACAAGCACAACGGACTCGGCTCGCCGAAACTGTGCGCCGGCTCACATCTCTCGGCACGGCCAGCCGCGGCAATTTCCGTACCGTAGGCAGGGCATTTGAGTATATACCCAAGCCAGCCAATCGCATAGGAATCGGCGTACACGCATTCTTGATGCGAAGCCGAGCCGACGCAGCCCCGTGCGCGACAGCCTCATCGGCCGTCGGCCTGGTCGCCTGCTTGGTTGTCGCCATCCTCGAGCGCCGCGAGGAGACCCGCGTCGTCGTTCGCCGGGCTGTTGACCCGTCGCGAGACGGGCTGCGCGGCCCAGTCCTCGGCGGGCGCCGGCCGCAACAGGGCCTGCAGGGCGTCGGTGTCGGCGTTCTGCGGATCGAGCCAGGAGTCCATGGCGGACGCATCCAAGACTACCGGCATGCGCTCATGGATACCGGCCACGGCGCTGTTGGCGTCCGTGACGATAATGGTGCAGGAACGCACCGGATCACCGTCTTCGGGCCGCCAATATTCCCAAAGCCCGGCGAGCAGGACGGGCGCTTTGTCCTGACGGTGGATGAAAAAGGGCTGCTTGGGCTTGCCCTTTTGCTGTTGCGCGCCGCCTGCCGGCGACTGCCACTCGTAGAAGCCTTCGGCGGGGATCACGCAGCGTCGGCGCTTGAAGGCGCTGCGATAGGCCGGCTTGCTCGCGACGGTCTCGGCGCGGGCGTTGATCATGCTGTAGCGGCTGTCCGGGCCCTTGGACCAGCTCGGGATCAGGCCCCAGCGCAGCGCCGTGAGCTCGCGCCCCCCGTCGTTGCCGGCGCGGATGGCCAGCACCGGGCGGGTCGGTGCCATGTTGTAGCTCGGGTGCCAATCGCCGAGACCGTCCGCGTCCAGCTCCGCCGCGTAGCGACTGGCATAGATCTCAGGGTCGGCGTGTTGAACGAAGCGGCCACACATGATGCAACAGTAGCGCCGATCATCCGCGTTTTCCAAGGCCGGGAGCCGTGGGAGCGGCATCCTTGCCGCCACGTCTTCCAGCGCCGCAGCCAACATCCGTCGCGGCGAGACGCCGCTCCCACACCAGACCGCGCCGTGGGAGCGGCATCCTTGCCGCCACGTCTTCCAGCGCCGCAGCCAGCATCCGTCGCGGCGAGACGCCGCTCCCACACCAGACCGCGCCGTGGGAGCGGCATCCTTGCCGCGACGTCTTCCAGCGCCGCGGCCAGCGTCCGTCGCGGCCAGAGACCGCTCCCACGGGGTCAGGCGAGATGGCGCACCAGCTCGGCGTTCTCCCGCAGCATGGCGGCGAAATGCCGCGCCATGTTGGCGAGCATGTGCTCGCGGATGGCCGGGTCGAGCACCGCGAAAGGGACCTCAAGGCAGGTAAGATCGGTGCTCGCGGTGACATTGGCCGTGCGCCGCTCACGGTCGAGGACGCCGATCTCGCCGAACACCGTGCCGGGGCCGAGCGTGGTGAGCCGCACCCGCCGCCCGGACTTACCGCCCTCGCCGGTGCTGACCCACACCTCCGCCTCGCCGGCGAGCACGAAGAAGACGCTCTGAGCCGTATCGCCGATGCTCAGCACCGCCGCACCAGCGGGATAACGACGCTCGCTGCCGGCGGCGCGCACGGTATCCAGCGCCGTGTCGGACAGGCCCCGGCAGAGATAATTATTGTGCAGATCGGCGCCGTCTAGGACATCGGCGCCAACGCCCGCGGCATCCACCAAGCGCTGCTCGCAAACCTCCACGGCGCGGTCGGTGTCGTCGAAGCGCAGCCAGTCGGCGCTGGCGGCGGCATGGGTTTTTTGCAGCAGCCGCCGGAAGCCGTAGAGGTGCATGGTCTCGGTGAAATAGATTTGCTTGCCGGAGGCTGCGACGCGCTCGGCGAGGCGCAGCAGCAGCCGGGCAGCGGCATCGCCGACGGCGACGACGCGCTTGAGATCCACCACCAGGGCATCGGCCTCCGCGAGATCGGCGAGCATGGCCAGCTCCACCGACTCCGCGCTGCCGAACACCAGCTCGCCCTGCAGCTCGTAGACCCGCACGCGCCCGCCCTGCTCGGCCAGCAAGGCAGTCTCCGCCGGGCTGCGCTCGCGCCGCGAGCGGATCCGGGTGCAGTCGTAGCTGCGCCGCAGCACCGTCGCCGAGGTCGCCCGCGCGACACTGAACAAATGCAGCCCGAAGTCCCGGGAGATTCGCTCGCAGGCCTCGATGCCGCGCACGCTGTTGCCCTTGGCATCCAGCGGCGGCGAGAAGACCCCGAGACCGAACTGCCCCGGCAGCACGGCCATGATGCCACCGCCGACGCCGCTCTTCGCCGGCATGCCGACATTGAAGATCCAGCCGCCGGAGTAGTCATACATGCCGCAGGTACTCATCACGGCAAGCACCTTGTCCACGTAGCGGCGCTTCAGCGCCACCACGCCGGTCACCGGATTGACCCCGCCGTTGGCGAGACAGGCACCCATGAGCGCCAGATCGCGGGCGGTGACCCGAATGGCGCACTGCTGGAAGTAGAGGTCGGTGGCCGCCTCCGGCGAGCTCTCCAGAATGCCGTAGCCGCGCAGCAGGTGGGCGATGGCGCGGTTGCGGTGGCCCGTCTCGCGCTCGGACTCGAACACCGCCGTGTCGATGTCCATGGCGTGGCCGGTGTAGCCGGCGAAGGTGGCCAGCAGGCGCTCCAGCGGCGGCGCTCGATCATCGCGCACCAGCGCCGTCGTGGCGATGGCACCGGCGTTGATCATCGGGTTCATGGGCCGGCCCGTGTCCGGCTCCAGGCTGATGGAGTTGAAGGCCTCGCCGGAGGGCTCCACGCCGACCTTGGCCAGCACCGCATCCAGCCCTTGGTCCGACAGCGCCAGCCCATAGGCGATGGCCTTGGAGATGGACTGCACCGTGAAAGGCTGGCGGGAGTCGCCCACCTGGTAGATGTGCCCGTCCGCGGTAGCGATGGCGATACCGAGCCAGTTGGGGTCGGCCCGGGTCAGCTCCGGAATGTAGTCGGCGATGGTACCGCCGCTCACCTGCGCCAGCTCAGCGTGGAGCTGCTCCAGGTAGTCCTGGACCGGCGCCGTGGCCAGCGCCCGGGCGACGTCGCCGCCGCGGGCGCCGGGCGTGCTGGTGTCAGCCACGCTCCAACAGCGTTCCTAGGTCGATCACTGCGGCGTTGGCGCGGGACATATACGAGGCGAGCACCAGCGAGTGATTGGCCAGCAGGCCGAAGCCGTGCCCGTTCAGGACCACCGGCGACCATTTGCGCATACTGGCGTATTCGAGGTCGCGAATAACCTGCTGCATGGACACCTCCGCGTTCTTGTCCTTCAGCACCGGCGCAAAGTCGATGGCAATCGCCTTCATCATGTGCAGCAAGGCCCAGGAGTAGCCGCGCGCCTCGAAGAAGACATTGTCGATCTCGGTCCAGGGCGTGCGGCTGCCGGTGCCGGAGCCGGTGCCGGCGGCGGTGCTCTGGGCCTGACCCTCCTGCGGTGTCCGATCAGCCGGCCGTGCGCTCAAGGCGGCGGTGAGCTCTTCATCGCCGACACTCGCCGACAGCCGCTGACCGAAACTGCCGAGGCGCTTCTCCACCACCTGTAGATAGGCTGCGAGATTGTCCGCACGGATATAGAATTGCGCTTGCGGATCGCGCTCGGCCATTGCGCTCAGGTAGCGCTGCAGTGCCGCGATGCCCTGCTCGTACTCTTGCTCGGCGGAGGGCAGGAACCAGGCCTTCGCATCGAAGTTGAACTCAGAGTCGGCCTTTCTCAGGCTTTCGTTCTCGACGGATTGGGACTGGGACCGGCTGAAGTCGTTGCGCAGCGAGCGGACAGAATCCCGCAGCTCCGTCAGCACCCCATATTCCCAGGACGGCATGTTGTCCATGATGATCCCGGGCGGGGTCATGTCGTTGTGCAGGTAACCGCCCGGTTTGTGCAACAGGGTGTCCGCCACCTTGATTGCCGACGCCACGATGGCGCTGCCCGGCACAGGACTGACATCCGCGCCCAAGAGCTCCTCCGTGTTGGCCTGCACGTCGAATTTATCGGGCTGGACGGACCACCATGTGCCGAGTCCGACAACAGCGACGACGAGGAGCGCTATGACGACGACGCCCCAACGCAGGGCCCCACCGCCATCACGGCCGGTGCGGGCAGCGGTCTCTTCGGCGTCGTTGCCGGTCTCCGGCTCGGCGGGGGGCTGTGCCCCGCCGGCCGCAGGCGCGCCCTCGTCGGCGCGCAAAATGCGGTCGGCGTCACTCAGGGTGGCGTTGGACATGTCTGATACCTCTTGGACTCGCGGTAAAGCATTGGGTGCGGAGCCGACCGCGGAGATGGGCCGGGCACCGGTGCTGCGGCCCGGCGGCCTTCTCCTTGGCGGCCATCGGCCTCCGGGGCCGCCCGCCGTCGGCCTCCGGTCTGCGATACTGTAACCCCCGGTTCCCGCATGGTCACTGTGTTTGAATCTCTCGCGCAACTGGCGCCCGCCGGCTGCAATTGCAAGCACGCCCTCGATCTTAATTCGACTGCGGCTGATGGCCCGCCGCCGTGAGTGCTGGCGGTTCGCATTGAGGCGTCGCCCGCGCCCGGTGGCCGTCGCGATTGCGCACTTCGGTTAATCCGAATATTGTGCCTTGCCCGTGGAAATCGGGCAGTCCCCCGCCCACATTGTCTCAGCTCTGTAACGGATATTCGACGGTTGCCGACCTTGACCGACGCGACCCGCCCTCCCACGACCGCAAGCCCGCTGCGCTGGACCATGCGTCTGGTGCTGTTCGCACTGGTTTGGCTGATGCTGGCGGGGACCGACCCCGTGTCCTGGATCGTCGGCGTGCCGGCGGTGCTGCTGGCCACCTTCGCCGCTGCCCGACTGTCGACGCTGGTGGGCGCCGACCCGAGCCCGCTGCGGCTGGTCGCCTTCGTCCCCTTCTTCGTCTGGGAGTCCATCCTCGGCGGCGTGGATGTGGCAAGGCGCGTGCTCTCGCCCCGGCTGCGCATCGATCCGGCCCTGATCGGCTATCGCCCCCGTCTTCAGGACGCCGCGGCCAAGGTGGTTTTTCTCGATACCATCAGCCTGCTGCCGGGCACCCTCTCCGCGGACATCCGCGACGGCATCGTCCAAGTGCATGCGCTGGACGCCGATCCGTCCGTCGTGGCGGGCCTCGTGGGTCTGGAGCAGCGCGTCGCCCGTCTCTTCGGCGAGACGCTCGCCGGTGCCCCGCAGGTGACCGTGACCAGCTGCGAGCGCGAGGACGCCCTGGCGCTGGCCCGCGCCGAGGCCGCCGCCGTGGCACAGGCGCAGACCCGAGTGGAGGGCGGCGATGCCTGAATTCCTGCTCGGCATGGCGCTGGTGCTGCTGCTGACCATGTCCGCCGGCCTGGTGCGCGTGGTGATCGGGCCCACGCCGGCGGACCGAATGATGGCCGCGCAGCTGCTCGGCACCTCCGGCATGGCGGTGCTGCTGCTGCTCGGGCTGGCGCTGGAGGTGCCGGCGCTGCTGGACGTGGCGCTGATCTTCGCGCTGCTGGCGGCGGTGTCGGTGGCAGCCTTCACCCGCCGGCGCGCGGGCGAGGATCAAGCCTGACAGCGCTCCCGCAGACCGCCGCCGCAGACTGTCGCTGCACATCGCCGCCCGGCAGGCACCCGGCGCCGTTCGACCACCGTTCCGATCCCCCCGACCCTGTCCTCCACGATCCGCCGTGATGTCAACGGAAACCATCCTGCACCTGATCGCCGCCGTCAGCGTGACCCTGGGGGCGGCCTTCTTCTTCGCCGGCACCATCGGCCTGCTGCGTCTGCCGGACCTGTTCAGCCGCCTGCACGCGCTCACCAAGGCGGACAACCTGGGTCTGGGGCTTATCATGCTCGGGCTCATCCTCTACAAGCCGGATCTCTTCTACGCCGTCAAGCTGGTGCTGCTGTGGGTGCTGGTGATGGTGTCGGGCGCCACCGGCGCGCACCTCATCGCCAAGCGCGCCCTGCGCGGCGACGGCGAGGACATGCAATGAGCCAGCTGACCCTGCTGATCGTCTTCGATGGCGTGCTCCTGGTGACCCTGCTGGCGCTCGGCTTCGCCGCCGTGCTGAGCCCGGAGCCGCGCCGCGCGGTGATGCTGTTCATCGCCTTCGGGCTCTGGCTGTCGCTGGTTTGGGCGCGGCTGAAGGCGCCGGACGTGGCGCTGGCGGAGGCGGCCATCGGCGCCGGACTCGGCGGTGCCCTGATGCTGGCGGCCGCCCGGCGCGCGGCCAGGTCCTCGGCCCGCACGGATGGGGGTGACGAGACATGACCAGCATGACCAGGGCCAGGCGCGCCGCGCGCAGCGCCGAGCGCAACCGCGATCTGAGCCTGCTGGTGGCGGTGCTGCTGGCGCTGCTGGGCGCGGCCTTGACGGTGGTGTACTTCATGGCGCTGCAAGCGGGTGCGGCCCCGCGGCTCGCCGACCTCGCCTACGAGCGCCTGCCCGGCACCGGCGTGCAGAACCCGGTCACCGCCGTGCTGCTGAATTATCGCGCCTACGACACCCTGATGGAGCTGGCGGTGCTGCTGGCCGCCCTGCTCGGCATCTGGTCGCTGGGGCCGGCGGCGCCGGGCTTTCAGCGCTCCGGTGCCGTGCTGGCCGGCATGGTGTCCTGGGTGGTGCCGCTGCTTATCGTCACCGGCGGCTACCTGCTCTGGGTGGGCGGCTACGCACCCGGCGGCGCCTTCCAGGCCGGTGCGCTGCTCGGCGCCGCCGGCGTCATCGTGCGCCTGGCCGGCGACCCGCGCGCCGGCCTGCCGGGCGAGGCCGCCCAGCGCTGGCTGCTGGTGGCCGGCGTGCTGGTGTTCACCCTGGTGGGGCTCGGGCTCATGGTCTTCGGCGCCGGCTTTCTGACCTATCCGCCGAAGATCGCCAAGTGGCTGATCCTCGCGATCGAGATGGCCGCCACCGTCGCCATCGGCGTGGCCCTGGCGGCCGCCTATGTCGGCGGCCGCCCGCCCGGCCCGCAAGCCCGGCCGACGGCCGAAGACGAGGACGCCCTCTCCGCGACCGAGCCGGCAGCAGAGAACACCCCAGCCCCTAGCCCCTAGCACCTTCCCCGAATGTTGACCGCACAGTTTCTCTACGGCGGCGCCGGTCTGGTGCTCTTCGCGCTCGGGCTCTGGTCCTTCCTGGTCCACGAGCCGCTGCTGCGCAAGATCATCGCCCTGAATATCACCGGCGCCGGCGTCTTCCACGTGCTCATCGCCATCGCCTATCGCGGCGATGTCGCACCCCCGGACCCGGTGCCGCATGCCCTGGTGCTCACGGGCATCGTGGTCGCCGTGAGCGCAACGGCCCTGGCGCTGATGCTGGGTGCGCGCCTGCAGGACGCGGAAGAGGAAGACCGCCGCCGATGAGCGCATCGCCCATGACGGACCCGCTGGTCCTGTGCATCGCGCTGCCGCTGGTGGGGGCGATGCTGGTGACGGCCCTGCCGCGCTGGTCGGTGCGCCTGGGCATCGTCTCGGCGCTGGCGACGGCGGGGGCGGCGGTGGCGCTGACCGCCGCGGTGTGGCAGCAGGGCACGCTGCATCTGATCCTGGGCGGCTGGGATGCGCAGCTCGCCATTGCGCTGCGCGCCGACGGCCTGGCCACCGCGCTGGTGCTCATGGCCAACCTGGTGGGGCTCGGCATCAGCGTCTATGCCACCGGCTACTTCCACGACCGGCTGCGGGTGCGCTCGTTCTGGCCGCTGTGGCTGCTCCTGTGGGCTGCGCTGAACGGGCTCTTCCTCGCCGGCGACCTGTTCAATCTGTATGTGATGCTGGAGCTGCTCGGCATCGCTGCGGCGGCCCTGGGCGCGCTCACCGGCAACCGCGATGCAGTGGCGGCGAACCTGCGCTATCTGCTGGTGGGCCTGCTCGGCAGCATCAGCTATCTGCTGGGCGTGGCCTTGCTGTACACCGCCCACGGCACCCTGGACCTGGGGCTGCTGGCGCAGCGCATTGCGGCGGCACCGGAGCTCTTTGCCGTCAACGCCGCGGCCATGGCGCTGATGGTGGCCGGGCTGGCGCTGAAGGCGGCGCTCTTCCCGCTGCACTTCTGGCTGCCGCCGGCCCACGCCAACGCGCCGGCGCCGGTGAGCGCGGCCCTGTCGGCACTGGTGGTGAAGGCGGCCTTTTATCTGATCCTGCGGCTGTGGCTGGACTTGTTCTGGCCCATCACCGGTATGGCGGCCGCCATGCTGCCGGCGCTGCTCGGGGCGGTGGCCGTCCTCTGGGGCTCCTGGCGGGCGCTGCGCGCCGAGCGGCTCAAGCTGCTGGCGGCCTACTCCACCGTGGCGCAAATCGGTTATCTGTTCCTGTTCCTGCCGTTGCTGACGGCGACCCCGCCGGGGCCTGCCCGGGACGACCTGCTGGCGGCGCTGCTGCTGATGGCCGTCACCCACGGCTTCGCCAAGGCGGGATTCTTTCTGGCAGCCGGCCTGGTGCAGACCAACGCCGGGCATGACCGCATCGACGATCTCGGCGGCACCGCCCAGCGCCTGCCGGCGACCACCTTCGCCATCGCCCTGTCCGGCTCTGCGCTCATCGGCCTGCCGCCGAGCGGCAGCTTCATCGGCAAGTGGCTGCTGATGCAGGGCGCCATCGCCACCGGCCAGTGGTGGTGGGTGATCGTGGTCACCACCGGCAGCCTGCTGGCGTCGGCCTATGTGTTTCGGGTGCTGAGCCGTGCCTTCGGCCTGGAGCCGACGCCGCTCAAGTTCATCACCGACGCCCGCGCCGAGGTGCCGGCCCTGACCCTGGCGCTGATCTCCGTGGCGGTGCTGGGCTTGGCTTCGGGCCCGCTGTGGACGCTGTTGGGCCTGAGTGCCGCGGGCAGCGGGACAGGAGGCGGGGTATGAGCTGGGACTACGCAGCCCTGCTGCCGGGGGCCATCGTGCTGAGCTCGCTGCTGCCCGGCGTGTTCATCTTCCTGGTGCGCGAGGAGAGCCACACCCTGCGCACCGTGCTGAATCTCGTCGGCGCCATCGCCAAGCTGGTGCTGGTGGGGCTGATGATCTACGGCGTCTGGCTCGGGCAGGTGTTCGAGACGCGCATCGCCATCGCCCCCGGGCTGACGCTGGTGCTCAATGCCGATGCGCTGTCGGTGCTCTTCGTGACGCTGTCCACGGTGCTTTGGCTGGTCACCACGGTCTACGCCATCGGCTACCTGGAGCACTCCACCAACCGCTCGCGCTTCTTCGGCTTCTTCAGCCTGTGCGTGTCCGCCACCGTGGGCATTGCGCTGTCGGGCAACCTGCTGACCTTCGTCATCTTCTACGAGATCCTCACCCTCGCCACCTATCCGCTGGTAGCCCACCGCGGCACGCCTGAGGCCACCCGGGGCGCCAAGATCTACCTGGCCTATACCCTCTCCGGCGGGCTGCTGCTGCTGGTGGGGGCCGTGTGGCTGCGCACCCTGACGGGGCCAGTGGACTTCGTGGAGGGCGGCATGCTGGGCGGTCTTTCCCCGGACCTGCACGGCCAGCTGGTGGCCATTTTCGCGGTGCTGCTGGCGGGGCTCGGCGTCAAGGCGGCATTGGTGCCCCTGCACGGTTGGCTACCGCAGTCTATGGTGGCGCCGGCGCCGGTGAGCTCGCTGCTGCATGCGGTGGCCGTGGTGAAGGCCGGCGCCTTCGGCATCGTGCGGGTGGTCTACGATGTCTACGGCGTCACGCTGGCGTCGCAGCTCGGCCTGCTGACGGTGCTGGGGGTGCTGGCGTCCTTCACCATCGTCTATGGCTCCATCCTGGCCATGACCCAGGACGGGCTCAAAAAACGCCTCGCCTACTCCACCGTCAGTCAGGTGTCTTACATTGCGCTCGGCACCTCGCTGCTGGGGCCGGTGGCTACCGTCGGCGGGCTGGTGCATCTGGTGCATCAGGGGATCATGAAGATCACGCTCTTTTTCTGCGCCGGCAACTATGCCGAGACCCTGGGCGTCGCCAACGTCAGCCAAATGGATGGCGTCGGCCGGCGCATGCCGCTGACGACGCTCGCCTTCACCGTCGGCGCGCTGGGTATGATCGGCATCCCGCCCATCGCCGGCTTCGTCAGCAAGTGGTATCTGGGCTTGGGCGGCGTGGAGGCCGGCCAGCATTGGGTGCTTGTGATCCTGGCCACCAGCACCCTGCTCAACGCCGGCTACTTCCTGCCCATCCTGTATCGGGCCTGGTTCCGGCCGCTGCCGGCGTCCTGGCCGAAGGAGCACCACTTCCACACCCGGTTCGAGACCATGGGTGCCCTGCTCTGGCCGCCGGTGATCACGGCGGTGTTCTGCCTGCTGGCGGGGCTGCTGGCGTCGGCGCCCTTCAGCCCGCTGGAGTGGGCGCGGTTGATTGCTGAGCGGGAATACGGGTTATGAAGTTTGAAGTAGGAAGTTTGAAGTTTGAAAGGGCGGAGGCGGGTCCATGAGCGCCTGGCTCTTGCTGATCGCCTGGGTTTGGCCGCTGTTGCTGGTGTGGCCGGCGTCCGGGGTGCGGTTTCGGCAGGACTGGGGCACCGCTGCCTCAGCCCTCAGCCCCCGGCCCTCGGCCCTCCCCTGGGTTGCCCTCGGCCCGGTGCCGGCGCTGGCGGCGGCGCTGTTGGTGCCGGTGGGTACCGAGCTGCCTCTGCCCTGGCTCTTTCTCGGCACCCATCTGGCGCTGGATGCGACGGCGCAGGTCTACCTGGCGTTCACGGCGCTGGTGTGGCTCGCGGCCGGGGTGTATGCGGCCTTGGGCGAGCGCGGCGGGCCGCCCGAGGCACCGACGGCGCGCAGCGGGCGCTTCGATGTCCTGTTCCTGCTGTCCATGGCGGGAAACTTCTGGCTCATCGTCGGCGCCGACCTGTTCAGCTTCTACGCCGGCTTCGCGATGATGGGCATCGCCGCCTACGGGCTGGTGGTGCACGACGGCAGCCCGTCCGCGCTCTGGGCCGGCAAGGTCTATCTGGTGATGGCGCTGCTGGGCGAGGTGGCGCTCTTTGCCGGGCTGGTGATGCTCGCGAGCGAGACCGGTACCACGCGGCCGGGAACGGGCGAGGTGACTGCGCTCAGCAACGCGACGATCGCGCTGCTGCTGCTCGGGCTCGGCGTCAAGGCGGGCCTGGTGCCGCTGCATCTGTGGCTGCCGCTGGCGCACCCGGCGGCGCCGGTGCCGGCGAGTGCGGTGCTGAGCGGCACCATGATCAAGGTCGCCCTGCTCGGCTGGCTGCGCTTCCTGCCGGTGGGTGAGCTGGCCCTGCCCGGCTGGGGGCACTGGCTGGCGCTGGCGGGGCTCGGCACCATGACCCTGGCGCTGCCTGTCGGGCTGGTGCAGCGCGACCCCAAGGTCATCCTCGCCTACTCCAGCATCGCCAAGATGGGACTCATGATGACCGTCCTCGGGCTGGTGCTGGTGGAGCCGGCGCTGGCGCCGATGGGCGTCGCCGGTATCGTCTTCTACGCCGCCCAGCACGGGCTGGCCAAGGGCGGGCTCTTTCTGGGCGTGGGCCTGCGCAAGCACGCGGGCCCCGCCGGCTCTATGACCCAGGCGCTCATCCTCGGCGTGCTGGTGTTCCTGGCGCTGGCGCTGGCGGGAGCGCCCTTCACCAGCGGCGCCGCCGCCAAATACGACCTGAAGCCCGTCCTGGACGCCGCCGAGTGGACCTGGATCGGCGCCGTCATCGCGGTGACTGCCGTCGGCACCGTGCTGCTGATGGCCCGCTTCATCTGGGTCTCCTGGCGCCTTCAGCCGCATGCCGAGCCGGACTGGCTCTGGCCCGTCGCCGCCTGGGGGCTGCTGGCGGCGCTGGTGGCGCTCTTCCCCTTCGCCATCGCCTTCGGCAAGCCGGAGGCCTGGCTCAGCAACGGGCTACCCCTTGGCATAGGCGTCGGCATCGCCGCTGCGGTAGCGCTCATCGCCGCGCTACAGCCCAAGCTGTTCGCGCCTTTCGTCGGCCTGATACCCCCCGGCGACCTCTTGGCACTGGTGATGCCGCTGCTGCGGGCGGTGAAGGCGATGGGCGAGGTCTTCCTGGAGGACCTCGGCCGCGTCTGGGGTAGGCTCAAGGGCATCGCCCTCGCTGCCTTCGAGCGGGTTTTCGGTACTCCCGCCGGTGACGTGGAGCGGGAGCTGCGGCAATGGCCCGTCGCCGGCGCCCTCTGGGTAGGCATCAGCGCCCTGTTGCTGCTTCTGCTGCTGGGCGCCCAGGCACCGGGCGGCGGCTAACGCGATCAGGCCCCTCGGTGGACTTCGCTGTCGCTCGTCCACCCTACCGGTCGCGCCAGCGGTCTAGCCGGACGGACGCCCTTCGCTGTGGGATCCACCTGGCTTGTCATGCATTGGAGATCGGCGTACAAAACGACCGGCGTGTTTGCGTGTTCCTTCCAACCGAGGAGATCAGCCAGATGTCAGAGAGAAACCACTACATCGAGAAGGCAAAGGCGAACATCGACGAGTGGAACGCCGAGATCGAGAAAATGAAGGCCAAGGTCGACCAAGCCGAGGCCGACGCGAAGATCCAGTATCAGAAACAGCTCGACGAGATGCGCGCCCAGCGGGATGAGGCCGAGGCGAAGCTGAAAGAGCTCCGCAACGCCAGCGACGAGGCCTGGGAGGACATGAAGGCGGGCTTCGACAAGGCCTGGGACAGCTTCTCCAACGCCTTCGCAAGCGCGATGTCGCGGTTCAAGTGACGAGCACGGATCTGCGCATCGCTCCCAGCCCGCACTGAGCGCGTCGCGCGGCGGCTTCCAGCTGTGTAGATGCGCCTGAGCGGGCGCTGGAGCCCGGGCATTCAGGGACGATGCCCCCGCAGGGTCCAACTCCAGCAGCGCGACGCCGAGCCGCCCGCGGCACTTGAGCGCGGGCCGGAGCCAACAGGCACGCTCAGCCTGAGCCGCCCCACTCGCGCCCACAGCGCGGCGCGCAAGCGGCTGACGCTCGCACCCGCGGGCACGAGGTCCCGTACCAAGACCGTTACGAGAGCAACCGCTTGCCGCCCTGCCCGCCCACGCCCGGCCCGCTGTCATCCCCGGCCGAGGCCTTTGCCCGCATCGACTTCGCCTGGCACCGCGTGCCGGCGGGGCTGGATCTTGACGCGCTGTCGGACATCCAGTGGCGCTCGGATGCCTGTATGCCGGGATCGGTGCTGTGCTTTCAGTGCCATGACGGCGGGCCGTCCGATGCCGAGCTCTACCGGCGCTACCTCGCCGCCAGCCCCTTCGCGGTGCTGGTGACCAACCGGCGCATGGACTGCTTCGAGGCGCTGCGGCACAAGGGCATCTTCGTCACCCGCCCCGGTGCCTACGGGGATACGCTCGCGCGGCTGTGCGATGCCTTCTATCCGCTGCCGGCCGGCCACTGGCGCATCGCCGCGGTCACCGGCACCAACGGCAAGACCACGACGGTCAAGTACCTGGAGGCGCTGCTCGGCGCCGCCGGCGAGCGGGTGCTGTCGGTCGGCACCCTCGGGCTCGCGCTGAACGGCGTCGACCAGGGCGTCACCGGCTTCACGTCGCCGCCGCTGGTGGAGCTGCGCCGGCTGCTGGCGGCCTACCAGGAGTGCGCCGACGTGCTCGTCACCGAGGCCTCCAGCCATGCGCTGCACCAGGGACGCCTCGCCGGGCTGCGATTCGATGCGGCCGGCTGGACCAATTTCACGGTGGACCACCTGGACTACCACGGCACCGAGGACGGCTACTTCGCGGCCAAGGCGGGCATCGTCGACCACCTGCCGGCGGGCTTGCCGCTGCTGACCACCAGCGCCGCGGTGGCCGAGCGGCTGCGGCAGGAACGGCCGGGAGCGCCCGTCGAGCTCCTCACACCCGCGGCGGCCGATGCCGGGATGCTCGGCGAGCGCGCCTTCCTGGCGCTCGGCTACAACCGCGCCAACTACGCGCTGGCGCTGGCGCTGGCGGCACGCATCCTGGCGCCCACGGGCAGGCAGCTGCCGGCGGCCCCCTGGCGTGCCCTGCAGGGGGTGGACGGTCGCTTCGAGACCTTCGTCTGCGGCAACCGCACCCTGGTGGTGGACTTCGCGCACACGCCGGATGCGCTGGAGAACGTGCTCACCGCCATTCGCCACGCCTTCGCCCGGGCAAGGGTGACCACGCTCTTCGGCTGCGGCGGTGACCGTGACCGGGGCAAGCGCCCGCTCATGGGCGCCGCCGTCTGCCGGCACGCGGACCACGCCATCGTCACCTCGGACAATCCCCGCTTCGAAGACCCCCGGCGCATCATCGACGAGACGCTGGAGGGCATGGGCGGCTGCGCCGCGGCGCCGGACGTGGTGCTGGATCGCGCCGAAGCCATCCGTCATCTGTTCGACCGCCTGGACGCGGCACCGGCGCACGAGCCCCAGGTGGCGCTCATCGCCGGCAAGGGCCACGAGCGCAGCATCGACCGGCACGGCACCAAGACCTATTTCAGCGACCAGGACGAGGTGGCGCGGAACTTCGCGCGGCTCGGATGGGCGCGCGGTTGAGCGCCCGGCTGCTTTTGCACACGCGCCCGCGGTTGCACCCCGCCGTCGCCGCGGGCTTGCTGTGCTGCGTGCTCCTCGCCGGATGCGCCGGCGGCGACCGTCTCGCCGGCAGCAGCATCAGCGCCTGCATGGACCCGGCCGAGGCGCGTTCGGCGGACGTCCGCCGTCATCTCGGGGCCTTGCGCGGCACACCCGTGTGCTACCGCCGCCAGCAGGTAAACGAGGGCGGTTTCCAGTGGACCTTTCACATCCTGGAGCACACCCGGACTCCGGACGGCCCCTTCTGGGTGCTGCCCCACGACGACGAGGACGCCGCCTTCGCCGCCGGTGTGCACGCAGTGCTCACCTACGGCGGCGGCCTGCTGGCGGTGGACAGCGGGGGCCGGCGCACCTATCGCGGGCAGGACCCGAACCGCAATTTCTCCACCAGCCGCGGCGAGTCGCGGCTCTGCGTCGCCCAGCGACGGCCGGCACCGCACTACACCCGAGCGGTCCTCGATCACTACCGCGGCCGCCGCGGGCCCATCCTCGCGCTGCACAACAACGGCGACGGGCATGCCGGCAACGGCGGCTATGGCAACATCTCGATGCTCCGCCCGGCTCCCGGCCTCACGCAGTGGCCGGGGGCCGCCGGCCGCGGCAGGCCGGGGCTGCGCGACGAGGACAATCTGATCTTCGTCGTCGGCCGCCGTTCGGCCTACGCCGACCCGGCCATGCGCCGGCGCATCGGCGCCCTCAACGCCGCCGGACTCAACGTCATGCACAAACAGGTGACAGGCCAGAGCTTCGACTGCTCGCTGTCCGACTATGTCGCCCGCCACGGCCTCGGTGAGTACTACAACCTCGAGGCCCAGCAGGGCGCCCGCGCCACACAGGTGGAGATGGTCGACCGACTCATGTCGGTGCTCGGCATCCGCCCGTTGCGCAGCCGCGCAGGCGGCAATCCGTTTCTCGACTGACGCCGCGCCGACGGAAGCAATGGACACATGCAGCCCGACAGTCCCGGTGGCAGGCCATGATCGGTAAAGCCCTCTACTCGACCCCGACCGCGCTGGTGCTCGGCGTGCTCGCGGCCCTGTTGTTGCCGGCGGGGGCGCCCTATGTTGCCTGGCTCGGCAAGATCTTTCTGTCTCTGCTGAAAGTCTTGATCCTGCCGCTGATCCTGGTGTCCATCTATGCGGCACTGGCGGGCGGCGCGGACCTGAAGCGCCTGGGCAGCCGCACGCTCGGCTTCTACCTGCTGACATCGGCCGCCGCGGCCGGCGTCGGCACCCTGCTCGGCTGGGCCTTCTCCCGCGGCGTCGCGCCCGGGCTGCTTGCGCTGGCGCAGGTGAGCCCCCAGGACGCAGCCTTCAGCAGCGAGGCGCTGGTGGCCAACTTCGTGCCAGAGAATCTGTTCGCGTCCCTGGCGGACGGCAACATCCTGCACATCGTGGTCATCGCCATCTTCGCGGCGCTCGCGGCCCGCGGGCTGTCGGCGTCCCAGCGCGGGACGCTCCAGGACGGCGCCGAGGCGGCGAATGCGCTGTTGATGCGGATGCTGTCGTTGTTGCTGCTGGCGGCGCCCGTGGGCATCGCGGCCCTGGTCTACGCGAGCCTCGCGGACATGGAGTGGCGGGCGGTGCTGGAGCTGCGGCCCTTCGTCTGGGCCGTGGCCTTGGCGGCGCTGGTCCATGCCGGGCTGTTCCTGCCGACGCTGTTGTGGCTCGGCAGCCGCCGGGCGCCCCTGGCCTTTCTCTCGCAGGTGCGCGCGGCGCCGGCGACGGCGCTGGCCACCGCGTCCAGCGCGGCCACCTACCCCGTGTCCAAGCGCGTACTGGAAGCAAACGCCGGCGTCAGCCCCGACACCACCAGCTTCACCCTGCCGCTCGGGGCGACGCTGAACATGGACGGCTCGGCGCTGTACCAGTCCATCCTGCTCATCTTCATCGCCCAGCTCGCCGGCGCCGAGGTCAGCCTCGCGCAGGCCCTGTTCATCGTGCTGCTCACCATGGCCTCCAGCGCCGGCACTGCCGGCATCCCCGGCGGCGGCATCGCCATGATGGCCTTTATGCTCGACCTGCTGGGGCTGCCGCAGACGTACCTGGCGCTATACCTGGTGGTGGACCGCTTCTTCGATTACCCCATCACCGCCTTGAACGTTTGGGGCGACTTGATCGTCGCAGCGGTCGTAGATGCGCGCAACGAGCACTCGCAGGGTGCGCGTGCGCAGTGATCGCCTCGGGTGCGTGCGCATCAGCTCCGACAGCACGTTGGTGTCGAGCAGGATCATGAGCGGGGCTCGGGGGGTCTCGTCCTCGACCAGCGGCGGCTCGCGTGACGGATAGGAAATCCAAGCCACCCTGAGTGACCAGGTTGGTTTGGGAGAGGACGATAGCGGGGCGGGATGTGTGGTCAACACCGAACAGCGGGGCCGACGGGTGTCGGGGGCGGTGCAGGCGCGCGCGTTGTGGGGTGCTGGGGCGTGCATCTGCGGGGCCGTGCGCCGCCGGGAGACGAGTGGGGCTGCGCCGTCACCTGCGAGAGACGGCGGCTACCACGCAATGCGCTGATCAAACTCGAAGTCGGACTCGGGCTGTTGGAGGAGGTCCCAGTCCGGCGCCGGCTCGGGCGCATCGTCCCAGCCGGGCGGTCCGCGGGCGGAGGCGATCGGCGGTGGCTCGGTGGGCTCGCCCATATGGGCAAGGATGCGCTGCACTAGGACGGCCTCGGCGACGTTGCGCGATGATGCGCATGTCCGCCCCGCAGTTGGGACAGACCAGGGGCAGGGACTCGAACAGCCGGAGCTTGATCCCATTAGGGCAGCATCACCCAAGGATAGCGCGCCGGGGAGCGAGCGTTCGGGGCCGGTGCGCGACCGGGTGCAGCGAGCTCGGCGGAGGCGCTCGGGTCGTCGGTCAGGTCACGCCCCAAGACGACGGCCGCCGCCCGCCGGGGCGAGTTGGGGGCGAGCACGCCGTGGTAGCGATGGCGATGCCGCCTGGGCGGGGGGATGAGTGCCGCGAGATGGTCGATCAGCTCCAGTGGCGTGAGCGTCAGCGCCGTGGTGCCGTCACGCTGCGGCTTCGGTAATCGGTAGACGACGCGTTCGGCATCGAGCCGCTCCAGACGCTCGAGCGCGAACGGGGGCCGAGCACAGTAGCGCAGCAGCCGCTCCAGCCCGGCGCGATCGTGCGCGCCCACGCGCACCGCGGCATCCAGCAAGAAGCCGCTGTTGGGCTGGGTGGGGCTCTGAGGGCTCGCATCTCGCGGACGTCATCACGCTCGATCAGCCCGCTGCGGGCGAACCACCGCAGCACCCGCACGCGCACCTGCTCGGCGATGGCGGGGGAAAAGGGGCCAGGCTCGAATGGCGCTAACTTAAGCGGAATCGTCTCAAAAGTCAGGGAGATAGGCCGGGCGGGATGGTGTACGGTGGAGTTACCAAACCCACCCCATCCCGGAGGCGACCCACCATGCAGGCTACTCCCGCTGCTGCCGCGCGACAACGTCGTGTACAGAGCCGGATCGACAACGCCGACGCCTATGGGTTCTTCAACCTGCTCACCGGCCCGGAGCTGCTCGATGACGTGGAGGCGCTGCTGCCTGAGCACCGCGAGCGACCCCTGATCTCAAGAGAGGCCGCCGACCGAGACGCTGTCGATGTTCATGGCGCAGGCACTCTCACCCGACGGCAGTTGTCGAGCGGTGGTCAATGATGCCAGGGTCAAGCGCTTGATCGGGGGGCTGGCGGCGTGCAGCAGCAACAGGGCGGGCTACTGCAGGGCTCGCGCACGGTTGCCGCAGACCATGATCAGCACCTTAGGCGCTGCGCGCGGCGGTGCCAGCCATGACGGCGTGGTCATCCACGGGTTGCTGCTGCTCATCGCCGAGCCGCGGGTTGGCCTCAGACCGGGGCGAATCGAGCCCCGTCAGCGCAAGCGCCGGCCCAAGTCGTTCCCCTTGCTGACCAAGCCACGGGCCGAGGCGCGTGAGGAGGTGCGGCTCAACGGCCATCCGAAGAAGCAGCGCTGAGTCGGCAAGCTGGCCGCCAAGTGCATGAATCAGTGAGCTTTCCGCTTAAGTTAGCGCCATTCACCACAGACCACTTTAGTCTCACGCTGCGCACGCTCGGCTTGACGCTGATCCTGGCGTTACCGCTGCCGCTGCTGCTCGCCGCATCGGGCTGGCTGCTGCTGCACGCGTCTCCGGGGACCGATCTGGGGCTGGCCGTCGGCGTCGAATTGCTCCGCGTTGCCGCACTCCTGCTGACCCTGGCTCTGCTGTCTGCCATCTGCCGGCCGAAAGGGCTTGCGGCCGCGCACTTCCGCTGGCCGGAGCCGAACCTCAGGCTGCTGTGCACCGCGACCCGGCGTTTGACGTGGACCCTCGTTGTGCCTTGCTGGACGCCCCGCGGGACGCACCCTGGGGGCCGTTCAACTACCGTTTCTAGGTTCAATGGACGGCGAAGAGCAGCAACGGCCCGTTACCTTGCTGCATCTGGGCCTCGCCCTGCTCTTCACCGTCGGCACCTGGGTGCTGCTAAGGCGGCTGCCGGCGCTGTTGGAGATCATCCTGCTGCAGCGCTATGCACTGTCTGCCGCGGACCGTTACGCGGTCACGACCTTGACCAGCTGTCGGATCCCGTCACTCGCATCGTGCTGGTGGTGGGTGTCGCCTACGGCAGCGATGTGGAACCGGCGTCGGCGATCATGACGCGCATCGCACACGCGAACGAGCATGTCCTCGACGAGCCGCCGCCGGTGGTGACCTTCGACACCTTCGGCGACAACGCGCTGACCCTGACACTGCGCGCCTTCGTCGACTCCGTCGATGCGCGCGTCGGCACCATCTCGGCGCTGAATCGGGCCATCAACCAGGCCTTCGCCGACGCGGGCATCAGCATCGCCTTCCCGCAGCGGGACCTGCATCGAGCCGGCAGGCGACCAACCCCTGACCTGGGCAGAGTTGCGCCGCATCTCCCTGCTCAAGGATCGCAGCGACCGCTACCCGTTGCGGGTCGGCAACGTCGATGAATACGGCATCCTCGAGCGCAGCGTGCTGCCGTTCGCCGGCGGGGTCGAGCGCTCTCCCGTGCCTGGCGAGCGCTTCACCGCCGCGCTCGATGCCCGCCTGGATGCCTCTGCCAGCAAGGACGTCTACATATACGTGCACGGCTACAAGGTGGACTACGAAAATCCGGTCCTGGTCGGCAGCGACATCGACCGCGGCATTCTCGGCGGCTATGTGCTCGACGGGGCGTTGCGCGTGCCCAAGGCCCTGACGCGCTACTAATCCTCCGCGGATTCCGCGCTGAGCTTGTCCAAGCTGGTGTTCGGCCGGCAGCGCGCCGGCGAGGCGCTGATCGGCGAGATTGCCACGGAGCAGGCAAGTCGTTTTCTACGCAGCCACCCGAGGCTTCGCGTCATCGATGTCAGCAACGCGGGAGGCGCGGTCAGCGGCAGCGGCTACCTGCGCGAAAGCCCCTGGGTCAGCAGTGATGTGGTCCTGAGCCTGCGCTACGACCTGGCCCCTGAGGAGCGCGGACTCACGCGTGCCCCGGGCAGCCCGATCTGGACCTTCCCAGACGATTACCTTGAGCGCGCGGGGGGCGGCGCTGGATCGAGCCGAGTCGGTGGCCCCCTAACCAGACGAAGCATGCCGGCCGGCGAGACAACGTGCGCATACGCGTTCAGCGCCGGCCCCGACTCGCTGCGCGCCTCTCGGGGGGCGAGCCAATCTGGATGGCAGCACAGCCCCACCGACCAGCTCGACGCGAGCGGGCCGCACCGTCTCCGAACTTGGCGCACGGTAATTTAGTACTCTGTCCCCAGAGCGCCCCCCAGAACGCCGAGGTTGGAAGAGTCGGTTCAGGACGTGGCGAAGGGGTTCTTCACGGTCAGTTGATCCTCGATGCGCTGGCCATCTTGCAGGTCTTCGGTCCACAGCACCTCGCAACCACTCAGCAGCGCAGCTGCAACGATCAGCGAATGGTAGATCGAGAACCCGTAGCGCTCGGCGATCGCGAGTCCACGCTCGTGGGTGGCGACAGTCATCGGTTCGACCTGACACAGCGACTGCAGTCGTGCGCTGCTTCAGCGCAGCTGACCCACCTGCCTGGAACGGTGTATCGGGGCCGATGCCGGACTGGGATTGCCTCAAACAGCCCGAGCCGGACGTGGAACTACAAAATGCGTTGTGCTACGCTTTGTGTGTACATTTTTGAGGCCCCAAGAGTGGAGAGTTTGGACGTATTCACCGCCCGCGACCTGCGCCAACGCTCCGGCGAACTGCTCTCCGACGCCGCACGCGGACAGGTCTCACTGATCACCAAGAACGGCCGTCCCGCCATCGTCGCAGTCCCTTTCGATCAGAGGCTGTTGGACAGCGGCGTCCACCGAGCACTTGCGTTGAACCTGTTCGAGGCCGGCGAACTCTCTCTTGCCAAAGCCGCTAAGGTTGCCGGCCTTTCCCAAGAAGACTTCATGGAGTTGCTCCATGAAGCCGGCATCCCCGCCGTCGACTACTCGACAGAGGAGCTTGCAGGGGAGCTGGATGCGATGCGATGAGCCGGGTTGTCGTCGCCGACGCCGGTCCACTCGTCGCTCTCGCCCGTATCGCTAGGCTCCAACTACTCCATCATCTCTCCGGACCCGTCGTGGTGCCGACGGCGGTCTCGGACGGGCTCCGACTCGATTTAGCTCGACCGGGTGCACAATTGTACTGAATCCCGTGCGGGCGGGCATGGTCCAAGATCCGGAGCAATGGTTTTGGAGCAGCTATCGGGCGACGGCCGGTGAGAGCACGACTCCACCATGGCTCGAGACGGATTTCGTGTTGAGGCAGTTTGCAGAGGATCGCGATCGCGCGCAGGCGCGCTACAGGCGGTTCGTTCTCGAAGGACTCGGGCGCGACATCTGGCAGAACCTGCGCCAGCAGGTTTACCTTGGCGACGAGACGTTCGTAGAGAAGATGCAGGCGGCGGCGAACATCAAAGGCGACCGGCTGAGTGTGCCCAACATTCAGCGGCGTCCGCCGCCGGCCCCGTTGGCGGAGATTGCGCAATCCCATCCCGATCGAAACTCAGCGATCTTGGCCGCGTACGCGACAGGCGCCTACAGCTACGCAGCCATCGCCGCGTATTTCGGCATCCATCTCTCGACCGTCGGACGGATTGTCCGAACCGCGATGCAACAATGCGAGAACTGACCCTGCTCCCCCTAGAACTGACCCTGCTCCCCCTTGCGTCGGCCCAACCTACTCCGCGTCTGGCGAGTCGCCTTCGCCCAGCAGTGCCGAGATATCTCGGCGAGCGTGCAGGACGCGCCAGATGTCGAGCTGCCCGGCGTCGTCCACATAGAAGATCAGATACGCCGACTGCTTGATCGGCCAGCTGCGCAGCCCGGGGATGCCCAGCAGGTCCGCGTAGCGCCGGGAGCCGATGGCCGGATGCGTCGCGAGGGTACGCAGTGCGTCTTCGAGCAGCTGCGCAAACTTGCCGGCCAAGCCCGGTCCGCCTTCGGCACGCAAGTACGCGAGGATTGCGTCGATGTCCGCCTGTGCGAGCGGTCGGAGTTGCAGCGTTCTATCTGTCATGCGGGCCGATCACTCGGCGATATCGGCGGCGGCCTGTACCCGTAACTGTGCGAACCAGGCGTCGTCGATGGGTACCGCCGGCCCGGAGTCGCGCCCGGCCAGCAGCTTGTTGCGCAGCATCTCAATGTCGCGCTCGCGCCGAATCAGCTCACGGAGATACTCGCTTGTGCTGGAGAAGCTGTGCATAGCGACCTGCCGGTTCACGAAGTCCCGCAGGTCGTCCGGGAGGGAGATGTTCATGGTGGCCATAGCTGAGGCTCCGCAATTTGGCAATCCTTGCCAAGGCTAGCATGGATCGTCGCCCGCCGCGCCTTCCGGACCGGGCCATGGGCTGATCTTCAGACGCCCATTACCGTCGACGCCCTGCGCGGCGATCTGCCAAACCGGTATGCGCACCTGTTCGGCGACGGCGGCTTCCCCAACCTGATGGAGGAGGGCGTCCACTACACCAACGCCCATTACCAGCACGCCAACACCGAGACCATCGTCGGTCACGGCTCGCTCGCGACCGGTCCCAGTCGTCCTGACCTGCGAATGCGAGATAGGTCTCCATCGCCACCCCCATGGGAGCGGGCGACCTCCGCGATCGGGTCCCCGATCAGATCGTCCTGCTCGCTCACGCCGACGCGCTGGCCTAGGTCTGAGCCTCGCTGCCATCAACAGGCAGGGCATCGAGCTGTGCCCACAGCTCATGCAACGGCGCAGCCGAATCGTTTCCTGAGCCCGGAATGCGGAGCCTAGGGGCTGTGTAGAGGAGGGAAACCGTGGTACGGCCCGTTTTCCCCGAGACAGATGAAGAGATCCGGTAGGGTGAGAGCGCCCGGGGTCGGCCCCTGCGCTGCAGGCTGCCGTGAGTTGCCGGTCGCGGACACGCGTGCTAGATTCAGGGGGCCTCTTACCAGGTAAGAAATCGAGGAAAAAGCATGCCGACAGTCACCGTCTCCGACAAGGGTCAGGTCGTCATCCCCGCCGTCATCCGCCGCCGGCTCGGTCTGGTGCCGGGCAGCAAGCTGGATTTCGCGTTGGAAGGGGACAGCATCCGGATACGCCCGCTGAAGTCGATACCGCCTTCCCGCGCCGAGGACGGCTACGGTATGCTGCGCTGCGACCTCCCGGGGGAGCGGCGCCTTGCGGACTTCGACGTGGCGGAGGCGATGCGGGCCGAGGCCGATGATCGCCCTTGATACCAATATCCTCGCCCGCTTCTACGTCGACGACCCGAACGACCCGGAGGCCGCCAAGCAGCGCCCCATCGCGCGAGCGATCATGACGAACAACCCCAGCCTGTTCGTACCCCTGACCGTGGTGTTGGAGCTGGAATGGGTCCTGCGGGCCTTCTATCGCTTCGAGGCCCCACAGATCGTCAGCGTCTTCGAACACCTGCTCGGCCTCGGTCACATCAACACCGAAGAGTCCGAGCGCGTCGCCGCCGCCCTGCCTTTGACCACGGCAGGTATGGACTTCGCCGATGCCCTGCACCTAGCCGGCAGTGACCATTGCGAGGCCCTCTACACCTTCGATGATCGCCGCTTCGCCCGCCGCGCGCGACGGCTCGGGTGTGCGCCGCCGGTGCGAGTGCCGGCCGATGAGACACCGGTCGCACCCGGCAACGGCTGCACATGATCGAGTCGGTGAGATCACCATCCAGAAGAGGCAGAAGCGACCCAGCTCGCCGAAGAGATTGCATGTCGCTTCCTACTCATTGATGAGCGCAGGGGCCGCGCTGTGGCACGCCGTCGCGGCATCCGCATCGTCGGCACCGGCGGCCTCCTCGTGGGCGCCAAACGAGCGGGACGACGCTCTTCGGTCACCCCCGAGCTTGAGCGCCTGAGCGAGATCGGCTACCGGCTCGCTCCTCCGCTGGGCACGGAGATCCGACGCCTCGCCAAAGAGTGATCGTCCCACGCTCAGCAGATACCTCGAAGATAGGCCCACCTGGAACGCGGGGACGGCGCTGGATTGAGCCGAGTCGGTTCAGGACGTGGGGAAGGGGTTCTTCACGGTCAATTGGTCCTCGATGGGCTGTCCATCTTGCATGGTCTTCGGTCCACACCACCTCACAACCAGCCAGCAGCGCAGCTGCAACGATCAGCGAATCGTCGATCGAGAACCCGTAGCGCTCGGCGATCGCGAGTCCACGCGCGTGGGTGGCGACGGTCATCGGTTCGACCTGACACAGCGACTGCACCGTTCCCAACATCTCGCGAATCTCCGACCAAGCCAAGCCGAGCTTGCGTGAAGCGATGGCTGCGAATTCGTTCAAGACCTGCACGCTGATGACGCCACCGGCGGCGAGCAGGGCTTCGGCCCGGTCCGCCTTCGCAGCGTCGTTGGACAACAGGTACAGCAGCACATTGGTATCGAAGAAGGCGTTAGCCTCGCTCATGGGCCTCGAGCCGATCGAAACGGAACCCATCGGGTAGACGCCCGCGGTACTTGCGCAGCCGCGCTAGCAGTTCCCGGCTATCGGATACCTTGCGTACCTTTAAGCTCCGCGATCCTTCGACTTGGATCTCGATGTCATCGCCCTCTTGCAGTTCGAGCGCCTCGACCACTGCGGCGGGCAGGCGCACCGCCAGGCTGTTGCCCCATCTTGAAACCTGCATTGGGTACCCTCCCGGATCGATCTGGACTCAGGCATCCTCTGGCGAGCGTCGGCTCTGCGCGCGTCAGCGGTCATCGGATTTTGGCATCGGGAGAGGCGGTAGCTGGCCGGAAGCCGGTGGGCCAACAGCGAGGCGTCAGCGCCCGAGAACACGTTGTGGCTGCATGGCTTCCACTGCCTGACACCGAGACGGGCGACAGCACCGGGGGACTATGGCTCAAGCTCCTTGATCAGCGCTTTGGCCTGAGGGTCTGAGGGCCAGCGCTCCTGCAGCGCTCGGGCGAAGCTCGCCGCTGAGGCGCTGTTGCCTGCGTCGCGATTGATCGTGACCAAGGCGATCAAGATGTCCCGGTCTGCCGGCGAGGTCCGGTTGGCCTTGGTCAGGACCGCCAGCGCCTCGTCGCGGTCGCCCTGCCCGTTGAGCGCGAGCGCATAGACGTAGGCGTAGCGGGCATTGTCCGGCGCCAGCACCGCCGCTTTCCGCAGGGCCTCGATCGCCTGCTGCGGCTGCTTCTGGCGCACCTTGAGCAGACCGAGGGCGTGATGAAGGGCCGCGCTGTCCGGCGCCTGTCCGAGGCCGGCGCGCAGCGTCTCCTCGGCCTCGGTGTCGGAGCCGAGCGCACGGTAGAGATCCGCCAGGTTCACATAGGCCGGGACAAAGGCCGGGTCGAGCGCCAACGCCTGCTGATAGGCCTTTCGGGCCATGGCGACCTTGCCTCGGGCCATCTCCGCCAAGCCGATGTTCAGGTGCGACTCGGGCCGCTCGGCATTGACCAGCTGTGCGTCATTGTAGGCGCGCAGTCCGGCCGCCAGCGCTTGCCGCTCGGGCGCCGGCAGCTCGTAGCGCATCAGCGGGGCGAGCGCCCGCGCAGCGGCGAGGCGAACGCTCCGGACGGGGTCGTCGAGCATGGGCATGCCGAACCGATGCCGCAGCTGGGCGTCGGCCGCCTCGAGCCAGCCGAGGGCGCTTCGGCGCACCAGCGGGTCCGCGTCTGCGAGCAGCGGCGGCAGGGCCCGCAGGTGCTCCGGCTGCAGCCGAGGCTGCAACAGCTCCACGGCGGTGGCGCGGGCGATGCCGGGCTGGTGGGTGTCGGCGGCGAGCGCGAGCAGTTGCTCCGGCGCATCCACTGCACCACTGCGGCCGGCGGCGATCGCCGCGCCGTAGTGAGGGCGCTTGGACCAGGCGTCGCCGTACCAGTCCTGCATGCTCGCGGTCGCCCAGTCTGGGCTGCGGTCGGCGTGACACTGGCCACAGGCGTTCGGCGTGCCGATCCCGGCACTGAGGTCCGGGCGGGGAATGCGGATGCTGTGATCGGCCCGGGCGTCGATGACCATGTACTTGCGCTGCGGCATGTGACAGCCGATGCAGCTGGCCCCGGCGCTGCCGGGCGCATGGTGGTGATGCTCGGGCGTGGCATAGCGCGCCGCGGGATGGCATTGCGCGCAGACCTCATCGCCGTCGGCTTTGAGCTGAAGGCTGTGGGGGTCGTGGCAGTCGGTGCAGGTGACGCCGGCGGCGTACATGCGGCTTTGCAGAAAGGAGCCGTGGACAAAGACCTCATCGAGGATCTGCCCGTCGGCGTGGTACAGGCCGGGCTCCAGGAGGGCGAGCTGGTGGCTGTCGCCGAGCGGGCGCCCCGGTGGCTGCCAGGCATGGATCTGGCCCCGGCGGGAATGGCAGCGGGCGCAGAGCTGGGTCTCGGCACGGCTGGCTCGGGGCGTCGAGCGGCGCGGCAGGCCGGTGTCGGCGTCGATCAGCCAACGCGCATCCCGGGCCTCGCCGAGGGTAATCGGCAGACCTTTGTCTTGGCTCCAGGCATCACTGTTGCCGGCGGCGACGGCCTCGGCCTGCTCGACATGCGCGGACGCCGGCCCGTGGCAGGCCTCGCAGGCGACATCGATCTCGGCCCAGGTCGTCGCGTAGCGATCGCTGTTCAGGTCGTAGCCTTTGCGAAGGCCCGTGGAGTGGCACTCCGCACACTGGTAGTTCCAGGTCTGATCCGGTGCAGTCCAGTGCAGCGGGTGCTTCGGCCCCATCTCGGGCGCGTTCGGATAGAGATGAAACCAGCGTTGACCGCCCTCTGCGGCAGGCCGGCTGTCCCAGGCAAGTCCAAGGGCCTGCAAACGGCCGCCGGGAAGTGCAATGAGATACTGCTGCAGCGGCTCCCAACCGAAGGTGTAGGCGATGCGGTAATCCGTGAGCTCACCGTCTGGCCCGTCGGTGCGCACCAGCCAGTCGCCGTCGCGGCGGAAGAAGCGCGAGGTGACGCCGTGCGCGGTGAGCTCGGCGTCGTCGAAATCGCCCAGCACGGTTGTCTCGGTCGGCTCCGCCATGGCCAGGTCGTGATGGGAGCCCCGCCAGCGGGCGAGCTCCGCCTCGTGGCAGGCGGCACAGCGGCTGCTGCCGGCGAAGTCGGCCGAGGGAGCAGCTCGCGGGGGGGCGGCTTGGGCGGCTGCGATGCCGAGGGCGCTCGCGAGCATCCCCATTGCGATCAGCAGCCGCACGCTAGTCCTGCGGCGCCGCTGGAAACACATTGGCCCAGTCACGCTCCATGGACACCACCGTCCAGCCCTGGGTCTCGGCATCGTCCAGGGCCTTGTCGAGCCGGCCCGCATGGCTGTCGCGATCATAGGCGTATTCGCGCTCGGCGTCGTCGTGGTGCAGGATCAGCCCGAGGCGCCGGCCGGGTCCGGCGCTGGTCCACTCGAGCATCTGATAGTCGCCGTCGGAGTTGCCGAAGGCCAGGATCGGCCGGCGGCCGATGTGGCGTTGGATGCCGACGGGCTTGCCCGCCTTGTCGTCGATGAAGGCGATCTCGGGCTTGCGCACCAGGGTAGGCTCACCGTCGACCAGCTTGTAGTCCAGCGCGATCTGCGAGCCCACCACCTGCTCCGGCGGGATGCCGTAGACCCGCTCGGTCCAGGGGCGCATGAAGGCGATGCCGCCGCCTGAGACGATGTAGGTCTTGAAGCCGTGCTCGCGCAGATAGGCGAGCAGCTCCAGCATGGGCTGGTAGACCAGCTCGGTGTAGGGACGCTCGAAGCGCGAATGACGGGCGGTGGCGATCCAATCCGCTGCGATGTCCGCGAATTCGCTGCTCGAAAGCCCCGCATGGGTGGCCATCAGGAGCTGCATCAGCCCTTCCATGCCGGCCTCGCCCAGGGCCGCCTTGTCGCCTTCCAGCGCGGCCTTGAACGGCTGCTCTTTGCGCCAGTCCGGATGGTCGTCGGTGAGCTCGCGGAGTCGTTCCAGCACGAACGCGAGCTGGGTGTAGAACGGCTGCTCCACCCACAGGGTACCGTCATTGTCGAAGACGGCGACACGCTCGGCCTTGGGGACGAAGTCGGGCGAGTCCGGCTCGGTGACTGTTGCGACAAATTCGATAATCGCCTGTTTCGCCTCGCCGTCATTCCATGACGCCAGTGGGTCGGCGGCCACCGCCAATGGCAGCCAGAGCAGCAGAAAGGTCAGGATGCGCATCGCCGATTCTCTTGGATGTTAGAAAGGTTCTCTCAGCATGCCCAATGGACACCGCGCTGGTGTACCGCAGGCTGCGGATTTCGGCCAGACCCGGTGCGAGTGGACAGGCGCAGCTAGCCGGCTCGTCCCCCGCCCATCGCGCGTCGTCTCGGGACGAGGTCCTCAGCCCCGTCGACGAGCTTGTGGTTGCGCGCTTGGTCGTTTCGGCGCTACCTCGCCGCACGCAAAGCCAGGCCCCACTCCACAAGCGTGGAGGCTTGCCCGCATCAGGGACCCGCACGGTGGGGCCAGACAGCAATCCATCGGCCTGCCCATTGCGGTTGCCCACCCGAGCTGACGACGCACCTGCAAGCGCCTGCTCGCAGGCGCGCCGTCGGTTGGGCGGGCGCTGCTTCCGCTGCGAAGCTGCGCGCCGCCATGGACAGCGGCTCAGCCGCCGGGCGGTGAGAGCTTCTCCATCACCTGATCCAGGCTGAAGCTCGCCGCCTTCTGCCGCGGCGGAAATTCCTGGAAGGTTGCCAGGAACTGCCCGACATAGGCCTGCGCCGGAACCAGCATGTATGCGCGGTCCAGCAGCCAGTCATAGTAGGTATTGGACGTGATCTCGGCGCGCTCGTAGGGGTCGCGGCGCAGGTTCTCGATCAGCGGCACCCGCAGCTCCACGAAGGGCTCCATCCAGACGCGGAAGGTACCCTCGGCCTTCTGCTCCAAGAAGATGAGCTTCCAGTCCGCATAGCGCAGTGCGGTCAGGTCGCCGTCGTCGGAGAAGTAGAAGATCTCTTTCCGCGGACTCTCTTCGGCCTGGCCGGTCAGCAGCGGCAGGATGTTGTAGCCGTCCAGGTGGACTTTGTAGTCGCGGCCCATAGCAGGCACGGTGACGCCCTGCTTCAGGCGCTCTTTGACCTTGGGGTCGCCGGCGGCGGCCAGGAAGGTCGGGAACCAGTCCATGTGGTGGACGATCTCGTTGGTCCACTCGCCGGCCGGGATCTTCCCCGGCCAGCGCACCATGGCCGGCACCCGCCAGCCGCCCTCCCAATTGGTGTTCTTCTCGCCGCGGAACGGAGTGGCACCGGCATCCGGCCAGGTGTTGTAGTGCGGGCCGTTGTCCGTGGAGTAGAAGACGACGGTGTTGTCGGCGATGCCGAGCTCGTCCAGCTTGTCCAGGAATTTGCCGATGTGCCTGTCGTGCTCGACCATGCCGTCGGCGTATTCGTCCTGCCCGGAGATACCCCGCAGCTCGTCCTTCACGTGGGTGCGAAAGTGCATGCGGGTGCCGCTCCACCAGACGAACCAGGGCTTGCCGGCCTTGGTGTTGTCTTCGATGAAGCGGAGCGCCGCAGCGGAGGTCTCGTCATCGACGGTCTCCATGCGCTTCTTGGTCAGCGGACCCGTGTCCTCGATCTGCTGCGTGCCGTCCGGCATAGCCCGGGAGTGGATGACGCCGCGCGGACCGAACTGCTCGAGAAAGGTCTTGCCGCTCGGCAGCGCCATGTCGCGCGGATAGTCTTCGTTCTCCGGCTCTTCCTCCGCATTGAGGTGGTAGAGATTGCCGAAGAACTCATCGAACCCGTGGTTGGTGGGCAGATGCTCGTCGCGGTCGCCCAGATGATTCTTGCCGAACTGGCCGGTGGCATAGCCGAGCGCCTTCAGCATCACGGCAATGCTCGGGTCCTCCTCGCGCATGCCGAGCTCGGCACCGGGCAGGCCCACCTTGGACAGGCCGGTGCGGAATACGCTCTGACCGGTGATGAAGGAGCTGCGGCCCGCGGTGCAGGACTGCTCGCCGTAGTAATCGGTAAAGGTCATGCCCTCGTTGGCGATGCGGTCGATGTTGGGCGTCTCATAGCCCACCAGGCCGTGCGTATAGGTACTGATGTTGGACTGGCCGATGTCATCGCCCCAGACGACGAGGATGTTTGGCCGCTCGCCTGCCGCCGGAGCCTTGCCTTCTGCGCCAGCCGGCTGCGCACTCTGGGCAACCGCTTCGGCGGACTCGGCAGGGGCAGACGGGCGCTCCGCCGCGGCGGGTGGAGCCGCAGGATTGGACGTGAACGGGTTGGGCAGCTGCGCGTGCGCTGGCAAGCTCAGCAGCGCGAGCGCAGCTGCCAGCATTGGCAAGGTGAGTTTCTTATGCAAAGCAAATCCTCCGAGAGCTGAATGATGACGGTCGAGAGACGCTGCGCCGGCGTCGGCGGTGCTGGATTCTCAAACGTCCTCCGGCCGTGGGGGGACGCCGAGAAGCGCTCCAATCTTCTGCGTACTAAAGACGCCGCCGTCCGTGCTCGCACCCGCGATGCAGCCCCTTCCTCAGAGCCGGGGCCATGTCCGCCAATAGCGGACAAAACGCGATGCGATTCAGGACGAGCACCGCAGCTTCGCAGCGCCGCGCAGTATTACCGCTGCCAGCTCTCTTGGTAACCTTGTTGTCCGCTTTTCGCACAAGAGGACAACGGGATGAACACCTCGCCTGCCGGGGCCATGGGAGAGCCAGTGATCGAACGGCTGGCGCTGACCTTCTTCGACGCCGAGCAGCTGGCGACGGCCATACGTGAGGCGTCCATCGAGCACCACCAGTTGGAAGCGGGTGACTTTCGCGGCGAGCTGCGCGGCCTGCTCGCCGGCCCCATCTCCCTGAACAGCGGCCGCTACAGCCGCATGCTGCGCGCACGCGGCTGGCTGCCGGAGGGGGCCGTGGTGCTGGGCGCCATCCTCGATGCCGAGCGCGACGGCTGCATCAACGGGTATCGCTTCGGCGCCCGAGACCTCGTCTGCTACCCGGCGGGGGCCGAGCTCGACTATCTGCTGCCGGCCGGGACGCACTGGACGGCGCTCCAGCTCCCCGGCACCGTGCTCGGCGAGCTCGGTCTGTCGGCGAGCCTGTTCGATAGGCCCAGGGTCTTTCCGGCGTCGTTCCCGGGCAGTGCCCGTATCGTCAACCGCATCGCACGGCTCGCAGGGGCGCGCTCGGGCACCCGGGTGGCGGACTGGCACGCGGAGCTCGGGGCCTTGGCCGCCGAGCTGATGTTGGTCGTGCACAACGACCAAGGACGCGGCGGGCGTCCGAGCTACGCCGAGCGTATGGGCCTGCTGCGGACTTTCGAGCGACTGGTGCGCGAGCGCATCGACGAGGACCTGCGCATCCCGGCGCTGTGCGCCGGCATCGGGGTGGCCCAGCGCACGCTGGAGCAGACCTTCCGCGACCAGCTGGGCATCTCGCCCCGGCGCTACCTGACGATCCTGCGCCTGCACGCCGCGCGCGACGCCCTGCTGCGCGGCGCCGATGTCGACATCGCGAGCATCGCCGCGCGCTGCGGCATGCATCACCCCGGACGCTTCGCCACCGAGTATCGGGCTCTGTTCGGCGAACCGCCGTCGGCCACCGGCCGCGCGAACGGACAACGACCGTGATCGCAGCGCCGAGCGGGGCATTCAAGCGAAGCGCAGTCCACCTGCATGTCCCCGGGCGCCGGCGCCTATACTCCGAGCTTGTGCATCGGTTATTCGCTCGGGGAAGGCTATGGCTCGGAGATCCGCTCGGGTTGTCCTGTGCACCGCGTCGCGGCTGCTCGCAGTCGGTGGTCTGGTGCTCGGGATGGCCACAGCCGCTGCGCAGACGCCGAGCCTTCAGGCGCTGTCCGCCATCGCCGAGACACCGGCGGCGACCAAGGTCTATGCCGCGCGCGACATCATCACCATGGATCCGGTCCAGCCGCGGGCGCAGGCGTTCGCCGTGCGCAACGGGCGCTTCGTCGCGGTCGGCAGCCGCACCGACGTGACCGCGGCGGCGGGGCCTGACGCCGAGCTGGACCAGACCTTCGCGGGCAAGGTGGTGGTGCCCGGCTTCATCGAGCCGCACGTGCACCCCATTCTGGCCGCGCTGACCCTGGGCACGCAGGTGATCGCCATCGAGGATTGGGACACCGTCGCCGGGCGCTCGCCGGCGGTGCGCGATGCCGAGGGCTACCGCGAGCGCCTGCTCCATGCGCTGGCCGCACAGCACCAGGACGTCGGTGGGCCCTTCGTCACCTGGGGCTATCACCAGGGCTTCCACGGCGACATGTCCCGGGCGTTCCTGGACAGCCTGATGACGGCGGTGCCGGTGGTGGTCTGGCACCGGTCCTGCCGCGAGCTCTACTTGAACAGCGCAGCCCTCGCGCAGACCGGCATCGATGCGGACTTGGTCGCCGGGCTGCCCGCGAGCCAGCGGGCGCACATCGACCTGGAGCAGGGCCATGTCCAGGCGCAAGGGATGATCGCTGTCCTCGACAAGCTAGCGCCGCTGCTGGCGCCGCCGGAGCGGCTTCGCCAGGGGCTCGAGCTCACCGAGCGCTACTATCACCGCAACGGCATTACGCTCGCCTGCGAGCCGGGTGCAGTGCTGTCGAAGCCGCTTCAGCAGGCCGTCAACGCCGCCTACAGTGACTCGACCACGCCCTTCAACCACTGCTTCATCGCCGACGGCAAGGCGCTGGCGGCCCGGCATCCGCCCACCAGCCCGGGTGCCGCCGGGGCCCTGATCGACGCCACCCGCCGACTCCTGTCCCGGGGCGAGGGTCGCACCCGCTATCTGCCGCGACAGGTCAAGCTCTACACCGACGGCGCCATGTACGGCGCAAGCATGCAGCTCCAGGCCGGCTACGCGGACGGTCGCGAGGGCAGCTGGATCATGGAGCCGACGGCATTCGACGCCGCCTTCCAGGCCTACTGGGACGCGGGCTATCAGATCCATGTCCAGGCCGTCGGCGACGGCGGCCTCGCCGTGCTGCTGGCGAGCCTGGAGCAGGCCATGGCGCGCAACCGCCGCGAAGATCACCGCACGGTGCTGGCCCACTTCGGCTTCGCGGCGCCGGCGCAGGTGGCGCGCTTCGCGGCCTTGGGCGGCATCGTCAGTGCCAATCCCTACTGGGTCGAGGCGCTCGCCGCGCGCTATGCCGACCTGGGCATCGGCGAGGAGCGCGCTCACAGCATGGTGCCCATGGCGGAGGTGCTGAAGCATGACCTGCCATTCTCCTTTGGCTCCGGCATGCCCATGGGCCCGGCCAAGCCCCTGCAGCTGATGTACGCCGCAGTCAACCGGCTGACCGGCGAGGGCCGGATCATGGGCGAGGCACACAAGGTTCCTCGCGAGGCGGCGCTGCGGGCCGTCACTCTGGGCGCCGCCCATTCCATTCAACAGGAAGACAGCATCGGCTCCATCGAGGTGGGCAAGCGGGCCAACCTGACCATTCTGGAAGCCAATCCGCTGGAGGTACCCTCGACCTGGATCAAGGACATCCCGGTATGGGGCACCATGCTGGAGGGGCGGGTGCAGCCGGCGCCGCCGCCACCGGAGGAAGCGGCAGCGGCGCCCGCACCGCAACAGCAGGCGAGACCAGCGGCGCAGGGCGCCGCCATCAGCCGCTAGCCTGGTGCAACGGCGTCGCGAAGCGGGCCTTCGCGGCGAGCGTGGTGCCGAAGTGGCGGACCGCCTGCCGGGCGACCATGAGCCCGGCCGTCAGTCGGGCCGTGAGCCAGCTCCGCCAACGCCTCGAATTCGGCCGACTCCCAGCCCGGCAGGCCTTCGACCACGACCTTCGAGCCGATGTCGTCCGGCAGCACGACCTTGTCTTCGCCCATCCGCAGCTGATCTGGGCGGTGGCGGCGACCGGCGCATGCGCCCCTGTCGTCGCGGCGGGGCTTATGCCAAGCCCGCAGGGCCATAGGCCCCAAAGCATCCCCGGGGCATTCACCATGATGATCCCTGGGTTTGTACCCAGGCAGGCTTTCGTTGTAGCGTCCGCCGGTGACCCGGTGCCTGAGTCATCTCCCGCCAGCACTGCCACCCGCCGCGGCGCGGACCCAAGGCCGCCGCACGCACGGGCCCACCTTATCCAGCAACAGATGAATCGATCTCATGCGCGCAGCCGTTCTTGCCCTGCTCCTGCCCTACTGCCTCGGTGGTGTCGCCCTGGCGGTCGATGTCGACCCTGACGACTTCCGCTATCGCATCGACATGCAGCAGAAGTCCGCGGCCACCTTCTACGTCAGCGGCGAGATCCATGGCTACGGCCCGCTGGAGCTGATGGTGGACACGGGCTCTGGCTATATGACCATCAACGAGGAGACGCTGGCCGTGCTCCAGCACCGCAACGCGGCGCGTTACGTGAAGCAGCTTCGCGGGGTGCTCGCCGACGGCTCCGAGCTCACGGTGCCCGTCTACGCCATCGCCCGGATGCGCATCGGCACTCAGTGCTGGCTGGAGGACGTGGAGGCCGCGGTCTTCCCCGGCAGCGCACGGCAAATCCTCGGCTTGAGCGCCCTGCGCCGGGCGGCCCCCTTCATCTTCTCGGTGGACCCACCGGCATTGCTGCTGAGCCGCTGCGCCACACGCGACGAAGTCGCGGGCGAGACGCCGTCGGAGCCGTTGCAGCAAGCGGCCGACCGCGCTGGATGAGCATCCCGGCCGGCGCCGCGGCAGCATCCCGCCTCGCCGCCTCCCGGTGCGCCGGGCGCTGCGTTAGGGCAACCGGACGAACGCCTCAAGGTGCGGAATCCGCTCGCTCAGCGCATCCATGTCCGCTGCCACACGCCGGCCACCTCGCCCGCCAGCCAAATCCCGAGCGCCAAAGCGCCCAGCATCAGCGCCCAATGCAGAACTCCGGACATACCCCCTTCAACCGTCTGAATTTGAGCTATAATTGCGGCATTGCTCGATAAATAAATACGAGACTGCAAGCCGCCATGCCAGGCACCGTTGAGCTTCCCCTGCTGCCCGAA